>DATDAL010000025.1:0-132229 GCA_036525415.1 Terrimicrobiaceae bacterium | reverse complement strand
CGCGTGGCTCAACGCGTTTCAGTGGCTTTCCCTTTGCGTCGATTGCCTCCAAGCTTCGACAACGATGGCAGGCGATCAGTAGGCGGCTCAATGACTATTCGGCCGTGCTTCGTCGAGCGTCTGGACATTCACAGAGAGAAAAAGCGAATGTTCTCCGCCGCCAGAAAGGGTTCCTCGAACAAGGCTCACGTCCCCGTAGTCGCGCCCCCAGGCCAGCGTCAGATAGCCGGCACCCGCAACATGATTGTTTGTGGGGTCCAGATCGAACCAGTCTTGACCGGGACAATAAACTGACACCCAGGCGTGAGATGCGTCACCGCCAAAAAGCCTTGGCCGACCGGGAAGCGGCTCCGTTTGCAAATAGCCGCTCACGTAGCGTGCAGGTAGCCCCAAGACGCGCAGGCAGCCGATTTCAAGATGGGCGAAATCCTGGCAAACGCCCCCACGGTACCGGAAAAGCTCCCCAAGCGGGGTGGAGACGTTGGTTGCCGTCCTGTCGAAATGAAAGTCTGCGTGAATGCGTGAGTTGAGTTCGACGACCGCCTCGACAAACGGACGGTCTTTCGGAAAACTGGGTTCCGCGTATTCGCGCAGTTCATCGAGGTAGGGGACGTAAGGGGAGGGGTAGAGAAAATCCAAAGCCAGCCGATCGCACTCGTCTGCCGCGCACGCAGCCCGCACGGACTCCCAAGCCAGCGGGGATGCTGGAGGCTTGGAAGGGCGCGGGTCGCAATCGATGCGGCTGCGGCTCTTGATGTGCATTCCGACATGCGGCTCGGCAATGATGAAAGAGGTGGTCCGGTTTTCAAAATAGTCGAGATGTTCGTGCAATGCCGTTGGCTCAGGCACAAGTTCGAGCGAGGAGGAAAGCACCTTTTGGCCCGGCAGATCTCTTGGCAACAGATGCAGCGCGTGTTCCGAAAGGGAAATTGATTCCGAATAACGATACTCGGTCCAATGGAAAACCTCGTAGATCATATCGCGGTACGAAGCTCGGTCGTTGCACTGTCCCTGCCGAGCGAAGACGTGCGCAAGTGCGTGAAAAAGCGCAGAGTAATCAATTCGGAGCATTCGGCGAAGAGGTTTTCGATTAGCCCGAGCGTTCGCAAAGCTTCCGCGCGGCCTGACGGAGCGGTGGCTTCCGACACGTCGAGGAGCCTGATATCGCTCAGGGCTCTGAGCAGTCGCCGCTCTTCCGGAAGCTTGTAGCTATCCGTGGACTCACGAGGCAGCGACTTGAGGTGTTTCATGCTCGAGGCTAACTGGGCGGCAAGTGAGCGCGGATTGCTCTCATCGCAGAGAACAAGGTCGAGCACGGAGGCCGCCCGCAGCGACGCATGCTTCTGGCGATAAGTCACCAGAGCATCGAGAGTTTCCAGAAGGAGCTCATAGGGTCCCAGACGCGGTTCCGGTTCCTCATGAAGAATTTCGGCTACCAATCGCGCAAGATAAATTCCACGTTCGATCCTGCGCCCGAGATCGACGAAGCGCCACGCGTGGCCGTGGGGCATGATCTCGTTAAAAAGGCCTTGGAAGGCAGATAACGCTAGAATCACGTTGTTGAGATGCAAAGCGGCTTCGCTGGCGGACAGATTTTCGGGGAAGGCAATATCCTGCGAAAGAATATTCAAGATCCGCCAGGTGTCGTTGCTGATCTGGTCACGCGCTGCGGCCGCGAGTCCTCGGAGGTTAAGGAGAAGGGATACGAGACTCCCGGAGCACGAGCGATCGGCCATCTGTCGGCACAGACTGTAATCGATCTGTTCGCCGGACCGCGGCCCGAAAAACTGACTAAAATGTTTCAAGGTATCAAGCAGCGGCAAGACGTCCGCCTGCTCAACCCATCCCGGCTCTTCGGAGTAGTTCTCGAGCGCGCAACGCACTATGCGGGAGGTAAACTCCGCCCGCTCCGTGTATCGGCCGAGCCAGAAGAGATTGTCCGCCACCCTGCTGGTAAGGTCCAGATGGGTGCGCTGGAGTTCGATAGCAAAGGCCGCGCCGGCATGAGCGGAGGGTGCGTTCTCGATGTCCACCCACGTGTCCTTGCTGCCTCCCGCTTGCAGCATCAGAGCGCCATCGCTCGATTCCTCTTCGGCAACGCACGTCAATCCGCCCGGCATGAGTTCGTAGTCGTCACCGATACGAACCGCGAAGACGCGCAGCACGATAGAGCGCGCATCGAGCCGCCCATCGGCAAAATCGGGACACTGCGAAAGCCGAACGAACTCCTGGGCGGCGAAGTAGGCCGGCCTGGCAAGGATAACGCTGCGCAGATGCTCCGTGGGAAGTTTAAGATTCGGACGACTCCCAGGATAGTCAAAGGCGTCCTTCAGCACGAGACCGTGGAGATTGTCCATCACGTAGCGCAAAGCAGCTTCCTCGCCACACCACCAGGTCGCGACCGACGGAATTAAGAGTTCCTCGTCGAAGAGTTTGCGACAGAGTCCGGGCAAAAAGGCGTTGAGCGCCGCACATTGGACAAGTCCACTGCCAAGGGCGTTAGCAAGAGTGACCGTGCCGCCGCGGACAGCACTAAGGAGGCCTGGCACACCGAGAAGCGAATCGTCCCGCAGCTCGAGCGGATCGCAATAATCTTCATCGACGCGACGCAATATGACGTCCACCTGACGAAGCCCCTCCAAGGTTTTGATAAACACACGCCCCTCCCGCGCGACAAGATCCTGGCCTTGAACGAGCGGGCAGCCGAGATGGCGCGCGAGATACGCTTGCTCAAAGTAGGTCTCGCTGAGCGGACCAGGCGTCAAGAGGACAACATTCGGCTCCAGCGCCGGCCCTGGCGAGAGCGCAGCAAGAGCAGTGCGAAATCCGTCGAAAAAGCTGCCTAACCGCGCAATTCGAGTCTCCCGAAAAATGGTCGGAAAAACTCGGGACAGAACCATACGATTCTCGAGAGTGTAACCCATCCCGGAGGGAGCCTGGGTGCGGTCGGAAACGATCCACCACGAACCGTTCGGCGCCCGCGCGATATCTGCGCCATACACGGCAAGCCGGACGCCATTCTTCACCCGATGACCGTGGCAGGGACGTAGGTAGAACGCATTGCCGAGCACGAGCGCAGCGGGAATGAGGCGATTCGCTAACAGAGTTTGATCCCCATACAGATCCTCGAGGATGAAATTGAGGAGCCGCGCCCTCTGCCGGACAGCACGCGAGATAGCTTGCCACTCCGCACCAGGGAGGCAGAGCGGGACCGGGTTCAGCTCCCAGGGCCGAAGCACACCCTGAGAGCGGACATTATAGGCTGCGCCGTTGTCGTGAAGAATCTTGCGCGCTTGGTTCCAGCGGCGCGCGATTTCCTCGGGGCCAAGACGCGCGAAAAATCCAGCGACGTCGCGCCAGTGCGGACGCACGTCGCCGTCCGGTCCGACCATCTCGTCGAAAGGCATACCGCGCGAGCCAGGGCGCAGCTGATAGCCTAGCAACGAGGGATTCTTTGGATCTGAAAGCGGCGCGTCGGTCGCGGCCATGCCGCAATTAGGCCCTGGAATGTTCCCTCAAATCGAGTGTAAACGGAAATTCCTTTGCTTTTGATACCGGCAGCGGCTCCACGGATCCCGGAGTATGTCCGTATGGGAAAAAGCGCGAAAGGCGCCGGCTCTCTGCCTCGTAGGCATTGACGGGAAACGTCGCCGGGTTTTGTCCGCCAGGATTGGAGACATGGTACGTGCAGCCAGCTATGGCTTTCGCATTCCAATTGTCGTACAGGTCGAAAACCAGCGGTGTCTGCACGCCGATGGTGGGATGGAGACAGGACGGCGGCTGCCATGCGCGATAGCGGACGCCGGCAACGTATTCACCAATTGTTCCGGTGGGATGCATAGGCACTGGTATACCGTTGCAAAGGATCTGATAGCGCGGACCTATCAGCCCGGAGACTTTGATCTGGAGGCGTTCGAGCGAGGAATCCGCGTAGCGAACGGTTCCTCCGATGTACCCCTCTTCTCCAAGAACATGCCATGGCTCAATCGCCCTTCGAAGCTCGATGCAGGACTCACGGTAATTGGCCTCACCGATTAACGGAAAGCGAAATTCGTGGTGAGGAGAGAACCATTCTCTACGGAACGGGTGGCCCGCTCCGTTCAGGTCGGCGATCACATCGCCGAAGTCCTGCCAGACAAAATGTGGCAGGAGGAACCGGTCGTGCAGCTCAGTTCCCCACGGCACGAGTGGCTGCCGGTATGGCTTATCCCAGAATTCGGAGATGAGCGCGCGCAAGAGGAGTTGCTGGACGAGGCTCATGCGCTCGTGAGGGGGCATCTCAAAGGCGCGCAGCTCAAGCAATCCCAGCCGCCCTGATCCACCGCTCGGAGAGTAGAGTTTGTCGATACAAAACTCCGCGCGATGCGCGTTTCCGGTCACGTCCACCAAGACATCGCGGAAAATGCGATCAACCAGCCAGGGCGGCACAGTGCCCTTCTCGGGAATCTGGTTAAACGCGATTTCCAGTTCGTAGAGCGCGTCGTTGCGCGCTTCATCCACGCGCGGGCTTTGGCAGGTCGGCCCTATGAAAAGACCGGAGAACAGATACGAAAGCGAGGGGTGATTTTGCCAGTAGTTTACCAAGCTGCGCAAGAGATCGGGTCGGCGGAGAAAGGGACTGTCAGCGGGAGTCGAGCCACCTACTACGAGATGATTGCCGCCGCCGGTTCCGCTATGGCGTCCGTCCAGCATGAACTTCTCAGTGCCCAGCCGCGTTTGGCGCGCGTCTTCGTAGACGCCCGTCGTGATCTCAACCATCTCCTTCCAGGAACTGGCGGGGTGGACGTTTACCTCGATGACACCGGGATCTGGAGTCACTTTGATAACATTCAGACGCGGGTCGCCCGGCGGCGGGTAACCTTCCACCAGAACAGGGACCCCAAGATACTGAGCGGTCTCTTCAACCGCAGCGAGAAGATCCAGATAGTCTTCCAACTCTACGACCGGGGGCATAAAGACGTTAAGCTTTCCGTCCCGAGGTTCGACGGCCATTGCGGTGCGGACAATCCATGGCGCGGACTCTCCCTGCTGTGGGATTCGGTCGGAAAGCGATCTGTTGCCTGCCAGACCCGGCCGATTCTGCGGGATGAAGCCCGGGCGCATCGCGCCTTCAGAGAGGAATTTTCGATAGTCTTCCGGGAGCCCCGCGCGCAGGTATGACTGACGGTCGCGGGCCTGTCGCGCAGGGAGCGGCGGTCGCTCAGCCAGCGGATCGGGCTCGTAATACCAGGGATACTCGGAAGCAGTTACCCAAGGAAGCGAGTCCAGCGGAAGACGAAAGCCTATCGGCGAGTCGCCCGGAACGAGATACAGCCTTTCGGGGCGCAGAAACCAAGCGCCTGACATCCATGCCGCGTCCATGTTGCGCTCGCGTTTGATAGGCAGCACATGGCCGACCACCTTATTGAGTCCTTGTTCGAAAACGCGCGCGAGCCGCTCCCGCTCCAATTCGTCGTCGAGATGGGACTTCAGCGGATCGACATTTTCGGGAAGCCGGCGCTCCTTCCAGAGAAAGTACCAGGAGTCCTCATGAGCGGGCATGACATACTTTTTGTCGAGGCCGAGCCGGCCCGCCAGGGCCTCGATGAAGAGCGCCGAATCCTGTTCGGAAACTCGGTAATCCGTCTCTTCATCTGCGACGAGATCGATGTTTTCCCACATCGGCACGCCGTCCTTGCGCCAGAAACAGCCAAAGGCCCATCGCGGCAATTGCTCGCCGGGATACCACTTGCCCTGTCCAAAATGCAATAATGCCCCCGGCGCAAATCGCGTTCGAAGACGGCGAATGAGATCGCTGGCGAGTTTGCGTTTTGTCGGTCCGAGCGCATCCGCGTTCCACTCCTCTCCCTCCATGTCATCTATGGAAACGAAAGTGGGCTCGCCTCCCATCGTCAGGCGCACATCGCCAGCTTCGAGTTTCTCGTCGACGCGATCACCGAGCAGGAGGATTTGCTCCCAGTCTTTCTCGGCATACGGCTTGGTGACCCGTGGCGACTCGTAGATACGCCGCAACGACATCTCAAAATCGAATTGTGTTTCGCATTTCTCTGTCGTTCCGCTGATGGGTGCGGCGGAGGATGGCTCCGGCGTGCAGGCGAGGGGAATGTGGCCCTCGCCGGCAAGCAGCCCTGAGGTGGGGTCAAAACCGATCCATCCCGCGCCAGGCAAATACGCCTCTGTCCACGCGTGCAAGTCGGTAAAGTCTTTTTCCGTTCCTGACGGACCGTCGAGTGACTTGAGGTCCGGCTTGAGCTGGATCAGGTAGCCGGATACAAACCGGGCGGCGATTCCACAAGAGCGAAGTATCTGGCACAACAGCCACGCGGAGTCTCGGCACGAACCCGACGCCTTCGCGAGGGTCTCCTCAGGAGACTGAACTCCCGGCTCCATCCGGACGAGGTAAGCAATTTCGTTCTGGAGCTGGACGTTGAGCGCCACAAGAAAATCAACCGTTCGTTGCTTGCTGCGACTAATCCCGGCGAGAAGCTTTTCAAAGAGCGCTCCCTCCGCCTCGCGCTTCAAATAGGGCGCCAGATCGTGCGAGAGTCCGGGATCATATTCAAACGGATACGACTCGGCCGCCGATTCGAGAAAAAAATCAAATGGGTTATAGACAGCCATCTCAGCGACGAGCTCAACCGTTGCTTCGAGGTGATCGGTTGCCTCAAGGAACACGTAACGTCCCAAATAGTTGCTGAACGGATCTTGCTGCCAGTTGATGAAATGTTTCTCCGGTTCGACCTTCAGGGAATAACTCAAGATCGGTGTCCGGCAATGAGGTGCGGGTCGCAGCCTGATGACCTGAGGTCCGAGGCTGACGGTGCGGTCGTATCGATACGTCGTGCGATGGGTAAGGGCAACGTGGATGGCCATGCGAGCGGATCTAATTCAAAGCAAGTTCCGTTCCACAGAAAGCCGTGAAAGTTGGCCAATTTCTGGCAAATTTGACCCGATGGACTTGCTTTCGCTCACACGGGGGGAACTGGCACGCGAACTCGAACAGCTGGGGGAACCGGGTTTTCGCGCGGCGCAGCTATGCGCATGGATATACAAGCGCCGCGCGAGAACGTTCGAAGAGATGACGGATTTGCCTGCGGCTTTGCGCAAGGCTTTCTCAGAGCGTTTCACATTGCGGCCTTTGAGGAAAGTCAGGGAGACCGGATCGAACGATACGACACGAAAGTTCCTGTTCCGCCTCCACGATGGACAAATGATCGAAACCGTTCTCATTCCTGCGTCCCTCGCACTCTACGGAGAGCGAGCCGACCGCCGGACAATCTGCATTTCGAGCCAGGTCGGCTGTGCTTACGGATGCAAGTTTTGTGCCAGCGGACTCGACGGATTCAAACGGAATCTGACGCCCGGCGAGATCGTCGCGCAGTTTCTCGCAGTGGAGGAGCTATCCAAAGAGAAAGTAAACAACATCGTCTTCATGGGAATGGGCGAACCGTTCGCCAACTACGAAAACCTGCTCCGAGCCATCGGGATTTTGAATGCGTCATGGGGTCCCGGCATTGGAGCCAGAAATATGACAGTCTCGACGAGCGGGCTGGTTCCGCGCATCCGCGATTTCGCCGATCAACCCCTCCAGGTTCGGCTGGCAATTTCGCTCCATGGCGCCACAGACGCAGTGCGCGGCAAGATTATGCCGGTCAACCGCAAGTATCCGCTGAGCGAGCTACTGGACGCCTGCGAACACTATTGCTTACGCAAGAACCAGCCTCTCACCTTCGAATATATTCTGATACGTGGAGTGAATGACGCCGACGAACAAGCGATCGAACTCGCCACGCACGCGCGCCGTCTGAGGGCCAAGGTGAACCTCATCCCGTACAATACCGTTGGGGGTCTGGACTTGCAGCGTCCAGCCCAGGCCGTCCAGGAGCGCTTCTTAAGCCTCCTCCGAGGAAGGGATATTTCAGCCACGCTGCGGCGCGAGAAGGGTCACGATATCGCCGCCGCCTGCGGTCAGTTGCGTCTGCAGGAGGCAAGGTGAGCCTGCAAAATCCCGCTTCGCCGAAGTTCGCAAGGCTTTCAAGCCTGAAATTTATCCCTGAAAATCCCGTTGCGTCCGAAACTGCGGTGCAGTAAGGATTTCTGGGATGGCTGACGACGATTTCGACACGCCGGAGATTTGGGACGAGTATCAATGGGAGCGGTTTCTCCAGCAGCAAGACCGCAATACGGAGAGGTATTTTGGCTTGCTGGAGAAGTATCTCGATCATCCGGACCGCGACAACATCATCGCCAAGGAGATGGGATGGGAATCATTCGACGAAGATCGCGACGCCGAGTGGGACGAAGTGGCCGAAAGCCTCTGCGAGGAGGAATTGAGCCTGGCGGCCCAGGAGCCCGAATGCTCCGAAGGCGATTTCGAGGAGTTCGCAAGGTCCCCCATTTACCAGGATACCCTCAAGTTGCACACGTGGATAAATTCGTGGCTCGACCGCGAGCAATCGCTGAGGGATCATCCCGAGGCGATTCGATTGGCCACGCGTTCCGCGGTTTGTGGCGCAAAGCTCGCCGCGGCGCTGTGCGGTGATGACTGCAGCGAATTGGGAATGACAATTGCCTATCTCAAGCGGGGCCTCAAGGCCGCCAATGATGCGTTGGACGCCGCGGCTCGCCTTGCGCAAGAGAAGAAAATGGCGGCCCGCCAGCGGGTGACGCTCAACAAGCTGCTCTTCAAAGTACGCGACCGCATTGTAGATCTCATGAGTGAATATCGCGCCGAGTGGCGCAAGCGCTACGGTAACTCCTGATCGCCGAATATTTTCCCGTTTCGTGCGTCATAGACGAATGGGTGGCGATACCGAGGAAGCCAGATTGCTGGCTCGCGCTCGAGACGGTGACACGGTGGCTTTCGACAATCTTATCACCCTCCATAGGGAGAGAATCTACATGCATACATTTCAAATCGTTAGGAATGAAGAAGATGCACTAGATCTAACTCAAGAGACCTTCATCCGGGCCTGGAGATCCTTGCCGGGATTCGATGGAACGGCGACCCTCTCAAGCTGGCTCCACCGGATTGCGACAAATGCGGCCATCGATCTTTGCCGCCGCCGGCGAATCCGTCCGCAGACCGAAATTGAGTCCGGTTCGTGGAAGATAGACCCGGCATCCCGCACGACCCCTTCGAAACCGGAGGCTCCGGGAGTGAGTCTCGACCGAGCCATGATCAAACGGCGTGTTGAGGAAGCCTTTTCGGCATTGAGCGCGGAGCACCGCGCTGTCATCGTGCTTAAGGAAATCGAGGATCTATCCTACCAAGAAATTGCCCGGCATCTTGGCTGCTCCTTGGGCACCGTAATGTCTCGGCTCTTCTACGCGCGGAAGAAACTCCAAACTCTCCTTCGCGATCTCCATGAAGAACTTTGACGAAACAGAGTGGGCGAGGACAAAGTCGCTGCTTCGCGAACATCTTACTGCTCCTCCGCTCGCGCATCCCGACTTTGTTAACCATCGCGTTCTCGAAGAGATTGAGCGCTCGAGAAAGAAACCGCGTCCGGCGATTTTTCCGCTGCGCTGGCTCGTATGGTCTGGAGCCGCGGCGATAGCTTGCGCGGCATTGTTGACAATGACATTTCTGCCACGGGAAGGAGGCCGGCGAAGCCATTCCGAGTTTATTTCACAGGTCGTCTCTGCACGCGCCGAAATGCCACAGCTTTCGGTGTCCGAATTTCGCGTCCCGGATGGTCGTGGCGTGGTGATTTGGATCGAAGGGGCCGATTACATTCCTGCCGAAAACTCCGTGAGATGAGGCGAACGCTTGCGGCTGCCATTCTGTTCATGGTCTGTGGCACGCCGGGGGCACGTGCGGAAGGGGACCGCATTTGGAGCGCGCTTGTGCTGGCCACCAAAGAGAATCCTCCTGGTCCGATTCCGGGCGCGCTGGAGAAGTTCGCCCCGGCAATTAAGAGAATCTTTGGCTACAACACGCTCTATCTTCTTGGGGAGAAAAAGCGCGCTCTAATTTGGGGTGGTGAGGAGTGGCTCGTTCCAAGCAAGGAGTTCTTCTTCAAGGTTCAGTGCCTTTCGCAGGAAGTGACGTTCTACACGTTGGGCATCGAGTTGTACCGCGACAAGAATCTCCTGCTCACGACCGAGGCGAAGCTGGCGAAGGATGCACCACTTTACATCCGAGGCCCGGCGTGGGGGAAAGGACAGTTGATCTTCCTGCTCGAGGTTCGATAATAGGTATTCAGCGAAAATACTGCCTCGCGGAGTTGCCAGTGCAAAGAAACAGCCGTCATTGAACTTGCTGAAGGATCTCGTCGAGCTTCTCATCGGTAAATCTGCCCTCCGAGAAGGCAGGCAGTTTGTTGACGATCATTTCGTCCACGAATGCCATGACAGCCATGCGCGCTTTCCTCTTCTCGGCGGCATCTTTGGGCGAAAGTGCATCACTCACAGAAGGAATCGCAATGCCAGTCGCTTCTAGCAGCTCAGGATAGAACGCTTTGCCTTTTGGATGATTCTGGAAGTCTTTAAGCATCGAGGTTCTCGTGAGCCTTGGATAGCCGAGATCCGTCGCCTGGACTTCGATCGTCGCCCTCAGCGACAGATTCCGCGAGGAACCGCCCACAAGGATGTCAAATCTCCCCGAGCGAACCCTCCAACTGTGAAGATCGCTGTCGTAATAGGCAAAGTCGCGTTCGCTTAGCTTGAAGCTGACGACCTTCTCCTCGCCTGGGGCGAGCGCAATCTTTTCGAAAGCTTTCAATTCCTTTTCCGGACGAATGAGAGCGGGGTTCTGCTCATGAAGATACAACTGAATGATCTCCTTGCCGGCAACTGCGCCTGTGTTCTTTATCGAGACTTCCACGGTAACGCCATCGCTATCCTTGATGGACGGGGCACTGGCTTTGATCCCCGTATATGCGAACGTCGTGTAACTCAGTCCAAAGCCTAAGGGGAAGAGCGGCTCAATTTTCTTTGTATCGTAGTATCGGTAGCCGATAAAAACACCCTCGCCATAGTTCGCCTGCCTGTTTCGCGCAGGGAAATGAGGGAACGTCGGCGTATCGTAGATGCTCGCTGGGAACGTTTCGGAAAGTTTGCCTGACGGGTTTATCACGCCGGTGAGCACATCAGCAATGGCTCCGCCGCCGGCCTGGCCACAGAGCCATCCCTCGACAATGCCTTTCACGTGATCTGCCCATGGCATCGTGATCGCCGAGCCGTTCATCAGAACAACAACGACCTTCTGCTGCACACTGCTGACCGCTTCGATCAGTTGGTTGTGCCCGCCAGGCATCTCAAGCGAATTTCGGTCGAATCCTTCGGATTCATAACTGTCAGGCAACCCCGCAAAGACTACAGCAACTTCCGCATGGATCGCCACGTTTCGCGCCTCGTCGAGCAGGGGCTCGCTGACCTCGCCGTCGCTATCATAGCCAGCTGCATAGTCGAATTTCGTTGCCGCCCGCGATTGCGACGAGTTCATCGTAGGCATTGGAAACCTTTGTCGGATTGACCTGCGAGCTGCCGGAACCTTGGTAGCGCGGGGTCTTGGCGAACGCGCCAATAACCGCGATCTTCTTTAGCTTTTGCAGATCCAGCGGCAGGATGCTGTCGGCGTTCTTCAGCAGCACGATGCTCTCGCCCCCAGCCTTCCGCGCCAGAGCGTGGTGCTCCTCGATGTCAAAGCTGGCATTTTCCCTATGGCTATCCTTTGCCTTCAGGATCACGGCAAGGAACTCCGCCACTGATTGGTCGAGTGTTTCCGAGGAAAGTCTGCCCTGCTGGACCGCGCGTACGATTTTTTTCACGTTATAGTCCCCGCTGCCGGGCATTTCGAGATTCGTGCCGGCGCTGAGACCCGCCACACGTTCATTGACGCCCCCCCCAGTCGGACATGACGAAGCCTGTGAATCCCCACTTATCCCGTAAGATATCCCGAAGTAGTGGCTTGTGCTCGGAAGCGTAGATACCATTTACAAGGTTGTAGGCGCTCATCACGGTCCAGGGCCGACCCTCTTTCACTGCGATTTCGAACGCGGGAAGATAGATCTCATTCAAGGTGCGCTCGTCGAGATTCGAACTCGTGGCCATTCGCTCGAACTCTTGATTGTTGACGGCATAGTGCTTTAGAGAGGTGCCCACTCCCTGACTTTGCACCCCTTGGATGTAGGCGACAGCCAACCTTCCGGCGAGGATGGGGTCCTCCGAGAAGTACTCGAAGTTCCGGCCACCAAGAGGAGACCGCTTCATATTAACTCCCGGGCCGAGAAGAATTTGCACATCCATCGCTTGGCTCTCTTCCCCCAAAGCGACGCCGACTTCGCGAATCAACTCCGGATCCCAAGAGCAGGCAAGCGCGGAGGCCGTGGGAAAGCAAGTGGCGGGAAGGCTGGTAGAGAGTCCGGCGCCTTGTCCTTTTCGCACTCCATGGGGGCCATCCGTGAGGGAAATGGCTGAAATACCGAGCCTGTCGATCCGGTGGCTCGTCCACCATCCATCACCGGTTAGCAAAAGCGCCTTTTCCTCGAGCGACATCCGGCTCACAAATTCTTTGGCACTCACATAATAGTCGCGCGGAGATTCCGCGCTTGAGTCGAAAGTCGCATTCATGGTCCAATTAAAATACAGCGCTTCAGCGACTTCCAGCTTCATAAACGTTGAAAATAAACTCCTGACGGTCTCGCACATTCGTAAAATCAACTCGCCCCTTGCTGAGAACAGACGACGAGTTACAGCTTCGAGCGGGAGCGATGGACCCCAAAACGGCAATCTTCGCAACTGCACGGCTCAAACACGAGCTCGGACAAAACGCGTAAAAACGTAATTCAATATGTTCAACATCAACAGCTGCAACGCCGACTCACTGCGTCTTCCTTGCCCTCGAATCGAGCGAGAAGGTCGATGGGCGGCTCGATATAGCGGTTCAGGGTGGGATTGGGCGGACCGAGTTCGGAAGGGCGACCCAAATCAAGCACCCTTAGCCCAGTGCCGGAATTGCAGGAATCTGGGTACACCTCCAGCAAGACACCCGCTGGCAGAGTGGTAAAAATCTTGTTGAGATCATCGTCGGTGATGTGGGTACCGGTATTGCAGTTCATATCCCGAGGGCAGATCAACTCGTCCAAACTGTCGGACAGCTCGTCGCCCAGTCGATCGCGGATTTGAGAGCCGTGTCCTGAGTAGTGGAAGACGAGGTAATCGCCCGACTTGGCGCCCTTAACCAAGTAATGATGAATGGACCTCTCGCGATGATAATAGGCGGCGCGCCGACTCGCGCGGGCGCAAGCGATAGGGCAAGTCCTTTTTGCTCTTTTCGGGTTTTGCGCTCATCCTGCAATTGATGACTCTCGATCCGATTCAACAAGCAGCCCGCGATCAATTTCAAAGGCAGAGCGCCAACTACGGAAAGTCGCACATTCTTGCCAATACGGACGACGTCGCTCTGGCGCTGTCTGGAATCGAAGTTTCGCCAGGCTCCTGTGCGCTGGATGTGGCCACAGGCGGTGGGCATACAGCTGTTTACCTGACTGGTCGGGGATTCTCCGTAACTGCGACGGACATTTCACAGGCGATGCTCGATAGCGCCCGCAAGCTCGCGGGTGAAAGGGGTTTCTGGATCGACACCCGTCTGCACGAAGCCGAAAGATTTCCCTATTCCGACGGCTCGTTCGACCTCGTCAGCTGCCGGGTTGCTGCGCATCATTTCAGCCACAGGGAGGCGTTTGTGCGTGAGGTGGCCCGAGTCTTGAAGTCCGGCGGTCATTTCTTGCTCATCGACGGGAGCGTTCCGGATGGCGAACCGGAGGCGGAGGAGTGGATTCACCAGGTCGAAAAACTACGCGATCCGAGCCATGGACGCTTTGTGTCGCCGGGAGGTTGGACCGCCATTTGCGAACGGCAGGGACTGCGGGTCTTGCGCTGCGACACAGCACCTTTCAAACAGCCCGATCTCGAGTGGTATTTTCAGACCGCCGGCACGTCGCCGGAGAATCGGGAAAAAGTCCAAGATCTTGTTCGCAACGCGCCGGATTCCGCACGCAAGGTCTTCCGTATCGCGCAGGAGGACGGCAAGACAGTTTGGTGGTGGCTGCGTCTGAGCTTGGTTGCACAAAAGTGACCCTTTCCGTTCCCAATGGCGCGGGGGACGATTCCCCGTTCTTGCGCCGGCGGTTTGCGGTAGCTTAAGCTTGTGGATTCATGCTGGCGCACTGTTCATGAACCCTGGCAATCATTCCGTCATACGCATCAAGGGAGCGCGGCAGCACAATTTGAACAATCTCGACGTGGAAATTCCGCGGAACAGGCTCGTGGTGATCACAGGCTTGAGCGGATCGGGAAAATCCTCACTAGCCTTCGACACGCTCTACGCTGAGGGACAGAGGAAGTATGTCGAGAGCCTGTCAGCGTACGCCCGCCAGTTTCTCGACCAGATGCAGAAGCCCGAGGTCGATTACATCGAGGGCCTCTCGCCCGCGATCGCGATCGAGCAACGGACCTCGGCAGCAAACCCCCGTTCAACGATTGCTACAACGACGGAAATTTATGATTATTTGCGGCTGTTGTACGCGGCCGTCGGGCGTCCCCATGATCCGGCGACCGGCGAACCAGTCGTTCGGCAGACCCCCCAGCAAATTGCCGACGCCATTCTCGCCTCGCCGGAAGGCACGAAGCTGATGCTTCTCGCCCCGTTGGTGACGAACCAAGTTGGAGAGTTTCGTGACGTGATTGAAAAGGCGCGGCGCGAGGGCTTTGTGCGTCTGCGCATCGACGGAGAAATCATTGAGATGGGCGCGGCAAACTCTCCCAAACTTGCGAAATCCAATTCGCACACGATCGAAGCTGTCGTAGATCGGCTATCCATTCGGGACGAAGTTCGGCAGCGACTGGCGGATTCTATCGAGACCTCACTGCGTTGGGGAGGTGGAATGCTGACGGTCATCCGTATGGAATCGGGAACCGAAAAGTGGATGGAGCAAAAGTTCTCCACGGATTACTGCAACCCTTCCACGGGGTTCACGATGCCAAAACTCACGCCGAAACATTTCTCTTTCAACAGCCACCTTGGCGCCTGTCCGGCCTGTCACGGGATAGGCACAGAGCTGTTCTTCGATTCTGAACTGATGGTAGACAGCGCGAAAACGCTCGATCAAGGAGCTATCAAGCCTTGGCGGGTTGGTCATAAGCGAATGCGACAGTACTACTCTGCGATTCTCCATGGCCTGCTCGAGGACACACCCGTCCCGTTGGACGTGCCCTTCAAGGATCTTCCGGCGCACTTCAAATCGCTGTTGCTTTTCGGCAGCGGAGATCGTGCGATCACCGTTCAGATCTCCGCGGAGCGCACGGTCTCGAAACCCTTCGAGGGTTTGGTCGCACAGATGCAGCGGCTATTTGAAACCAGCGAAAGTGAGTTTACCAAGAAACGCCTGCGCGCTTTTCAGGGGCGCCGAGTTTGCGGCCTATGTGAGGGAACGCGCCTGCGTCCGGAAATCCTCGCTGTGACAATTTCCGATATGAACGGAAGGCAGTACAACATCAACCAGTTCTGCGCGTTTCCAATTTCCGAGGCAGGAACGGTTTTGGCGCGCCTCGCGCTCAGCGGCGCGGAGGAGGAGATCGTTCATGATGTGCTGCGAGAGATCCGCCAGAGGCTGGAATTCTTGAATGAAGTCGGTCTTGGCTATCTCCAACTCAATCGTGAGAGCGGGACGCTGAGCGGCGGAGAGGCCCAGCGGATTCGGCTTGCCACACAGATCGGATCGGGCCTGGCTGGCGTGCTGTACGTGCTTGACGAGCCAAGCATCGGTCTTCATCAGCGAGACAATGACCGCCTTATCGAGACGCTGCGTGCGCTGCGTGATCTTGGCAATTCCGTGATCGTGGTCGAGCACGACGAAGACACGATTCGCGCCGCGGATCACATCCTTGATCTCGGCCCAGGTGCAGGTCCGCGTGGCGGACGGATCGTCGCCCAGGGATCACTGGAAGAGATCTTGCAATGCGAGGACTCCCTGACTGCCCAGTATCTGAGGAAAACTCTGAAGATTCCGGTGCCTAGACATCGCGTTTCGCCGCGCAAGGATCGCAGGCTCGCCGGTGAGATTGGCGACGGCTGGCTGAGCGTGTTTGGGGCCCGCGAAAACAATCTGAAGAACATCACCGCCGCAATACCAGCAGGATGCTTGACCTGCGTCACTGGTGTTTCTGGAAGCGGAAAGTCCACATTGATAAACGACATCTTGCGCGCCGCGCTCGCTCAGAATCTCACCGGCGCCAAGGAGCGTCCGGGCGCCTTTGACCGCATTGTCGGTATCGAGCAGTTCGACAAAGTCGTTGTGATCGATCAATCGCCGGTCGGGCGGACTCCGCGCTCGAATCCCGCGACATATTCCGGAGCGCTTGGACCAATCCGCGATCTCTTTCGCGAACTCCCGGCTGCGCGGGTGCGCGGCTACGGTGCGAGCCGCTTTTCTTTTAACGCGAAGGGCGGAAGATGCGAGCACTGTCAGGGTGACGGGTTCATCAAGATAGAGATGCATTTTCTTGCGGACGTTTACGTGGAATGCGAGGTCTGCCGGGGACGCCGGTATAATCGGGAGACGCTGGAAATCACTTATAAGGGAAAGAACATTGCGGACGTTCTCGACATGACCGTCGATGAATCGGCCCGGTTCTTCCGAAACATACCCGCGCTGTCCTCCAAACTCGAGACCTTGCAAGATGTCGGGCTCGGGTATCTGCGGCTCGGCCAGTCTGCTACCACTCTTTCCGGTGGTGAGGCGCAAAGGCTCAAACTCGCTTCAGAACTTGCCCGGCGCGCCACCGGGCGCACGATCTACCTGCTCGATGAACCAACGACCGGACTGCATTTTGCCGATATCCACAAGTTGCTGGAGGTGCTGATCAAATTGCGCGACGCCCACAACACCCTTATCGTTATCGAGCATAATCTCGAAGTGATCAAATGCGCGGACTGGATCATTGATCTTGGCCCTGAGGGGGGAGAAGGGGGCGGGCGCGTGGTTTGCGAGGGACCTCCCGAACGGATCGCTCAGGAGCCGTCGAGCTATACCGGTCGCTATCTTTCCCGGGCTTTGCGGCAATGAGGGCGCCGATCCTTTGCGTAGCGCTCGCCGTTTCGGCTTTGGGCGCCGATCCCCGCCTCGATGAGGCGCGCCGGGCGCTGGAGGACGGTTTGCCTCAGGCCGCCATCTATAAGCTGCGCCAGGTCCCGACCCGGAAACTTGCAAAAGAGGACCAGGCCGCCGCGGAGTTGTTGCTTGCGCGCGCGCTCTTTGCGGCGGGACGCTTCGACGAGAGCGCTTCGCTACTGGAAAAATCGGGTGCTTCGAATGGAGAATCCAGATTTCGGCTTGCTGAGAACTACGCCGCACTCAACATGCCGGCCAAGGCTTTGCCTCTTTATCAAGGTTTAAGCCACGACAAGCCCTTTGCCGGCCAGGCTGCGGTCGGGGCGGCGAAAATGCTCGACGCCTTGGGTCGCAGCTCCGAGGGCGCTGAGATGCTTTCAGCCTTCTTGGAAAAGACTCCCTCTTCGGTCGAAGCTGCCTTGGAGCTTGCGGAGATCAGGCTGAAACTTGGAGATGCCACCGGTGCAATCGCGTCCCTGTCTCCGATGGAAGGATTCTCTCCGCAACAGCAGCAGTACGCCGCATACCTCTCCGCGCGCGCCCTGCTCGCGTCCGGAGAATCCACGAAAGCCGAGCAAAAGCTCAGAGAGATCAAAGATCCGCCTGCGCAGATCGCCGCCGCCGTAGCGGTCGCATTAGCCGAAAGCCGCTTGCAGCAAAACGAGGCGGGTGAGGCGGAGGAGATCATGGAGACCTATATAGAGGAGAATTCGCGTCTTCCTGGGCTGCCGACGGCTTTTGCCGCACTCGATCATATCTACGCTTCCGAAGGAGCGGCTTCCAGCACGGAATTGCGTAGGTGGACGGCGGATTCCAAGAATGCACAGCGTTCCGCTCTTGCGTTGTTTTACCTCGCGCGCAACGAGGCACGTTCGAGCAAGGCCGAGAAAAGCCGCCAGCTATTCACTGAATTCCTCACGCAATATCCCAGTCACTTTCTCGCGGACGAGGCACGGGCGGAACTGTCGGCATCGCTAATTGTCGCGAATCGCGCGCAGGAAGCGCTGGAAATCGCACAAGCGGGCCAGGGTTTTCGCAACAGTTTCGTGCGCGGGCAGGCTCAAGCCGCCCTGGGAGCATACAAGGAAGCGGCCGGAGCATTTCTGCAAGCCTGCGGCGCACCAGAGTTGGAGATTGCGGCTCTTGAAAACTCCGCCGTATGTGCTCTGCTCGCAGGCATCCCACAAGCCGGCAACGAAGCGATGCGCCGGCTCGCCGCGCGTTCCGATCTCGCAGCAATCGTCGAAAGAGTTCGCTTCTTTGAAGCCATGCGCCAAGCCGCTGAACGCTCGCCCGGCGCCCCGGCTCTTCTTCGCAAAATCGCAGACAGCGAGTCTGCTTATGCACAACGCGCGAGGCTTGCGCTGGCAGAATGGGCCTATTCGCAGGCCTCTGCACGGGGCGGCCAGGCTGAACTTCGTCGCGTTTCTACAGACGATGCCGCGACGAGCGAAAGGAAAGATTGCCTTGCGATTTTCCTCGGCGATACGGCGGATCGGGAATCCGAGGCCCAGGTCGCGAAGCTCGCAGAGCGCTTTCTCGCGCAATATCCGGATTCTTCCTTCGAACCAGAGGTGCGAATGAAACTGGGGGAAATCTTTTACCGCCGGGGCGACTATTTGGGCGCCAGAGGCCAGTTCGGCATCGTCGCAGAGAAGTTTTCGGACTCGCCACTCGCGGAGAAGGCCGTTTTCCTTACCGCCCAGGCGATGGCGCGCTCCCTCGACCCCTCTCAAATGGAGGAAGCGATCGCAATCTTCGAACAAGTGGTCAAGTCGGGAGGCCCGCTTTCCTTGCGCGCCCGGCTCGCTCAAGCCACCCTTCTCAACGCGCTCAAGAGACCAAAGGAAGCTCTCGCCATCCTTGATCGGGTCCTCGAACTGAAGCCCGATTCTGAACTTCGTTACACAGTCCTCATTGAAAAAGGCGACACGTTTTTCTCCCAAGGCGCTCGAGACCCGGAAAATTATCGATCGGCCATCGCATCGTGGAAACAAATATCCCAGGAAGCTGGCGCGCCGAAGATCTGGAGCCGTCAGGCCCTTGCGAAAATGGGGGCCGCATGGGAAAAACTCGGCAACTACGATGCTGCGCTCGACTGCTATTACGATGCCTTCGCTCAAGGTCAGAAAGGCGGTCCGGAATACTTCTGGTTCTATAAAGCCGGTTTTGACGCTGGACGTCTTCTGGAGTCGCAAAAGCTTTGGAAGGAAGCGATCGCCGTCTATGAAAAGCTCGGCAGCGTTGATGGTCCCCGGGCCGAGGAAGCCCGTGATCGCGTCAATCGGCTGCGCTTGGAAAACTTTATTTGGGACAACTAGCAAGTCCGCCTGCTCGACGTTTACGGCGACCCTAACGAACGGGGAAGGGCCGGGACATTGCGTCATGTGCGCCGATTACGATGGCGACGGCGACGACGAATTTCTTATCGCGCTACGCGGCCCCTGGCCATGGCAGGGCGTCATGTACTACAAAGCAATCGATCCACGCAACGGAATCTTTGCTAAGTGGCGCGTGTCCTCAGATTCGGCGGCCCGCATCGCATTAGGCGATTTCTATGGGCGCAAGAAGATCGATTTTGCGACCATTGCGTACTCCGTAGCAAAGTACTACGTGGCCGAGGACGCAAAAATCACCGTTTTCCGCAACGATACTCAGCCTTGATAAGTTCCGCGCCGGTTACTCGACGCTTTACCACGACGAAATGATGAGCGCCGGATACACAACAACGGTTCCTTTCTGCGAAGTGAAGGGTCCGCGCACGTTTGTATATCTCTGGCACCAATACTATGCCGACACAGACTGCATTTGGATGGCCGTCGAGTACCATCCGGTTGCCTAAAGCTAATACCATTTTTCTTCGACTAATCCTAAAGTAAGCACAATGAGTTCACCGCAAATCGCGCTGACGCCTACGGTCAGCTCCATGTATCGATTCCTGAAAGTGGAAGAGTTTTTCGATTCTTACGAGTCCTGGCCTGCTGTTACAGCTGTCGAGTCATATGTTCTCGATACGGACCGCAAGGCGCTGAGATTGACGCTGAAGAAGCAGGACGGTGCACCTGCGGTGCGTTGATCCAGTTTGTTCAAGCCAACATCCTCCGGTTTCGGTTCAATCCGGGCAATGAGGTAAGCGCCTTTACCGATCGGAGAACGCGTTGCGTTGTCATGGACACTCTCGACGAGTTGCGCGTTTCCCTGGAACGCGACTCGCCCTTCAAAATTGAGCTTGGGTCCCGGCAGCACCCCATCGACTGCTGATGTGATCACGCGAAACGGACGTGGGCAGACAATTCTCAGTATAAGGGTGGAAAGCTTTCCGTTTAGCGCAACGATTACCGATTTAACTGACTCCACGCCTCATAGGCTCTGACAAACAGCCGATCCCTCGCTGTTCTATGCCGCGGACCAGGGCCAGAATTTTGCAGTGGTGCAAGCCGTCCGCAAGCCTGCGACGGCGCGCTATATTGGTTTTGGGGAGCAGGGCGGCAAACAGTTGATCAAGAACACCGAGCAGGTGAACTTCTTCAATTTCGACAACATGCGGTACAAACAGGTTTACAATCAGGGACCGCTCGACGCTCGCGAACCACTCTATCATTCAGACCCATTCTTCGTAGAGTTCAACGGCCATCCGGAAACAGATTGCGTGTACGGGATCTTCGTCGACAACCCAGCACAGTGGCTTCGTGGATATTGGCTACGCGAATTCGGCCAGATATCTAATTGGCACGCGCTTTGGCGACCTGGATTACTATTTCATCGCGGGTCCCAATGGGGGGAGCGTTCTCCAGGATTTTACGTCGCTGGTGGGTCGCCCTCGCCTAAAGCCGCGTTACTCGCTCGGATACCACCAGGGCTGCTATGGCTATGAGAGCTGGGCGGACATATATTACACAGTCAACTCATACCGCGACGCCAGGATTCCTATTGACGGCATACATATCGACGTCGGCGTCCAGGACCGCTCAAGCCACGTTCGGAGATCTCCGCAACCGGGGAATCAAATGCAGCACCAACATCACTCCGATCATTAGTAACCGGGATCCGAGTTGCTCGACCTACAATGAGGGCCTAACAAGTGGGTATTTCGTTACCGATTCCCGTTTTAACGCGGAGGACCCGAACGGCCGCCGCTACCAGAACTTCAGCGGAATCGAGAACTTCTATCAGTTCACGGATCCAGAGGGGAACTTCAATTCTGGCAACCCGTACATCGGAGAAGAACAATCTCCGGGGGCGCGACAATAAGCGCAACTTCATCGTCGGTCGCGGAAGCTTCACCGGCATGCATCGATTCGCTGCTCTATGGACGGGCGACAATGCGTCCACCTGGGATTTTCTTCGAATGAATGTCGCGCAAGTCCTCTCACTCGGCATGTGCGGCCTTGCGATTTGCGGGCAGGACATTGGCGGATTCGAGTCGGAGTCCGGGTGGCAAAAATGGGCAGACCCCGAACTGCTCATGCGTTGGACCATGGTTGGTGCCTTTCTGCCATGGTTCCGTAACCATTACATCCGCAAGGGTAGTAAGTCCTTTCAAGAGCCGTGGGCTTATCAGTATGTCGATTTGAATAACGTGAATCCGGTCGAGGCGCGCCGCTTTTACCCGATGGTCCTGCCGGTTTGCCGTTACTACATCGAGCGGCGATATCGTCTACTGCAGCTCTTCTACGACGCCATGTTCGAGAACACTCTCAACGGGATGCCGATCTGCCGTTCTATGATCCTAACGGACCCCCAAGACCATGCACTGTATAACGACAAGGCCGAGTTCTTAGATGACCAATTCATGGTTCGCAAGGATCTCTTGATAGCCCCGCTGCTCGAGCCTCAACTCGAAGAAAACGCGGGCGGCCGCCTTGACATATACCTTCCTGCAGGTCGAGATGGTACTGTTTTATGAATAACGCGATGCCGCTTGCGGCCGCGATGGAGGGCGGCATCACGGTTCGCGGCTTCGATGCCGCGCTGTATCTTGACGGCCTCCACAACGCCTTCCTGCTACCGACCTACGTGCGGGCGGGAGCGATCCTGCCGACGATCGAACTGGAGCAATTTGTAGGCCAGCGGAACTGGAACGGACAAGCCAACCCGGTCACGTTCAATGTTTATTCCGGGAGGAGATGGCCAGTACACGATGTACCTGGACGATGGCGTGAGCCGTTCCTCTGCGCCGGTCAAGGCCGAAGAGGAGGGGGGGATCCCGCCGCTAAGAGCGAGTATCGTGAGGTTCGCATCACACAGACATACATTAATCCTCGGTCCCGCCAGATACGGATCGAGCGCCTTCACGACGGCTACACGCCACGCTTCGAAGACTACTTTTTTGTCGCGATCCTGCACGATCCTTCAGAGGCCGGGGCGCCTTCGACGATTCTGCTCGACGGAACTGCGCTTAGACTCATTTCAGGGGGATCCCCGGAAAGCCGCGCGGACGAGCTGGCGTCGAGTAGCTCAAGTGCGTGGTATTACAACGAAAACGTCCGGATCAGCTTTGCGAAAATACTCGACCAAGCTGCACCGATCGTTCTGGGCGTGCACTAAGTTCTCTAAGGTCAGCGTCTCTAGCGAGGCTCGCGTCGAGGAGCAAGAGGACTACTCCGGAGCTCACGATTTCAGTGACGCGAAAACGCACTGAATATGCGGAGGACGCCGGGCTAAGGCCGCAGGGGCTGCACGGAATGAGGGTATCATACTGCGTATGAGCACTTTAACAAATCGGATCGGCTGGAGCAACGGGTCGCACTGTTAGAGCCCTTGCCGAGACCCCTTTTCGTTTGGAGCCCCCGTCTGGAACAGTGTGGCCGCGAAGACGCCAACTACGCCGTGGCGCACTGGGCGTGGCGATGTCGAACTGAAGGACTGGGCCGGCGCCGCTTCACTCGCCGTGCTCTGAAGAAAAACCTTTCGGCGCGTCGTATTTGCTTTCGCCCTCGGCGAAAAAAATAGCCGCCTTTGAGCGAGTCGCTACCGGGACGAGAGCACGGGGACGCTTTCAACTATGACATGTAAATCGGGACTGACGGTCTCCGGCGGAGGGCTAAAATGGCTCCACGGCTCGACGCAGGATTGCTAAGCAGAGTCAAAGAGGATAAGGACGAGCATGGGCGCACGATTTATTAGGGCCGATCGCGACACGGAGTTGCTTTTTGCCCCGACTGCCGGAATAGAGCAAGTTTCCATGCGAACACCGCACATCAAACTCTTTATTCCTGGGCCAGTCGAAGTTTCCGAGAAAACCCACCTCGCCATGTGCGAACCGATGATTGGCCATCGCGGGGCAGATTTCAAGGCGCTCTACAAGCACATTCAGCCCATGCTCAAGGCTCTCTTCGGTACGCAGCGACCTGTATTTCTCTCCACGTCGTCGGCATGGGGTGTTATGGAGGGATCGATCCGCAATCTGGTAGGTCGGAGGGTCCTCAACTGCATGTGCGGAGCCTTTTCAGACAAATGGTTCGATGTCAGCAAGCGGTGCGGAAAGGAGGCCGATGCTTTGCAGGTCGAGTGGGGAGCAGCCATTTTGCCTGAAATGATCAAAGAGAGGCTTTCGACCGGAGCCTACGATTCACTGACCCTCATTCACAACGAGACTTCCTGCGGCGTACGAAACCCTCTTCCGGCGATTGCAGATGTTATGCGGAAATTCCCTGATGTGATGTTTATTGTCGATACCGTCTCCTCCTTCTCGACGGAACCCATCCCAATGGATGCTCTCGGAATCGACGTGCTTCTCACCGGCAGCCAGAAGGCACTGGCCTTGCCTCCGGGCCTGGCGCTATTTTCGGTTTCTGAGCGGGCCGGCGAACGGGCTAAAGTCATTCCGGGCCGGGGCTATTATTTCGACTTTATCGAGTTTGCTAGAAACCAGGAACAGGATATGACGCCGAGCACGCCGGTGATTCCGCTCATCTACGCTCTCCGCTCGAAGCTCGAGGAGATTGCTGTCGAAGGCTTCGAGGCTCGCTACGAGCGCCACCGCGCGCTTAACGCCATGGTCCACGACTGGGTGAGGGAACGAGGCTTCGACTTCTTCGCCCCGGAGGGCTACCGTTCGCTTTCCCTTACATGCGTGAAAAACACCCGGGGGGTCGATGTCGCCGCGTGGATCACGCGTTTGCGCGATAAGCACCGCATGATAATTGATGGGGGTTACGGGAAGCTCAAAGGAAAGACCTTTCGCATCTCCAATATGGGAGATGAAACCGAAGAGACCATACGCGGCCTGCTGGAGGCGCTGGATGATACGCTGGAGGGCTGATGTGCCCGAGACGCCAGAATCTTGAATCGTGCTGATTCCGTGTCATCTTAGCCGTTTTCAGAACACCGCTTTAAAGTAATCTCGAATTAGCGATAGACGCATACCGCATCCAATGAATCACAGCGATCCAAGCCGCCACGCCGCCTCGATCATGAATCCGATCGAAGGTCGCCTGGGGTACAAGTTTCGCAACGGTCTTCTCCTCGCGGAGGCAATGACGCATCCCAGCATTTCGCTCGAAAGAAAGAACTATCCGTTCGACAACCAGCGTCTCGAATTCCTGGGCGATGCGGTCATCCAGTTGGTAGTCACCGAGCATCTGTACCGCCTCTATCCGGATTTTAGCGAAGGCATAATGACAAAGCTTCGCACCCGGATCGTTTCACGAACGGCGCTCAAGACTCGCGCACAGGAACTGGATCTTGGGCGCTATCTCATGATGGGACGTGGAGAAGAAGCCAGTGGCGGCCGTGAGCGAGCCTCGACACTTGCGGATGCCTTTGAAAGCGTAGTCGGAGCCGTTTACCTTGACGGCGGGTTCGACGCGGCCCGCAATTTTGTGCTCCGCGCGACCGAGGACGACTTCGAGCGCATCGCGCGAGATCCCGAGGAAGTCAATCCAAAAGGTGCCCTGCAGGAAATTCTTCAGGCCATCGAACCATGTGCACCGATGTATGAAGTGCTTGAACAAAGCGGTCCGGACCATTCGAAACGCTTTGTGGCACGCGTCATTTGGAACCGTGCGGAGCTGGGACGCGGCGAAGGACTCAGCAAAAAGCAGGCTCAGGTCGCGGCCGCCAGTGATGCGCTCACGAGAAGAACCTGGGAAGGCACGAGGCGGCGGCAGCCTGCCGGTGCCGTCAAATGATTTACTCTGTCACTCTTCAAGCGGCAGGCCTTTTGACGGGCGCAGCACTTCTGGTGGTGCATTTCATGGCGTTATGGCATGCCGCGGAGTCAAAAAGATGGCTCAAGCGGTTTCCAAGGTCGCGCGCAATGGGAACTCTTTTGATCGCCCTGGCAGCGATCTGGAGCTTCCTGTTGATCTGGGGAATGGATCTCGGTGAGTTTGCACGACTGCGCAATGTAATGCTGGTGGCCATCGTGGCAGGAGCTGTTCTCGCCTGGAAATATGTCGAAGAATTCCTGGCGGTGCGAGCGATCGGAATGCTGGCACTGCTCGCGGCAGAGCCGCTCCTCGAAGCGGCCTTCATGCGGCATGAAACCACGCGCATCCTCCTTGTGCTTCTCGCCTATGTCTGGATCATCAACGGTCTCTTCTGGGTGGGCATGCCCTGGTTGCTGCGTGATCAGATCGCCTGGCTCACAGCCGAGGCACCGCGATATCGCGCCGCGGCGTGGACGGGTCTTCTCTATTCCGTCGCTTTGATTGTTTGCGCTCTCTTTCTATGGAAGTGAGAAGAGCGGCTGATTTTCAGCCGCTTCCGCGCAAGTCTTTTGTGCGGCGGTTGATTGTTTCGCACGGTGCTTCTCAACAAAGTACTTCATCGTGTGGTACAGCACCGAATCGAGATCATGCTTGGATCTCCAGCCAACAAGCATGCGAGCTTTTGTGACATCAGGGATGCGACGGTCACAGTCTTCGTATCCTTTGCCGTAAAACTCCTCGCTGGGCACCGAGATGGTGTCCGGAAAGGGATCGCCTGGAAGGCGGAAATGCTTGTCGAAGGTCGCACACATCTTGCTGGCGAGTTCCTTAATCGTCACTTCGTTCTCGGGGGTGCCAATATTGAAGATCTGCCGATCGCACACGCCGCCCGGGTTGTCGATGATGCGTGAAATGCAGTCCACCGCATCGTCTATATAGGTATAGGCACGATAGTTTGCGCCGCCATCGACCAGCTTGATAGGTGTCCCATAGAGCAGCGCATTCATAAAGTGGCTGAAGACCCGGGGATTGCCTGTCTGCTCGCTCGGGAGGTAATCGATGCGCGGACCGATGAAATTGAAGGGGCGGATAATCGAGTAGTTCAGTCCCTCTTCGAGGCCATAGGCGTGCAGAACGCGCTCAAGAAGTTGCTTGGCGCAGGCATAGATCCAGCGATGATTTTTGACCGGACCCATGATCAAAGGCGTCTCATCCTCAACGAACGGGGTAGGGTAATTCGAGGAATCCTTCCCGAATGCCCGAGCGGAGGTGATTCCATAGACCTCGCACGTCGAAAACTGGACGATGCGCTTCTTGTGCTTCACGCAGAATTCGGCAATCTTAAGGTTCTCCGAGAAGTTTAGCTTGAAGACGTCAACTGGGTTGCTGACGTAAAGGCTGGGGTTGGCCATGGCGACAAGGTCGACGACCAGCTCATGCTCGGCCGTCAGCCGTTCGAGCTCTCTTTCATGGCCGCGGATGTCGAAGTGGATGTAGTTGACCTCGCCGCTCTTCACCGTCTCATCAAGCTTCTCGCGTTCGATATCGAGAGCCGTGATTTCGTGCGTGCCGTCCCTTACGAGTCGCTCGGCAAGATTTGCGCCAATGAATCCACCGGCACCCAGGAGAAGGATCTTCATGAAAAACTTTCCATTTACGATCGCGTTGCTACCGGCGTCAATCGTTTTTTCCTACAGGAATGAAGAGGGTTTTCCATCCTATCTTACCAGTTTTCGATAGTGACCGCCTAGATGTCGAGCCATCATCTTGAGGACATTAATTCCATACGGGATAGGGTCGAGGCTGGATACCTCCTCATCATATCGGGTCGGAATGGGAATCTGCGCGCACTCCATGCCAAGTAAGTGCGCAACGACGATCATTTCGGCATCAAAGTTGTAGTTGTTCTGAAGCTGCTCAAAGGGCACTCGTTCAAGCAGGCTGCGAGAGTAAAGCATGTAGCCGCTGTGAAACTCGGCCATTTGCGTTCCGAAGACAATGTTCTCGAGGAAGGTAAGAACACGGTTGGGGATGTAGCGGGCATATGGCATGCCGCCGCGAAGCGCTCCTCCACCGGCCATCCGCGAACCCTGGACAATTTGCGCCCTTCCCTGGAGGATCGGCTTCATAAGATCCAGCACGACTTCCGGCGCGTATTGGCCGTCGGCATGCACGATTGCGAATACATCGGCGCCCAGTTCCAGGCCTCGCTTGAGGCCGGTCTTTTGGGCCCCGCCGTAGCCTCGGTTGATCTCATGATGGACGACATCGAGCCCCGCCCATTGGTTCTTGAGGGCTTCCGCCACCTCACCGGTCCTGTCGGGACTCTTGTCATTGACGATTATGGCGACTCCGTCGTCCCAGAATGCCCCTGGGATACGAGGAAGCACGGACGGCAAGGTTTTCTCCGCGCGGTAGGAGGGAATCACAATGGCTTTCTTCATTCGGGGGTATCTCTTAATCAAATCGACGTTGCGGCTTCGGGGTCAAGGCAAACATCCTGTCTCTTTACCAAACGGGCGAATCGTGGACGCAAAAGAAGCTCTCACGTGTGCGCGCGGTGTCGCTCTTGTGAAACTTTTCATTGCCAAAGTTCGTTGATACGTTACGTTTCTGCCCCTTTTCTCATGCCAAAGCCCATCGCACGCAGCAAGACGCGCAAATCGGTTGCCAAACGCTTCAAGGTCACTGCCACAGGCAAGATCGTGCGCACCCGCGGCGGTCGTCGGCATTTGCTTCAGTGCAAGTCGTCGAAGCGTAAACGCAATCTCGCCAAGTCCGTCCTTGTGCACGACTCCGACGTTGCCCGCATCAGGGCCAATCTGCCCTTCGCATAGGGGAAGCGATCCGTCGGACTGCTTCGAGAATTCGAGGCTTTCGGAACTGGTGAGTCCGCGGATCACAAGAAAACAACAGCCAGCTCCACGGAGCCCCGCAAAGAGATGGCGGGGAACATTACATGCCACGTGCAACCAATTCGCCCGCGAGCCGGGCTCGCCGCAAAAGGGTGATTAACGCCTCCAAAGGATATCGCGGCCGCCGATCCAAGCTGTTTCGCTACGCAAAGGACGCCCAGATGAAGGCGAAGTACTGGGCCTATCGCGATCGCAAGACGCGCAAGCGCACCTTCCGCTCGCTCTGGATCACTCGACTCAATGCGGCGGTTCGCGCGGAGGGCATCACTTACAGCCGCTTCGTCGAAGGTCTCAAGGCGGCCGGGATTGCGCTCGACCGAAAGGTTCTGGCGGACCTTGCCGTTCAGGATGAAGCTGCTTTCAAGCAAATCGTCGAAAAGGCGAAAGCGGCATCCAAGGTAGCAGCAGCCTAGCAAGATCGGTAGGGGAGGTTTGTTTCACCTCTGTTCTCTCTACGTAGAAATAGCGATCCATAGCGCCACGCTCTTCGATGGAGTCAAGGATAGAATTACTACGGACCGAGGCGATCACGGCTATCGAGGCCGCAAGCGATCTCAAATCGCTTAACGATGCCCGGGTTCGATACCTGGGCAAGAGTGGGGAAATCACGCGGCTCAGCGAGGGAATGCGGGATGTCGCCAAGGACGATCGTCCACGACTCGGCAAGCTCTTGAATCAGCTGCGAGAGGATGTTTCGACTTCGTGGGAAAGAAAAGAAAGCAATCTGGAAGCTGTCTCGGACGCCCGCGAGCTTTCGAAGATTGACATCACGCTGCCGGGGACACGACGCGAGCTCGGTTCGATCCACCCGCTCACGCATTTGCTGGATAAGGCGGTGAGGATTTTTCGCAGCCTGGGGTTCGCGCTTGCCGACGGACCGGACATCGAGACCGAGTGGCATTGCTTTGATGCGCTTAACACGCCCCCTGATCATCCGGCGCGCAACGAGCAGGATACCTTCTACCTCCCCGATGGACGCCTGCTGAGGACGCATACGTCCACCGTCCAGATCCGGGTGATGGAATTGCAAACTCCACCGGTGCGCGTTATTGCGCCCGGTTCCGCCTATCGGCGCGACGAGGTGGATGCCACCCACCTTGCCCAATTCACACAGATGGAAGGTCTTTTTGTCGATCGGGAGGTTTCGGTGGCCGATCTCAAGGGCACGCTCGAGTTTTTCTTTCGCGAGCTGCTGGGGCCGGAAACCAAAGTTCGGTTCCGTCCGCATTTTTTTCCGTTCACCGAACCGAGTTACGAGATCGATATTCGGACGGAAGCCCTTGGAGGGAACTGGATGGAGCTCGCCGGATGTGGGCTAGTCGATCCGGCCGTTTTCGAGCAGATCTGCGAAAGGCGTGGCGACCGCGCCTACGATCCGGAAAAGGTCACCGGATTTGCTTTTGGTTTCGGGCTCGACCGGCTCGCAATGAATCTGGCCCGTGTCCCCGATATCAGGATCTTGGTGGAGAACGATCTCAGATTCCTGAAACAATTTTGACAACGATGCGGATGGTTGATCACACGCCCGAGACGTTGAAACGATGAACATCTCGCTTAACTGGCTTCGCGACTTCGTCGATTGGAACGGCTCCGTGGAGGAGTTGGATGCCTTGCTAACGCGCACAGGAATCAAGGTCGAGAGCATCACGAAAAAGGGAGCTGATTTTCCGAAGATCGTTGTCGCGAAGATTCTCGAATCCGAACAGCATCCGAATGCGGACCGCTTGAGCGTCTGCCGGGTCGATGACGGATCGGAGCAGCCACGCCAGATTGTTTGCGGCGCGAAGAACTACAAGCCCGGGGACAAGGTGCCGCTGGCGCTTCCAGGGGCCATTCTCCCTAGGGGTCTCAAGATCAAGGTTGGCAAACTGCGCGGGGTGGAAAGTGAGGGAATGCTGTGCAGCGCAAGAGAACTTGACCTCGCAGAGGATGCCGAGGGTCTCCTGATTCTTCCGAAGGAGTGCACTGTCGGAAGACCGCTTTCCGAGCTATACCCGGCGGACACGCTCCTTGAGGTGGAAGTCACCCCAAACCGCCCCGACTGGCTGAGCCATTCCGGTGTCGCACGCGAAGTGGCCGCATTCTCTGGAAACGCTTTCCGCCTCAATCCCGTCCACCTGCCCGACGTCGAGATGGCGCACGAGCATATGGTCTCTGTTCAAGCGCCGGCGTTGTGTCCGCTCTATTCAGTACGCCGAATCAAAAGCGTGAAGGTAGGGCCAAGTCCGCAGTGGCTTTCCGGTCGGCTGGCGGCGGCCGGCCTTCGCTCGGTCAACAACGTCGTGGATATCACAAACTACGTGATGCTCGAGCTCGGCCAGCCTCTTCATGCTTTCGACGCTGGCAAGGTGCACGGTGCGATCATCGTCCGGCTCGCTCACGACGGGGAGAAGTTCGCCGCTCTGGATGGAAGCGAATGTCTTCTCTCAGCCGAGGATCTTGCAATCGCCGATGCAGATGGCCCTGTCGGCCTTGCCGGGGTGATGGGCGGGGAAGGATCGGGCGTGACCGAGGCGACTACGGAGGTTCTCGTGGAAAGCGCGTTTTTCGAACCGTCCTCGGTGCGGCGCTCGGCTCGCTTTCACAATCTGCAAAGCGAATCGAGTTATCGATTCGAGCGGGGAGTGGACCCCTCAGGCGTGCTTGTTGCGTCGGCGCGCGCCACAAGCCTGATCGAAGAACTTGCGGGAGGGCGAGGCGACGAAACGGTAGTCGTGGCCGGAGCACCGCCCCTCCCGCCGGCACCTGTGTCGCTCCGGATATCGCGATGTCGATCGCTTCTCGGTGCAGATGTCTCGGCGAGTGAAGTTCGCGACGCGCTCTTACGGTTGGGCCTCGCGCAGGCAGTTGTCGGCGAGGATGCGGTGGAATGGAAGATTCCCAACCATCGGCGCGATTTGGCTCGCGAGGTGGATTTGATCGAAGAGGTAGCTCGCGTGATCGGAATCGACAGGATTCCCAGCCGAATTATGGTGACGCCGGCTGCACCTGATGAGGCCGACGAGATTTACGACTTTCAGACGAGTGTCCGTCAGCAGCTTCTTGCCCTTGGCTTGAGCGAAGCTCGCACGAGCGCACTCGTGTCTGAGCGGAAGCTCTGGCGGGATGAAAAGCCGCTGCACCTGCGAAACCCATTGGGAGAAGATCATGCGTTTCTACGCACAAGCCTCATTCCCGGCTTGATTGAAGCGCTGGAACGCAACATTCGACATGGCGCACGATCCATCGGCCTCTACGAAATCGGCCGAACCTTTCATGCTGAATCATCCGAAGAGCAGGAAATGCTAGCGTTTACCATTTATGGTGACGCTGTACCCAAGAGCTGGCGTGGGGATAAGGCAAGGGACCTTGACTGGCACGACGCGAAGGGCATCGTCGAGGCGCTGGCACCGGTTTCTTTGGATTGGAATCGTAATCACGCGAGACCACCGCTGGCTCTGTCTGCCGATTTCCTTGCGCGGGGAAGGCCCATCGGAACTCTGGCCCAGCTGGCGCCGACCGTCGCCCGAACGCTTGACGCTGTCAAGCCAGTGCTCATCGGGGAGATTGCTCTCGAGGTGCTTCGAACAATCCGGCGCCCTTCGGCATTTCAAGACATTCCAAAGTTTCCTGCGGTGGTACGCGACATCGCCGTAGTATGCCCAATCGCCTTGACCTATGGAGACATCGAAAGGGAGCTTTTGGAGACAAGAGAAGAGTTTCTCGAGAGGATCGAACCGTTTGACATATATGTGGATCCGTGGGGCCAGAAGCTACCCGCCGATCGCAAATCGCTCGCGATCTCCTTGACATTCCGCGCGCAGGGGAGGACGCTCAGCAACGAGGAAGTCAACACTGCCTGTGATCGCTTGAGGCAGCAGTTGAAGGCAAGGCTGGCAGTGGATTTCCGGGAATAGCTCTCTCGAAAAAAATTTTGTTCGCCGAAAGGCGAAATTGCAGATTTGCCCTGTGGTGTTCGCGATTGAACGACGCAAGCTCCCGAACCGATAAAACAAATCGTCCCGGAGGCTTGGCTACGAGGTGCAATGACAGGCCTTCACTGGAAGTCAGCGCACCTCGGGGCGGTCATCCACCCTTACTTAGGGAACGGGATATGCGTCGGAACGGCACTCGCGGGGCAATAATTCCCATGGCCTGCTTCTTTTGAAGCAGGCCATCTTTTCTTCCGGCAGTGCCAGGGAATGCGATTAAGAAGCGTTCGCGCTATCTCTCACGGCCCCCTCGAATCCCTTGGACTATGATTTGCCGTTGAGCATCGGACGGAAGCGTCTATTCTCCCGTGGTGGACGCGATACTTGCTCTCGAGGATGGAACCATATTTCGCGGGACCTCGTTTGGCGCAGCTCAGACCCAGGCCGGCGAGGTTTGCTTCAACACCTCGATGACCGGCTATCAAGAGGTGCTCACCGATCCCTCCTATCGAGGTCAGATCGTGGCGATGACGTATCCATTGGTTGGAAACTACGGTGTCAACCTCATCGACGTGGAAAGCGCAGCGCCTCAAGTTCGCGGGTTCGTCATCGAAGAGCTCAGTTCGCTGGCGAGCAACTGGCGTTCGCAGGGAAGTCTTGACGAGTATCTTCTGGAACATGGGATTCCAGGCATTCAAGGCATCGATACCCGCGCGCTGACACGACGGTTGCGCAGATCGGGGGCTATGCGTGCCTGCATCGCGGTGGGGGATGCGAGCGACGAGGAAGCTGTAAGTCTCGCCAAAGCCGTCCCGTACGAGGGAGTGGATTTCGTGCAGGAAGTGACAACGCGGACTGCGTACGATTGGGACACTGAGAACCGGCTGAGCCGAAAATGGGTCCTCTCTCGAAGCGATTTGCCTCCCGATCTGTCCGCCGATGAGGCAGGAAATCGCTTTGAAGAGCTGCCTCCCGCTTCGCACCGAATCGTCGCGTACGATTTCGGACTCAAAAGGAACATTCTCCGCTCGCTCCGCCGAAATGGATTCGCCGTAAGGGTCGTCCCGGCGTCCATGCCGGCCGCCGAGGTCCTGGCCATGAACCCGGAGGGGATCTTTCTTTCCAACGGGCCCGGGGATCCCGCCGCTCTGAACTACGCGCACGAAGCCGTGAGAGGATTGATCGAAAAGCGCCCGCTCTTTGGGATTTGTCTCGGACATCAAATTCTGGCGCTAGCCCTTGGCGGCAAAACGTTCAAATTGAAGTTCGGACATCGCGGCGCGAATCAGCCGGTCAAAGACCTTCGCACCGGAAAGGTAGCCATTACGTCCCAAAATCATGGCTACGCCGTGGACCCCGATTCGTTGCCGGAAAATGTCGAAGTCACGCATATTAATCTCAACGACGGCACCGTGGCCGGATTGCGACACAAAATGCTTCCGGCATTCAGCGTCCAGTATCACCCGGAAGCCTCCCCGGGACCGCACGATGCGTCGTATTTTTTCGCCGAGTTCGCCAAAGAAGTTGAGGCGGCAAAAGAAAAGTTCTAAGACTTCGCCGACATGGCGCGGCTCCACATCTTTCTCTCCAAGGACAATCCGATCAACTTCGATCTTGGCGAAGAGCGGGCGACCATAGGACGGCTTGCGCATAACATGCTCCAGATCGACGAGGTGTCCGTCTCAAGTCACCATGCCGACATCTTCCTGAAGGAAGGCAGATATCATCTCCAGGATACAGGGTCCACCAACGGAACGTTTGTCAACGGTGAGCAAATCACGAATGCCGTTCTTCGGAACGGAGATGAAGTGCGTTTCGGAAGCGTCGAAGGCCTCTTCGTGAGCGAGGAAGAGGCCCCGCTCTCTCAACCGCGGCCCGATTTTCTTACAACCTCTCTCGAGGTCGCAACTTCGAGCGTCCGGCCGGAAAATTTTGTCAGCTCTTCGCCGTCCCCAAAAAGCGCAAGGACCAGTGAGCCCCTTGGTGCGGTGCTCTACTGCCTGGCCGCCCTTGCCTCTTTATCATTTGGAGCGGCAGTGTTTTGCATATTCACGATGTGAACGGAGCCCTCGTGCTGCGGGACCGGCTATTGGCCCAACTCGACGTTCCAGTAGGCGAGGTCGAGGAAATGCTTCCAGCTATCGTGCTGATGGCGGGAGAAGCTGATGTTTACGAACGGCCGCCATTTGGGGCGCTTCGGCTTGCGGATAAGCTGAATACCAGCTTCGCAAGGAAGCCTATTGCCTTTCTTTGTGTTACAAGGGATGCACGAGCAAACGATGTTCTCCCAAGTCGTTTGGCCTCCCCGGTCTCTCGGAAGGACGTGATCAAGGTTCAAGTCATTTCGCTCAAAGACCTTGCCACAGTACTGGCAGGTATTCTTGTCGCGTTCAAATACATTGTGCCTCGTAAACTTGACCTCTTTCTTTGGCAATCGCTCGAAAAGCAAGAGTACGATAATTCGCGGTATGCGAATGCTCACCGAAATCGTGCGAACCATTTCCGGTTCGGGATTCGCCTGTGAAAAATCCTGCCAGCTCAGGAAATCGTGTGTCAGATAATTATTCCTTCCATCCGTCGATACCACCTGCGCGTTTCCCCGATAGAGAAGAGTAAAGGCGCGCCGTACCGAGCATGTGTTGACCGCCTGCCACAAACGGTTGAGCACAAGAACCGGCTGATCTAATAGGGCTTCCATGTCGAGTTTGTCTGCGGCCGCTCGCTCCGCCGCCAAAATTTGCGCGCAAGCTAGCACCCGACTCTCGACCTTGTCAACACCTGTGAACATTTTGTCTAGAACTGCAACGCGCTTATTACATGGCACTTACAAGATGACGTTTTGCGTTCTTTCGGCCTTGCATTTGGCGCCAGAGTTATGATATTAGCCCTCCCTTTTGAACAAATGCGGCCGGGAGTCTTCTTAATTGTGCTAGGAGCATCGCTAGCGATGCTTAGCTCAGGGTTTGCCGAGGAGTTCTCCGACCTCTTTCTCAAAGCCTACAAGGACTTCCAAGCGGGTGAGAACCTCGAGCGGGAAGCGAAACCCCGGGAGGCATTGAACAAGTATCGCTCCGCGTTGCGCATCCTCCAGCAGATCAGCAAATCGGCTCCAGACTGGCAGCCGCTTGTAGTTGATTATCGCCTTCGGAAAACGCTGGAAAACGTCGTCCGGCTGGGGGGCGACTCGACAAGCGCGTCGCAATTGATGGAGGCGCCCGAGGGAGACCTTCCTGAACCGGACAAGGCAATTTCGTTAGCTCCCAGCGTTTCCACCGAACCGGTTGTAACCGTCAAACCGCCCTCGGCTCCCAAGCGCACCGTCCGAGAGCCCTTCCGCGCCGCTCCTTTCGACGAGAATCGTTCAACGAGCCGCACAAGCCTCGGCGCTGCGGAACGCGAGTTGCTCGATCTGCGTCGCCAGCTGGCCCAGGCGCAGGCTGAGAACGAAAAGTTGAATGAACGGCTGTTGAAGAAGTCGGCGGATCTGCAAAGCGCGCTCGTAGAGGTTGACAGGACAAAGGTGGGCGTCGTCGAACTGAAGGCCCAGCTAGCTCAGACAGCTTCCTCGCTCGAGGACATGAAGAAAGACGGGGTTTCGCTTGTTGAGATCCGAGATGGCCTCGAGAAAAAATACGCAGGCATTTTCAAGCAGTTCACCGATCTGCAGACCGACAACGAAGTGCTTCAGGAGGAGAACGAACGCCTGCTCGCTAAGCTCGAAAAAGCCGCCAAGTATATCGATGAGAGCGATAGGATAAGGTCGGGCCTTCTGACTGAGCGCCGAGAACTTGATGACGCTCGTGACCAAGCCTTGGCAAAGGCAAAGAAGATGAAGGACAATTCGCTGGAGATTGAGCGCGTTGCCGGAGAAAACCGGCAGCTGAGAAGCGAGCTCGCAGAAATCTCACAGCGCACTGTAAGCAAGACCGAGTTTGAGAAGCTTGCCGCCGAGAAGAAGGTCCTTGTGGCAAAGCTTGAGAATGTGACTTCCGAAAAAATCGCCGAGAAGGATCGCGTTATTGGTTCCCTGAGAAGCGAGGTGCGCGCAGCGAATGATAAACTGCTCGAGGCCAAGGCGCGCATCGGCAAGGGGGATGATCAGCTGAGCCAGTTGCGCAAGCAGCTTGATGAAGCGTCTGGCCGCCTTGCTCAAGCCGAGGCGAACTCCACCGACGAGAAGAAAGTCGCCTTGGAAAACGAACTCTTGCGCGGAATCATTTTGCGCCAAATCAAGGAGCAGACCAAGCGCGACGATGCAAGGAAGCTCATCGAGCATGAAATTGAAGCATCGAATGTCAATTCCGACGCCATTAGGCAGCAGCTAACGGTCCTCGGAGCGCCCGTGCTTCAGTTGACAGCCGAAGAGCGGTCGGTTTTCAAGGAACCGGTGGCTCTTCTCACTGAATCTAGTGCTCAAAGCCTTGAAGTAGCTGTTGCCATTAGCAAACCGGGCGAAGAGGAGGCGCAACCTCGAAGGGCCCTCCAAGAGCCGGCGGAGCCCGAGTCGCTACCCGAAGATGTTCGTAAACTCATCGGACAAGCCAAGAAACATTTCGAGCTCAAGGACTATGTCGAAGCGGAAAAGATCTATCAGCAAGCGGTTCAGATAATTCCCAACAGCTACTTCGCATTGTGCAACCTGGGCGCTGTGCAGATCGAGGGCGGTCAGCTTCCTGCTGCGGAGGCGACACTTAGGAAGGCAGTCGAAATCAATGGCAAGGATTCTTATGCCTACACCAATCTAGGAATTGCCTTCAGCCGACAGGGCAAGTTCGGCGAGGCGATCGGAGTCTTGCACAAGGCGGTCGCTTTCAATGATGAAGACGCGGTGGCTCATAACTATCTTGGCGTCTGCCTCGGCCAGAAGGAACAGTGGAACGAAGCGGAAATTCAGCTCAAGAGGGCGATCGATCTCAAGCCGCAATACTCGGATGCCCACTTCAATCTTGCGGTCCTTTACGCAACGACACAGCCGCCGTCCCTCCAACTCGCCAAGGAGCATTATGCCAAAGCCACTGCGCTCGGAGCCGCTCCTGATGCCTCGCTCGAACGGTTGATCCAATAACAAGCAAGGCGTCAGCCTTTCCCGGTCGGTGGTTCGCGCTTAGACTAACCGGCGCTGACGCGATCCAGGGCGTAGCTGGCCGCGCCGAGAAGTGCAGCCTGGTCGTTGAGCACGATCTTGACTGGCATCGTTTGCATAAGCCCGGAAAGACGGCCCTTGTCATTGAACGATTCAAGAAAAACGGTGCTCCGGGTATCATTAAAGACTTTAGCAGGTATGCCGCCGCCCAGATAGACGCCGCCGGTGGCCATTGTCTTTAGAGCCATGTTGCCTGCTTCTGCCCCAAACGAAGAGACAAAAGTCTCTATGGTTTGCACACACATCTGGCACTCGCCGGAATCCGCGTACTTGGAAATGATCAACCCGATGTTGCCTGTCTCCATCTCCGCGGCGACGTTTGGAAGCTCGCGTCCCCGACCGGTGTCGCGCAGAAACTTGTAAATGTTTTCTATGCCCATGCCGGAGACTACGCGCTCATAGCTGACATGTCCGTATTCCTTAATGAGGTATTCGAGGAGCGCGATCTCGAGTTCGTTGCGGGGACCGAAATCGGTGTGACCACCCTCGCAGGCCCATACGCGATACTTCTTCCGCTTGACGTCCCAATACAGCCCGCCTTCGCCCAAACCGGTCCCCGGTGAAACGACACACCGGTTGCCTTCCGATTCCGGAGAGCCTTCCTGAATGACTGCAAAATCATGCGGGCTGAGTTCGCCAATTCCGTAAGCATTGGCTTCCAGATCGTTCAGAATGCTCACTTGAGGAATCGAAAATTCCTTCGCGATCTCGCTGGCATCCACGCCCCACTTGAGATTTGTCGTCTTGGCACGGCCATCCTTGACTGGGCCTGGCACGCCAAAGCAGGCAGTGAGAAGGTGACCCTCCTCATCATCCGTTAGGAATTCGTGGATGATGGCATTGAGGCTGGGATAGTCTGAGCTTGGAAATCGATGGTTGCGCTCGATCTTGAGCGTATCGTGATCCACGGAGAGTATCGCGAGGTTGCTCTTGGTGCCGCCGATGTCACCGGCGAGGATGATTTGGGGTTGGTCGGACATTTGCGATGCGGTATTGCTGGTAGCAGGCACAGCGTTGATGGTTTTTTGGGAGGGATGAGGGGACTCTGCGTTGGTTAGTGCTGGAGCTGGTAGTGGTGCCACTTGTGGCCTTTTTTTTCGATGAGATTGTTCGCCGCCTCCGGCCCCCAGGTGCCCGCGGCGTAATTTGGGAAGTCTCGAGCTGGAAGAGCCTGCCAGACGTCAAGGATTGGGTTCACGATCCGCCAGGAAGCGTCCACGCTGTCGTAGCGGTGGAAAAGGGTGGCATCACCTATCGTGCAATCATAGAGGAGGGTTTCGTAGCCCGTCGCGGCAGTGTGTTCGCCGAATTCTGCGTAACTGAACTCCAGCGGAACGTTGGCAAGATAGATTTGAGGACCGGGCCGTTTGGCGTGAATATCGAGGGTGATCCCTTCTCCGGGCTGCACGTGAATGACGAGCCGGTTTGGGGTGATGTTGCTCTGAATGTCATCGCCGAACAGAAGGAGAGGCGCCCGACGGAAACCGATGACGATCTGCGTCGTGTGCGCAGCCAGGCGCTTGCCGCTCCGAATGTAAAACGGAACCTCCGCCCACCGCCAATTTTCCACTTCCAGCTTCATCGCAACGAAGGTCTCAGTGTTTGACTGCGGGTTGACATCGACTTCGGTGCGATAGCCTGGGACGCCCTTGCCGTCGATCACGCCGGACCCGTATTGACCGCGCACTGTGTTGGCGAGGACCTCCTCCGGCTCCATGGGCCGGATCGCTTCGAGCACCTTCACTTTCTCGTTGCGAACGCTATCGCCTGAAATGGAGCTTGGCGGCTCCATGGCAACCAACGACAGGACAGAGAGGATGTGGTTTTGGACCATGTCGCGAACAACGCCGGAGTGGTCGTAATATCCGCCCCGCAATTCGACCCCGAGTTCCTCGGCAACCGTGATCTGAACGTATTCTATATAGCGCCGGTTCCATACGGGCTCGAAGGTGGAATTCCCGAAGCGAAAGACCATGATGTTCTGCACAGTCTCCTTGCCGAGGTAATGATCGATGCGGTAAATCTGCGATTCCTCTACGCTCTCGCTGAGCGCGTGGTTCAACTCTCTTGCGCTTGTCAGGTCGTGTCCAAACGGCTTCTCGATGATGATCCGTCGCCAAGCATTGGACGCCTGCGAGGTGAGGCCAACGGCATGGAGTTGCTCGACGACCTTTGCGAAGAACGCGGGCGCCACCGCGAGATAGAAGAGGACGTTCCCTGGCAGATTCCAAGTCTTCTGCGTGTCAGCGATTTTCGCAGCGAGATGTTTGAACGTCTCTATCGCATTGAAATCGCCCTGGATATAGTAGCTGCGATTGGCAAAATCGTTCCATTCCTTGTCGTCAACCGGCCGGGTCGCGAACTGCTTGATGTTTTCCGTGATCGTCTGACGATACATTTCGTCGTTTCCTTCGGTGGAGGCGACACCAATGATGGCGAAATCGGCGGGCAGTAGTTTCAGGGCCTTGAGATTATAGAGAGCAGGCAACAGCTTGCGTTTTGTGAGATCGCCCGATGCGCCGAAAATCACAATCGTACAAGGGTCTCCGGGACATTCGTGGCCAGTCAGGGGTTGTTCGGACATTGCGGCTGCAATTAAGCCTTAGGCTGTGTCCGGCTGCAAGGCCGAAGAGTCTGGCAAACTCCCGTGCCGCCGCAATGGGACTCGAGGAGTGAAAAATTTCTACAGCTGAATCACGCGAGCCGAAAAGATATCCCCGCTCTCGAGGAGCTTGGGAAGCAGGTCGCTGCCCGGCGCGCTATCGAGATTGAGCAGAGTGAGCGCCCGGCCTCCCGCTTCGTTACGGGACAAGCTCATGCTGGCAATGTTCACGTTGTGCGCTCCGAGGATCGTGCCGATCTTGCCGACAATTCCAGGAACGTCGTGATTCTCGAGAAGCAGGATCACCCCGCTGGGGGTCGCCTCCACGGGGTTACTGTTGACGCGAACAATCCGCGGTTCGTTCCTTGCACCGAAAAAGGTGCCCCCAATGGAAACTTTCGTGTTTCCGCTCCAAACAGCCAAATGCAACCACTCGTTGAAATCGGTTTGCTCGGTGGATTTCACTTCCTGAACTGCGATGCCACGAGCGGCCGCCACGGAGCGCACGTTGACGCTATTGACCTCCTCGCCGCCGGTGTGCTTAAGGAAGCCGGTCAAAATTGAGCGAGTAACGGCATCATCCGATGGCAACTCAACGGCTTTTCCCCCGTAGGTGATGACGATCCGGTCATTGCGGTTGGGCGCAAGCTGAGCGGCGAAGCGGCCGAGTTTGTCGCCAAGGGTGAGGTAGGGTTTGACGAGGGCAGCGGTCTTGGCATCCATGCTCGGCATGTTAACTGCGTTGCGTATTTCGCCGTCGAGCAGCGCGGCACGGATGGCCTGCGCAATTTCGATGCCCACGTTTTCTTGCGCCTCAGCTGTGCTGGCTCCAAGGTGAGGGGTAAAGACGATGTTTTCTAGGTCTCGCAGGGGAAAGTCTGCCGGCGGAGGCTCGACCTCGAAAACATCAAGCGCGGCGGCGGCAACATGCTTTTTGCTCAACGCGTGTCGGAGAGCAGATTCGTCAATCAGGCCGCCGCGTGCGCAGTTAACGATTCGGACGCCCTTCTTGCACAAAGCAAGTCGGCGCTCGTCGAGCATATGGTGCGTCTCATCGGTGAGCGGCATATGCATCGAAATGAAATCGCACAGCGGGAGAAGCTCATCGAGGTGCTCGACGAGTTCTACCTGAAGGCTGCGCGCTTTGCTGGCGGAAAGGTAGGGGTCGTAAGCCAGCACACGCATTCCGAATGCGATGGCCCGCCGCGCGATCTCGGTTCCAATGCGACCCATTCCGAGGATACCAAGGGTTTTGTTGTAGAGCTCCACGCCCTCGTATCTCTTGCGGTCCCATTTGCCGGCCTTCACACTTGCATCCGCCTGGGGTATGGCCCGTGCGATCGAGACAAGAAGCGAGAAGGCATGCTCCGCTGTCGAAATCGTGTTCCCGCCAGGTGTGTTCATGACGATGACTCCCCGCCGGGTTGCGGCGTCGATATCGACGTTGTCAACGCCTACCCCGGCTCTCCCGACCACCTTGAGTTTCTTGGCCGCTTCGAGGACTGCAGCGGTCACCTTCGTCTGACTGCGAACAACGAGGGCGGAGAACTCGGGGATGATATTGATGATCTCGGCCTCGGCTAGACCCGTCTTGACAACGACCTCGAGCTCGCCGCCAATGGCGATTTCGTCCAATCCCCGCTGAGAAACCGGATCGGCGACTAGAACTTTCGGGACTTCCATAGAGCCTGGCAGAATATCCGGGCATGTGCGGATGTCAAAACTCCCAAGCAGATCCGACTTTGGGCTTCAGGCTCGATTCGTCATCCTTTTACTCGCTTCCGAACGCACCGGTCTCTTTCCGGAAAACACTTGCCTCGCTGGCTTGTTCGGCCATCGTGCCGGAACGTGAAATGGTCCTATCGAATAGCAACCATCGGTGGCATTCAGGTGCGCATTCACCTCACTTTTCTGCTGCTTCTGGTTGTTTTTGCCTGGATCTACTATGTGGAGGGCGGCCCGAAGGCGGCGGTGGGCGGGGTGATCTTTACGCTGCTGATCTTTGTGTGCGTATTGCTGCACGAGTTCGGCCATGCTTTCGCCGCAAAGACTTTTGGCATTCGGACTCCCGACATCACCCTGCTTCCGATCGGCGGCGTCGCGCGCTTGGAGAGAATGCCAACCAACCCTTGGCAGGAATTTGTCATTGCGATCGCGGGGCCGGCGGTCAATGTCGTGATCGCAGTTTTCCTGTTTCTCCTGATCGGAGGAGTGCTGCCATTCCATGAATTTCTCTTGATCGACACACCGAGCGGGAGCCTCGTGGTAAAGCTCTTGTCTGTGAATGTTCTGCTCGTGGCCTTCAACTTGATCCCGGCTTTCCCGATGGATGGGGGAAGAATTCTGCGCGCGCTGCTGGCTACGCAGATGCGCTATGCAGCCGCGACCGAATTGGCGGCGAGAGTCGGGCAGGTCATCGCAGTGCTCTTTGTCCTCGCGAGTCTGACCCCTTGGGGCGGAACAATGCTCATGTTCATCGCGCTCTTTGTTTTTTTGGGCGCACAGCAGGAACTGACTTATGCACGCTTGCGAGAGGCAGGGCAGGGCTTCCGCGTGGGACAGGCGATGATCACGCGCTTCCAGACCTTGCCGATTTCTTTGAAAGTGGCTGAAATTTCCGCGAGCCTCGCGGGAAGCACACAAAAGATTTTCCCGTTCGTGGACGAACGGCTCCGCCTCCATGGCTTCGCAAGCCGAGAGGAACTCGAAAAAGCCGTTCGCGAACTCCCAGCGCAGGCCGCGGCGAACTGCATCGCACGGAGGCTTCCCACCGTTCACCCGGAAACCGGGTTCGACGAGGCCCTGGAGCTCATGCAGCAGTCTTCCGAGCCTGTTCTTCCCGTCGTGAATGCCTCCGGCCAGATCGTCGGCCTCGTCACTTTGGGACACCTGGTCGAACTGTCGGCCTCAAAGCAGCCAGGCCTTGGCGCGTAAAACGCTTTGCAAATAGGGCTTGCGCGCGGGAAAGCGAACGATAAAAAGAGCGATTGTCCGCCCAGGCAGAAATATCATCTTCACCGCGCTTGACAGCATGAGATGGCATTGATGCTATGGGCGCGCAGAGGAAGTCTCTCGCCCATGGAATCCTTTTATCTTATCGCCGCTGGTTTGACGCTGAATGCCCCGAATTTCAGCCAGGACCAGCTCGGCGTTTCGTATTTGGAGTGGCTGACGAATTCGATCCTCGCTGCGCTTGTCGTCGTCGGTGTTGTCCTTTGGTGGGCGCGCAAAGCAACCAAGACCATGCAGCTCGTTCCCGGCGCGACGCAGAACAGCTTTGAAGCGGTCGTCGAATTCTTGTACGACATGCTCGAAGGCATCGTGGGCAAGCACATGGTTTCACGCGTCTTTAGCCTGCTCGCCACGCTCTTTATTTTCATCCTTGTCGCCAACTGGTTTGGGCTCCTTCCCGGTGTGGGCTCAATCGGGTGGGGGCACGATGTACCGGGCCATGGCTTTGAAGTCGTGGTGCCCCTGTTGCGGCCAACGACTGCGGATCTCAACATGACGCTGGGCATGGCGCTCGTCGCCTTTTGCTTTTGGCTCTATTGGACGATTTCGGAAGTCGGCCTTTGGGGATTTATTGTTCACACCTTCGGACCCAAGGGCGGCCTCAAAGGCCTCATGAAGCTCATTTTCGCCTTGCTCTTCCTCTTCGTCGGGGTCATCGAGGTGGTGTCCATCCTTGTTCGTCCGGTCTCCTTGTCGCTGCGACTTTTTGGGAACGTATTTGCGGGCGAGACCTTATTGGCATCAATGATCACTCTGGGGCAGACGCTGGGCCTCCCAACGTTTGTCACCTATGCGATCAGCCTTATTGTGCCTGTTCCTTTTTACTTTCTTGAACTGCTGGTCGGACTATTGCAGGCTTTGGTCTTCACGTTGCTCTGCGCCGTCTATATCCAGCTCTCCACGACTCACGATGAGGAAGAGGAGCATTGACAAGTTTCCCACCGGGACCGTGCAAGTCTGCGGACGGTGAGAAAGGCAAACACAAAAACATAAAACATACATTATGATCCTACCTATACTTGCGGAAGCAGCGGCAGCGACGGCAGCGGGTGTAAGCGGCAGTTTCACCCTCGGCATGGCGGGACTCGGCTCCGGAATCGGAATCGGTCTCGTTGGAGCGAAGGCTGCTGAGGCTGTGGGACGCAATCCCGGCGCCTTCGGGCGCGTGCTTACGCTAAGCATCCTCGGCATGGCTCTTGCGGAATCCATCGCAATTTATGCGCTGATTCTCGCCTTCCAGGGCCGCTAAGCTCATTGGCCGCCCGCTCTTGCGAGGGCGGGCGGCTCAGCATTCTTCGGAAATGGACGTTATAACACAGATTTTTACGAACTTCGGGGTAACCTGGCCGAAGTTCATCGCTCAAGTCATCTTGTTTCTCGTTGTGTACTGGGTCCTCAACAAATACGCCTTTGGGCCTGTTCTCAAGATGCTCAACGAGCGCCGCCGTAGAATCGAGGAAGGGCAGCACAACGCCGAGAAGATTAAGAAGCAGCTGGCTGAGGCGGAACTGCGCTATCAGGAGGTCCTGCGCAAAGCCAACGAGGAAGGCGCAAAATTGCTTGAGGAGGCTCGCGCCAGCAGCGACGCAGTTAGCCAAAAGCACCTTCAGCAGGCGATCAAAGATGCCGAAGGGATCATTACCAAGGCTCAGGAGACCATCGTGCAAGAGCGCAACAAGATGGTTTCCGAGGTCAAGCGGGAGATGGTCGATCTTGTCGTCAAGACCACCGCAAAAGTCGTTGGCAAAGTGGTAACGCCCGAGGACCAGAAGCGTCTCTCCGAGGAAACCGCCAAGCAACTAGCCGCCTGATATGAAGATCAGTAGGGAAGTCCGGCGCACGGCGCGAGAAACATTTCGATTGAGCCTTGTAGACCGCCGCCTCGACAAGAATCGCGTTGGAGAGATTTCCCAACGCCTGATTGCTGAAAAGCCACGCGGCTATCTCAAGATCCTCAAAGAGCTCGCACGGCTCGTGCGTCTCGAACTCGACAGGCGTCATGCGATCATTGAAAGCGCAGAGCCTCTCGATGAAACGAGTGCGGCCAACATCGCAGACACTCTTAGACTTAAATTCGGAAATGACATCACAACCGAGTTTCGGACTTCGCCAGCCCTTCTTGGAGGGTTGCGCATTAGGCTCGGCAGCGATGTCTGGGACGGCAGTATAAACAGCCGGCTCAACGCACTCTCCCAGCAACTTTAAACCGGTCCATTCATGAGCAACATTCTGCAAGAACTCGAAAGCAAAATCGAAAGCATTCAAAGCGCTTCCACCACCAAGGCCAACGTCGGCATCGTGCGGGAGATCGGCGATGGCGTGGCCAAAATCGAAGGCCTCAGCGCCGCGATGCTTAACGAAATGCTTGAATTTCCTGGCGGCATTTATGGACTGGCGCTCAACCTCGAAGAGACGGAGGTCGGGGCTATCATTCTAGGTAACTATACGGCCATCGGCGAAGGCGATGAGGTCAAGACAACCGGACGCCTCCTGCAAGCCCCGGTCGGTAAGGGTCTCCTTGGCCGCGTCGTTGATGCCTTGGGCAAACCCTTGGATGGCAAGGGGCCGATTGACGCCACGGAGTTCTATCCTGTTGAGAATATTGCGTTCGGTATTATCGAGCGCAAGAGCGTGAGCCAGCCAGTGCAGACCGGGATCATGGCGGTTGACGCAATGATTCCGATTGGCCGAGGCCAGCGCGAGCTCATCATCGGCGACCGTTCAACCGGCAAGACCACGATTGCAATTGATACGATTCTCAATCAGGCCAAAATCAACAAAGCTGGCGAAGAGTCGGGAGAACCAAATTTCCGTCCTCTCTATTCGATCTACGTGGCTATTGGCCAGAAGAACTCCAACATTGCCCGTGTTCTGGGCGTACTCGAAGAGAACGACGCACTAAGGTACACAATCATCCTTGCGGCGTCTGCTTCCGATGCGGCGACGGATCAGTACCTGGCTCCGTTTGCCGGTGCCGCGATGGGGGAGTGGTTCATGTCAAATGGCATGGACGCGCTCATCGTGTTTGATGATCTAACCAAGCATGCGGCGGCCTATCGACAGGTCTCCCTTCTTCTCAAGCGTCCCTCAGGACGCGAGGCGTATCCCGGAGACGTCTTCTATCTCCACAGCCGCCTTCTCGAGCGATCTGCCCGTCTCAATGAAAAATTCGGCAACGGCTCTCTGACCGCGCTTCCGATCATCGAGACTCAGGCTGGTGACGTGTCGGCCTACATTCCTACAAACGTCATCTCAATCACGGACGGCCAGATTTACCTGGAGACCGATTTGTTTTATCAGGGCATTCGTCCCGCGATCTCGGTTGGCCTCTCGGTATCGCGTGTTGGTTCCGCCGCTCAAGTCAAAGCGATGAAGCAGGTGGCCGGCAAGCTAAAAGGCGATCTCGCGCAGTATCGTGAACTGGCTGCGTTTGCTCAATTTGGTTCGGATCTCGATGCGCGCACCAGAGCAACCCTCGACCGGGGGCAGCGCATCGTCGAACTCTTCAAGCAGACGCAATACCAGCCGATGTACGTGCAGCTTCAGGCGGCGGTTCTCTGGGCCATGCAGAAGGGCTACTTCGATCCCATCCCCGTGGACCGCGTGAAGGAATTCCAAACGAAGCTGCAAGAATTTCTCAGCACCCGCAAGGAAGGGATCCTCAACAAGATCCTCGCCAAGAAACAAATCGACGAAGAGATCGAAAAGGATCTCACAACCGCTCTCGACGAATTCAAGGTCCTCTTCAAGTAACCTTTTATGGCGAGCCTTCGAGACATCCGACGCCGCATCAAGTCGGTAAAGAATACGGCGCAAATCACCAAGGCCATGCAGATGGTGGCCGCGTCGAAAATGCGCAAGGCTCAGGAAGCTGCTCTCAACGGACGTCCCTATGCGATCTTACTTAACCGCGTCCTGGTTTCGCTCCGAAACCGCCTCGAAGAAAAGGTGCATCGCCTGCTCGAGAAGCGTGAAGTCAAGAGCGAACTGGTTGTCCTTCTCAGCACCGACAAGGGTCTTTGCGGTGGCCTGAATACGAATCTTTTCCGTGAGGCGGCCAATTTCGATACGACAACTACGAAGTTCATCTCGGTCGGACGAAAGGGTACTGTATTCCTGGCTCGGACAAAGCGGAACGTGATCGCCGACTTCCCGCTGAAAGAACACCCAACTTTCCTAGAGACTAAGGTTATTTCAAAATTTCTCATCGAAAGGTTTCTTAGCGGCGACGTCGATAAGGTCACCATTCTCTTTCCGCGCTTCGTTAATACTTTGACACAAAAGCCCACGGTCTTGACGCTGCTTCCGATTACAAGCCTCGAAGAGGCCGGGGTCGAAGTCCCTAGCGAGCCACCGATTCCGGAGCTTGGGGGCGACATTATTTTCGAGCCCAGCCCGGAAAATATTCTCAATAATCTCCTACCCTATTACATCCATTACGAGCTTTTCCAGATGCTTCTCGGTACGCGCGCCTCGGAGCACAGCGCCCGAATGGTTGCGATGAAGAGTGCCACCGACAACGCCAAGGATATCGTTAAAGACCTCACCCTCGAGTACAACAAGGCTCGCCAGGCGAGCATCACAAAGGAACTTCTCGAAATCTCCACCGCGCAACTTGCACTCGGCTAACCCGTAATTACCATGAGCAATAAAGGAAAAATCGTCCAAGTCATCGGTCCCGTCGTGGACGTTGAATTCAATCCGCAAGAAGGGGAGCTGCCCAAGATATTCGACGCGCTCGAAATCGACTTTACCGGAGCCAAGGGACCCGTGAAACTGACACTCGAGGTGCAGCAGCACCTTGGCGAAAGCTGGGTGCGGGCAATTGCGATGAGTTCCACCGAAGGTCTTCAACGAGGGATGGACGTACTTAACACAGCGGCGCCGATTTCCGTTCCGGTTGGCGAGGGCGTGCTCGGCCGCATTTTCAACGTCGTCGGCGAACCCACTGATCAGCGCGGCCCGGTGGAATTTACAAAGAAATACTCGATCCATCGCCCTTCCCCTCCGCTCGTGGAGCAGGATACCAAGGCGAAAATCCTGGAAACGGGCATCAAAGTCATCGACCTTATCTGTCCCTTCACCAAGGGTGGCAAAGTTGGTGCATTTGGCGGAGCGGGCGTCGGCAAGACCGTCGTCATCATGGAGCTCATCAACAACATCGCCAAAGGCCACGGAGGCTACTCTGTCTTCGCAGGGGTTGGCGAGCGGACTCGCGAGGGAAATGACCTCTATGGGGAGATGAGCGAAGCAGGCGTCATCGATCTGAAAAACATTCAGAATTCCAAGGTTGCGCTCGTCTACGGCCAGATGAATGAGCCTCCGGGCGCCCGTCTGCGGGTCGCGCTCACAGCCCTCTCGATGGCGGAATACTTCCGGGATGAAAAGAATCAGGACGTTCTGCTCTTCATCGATAATATCTTCCGATTCTCGCAAGCAGGTTCCGAAGTCTCCGCCTTGCTCGGACGGACTCCCAGTGCGGTGGGCTATCAGCCCACACTTGCCGCAGAAATGGGTGACCTGCAGGAGCGCATCACTTCGACCACCAAAGGCTCGATCACTTCGTTCCAAGCCGTTTACGTGCCCGCCGACGATCTGACCGACCCGGCTCCGGCCAACACATTTGCGCATCTTGACTCGACCATCGTGTTGGAGCGCTCCATCGCGGAGCTGGGAATCTACCCCGCGGTAGATCCTCTTGCCTCGACGTCCAAGGCCCTCGCCCCTGAAATCGTGGGAGAGGAGCATTATGGCGTTGCCCGTGGCGTTCAGAAGGTCCTCCAGCGCTACAAAGACCTTCAAGACATTATCGCGATTTTGGGCATGGACGAGTTGTCTCCCGACGATAAGCTGACCGTATTCCGCGCGCGCAAGATTCAACGCTTCCTGAGCCAGCCCTTCCATGTGGCCGAAGTCTTTACGGGAACACCCGGTCAATACGTCTCGATTTCCGAAACGATTCGCGGCTTCAAGGAAATCCTCGATGGCAAGCACGACGAGGCTCCCGAAGGGAACTTCTACATGAAGGGCGGCATCGACATGATCAAGGAGTAACGTTGACTCCCGAGAGATCACACTTCATATGGCCACTCTCCGACTTGAAATCGTCACTCCTGAAGCCAAGACGTACTCAGACGATGTAGATTCTGTTGTAATCCCGGGCGCTGAAGGAGAGTTTGGCGTTCTCCCGCAACATGTCGCCTTGATGACGGAGATCGTGCCCGGGGAGCTTCGGATCATGAAAGGCGGTGAAGAGACTCGGCTGGCAGTGGGAGCCGGCTTTGTCGAGGTGACTCAGGAATCGGTCTCCGTACTCACCGATATGGCCGTTCTCGAAGAGGAGATCGATGAAGCGGCGGCGGAAGCAGCTATTCGACGAGCCGAAGAGGCCATGAAGAGCAAGCACCTCGACGAAGAGGGCCATGCTGCTGTGCAAGCGGCCCTGCAAAGATCGGCTGCTCAGCTTCGTGTAAAGCGTCGCCGCGCTGCCTGAGGTCCCGGACGGCGAGCGTGATCCGACGCTAGTTGAAGCGGCTGGGGATCTCCGCTAGGTTCCGGCATGCCAGGTGAGATTTCTAACTTCCTTGGCAGCTTCCTTTCGCGTGGACCGTGCGTGATCGGGCAGGTCCGCATTGCGCCCGATTATTCCATGAGCCATCTGGAGGATGCGGGGAAGGGGGGACTGGAGATTTTTACAAATCCGCACGATGCCTTGGAAGTCGCCAAGTACGATGACGCCGGGCAATACCGGCCACTCAAGACCGCGCCAAATCTAAGACATGGTTGGGCGCTTCAGTTGAGAAACCTCGCTGACGCCTCGCTCGCATTGGATTTTCTTTATCCCGCGGCGCTGGGTACCGCGTTGGCATTTGTGCGAAACCAGCTTACGGCCGTAAATCTGCGTGAAACGCTCGCTCGTCAGTCGGGCATGTACGCGGTCGTGAAGAAGATTACCGACAAACAAGCGGAATCGGTTATTACGATTACCTGCAATCATAAGGATGGCTGCATGCGTCACATCCTGTGGCCGATTTCACCCGGGCGCTTAAGCTCATTGAGTCGCCGAGGATCTGAAGTGGAGGGGTTTCGAAACGAAATCCCCTTGTTGTGCGCGGAAGCATGCAATTTGCTGGTTGCAGCAGGACGCAAGATCGTCAAGACGCCGCCGGCTTGATCAATCTATCAATCTGAAAAAGCCTTACCTTACTTTCCAACAACTACGCTGCGCAAAACGACCGACCACCTCTGCGCTTTCCCTCATACGGCACGGCGGTCCACACTGAATCCGCAGTCTAACCCGATTTTCGAAGGCTAGAAATTCGTAAAGCTCATTCGGCCTGCGGCTGGCGCAAAATCGCCACCCTCCGTCTTGACGAGGTAGGCAACGGAGCGCTCTTTCTCGTTTGGTATTGGCACCTCGCCCGGTCCGGCCCAGCCTTGGGGATGGCTGGTTACCGTATAGATGATATTCACGATCTCATTTGGCTTCAAACCACTCGCCGTACGAAAGACGTCAGTCGTGAGAGCGACAACGTGGATATTTTGTCTAGTCGGAGACTCGCCGGGTTCGACGTCAACCCGCAGAACCTCGATCTTGAGATATTCGGGAGCTTTTGCCTGCATCGACTCATATGCCGAAGGGGGAAGTTCTGCGCGCAAACCCGGTATCAGGAGAAAGATCAAAAGTACGCGGATATTCATGCCGGCTGAAAATTAGCAGCTTTGTGAAAGTGGGTAAATCAACGAATGCCCTGAAGCTGCATGCACCGCGATCATTTCCTACCGCTTGAGCGTTACCCGTGTTCGCCTTCCCCACGAGCCGCCCGGGACTCCTGTATGAATTCGGTCACAGCTGATTGAATTTGTGAAGCCAGATCAAGCTTTGCTTGAACAAAACGTGGCTTAAACCACGGAAACATTCCCAAGAGGTCATAGGTAACCAGAATCTGACCATCACAGCCACCGCCGCTGCCAATTCCAATCGTAGGCACCTGAATCTTCTGTGAAATCGCCTCCGCAACCGAAGGCGAAACCAGCTCAAGCACGATACCGAAAACCCCCGCGTCGTTAAGTGCCAGCGCATCCTGCATAAGTTGCTCCGCTTGCTGCGGGGTTTTTCCTTTCATTCGGTAGCCACCTTCCTCCTTCACCCTTTGAGGCAACATCCCAATATGGCCGAGGACAGGGATTCCCTCCGCGAGGATCGATCTAATGACAGGCAACAACTCTTCTCCACCCTCCGCTTTGACTCCCTTGGCGCCAGCTTCCAACAGCTTCCGAGCACTGAGCACTCCAATCGACTCACTGGACGTGCTGTGCGCGGGAAGATCGGCTATCAAAGGTGTCTTGCTAACTCCGCGCGCAACCGCCCGCGTGTGGTGAACCATATCATCCAGGGTCACCTGTGTCGTGTCAGGATGACCCAATACCACCATGCCCAAAGAATCGCCAACCAGAATAAAATCAAGCCCTAAGTCATCCAACAACCTTCCCATCGGGTAGTCGTATGCGGTCAGCGCAGCAAACCTCCACGAGTCTCTCTTGCGCGAGACAAACGAGGTTACGATGGGATCTATTTTCTTTTTATCAGTAATAACGTCTCCCATACAACTTTATATCAGTATATTACGCTACAGTAATACTCAACCGTCTCATCGCTTTCCAACTCCTCCAACAGTTTTTGTACGCTTTTGGTGAAATGGGGGAGTATGAGGTCTGGTCGGATATCGACGAGGGGCTGGAGCACAAAGCGTCGCCCCGAGATCCGGGGATGGGGAAGGGTAAGGTCGGAGTCTGAAAGAACAATGTCGTCGCAGTAGAGCAAATCGATGTCGATCGTACGAGGGCTGTTTCTCTTCTGAGCGGCCTGGCGGCCAAGGTCTCGTTCGATGCTCTTGAGCTTATCGAGGAGTTCCTGTGGCTGCATTTCGGTTGAAAACTCGAACGCAGCGTTGAGGAAGGGCGGTGATTCTGTAGGGCAGTCCACGGGAGATGTTTCGTAGACCCTGGAGCAGAGAATCGGCTGTGTTCCGGCGTGGAGGTCAAAAATGCGGTGCCGCGCGGCCTGAAGATAAACAAGCCGAGGCTCGATATTGGATCCCAGTGCGATTCCAGCGCGCATGGTCTTTTCAGGGAGACGGCGATGGGCGATCGAAGCGGGCGGCCCCAATTGCGCTGCTCATTTTAATCCAAGAACATCTTGCATGTCATAGAGTCCGGGCGGTTGGTGCTGCGCCCATTTGGCTGCGCGAAGGGCTCCTTTCGCGAAAGTTTCCCGGCTGGAAGCTCTATGTGTAAGTTCAACCCGTTCGCCAGCACCAGCGTAAACGACGGTGTGATCGCCTACCACGTCTCCGCCCCGCAAGGCATGCATCCCGATCTCCGTGCCGGTTCTTTCGCCGACCATTCCAGCACGCCCGTGGCGGACGCTATTTGCGTAGGTCAAGTCTCGAACCTCCGAAAGAATCTCGGCAAGGCGCTTTGCCGTTCCGCTTGGAGCGTCCTTTTTCAGCCGATGATGCATCTCAACGACTTCCAGATCAAAATCCGGACCAAGAATTTCTGCCGTCTTGCGTGCTAGCCAGAAGAGAGTGTTAACGCCGACGCTGAAGTTGGGAGCGAATACGATCGGAATCATCCGCGCCGAATTCTCCACACCGCGACGACTTGCATCGTCCTGACCAGTTGTGCCAATAACCAAGACCTTGCCGGATCGCTCGCATGTTTGCGCGACGTGAGCCGTGGCGCTCGAGTGCGTAAAGTCGATAACCGCATGGCATGCCGGCAGCACGGAGGCAAGATCGTCTCCGGCATCGAGTTGGGCGACCACTTCGAGTTCAGAATCGGCCGCCGCGCAGGAGATGAGGCTATGTCCCATGCGGCCTTTGGCGCCGTTGATGAGCAGTTTGAGCGGGGTCATAAAGCGGCTTGAGTCGGTTTGGCAGGGCAGCGTGTGGCCTCGGTTCAATTGATCTTCACAGGAGTCTCAACGCGGAGAGAGTCGAGCGCAATTTTTCCTTGTTGGACTCGCTCATCTCGCAGAGCGGCAGGCGAACTTCGGCGCTCATGCAGCCCTTGAGGGAGAGTGCGTACTTAATAGGAACGGGATTTGGTTCAATGAACAAATCCTTAAAAAGGCGATAGTACTGCCGATGGGCGTCGATGGCCTCCTTCGTGCGGCCGATCCTCCAGGCCCGGACAAGTCCTGAGACCTCGCGCGGTATCAGATTTGACGCGACGCTGATGACGCCAACCCCGCCAGCGGAAAGAAACGGCAGCGTGAGCGAATCGTCGCCGGACAAGATTTCGAAGTTGCCTGGGACGGCTTGCTGAAGCTGGCTGACCCGCTCCACGGTGCCGCCCGCTTCCTTAATGCAAACAATGCTTGGGCAATCGTTCGCCAATCGCACAACCGTCTCGACTCCGATCTCGATCCCACAGCGGCCAGGAATGCTGTACAGGATGATTGGGATTTTCACGGCTTGAGCGATGGTCCGGAAGTGGCGATACAAACCCTCCTGGGAAGGCTTGTTGTAGTAGGGAGCCACAAGCAGCGCGGCGTCTGCCCCAAGTTTTTCAGCATCCGTCGTAAGAGCGATAGCTTCCATCGTGGAGTTCGAGCCCGTTCCCGCGATAACCCTGCAGCGACCCTTGGCGGCCTCGATCGCAACGCGGATCACTTCGAGGTGTTCCTCGTGGGTGAGGGTGGGAGACTCCCCGGTTGTACCCACGGGAACAATCCCCTCAACGCCTCCCGCAATTTGAGTTTCAATGAGGCTGCAAAAGGCCTCGCGATCGAACGCGCCATCGCGAAACGGCGTGACAAGGGCGGTATATGTGCCGGCAAAAGACATCGGGATGTCGACAATTACAAGGAAATCGTCCCTTCGAAAACAAAATCCGCCGGACCAGTCAGCGTGACATTGTGGATACCACGCTCTGAAGCTTCGAATGCCACCTGGAGAGTGTCTCCACCCCGAACCTTCACGTTAACAGGAGGGGGCGAATGCGTGCGAAGATGGTGAAGCAGGGCGGCGGCACACACTCCCGTGCCGCAAGCGAGCGTTTCGCCCTCGACGCCGCGCTCGTAGGTGCGAATCGCAATCGAGTCGGGCGAAAGCACTTGAACGAAATTCGCATTCGTCCCCTTCGGGGAAAAAGCGGAATGATAGCGAAGCGCCGCGCCATCCCTCGAGACGTCCACCGCCTCGATATCCTCCGTGAACACCACAGCGTGCGGCACCCCTGTGTTTACAAAGTGAACTTCCAACGTACGCCCATGGATCTCAAGACCGACCGGAGGTCGATAGGAGTGGGGATCGCTCATTACGACCCGGACTTGATCGCCAGGAAACGAAGCCCGAACCGTCCCGGCCATAGTCTCGAAGCTGATCTCAGCGTTGCTGGCGCCCAACCTCTGAACAAAACGCGCGAAGCAGCGCGCTCCATTGCCGCACATTTCCGCCTCGCCACCGTCCGCGTTGTAGTAGCGCATTCGAAAGTCAGCTCCTTGCACTGGCGGCTCTACAGCGAGCACGCCGTCGGCGCCGATGCCGCGATGGCGATCGCAGAGCAATGCGATGCGGGAAGGATTCAGCGGAAGCTTTCCGTCCCGATTGTCGAACAGGATGAAGTCGTTGCCGGCGCCATTCATCTTGGTGAAGGATAAATACATGCGGGCAAAAATTAGGCAGACTTTACGGCCCGCACAAGGGGCCGAACGAAATTGCGTATGTGCATTGCCAAGTCGGCGGAATCCCGATTTTCAGCGATTTGCCGCACAAGCGCACTCCCGACGACCACCGCATCGGCTTGCCTGGCCACGGTTGACGCTTGCTCGGTCGTCGAAATGCCGAACCCGACGGCAATTGGAAGCGAGGTGTGCCTGCGAACCTCGGCGACTTGCGCAGATATGCTCTCTGAAAGCCGGCTCTGTTCGCCCGTCACGCCTTCACGGGAGACGTAGTAGATGAACCCTCGTCCTGTCGAGACTATCTTCGCCATACGCTCGGGAGCAGTGGTCGGGGAGATAAGCCGGATTGGATCCAATCCACCCGAGGAAACCAACTCGGCGTTTTGCTCCGCCTCATCGGGAGGAAGATCCAAGATGAGCAGGCCATCCGCACCAGCCTTGACTGCGTCCGAGAGAAACCTCTCGAATCCATAGACGTAAATGGGATTCAGATAGGTAAAGAGAACAAGAGGAAGTTCCGAGCTCGTTCGGAAGCGCCGCACGATCTCTAAAGAACCGGATACCGTCATGCCTCCGGCAAGTGCCCGGCTCGAGGCGGCTTGGATGACGGGACCGTCGGCAAGTGGATCAGAAAACGGGATGCCAAGCTCCAAAATATCGACGCCCGCAGATTCCAAAGCGTGCGCTATCGCAAGGGTTGCCTCCGTCGATGGATCTCCCGCGGTCACATAGGCGACAAAGCCGCTCGTTCGCTGAGCGGCCAGTTCCTCAAAACGGCGGGTGATTCGTCGGAGATTCACTGCGGCTCACCACAGAGAACACAGAGGACACAGAGTTCCCACAAAAAAAGTGCAGGCCTACGCACAACTCACCGGGCCGGGCTTGTTCCGAAGTTGTTCACAACACGCGAACCGCCTTTCGTGGAATACAATATCTATAACATCATATAATATATGTCATATATAGTGGCATTGTGAACGGATTCTGGCGCATCTTCAGTGGCGCCTAAATTTTCATCTTGCTCGAGCCGGCGGACGCGAAGCGTGATCCTGACCCTTAAGCGCTCACGCGCTCACGTCCCGGACGTTTTGGCTGTTTATCACTCTGCCAGGGCAAAGGCGAGCAGCACCGAATCGATGTCAGGAACCACCTTTGCAAATTGAAAAGACCGATTCCGTCGCGACGGAAGACTTCCGAACACGCTAATCCGCTCTCTTCTTACAGCCCAACAATTCGTGCCTTCTGCTTTGCTCAACTTAAAACGATTTCCTCAGAATCGCTCTCGTCGATTTCTTTTCCGAGAACGGGCGTCCTTTCGGTTTCAACGTCCTCACCTTTAGAAATGTTGCCACTCGCCAGGCCCCAACATCGATCGTTGGATTTTATGAGGTTGATGTCGTTCTTGGAAAGATTCATTGCGGAAACGATTCTCGCATTGACCTCCTTTGCATACGCAACGGCCGCGTCCGGAGTATGTAGAGGGTGCAAAAGTCCTCTGGTAAAGACGTGCCACGAAACTTTGGCGCAACCTGCCGCTTCTAAAGCTTCGAAGACGGCGTCAGCACAGTCCCAGCCGCCGAAATTCTGATTCTTCAGTATCTGCTTCCACCACTTATAGGCTTTGAACTCAGAAACTCCCCCATCCGGCGCGTGGGTCGCATCCTTTGATATCTTTAGAAGATCTTCGTTGGAAATTATGTATGCCTTGGAGAGAAGTTGTTTGAACGAATTTGCATTGTTTCTGTTTACCAATTTTTCACGCCATTTCGAAGTCTCAGTCGGAGTACCCTTCCAAACCATTTTACTCGCTAGATTCTTTAGCTTGACATCGTCAGTATAAGTTGGATCGGGGTTGATGCTTCCCCTGCCTGGGGTGCCAAAATAGCTGATCGCGAAATTGGCGTTATTGAAGGAAGCAGCCGCATGTCCAAACATGTTGGTCTCGTCGCAACAGCAGCCGCAACAACAATGCGTCTGAAATCTATATACGATGATCACTATGGTATTTCACAGGCTAAGCCGGTTTGCTCAAAACTTGAAAACCTCTGGATCGACCTCTGGCCCGGCCCCCTTTCCAGGAGACTGCCAGCATGTTGTGCCTTCACGTTGGCCGGATGAGAAATTCGATCCTCGAAAGATCGAGCACGTTGCGACGGCGTGGAAGGCGTGTTCGACATCCAGGATCCTTGTATTCAAATTGCCATCGGGGGATAGATACTGGCCAGAATTTTCTCCCATCGCCAGGCCCCCTAACCGGCAATTCACCGCCCGCGCCATTTTTGCAGGGGTAGGTGACGTCGCGTCCGTCCAAGCACAGGTAAACATTACGAAATTCCATCGATGTCGTCAGTCCGCATTCGAACCATCTAAAGACTGCGATACGAGCAGAAGAACTCAAAAGTGATGAGCCTGTTAAATTCTTCGACAAAGCGTCTTTTGTTGAGTCTAATGGGAATCGGAGGGCATAAGAAACCGGGTGCTTAAGCCGCCAGTTTTTTTACGCTGCTCGGAGGGAGCACGTTGTGCTATGCAGGACAGGTTGTGTCCTGGAGAATTGCCGACGTTTTGGACTTTGAATGGTTTCTCGCTGAAGACGGCGACCTTGACGAGGCGACGGTGCGAGTTCGAGATCGCCAGATCTTCGAAAAGATCTCTCAGGATACGCCGCGCCAGCCGCTTACCCGCAAAAAGATCTTTCGCCTCTGGCTGGACGTTCGGCGCAGTCAGACTTCGGAGACGCCGCCCGGCGAATTTTTTCTCACGGCCTGGCAGACATTGAGCGTGGTGTCGGCGGTGGCTGGCGCAGCCCTTGGCGTCAGCGTCGCTGCGGCGGTGCTCCTGGCCTACCGGGGCGATGAACCTGTGAACGTTGGTTGGTTCTTTGTCTGCACCGTTGGCATACAGTGGTTGATCATGGCAGCCGCGCTGGCGATCTGGCTCCTGAGACGAACCACGCACGTCTTTGAGAACTTTCATCCTCTGCGCAGGTTGCTTGCCGCGTTACTTTGGTCGCTGAGCACCGCTCTGAATAGGCTTCCCGGCGAGCGACGAGAACACACTCGGGCAAGGCTTATGGGAATTCGACGCAGGAGCGAGGTCTTCCATCTGCTGGCATGGCCCCTGCTGATGATTACCCAAATTTTCGGCGTTCTTTTCAACGTCGGTGTACTCGTCGCTCTATTGTTGCCCTTGGGCAGAGATGTTGCTTTCGGCTGGCAATCCACGTTAGCTACCAGTCCGGACGCCGTTTACAGGCTGGTTTCCTCGATAGCCGCTCCGTGGTCTTTCCTACCCAATGCTCACCCGGCCCCTGAGCAGGTCATGCAAAGCCGGTTCTCATACAGCGAGGGAATAGAGCCACTTTCGCTGCCGGCGATGACTTCTTGGTGGCCGTTTCTTTTCTACGCCACTTTCTTTTACGGATTTCTTGTCCGGCTTGTCCTTCTGATCTGGTGCAGTCTCAGCCTTCGAACTGCGCTGGGGAACTTCTCGTTTGACCATGCGGGCTCGAGCGCGCTTTTTCGCAGGCTTACGGGACCCATTATTCAGGGACACCTGGAAACAGCGAAACTTGAGGTTCCGGAAGCCTTTTCCGCCGTCGATCACAACGCCAGCGGCTCCTGCCTCGCCTTGGTAGCACACGAACTTGGGCTTTCGGAGGGCGAAATCGAAAATGGATTGAGTGCGGGATTCGGCTGGCGACTTTCAAAGCCGGTCCTTGCTGTTCGGATCGATGACCCTGGCGGCAATGGCGCGGCTCTCGCGAGGGTTGCCCTTGAGGCTCCCTCGCTTGCGGGAGTGGCCGTTTTGATTGGGTCGCGCCGCGCACCGATTCGCGCCATCGCGCTGGTTCTGCGAAAGGTCATGGAAGCTGCAGGCGGAAAAATCGAGGTTCTGGTATTGCTCGTGGGGAGCCGCGAATCAGATCCCCGCGAGTCTGCTGCGGCCGAGGAATTCAACACATGGCGCAATTTCCTCGCAATTCACGATCTCCACCTTGGCTTGGAAAGATGGAACCCATGAGCGCGACCGCCGTTCCTACCTTCGCGATTGTCGGCGCGGTGAACCATGGCAAGTCCTCCGTTGTCTCCACGCTCGCCGAAAACGATCAGGTGCGCATAAGTTCGATGCCGGGAGAAACCGTCACCTGCCAGAGATTCTGGCTTCGAGACCTCTTCGCTTTCTACGATACGCCCGGCTTCCAAAACGCCATAGAAGCGCTACGCGAACTCGAACCGGCCGCGCGTGCGAGCGAACCATTGGCCGTATTTCGAGATTTTCTGCAGCGGCGTCGGGGGCAGCCGGACTTCGAGGCCGAATGCCGTCTCCTCCAACCGATCATCGAGGAAGATGCTGGGATTATCTATGTGGTCGATGGGTCGGAACCGCTTCTGGAAATCCATATCGCCGAAATGGAGATCCTGCGCCTTACCGGTCAGCCTCGTCTCGCCATCATCAACCGCACGAAGGCAGAAGATCACCTGGCGGAATGGAGACGCCGGCTGGGCTTGCACTTCAACGCGGTGCGCGAGTTCAATGCCCACTACGCCAGCTTTTCGGATCGCGTTGAGTTGCTTGAAACCCTGGCAGGTATCGAGCAGCGCTGGAAGCCTCCCCTCATGGCTGCGGTGGCGATATTTCGCGAAGAATGGGATAAGCGGCTCGATGACTGCGCAGAAATCATATTCGATCTCCTCGACGATGCCCTCAGCCACTGCGAGACTGCGCCGGGATCTGAGTTGAGCTCGCGGCGAAATGCCATCGGCGAAAAGCTTAAGGCGCAATTCATGCGCGCCGTAAGCGAGCGCGAAGCAAAGGCGCATAAGGAGCTGATTCTTCTCTTTGAACACCACCGCGTGAAAACCGGGCATGCGCCCGATCAGCTCATCGACGCGGAGTTGTTCAGCGAGGAAACATGGCGTCTGTTCGGATTGAACGAGAAGCAGTTGGTCGTCGCGGGTGCGATTGGCGGCGCGGCCGCGGGCGCCCTCTTCGATCTCGCAACGGCCGGACACTCGATAGGCTTGCCCACAGTCCTGGGCGCAGCAGGCGGGGCCGTAGGAACTTTCCTGATGGGAAAGAAACGTCCGGAGCTAAAAGCGAAACTGCCGGGTTCGTTTCCGTTGGCGCCTGGGAGAGACGTGCAATTTGGCGGTCGCACAATGTCGGTCGGTCCGTGTCGCGCAGTAAACTTTCCGTGGATACTCCTCGACCGCGCCATCGGGGTCTTTTGCTATCTCGTCAACCGCACCCATGCTCGTCGCGACGAGGCCACTCTCGGAGCATCGCAGCTCAAGGCCGTGCTCGAACAGCACAACGCAAGCTCCTCGCGTTGGACTGACGAAAAGCGGAGAGCGTGTGAGAGGATTTTTGAAGCCATTAGGCGCAACAAGTTCAATTCTCGGCAACGCGAAGCCCTCCTCGTTCTCATCCGGGAACGCCTGAGCGAACTGCGCGCGTCGCCATCGAATGCACGCGGGTGATGCGTACGCCGCGCCTTTCTGCCACCGCGAGCGAATTTAAACAATCCTGACAAGCTGCGGCAGGATTTCTTCCAGTCCCTTCGCAAGCTGGACTTGCGCCATTCTGGAATTCTTCAACAGCTTGTTAAAGCTGGGCACGCAAGAAGGATGCTTCATCAGGTAGCGAAACAGCAGGAACGGACTCGGACGGCCGGTTTGAGGGTTCATGAGAACGTCTGCAGGCACCGGCAAATCATCCTCCACGGCGTCACTGATGCAGCGGACGCTAAGCATCGGAACGCGGCGTTCGGCACACACCTCGGCGAGGCGCGCCGTTTCCAAATCGCCCGCCAGAGACCCGGTTTCCAATCCCAGGCACCTCTTGTCTTCCGCGCGCTCGAGAATTGCATCCGCTGTAGCAACTCTCCCCACATTCCACCGGTTGTCCAAAGAAAGCTTCTCCACGACATTTCGATCCGAGTAGTTCTCGCCCAAAACGAGATCCCCGACTCTGAGGCCGGACCGCAGTCCCCCTGCAAACCCGGCGGAAATGAGCAGCGCCGGCACGCTGCGATCGAGTTTTCGCTCGAGACTCGCCGCCGCGATGGCACCCATCGCTCCAAGCAGCCAAACGCTAACCCGCAGACGCGGATTGTGTCGCGCGCGAAAACAGCTGCTCTCAAATTCCAACGCGAAAGCAATCGCTATCATTGCTGGTTCGCCTTCCTAATCAAAATCTCTAGTAAGCCGCGACTCAACGGCCCCCTCTCCTTCCCGGCGCGGCACGCAATGAGGAATTCCTCGAGATGCTCGACAGGAACCTGGATCAGAAGCCGGATCTCCGTTTCGCTCTCCTTCGTCGGAATCGCAATCCCTCCGTAAGATTTAAGAAGCCCTTCAATGCGCGCTTTCTCCGGCTCCAATTCATCTACTATGAATTCGATCCTGACTTCATCGCCTCGAAGTTCCTCCGGCGCAAACTTCTCGTTGGCGATTCCTTCCAGTGTGCCTTGCAGCACCTCGGTAGAGCCCGGCCCGGATTCTTGCGGTTCCCTTTTCGTCAAGCTCTGCAAGGTCAAGATCATGCCGCCAAGAGGCAGCGCCAGAAAGACAAACGTTATGGCCAGCACGATGCGTGTCTGCCGATTCAGCCGGAATTGTTTCTTTCCTTCAGTTTGCAATGTTGACCGAGTGGTTTCGGTCTAGGATATTCCCCCACCTTTTCCTGATGTCCATCGAACGCACGCGCAATTTTTGCATCATCGCGCACATCGACCACGGCAAGACCACCCTGTCTGACCGATTACTCGAGAGTACTGGAACGATCGCCGAACGCGAAAAACAGGACCAGTTGCTCGATTCGATGGATCTAGAGCGCGAACGGGGCATCACCATCAAGGCCCATCCCGTAGCAATGAAGTACCAAGCGAAGGACGGGCAGGGCTACCGGCTCAACTTGCTCGATACCCCCGGACACGTCGATTTCGCCTACGAGGTCTCCCGCAGCTTGGCGGCCTGCGAAGGCGCGCTGCTCGTGGTGGACGCCGCTCAGGGGGTCGAGGCTCAGACGGTAGCCAACGTCCATCTCGCTCTCAAGCAAGGCCTATCGATCGTTCCGGTGATCAACAAGATCGACCTGCCAAACGCGGATATCCCTACGGTGAGAAAGCAGCTCGAGGACATCCTCGCCATTCCTGCCGAAGAGGCCATCGAAGCGAGCGCAAAGGCCGGCTTGGGAATCACCGAAATTCTCGAAGCGATTGTCCATCGCATTCCCCCGCCCCAAGCTAGAGACGAGACCCTGCGGGGGCTCGTTTTCGATTCCGTCTTCGATGGATACCGCGGTGTGGTCGCGTATATCCGCGTCGCCACCGGGAGCGTCAGCCCGGGCATGGGCGTCAAGCTCATGTCCACCAACCAGAATTACGAGATCAAAGAGGTCGGGGTTTTCACGCCAAAGATGTTTCCACAATCCCGCCTCGATGCAGGGGACGTCGGCTACTTCATTGCAAACATCAAGAGCACCGCCGACATCAAGATCGGCGACACTTTGACCGATGCCAAAAAGCCCGCCCTAGAACCCCTGACAGGCTTCCAAGAAGTCCATCCCATGGTCTTCAGTGGCATTTACCCGATCAATACAGCGGACTTCGAGCACCTCAAAGCGGCGATGTCCAAGCTTCAGCTCAACGACTCTGCGTTTGTCTTCCAACCGGAAAGCTCCGTCGCACTCGGCTTTGGTTTCCGCTGCGGCTTCCTCGGTCTCCTTCATATGGAAATCATTCAGGAACGCCTTCGACGGGAGTACAACATGGACATCATAGCCACCTACCCCAGCGTCGTTTACGAAGTCCTTAAGACCAACGGCGAGCACATCGAGGTGGACAACCCAGCCAACCTTCCCGATATGAGCGTCGTCGAGGAAATCCGCGAACCCATTGTGAAATGCTTTGTCATGGTGCCCAATGGCAACATCGGCGACATGATGCAACTCATGCTCGACAAACGCGGTACCGTCGAACACACAGAATCCCTCGACTCAAAACGCGTGATGATTACAGCCACCCTGCCGCTCAACGAGATCCTCGTGGACTTTCACGACAAGATCAAAACACTTACCCGCGGCTATGGCTCCATGGACTATGAGCCAGCAGGTTACCGGGAGGCCGAGCTGGTCAAACTCGAAATGCTCGTCAACAACGAACCCGTCGATGCCTTCTCCTCTATCGTCCATCGCGACAAGGCCGCCGCTCGCGGCCGCTCCCTCGCGGCTAAACTCAAGGAGGTCATCCCCCCCCAACTCTATCAGGTCGCCATCCAGGCCGCAATCGGCGGGAAAATCATCGCGCGAGAGAACGTAATCGCGTTGCGTAAGAACGTGACAGCAAAGTGTTACGGAGGGGATATTACTCGAAAAAGGAAATTATTAGAGAAGCAAAAAGAGGGCAAGAAGCGGATGAAGGCTATTGGATCGGTAAACATTCCTCAAGAGGCGTTCATTCAAGTACTTAAGACAAGCTAGCGGTTGTCAGATTCGATGTTCTTTACGCCGCGGCACATCAAGGAGGGAAAGCACTATCGGCACGCCCTGAAACGCCTCATCCATTATAAGGAAGACATCTTGCCTGAAAACGATCTCGCTGTCCTGCGCGGCTTGCTGGCCAAGCTCAGGGAAGCCCTCAAGACTCGAAAGCGTGATCAGATTTATGCGGTTCGCGACGAAATCGAGGGAGCTGTGGGTCGGATTGCTCCTCCTGCAAGAGATTCCGGTTGGCGGGAGAATGTGGAGGTTTTTCTTGTGGCGATCGTCATTGCCGCGGGCGTGCGGGCATATTTTCTCCAGCCCTTCAAGATTCCCACAGGATCGATGCAACCGACGCTTTTTGGCATTGTTGGCACCCCGACGGCAACTCCTCCTCCCAATCTCCTCGCCCGGGCGTTTCAACTGATCTGGTTGGGCCGGAATTCCATCGACGTCACGGCAAAAGAGGATGACGTCATTTTGGACCTGCGGGAAGTCACCTATCTGAACTTTTTCACGTTTACCACGATTGTCGGTGAGAGGACTCAATATACGGTATTTGCTCCTCGCGACACCCTTTATCGCGACTTCGGGGTCCAGCCACGCAGGACCTATCGGAAGGCTGAAACGATTGCTCGCGGATATATCGAGACGGGAGACCAGGTATTCGTGGACAAAATTTCCTACCATTTCGCTAGTCCCGATCGCGGGGACGTTTTTGTGTTCAAAACGAACGGAATCCGGCGCATCGAGATCGGCCTTCCGCTCGGAGTTGAGTCGCAGCACTATATCAAGCGGCTGGCGGGCGACCCGGGTGACGTACTCCGCATCGATGCGCCCTATCTCTTCATCAATGGGACGAAGGCCCCTGAATCGGTTTTTCAACGGGTGATGAGTGGCCAGAATGGATATCGGGGCTATTCGAACATGTATCAATTCCCCTACCTCTCCACACCGGACCAAATATTCAAAGTGCCGGAAGGGAGCTACTTCGCCCTTGGTGACAACAGCTATTTCTCGAAGGACAGCCGCGATTTTGGCGCGGTGCCGGAGCGGAATGTCACGGGCAAAGGTCTGATCGTCTATTGGCCCTTCAGCAAACGCTGGGGTCTCATCCGCTAGGTTTGGCCGCGCCTTCGTAATTTTGCGGAGCCGTGCGAATAAGTCATTGAAGCCCCCATCTCGTCGCGTGCGATAAGCACCGCGCCGTTGCAAGCACCCTTCGGAAGTTGACAGGTTTGCTGGCACATCTCATGCTTCTTTAAGCTTTCTAAGTCGTTGAGCGACCTTGCCGTTGACGTGAAATTGCCGGCAGCGTTACCCCCGAAATGCCATTTAAGAAATGATAATGAATCAGACGTGGGAAACCGTGTATCGTTTCAAAGCGCTAAGGCTTTCATCGTAGGAAGTCCGCTCGCAACCATCACAAACTCGTTCGTCCCCGATTTTGCGATGCCTATCACATTTCAGTGTTTCCGCGAGCGAGAAGGCGTTTTACGATGCGGCCGACTCAAGAGCTCAAGGTGAACCGAAACGCACTGCGAATTCCAGCTATGACTATTGATTACTCCCATCATCAAAGCCGGCACTCCGTCGCCGGGGCGGCTGCTGCGCTCCCGCAGATCCTCTGTGGCTGGCGCCCTGAAAGCATTCTCGATGTTGGGTGTGGAACGGGCACGTGGATGAGAGCGGCTTTGGATATCGGAGTCAAAGACGTATTTGGAATGGATGGTATCGAAGTGAGGGGGGATGACTTTGCGGTAGAGCCTTCGCGGCGCGCAATAGTAGACTTGACGCAAACATGGCGGCTTGAACGCCGTTTCGATGTCGTGCTCTGCCTGGAGGTCGCTGAGCATTTGAACGAACCGGACGCGCCGACTTTGATCGACGCCTTAGTCGCCCACACTGACTACGTTATATTCTCTGCGGCCTGCCCAAACCAGCGCGGTCAGCATCATGTGAATTGCCAATGGCCGGAATATTGGCAATCACTTTTTAACCAGCGCGAATTCGTCTGTAGCGATGAAGTGCGCTGGCGGATCTGGAACGATGAGCGGATCGAGCCATGGTACCGACAAAACATGTTCGTTGCGACGCGTGACAAGAATATGGCAGGACTCGATCCGCGAATCAGGCCGGTTGTTCACCCAGGGGTTTGGGCGATTAATAACGCTAAAGCGGTTGAGCAAGGATACCTAAAGTGGCATTGGTATGTATCATGTATTCCCCTGGCGTTCTCACGCAAGGCACTGCGTCGCCTCAAGAAGATGCCTGGATGCAGTCGAAGCCGTGTGAACTGTACCACTTAGGGAGTCGTCTGACCCGTCGATGTTCTTCAGTAGGAAATGAGTGAGCTGAAACCTCTCGCGCCAAGATGTTCGATAATGTGGGATGACAGAGCCAGTCCACTAAGCGAATATTAGGAGCATAACACTGCCTGACAATCCCGCCATCCGTTCCGCCAGAAAGAAGGTTTGCCAAAGCGAACTCCATTCACGCTGCATCGTTCGCGACGCCTCATCTCCCAAAGCCGATAACCGGAGGCCAAAGCCAGGATAATCCGACCCCGGCCTCTTCAGCCTTCGCACTGCGGCTTCTGCCGTGATGTCCTGCGGCCAGCGTCAGATTGAGTTGATCGCCCCGGAAGCCTTTGAGAAGCAGCGTAGGAGGCGAAAGCCCGGTTTGAGACGGCTAATGACCGACTCGATTGCCGCGGGGCGACGAAAGAGTTTTCACAGCGCCACACCGTCTTATCAGCAAGCTTCCAGCGTCGGATGACGATTTTTGACGGCAAGGATTAATGCCACGCCCTCTTCCCCGATGCGGCGACGGAAGTAGACCAGGTCGCTCGGATTCGCAGGGCAATCCCCCACTGAAAGTCGATCATCCCACAGAACTTGCTACCACTACGGATTCTCCACCGAGCCCTCGACCCCATTCTCCTCGCTCTGGTCATACATCTGCAGAAGCAACCCATCAACCGCACCGGCTTGGCGAGACGACCTTTCTTCCGATCTTTTCCTTTCCGGTCGCTATCCTCTCATCTTTGATTCGATTTGTTGCACTTTGCGGGCGGCCTACGCTTTGGAAAGCCCCTTTTTTAGGCGACGCATCGCCTTACGCAAAAGGGCCAAGGGCGGACACGATAAATACCAATGCCACTCTAAGCATCCATGTTCGACTGCGGGCATCGTTCCGGACCACACACCGGGATGAACCACCGGTTTGATTTGCGGATCGAGTCCCGCCATACTCTTGTCACGCGTTGCGACGAACATATTTTGCCGATACCACGGCTCAATCCTATCATCGTCCCAGATACGCCACCGAACGTCATCGCTGCAGGCGTATTCTCGCTTGTTGAAAAGTGCTTGCCAGTATGCGGGCCACTGGCAATTCACATGATGTTGACCGCGTTGCCGTGGGCAAGCTGCGGAGAAGATGACGTAGTCACTGTGAGCCACCAAAGCGTCAACCAAAGTCGGCGCATTTGCATCGTTTAAATGCTCAGCTACCTCAAGGCAGAGGACCGCATCGAAGCGACGTTCTAGGCTCCAGGCTGTCGTCAGATCTATTATCGCACGTAGAGAACTCTCCACCAGAAGGTCATTCTCCCTCAACTCGACGCCATCTATTCCGAACACGTCTGTGATTCCGATATTCAAAGCCGCCTTCATCCAGGTGCCTGTTCCGCAGCCAACATCTAAAATGCTCTTCGGACGCCAGTCGCAGAAAATCTGCGGCAGGGCCGCCTCGGCTCCGGTAATCGAATGCTCGTTTCGATTATGATCGTAATGAATAGGCATACAATGCAGCGTTTGGGTTAAGGATTACCGCTGGCGTCAAGTCAGTCTGCGCCCGAATTCGATCTGGGCGAGAAGCCTTAATAAAGACACGACGAATTAAGAACGAGGTCGCCATGATGGGCGGTCCGCTTCAATATCTGGCCAGGCAGTTGAAATGTACAGCTGCCCCACGCAGAGAGCTTTAGTGGATCTGTTCGTCTGTTCGCCTGTCAACTCGCTTAATTGGCTCAAACCTCCTCGACTTCTTGTTTGTCCGTTGTGTGCGCGTGTTGCCTCAACGAAAAGGACAGCGGGTGAGGCTTGTTCACAAACGCCGAAGGGCGAGGTAGCGGCAGCCGCAGCCCGTAGGGAAACAGCTCGGGCGCTGGCGCCAGCCAGAGCTACCGGTTTGTGAACAAGCCGTCGCATTCACTTTTGGCGACCTCCAGTTTGCTAAAGTTGTTTTCTTTGCGCGTGATGCTTCTCCATATTCAGGTAAGCGCTGGCTTCGATCCAATCTCCTCAGCCCGGCAAAAATCCCACGGAAATCCCCGAAGGACCCTTCCATAAGCCTGCTCAATGAAATTCCTTTGGCCAGTTCAACCAGGCGACATACTGTCGAAAACTTAGGGGATCGCGATATCTCGCCACGCGAAGAAGCCCGACCACTGCGTCAAGATACCCCCGAACAACGGCTTTCCAGTGTAGCCGGTGTGTTCTGTATCTTAGAATCATTGGCAAGCGTATAAATAGGTGTAGAATAAAGATTGGATACGGGCTTCGCCAGAAGGAAATCCAGATGTCGTTTCGAGTAAAAAAGCGATTGGCGTTGGCAGCATTTCGACCGGACGGACTCATATCGTGGCAAACAACAACGGATGAGTATTTGTAAACCTTGAATTTATGCTTCCATGCTTTCAATGCAAAGTCGATTTCCTCGCAATAGTAAAACAAAGACTCGGTATAGCCACCCAAACGGCAGAACAGCTCGCGTTTTAACATATGCGCGCAGCCAATATAGAATCGCACCGGATATGGCGCGGCGCCGAGGGCGGGCAGATTGTCCCTTTTATCGAAAGGCGTCTGAATGGAAAAGGCTAGACCAACAGCGTCCTCTCTTCCAAGCAGCCACGCGGCCGCGTGATCCAGGGGTACGAGTGACGCAGGGTAGGAGTCGTCGTCAAGGCTTAAGTATAACTCACTGCTGAGCATTTGTGCGAGACGATTCCGTTGTGCGATATAGCCTCGTGAGCTTTCACAGCGCTCGAATTTCACCCAGTCAAATCGACGTGGGAACCCCGGAGGCATCGGCCTGCTCGATCCATCGTCAATTACGATCGTTTCGAATCTGTCTAATGCGTTCTGGCGCAGCCTCTCCAATGTAACTGAGAGATCATCCCAGCGGTCCTTTGTTGTGATTCCAATACCTACAGACTGTTGATGCATAAGAGAATTGAAGCTAGCTTCGATCGCGCTTTTTCTTCTCCAACATCGCTCCGCGATAGTAAGCTTAACTATCTTTGCGATGCGATACTATTCCTGCGCGCGCACTCCAAAGGACTCGCTTCATTCGCTTTAGCCAACTGCCAAATTGTAGCGCGAGTCGTATTGGCCAAGGGCTGATCGAAATGGATCCGTGTTGCCAAGACGACGATGATGGCATGATGCTCTGTCCAAGTAGTGCCTTGTGGATGGCTGCAATCGTGTAAGGCTTTGCGATCTGGTGGGCGGTTGCCCCGCTCTGGTCCTTTTCGAAGTGAAAAGCACCCCAAACTGAAACCTCGAGCGGAGTTGGATGCTTCCAGAATGCGTTCAGAAGCGCAACCAGTGTCGTGCGCATGTCTGCGGAGATATCAATAAGGCTCGCACTTAGCACAAGATGGTCGGAGAAGCGGCAAATTGCCTGCTGCATGAGAGGCAGTCCCCAATCGATTGCCAACTGATTGCGCTCGGATCGTAGCACGGGCTTGTAGCCGCAAGGCGTCTGAGCGAATCCATCCACTGTTCCATGGTCAGCAGAGCATGCGATCTCCATGACTGTGTAGATATTGACCTCCGACAATGCTGCGCGGTGCTTCATGCTGTCTTGGTCAAACATATAAGCTTCGAACGTTCCCGCACTCTCGCTACGAGGCCGGCTATCCAGTGCGAAGTAGAAGCCATGAGGAGCGGCTCCGCCGACGCTCCTAAGGACCTCTCCCAGCGATGCCTGTAGCCGGCCATTCCACCCGAGGTCGACCAGTGCCCACGGTTCGCCGTCGAGCAAACCTTCCTGTCGGAGATATCCAACGAGGACCGCGCGCTTCGCTCTGGCTCTGAAAACGATCATCTCCCGTATTTGCCCGCGCCACAGCAGAGTCTTGAGCCGCTCGATTTCAGCGGCATTCAACTGCCGGCGCCAATCGCAGGCCCTAAATCCCGCGATCTCCAATTCGTTAGCGACCTGGTGCGGCGTGATGCCGACGCGGAACAGCAAGCTCTCGATCGACAAAAAATCGTATTTCATGAAGAGCCATTCCAGCTTCGCGTCGTCGAGCGTTATGATAGAGGGAAGGTGCCAGCTTTGTCGACTTGAATACAGATAGCGCAATTCGCATTCAATTCCTAGCTTTGGCGCGATGCGACGCGCAATTTCCAGAAGGATTTGACCGTCTCGGGACATGAAATACAGTCGTCGAAGCGAGCGAGCCTGTGCTCTCCGCAGCACCCAAATTACAAAGGCCGCCAATGCAGGCGCCATAACACCGGCACTGACGTCGCGCAGAGTCCGCTTCGCCTCATCCTCGGCGGGCAGAGAAAGCCTGGCCAAGCGCGACGCGCCTGCCATGAGCGAGCTTAAACCGCCGGTTGAATTGACAGCAGCTTCCATGAGGTTCTCATACCGGTTCAAGTTTCCTTCTGCGAAAAAGAAGGCTCTTACGCCTTGGCGCAGAGCCGAAGCGACGTCAGCGTGCGGGTTGTTGCCCAGATGCGTTAATTGGCGTGGCTCCAGGCGTTCCTTGCGCAGCGCTTGCCGAAATAGCTCGCCCGTGGATTTAGAGGCGTCCTCTTCGTTCGAAAGATAGAGACGATCTCGTTGCCCCCACAGACCGTGTTGTTCAAGCCAACGGACAATAAGATGCTCAGGCAAGTACATATCGCAGAGAAAGATTACCTTCCCGTTGCGTCGTCGGGCGTCCGACACTTTGTTGTCGGCGCCTGGAACAAGCCGAATTAGCGCTTGTTCAATTTCGCATTCAAGGTGCATTGCCTTCCGCCACGCCGCGGTGGACAGCGGTAGCATCAGAGCGAGTTCGCGATAGATCATTTCAAGAGACACTTCGCCCCCGCCTCTCTTTTGCCGGGCTTTCGCCTGTGCCTCGACTCGCTGGCGCGCAAAGTCCAGCGGCGATACCGCGACAATCAATCTGTCGCAAAGTAGTCTTCCCAGCAGAACAAAAACAGAAGTCGGGGCTCCCACGGCCCGCGTGAGCAACGTGTCGAAAACGTCGAACGACTCGAGGCGTATCATGCGTTAGATCGCATGTAAAGGACGCGGATGAGTCTTGATAGACTCACCCGCTCTATGACAAAAATACACCGCTTTTCGCAGCGTGACCACCGCACCTGCGGCAGTTGAATCGAAGGTAAACAAGAGCGACTCGCTGATCAAGCTCGGGCTCGACATCACCAGGAGAAATTCGTTGTGGCTCAATACGACCACGCTACGCCGTGCCCGCCGCAACGTTTCGCTTCCACCGAATTTGTATCCCTGGGCCCGAGCGCGGCTGCGAAACGTCAAAAGATCTCGAAATTGCGCTACCCGGGGAAGTCCGAGGTTTTGAAGTTAAGGATGGAGACAGTGACGGATTCCCATCCTCGTTGCTCGCCTCCTACCTAAGCAGTGAATTCGAACCTATCGGTAAATGAGCGTGCAATGACAGCAACCTCTCGCAACGCCGTGAGAGAAAGTGAGCGGTTCGCCGTTTCGGCAATGGAGCGGCTCGGCGGTCTCTAGGGAACAAGTGCGTCGTGTGAGTCATGGATTCTTCGTGAATGTCCGCAGTGGTTCAATCACACTGTGCCTCGCTGCAAGCAGGGACTGAAGGAGCGAGTGTAGCGACGCCCCACTAGCTTCCCAGTTCAGTCGCTGGCGTGAGACGCGCAAGGAGCGTCGCGCCATCTCGTCGTAACGAGAAGACTGCTTCATCAATGAAATGATGAAATCCGTGTAGCCATCCGTTGAGGTACCCAAAGCAAAGCGCTGACCGTTGATACCGTTTTCAACAAGTGTGGGAACACCGCCGGTCTCGCCCGCGAGACACGGCACGCCGAGGGCGTTCGCCTCGCAGAAGACAACACCAAAAGCTTCGGCGCGTGAGGGCATGAAGTAGAAGAGCGCTGACTTGTACAGGTCTCGCAATTTTCTACGATCCAGCTCCGAGCGCTTGTCGAGAAAGCCCTCGAGCTTCAGATAGGGCGGCAAGGCGCCCATCGATGCAGGCGGCCGACACCCGGCGACAATCATCTCCGAGGGATAACCTCTTCGATTCAATTCAGCGACAACCTCGAGAACAATATCGGCGCCCTTGCGCTGCCACTCAACCCCGACTAAAAGAAACCGCCACGGCGGACGACGGCGCAGCGGAAGAAGATCCTCTAGTTCATCTTCCGTAAAGTGAATCTCCAAGTTTGGGCCAAAGGTTAGTACTTGAATTTTCGCCGGGTCAGTGCGGTGCCCGGAAACCGACGCATCGGCAGCCCAGTGAGAGCTAAAGATTGCCATATCGCAACGCCGCAGGGCGCGCGTGTCGCCTTCCATTCCCTCACGCCTCGATGCGCTCGAAAGATTTGAATACCACGGATAATAGTCGAGCATTGCCGCGAATGGAGCGTCTGTCCAGCAAACCATAGGTATTTCGGTTTCAAGGTAAGCAATTGGCTCGGTGCCGGGGCTAAAGATCAGGTCGCAGGGGACGTCTCGCAATATCCGGTTCACCTTCCGAGCATAGGTGCGCAGTAGACCCGGGTCGCGTGTCCAGAGGTATCTTCCTCGCGATGGCAGGAGCCGTGCTCGCAGCGTCTTCAGCTTGCTAAGCATCACTCGAAGAGTCTTCAGCGGTCCAACGGGAATGACCTCGACCCCTGGCTGACCAGACAATGCGCGCAAAATGCAATGATTTAACCCGGACCAAGCGCGAATGTCGGCCGGATCAGCAATAGTTACATAGGCGATCCTCATTTGTTGGGTCAACAAGTCGGTGGCCAACGCCACCGTTCGACCAGGCGATACGGTAGATCTCCAGATGATCTGACGGGGTTCACATGCCGAGCATCCTGTCTACCTTAAGGTATGGGTTGAGTGAGACAAAAGCTTCTGCATGTGGTAGCGGAGACCACCTGGGTACAAATGCTTAGGATCTCATCCAGCTTCTGCCTGTGATCGTTGGATTTGCGATACGCCAACTTGAAGCATTCTTGTATTAACCTGTTGTCACGGACGAAACGCCAATTCCTCTCGCCTCGACCTGTGCGGGTGCAAGGACTTTTGGTACTCTTCCACGATGCGATCAAAACACGAGTTCTGCTGGAAATGATCTAAAGCCACTTCGCGGTGATTTGTGGCCATCCGAGCGATACCGATCCAGTCGTCGATTGTTCGCGCCAGATCGGCCACGTTTCCAGCTTCGGTCCAATGAACACCGTTCAGCGCAAAGAAATCAAGATCCCAGTTGCCAGGAACCCGGCTCAGAATCAGGGGAAGACCGGTCGCAAGAGCTTCCAGTACGGCGAGCGATAGGCCCTCATAACGGGAGGCCAGAACGAAGCAATCCAAGGCCTGGTAGAAATCCGACATGGGATGGAAAGAAGGCAGACGAACGACTCGAGGCATAGGAGGCCCGAGAGCATCGACATCATTCCAGAGTTCGCCCTTTCCAACATGGACAAACCAAATCGATTCGTGTCGCGCAAGCAGCTCGCGGACTGCCGCATGCAGGGTCAGCGGATCCTTCTGCAAAGAGTAACGCGCGACCGAACCGAGGACCACGGCATTCTCCGGAATGTTCATGCGCCGTCGGACTTCTCGACGCCTCAATATCGTGGCAGGCTGAAAGGCATCACAGTCGACCCCATTGGGAATGATCACCTGACGATTCTTAGGAACTCCAATCCTCTCGTGTCCGAAAAGCGCCTCTGTCTTCGATGTTTGTATCGTAATACCTAAGCGGGAAAATACTCTTTCGATCAGGCTGAATAAGCGGACGCTCTTTCGATGGTTTCCCATTCCGAAATAGGCGTGGGGAGTGTAAAAAATCGGACATTGAATACCGAAAAACCTGAGAGACCTAGCAAGCACTCCCGCTTTTGAACTATGCGCATGAATAACCTCTGGTTGCCTTTCAAGAGCAAGGCGCCAAAGCTCGACTAAAGCCAACCCGTCGCGCGCGCAAGGTCGATTTCCGGTTTGTAAATTGAGCGTCTTCCCGCAGTGAGATTCCACCCGTTGAACTAGCGCATAAAGCTCCGGACCGTCTCGCACGTTAGAGTAGGCGAGGTCAACTTCTATTCCTCTTTTTATGAGGTAGCCGACCAAGGCCTCGACGTGGCGAAAGACACCGTCCGCGCCCGGTTCGCTTACGATGAGAACTCGAGAGCATAAGCCGCACGGTAGAAGGCCCGGGCGACGTTTCATGGCGCGGTTCGAAGCACTCGCTGATAAACCGAAAGGAGCTCCTCCACATGCGCGGCAGTTGTCCAGGGATTCTTCCAATACCAGTTGTAGGCATTCTGCCCAAGGGACGCCGCGAAACTTGAAGTGCCGAGACGGCGCATTTGTCTCACGAGCGATTCCACAGAGCCTGTTTGAAAGTGAAGTCCGGAATGCTCGTGTTTCACGAAATCCGAAGGGGCAGACCTGTCCGAAATAATCACGGGCACGCCGTTAGCCATCGCTTCGATTGCAGAGAGACCAAGGGTTTCATACCAGAGCGAGGGAAAGACAAGAGCACGAGCGCGCCGGAGCAACGCTGTGACTTGCTGGGCGGGAAGCCAGCCGGTGAATTCGCCAGTCGGACACCTCCGCCGTAGATCAGACTCGAGTACGCCGCCACCTACGAAGAGCGCAGGTACCTTCGCACTATGGGCCGCATCCGCAAAGACGTCAGCGCCCTTCTCAGGCACAAAGCGTCCGACGAATATGAAAGCGTTGTTCTCGCCGACCTTCGCCGGCCCAGCGTCCTGGCAATCCACAGGATTTCGTACGACAGTAACCGGCACCTTTATCGGGAGATAGCGCCGAATGACGTCTACGCTGAACTGCGAGACGCCGATGTAATGGTGGATCCTCGTGGCAATCTTGAACCAGTTGTTTTGAACAGCGGTTCGGGCGAAGCGCCAGAGCTTGTGTACATAGGCGCGCCGGTCGCAGTTGCAGGTGAGACACGACGCGGACAAAGGCTTTCTTTCACAAACCGTCCTCTTGCGATGAACATAGAAAGTACCGGAGGGGCAAACCGCAAAGAAATCATGCAGCGTGAGAACAACCCGGAAACCCCTTTTTAGGGCGACTGCAATCGCGCCCGGTGAGAGCGCCTTCATCCACATGTGGACATGAATGATCGTTCGCGTCGGATCCTTCGCTGCGAGCAGATTGTCCAACTCGTGCATAGCCTTCCGATTCCAAATTCCCTGAACGAAAGAACGTAGGCGGTTTGGGTCATCAATGATCTCATGCTGTTGCATGCAAACCACATCGAGGTTCGTCCGGTTCTGAATTTGCGGCGCGATAGGGCCGACGCTTGTAAACAGCGTCACCTTAGTCCCGCAAGTCGCAAGGGCGATCGCGCTTTGCAGCGCCACGTTGGAGGCACCACCGTTGAAGACTGTATTGTCATTGAGAATGACAACCTCCGCGCGGGAATCAAGTGGCATCTTGGCTGCCGGACTCCAACAATTGATAGCTGCTCTTGAAACCATATTTAAGGATTCGCTCCGAATACCTGCGCAAATTGTAAAATCGAAACGCGATCTTAGCCCACTGTTTCCACAGAAACGCGGTCTGCTTTGGAAAGTTGGCGTTCGTCACCAACCTGAGTTCCTCGCGCAGTGTAGATACATCTCCCGAGATTTGCCCTTCGTGCACACGGAATTGTCCAACCTCGAGCGGATAGAAGACGAAGCGAAATCTGGCAGCCATCGCTCTGCACCAATAGTCTAAGTCCCCGCACACCTTGTAACGTGTCGAGTACAACCCGATCGCCTCGACAACCTCTCGGCCAAAAATCATCCCTTGCTGACCGGCCGGGCTGATTCCGATCTGAAGCAAGGCGGGATACTGCCTTACATCCGGCCCTACCGTCATTCCCATCAGTTTCCGCCCCCATCGGTCAATGTTTGAAATGCATCCAAACCCGACGGTATTCAGATTCCGTTGGACACCGTGGCGCTTGAACATCGTTGTGAAGTCCTTGCCCAAGAGGTCATCATCATTGAGGTAGGTGAAAAAGTCCCACGGTTCCTGCGCAGCAGCCAGACCTGCATTGATGGCACCGTAAATTCCCGCTCGTTCTCCCCGATCACACACTACACGTGATTGCGGAAAGCGCGTCTTCAGGTCGGACATCCGGGCATGCGGACAGGAAATAATATGATGGACTGAGATGTCTAAGCGATTGATACATTCTACAGCATCGTCCAAGTGAGGCGATTGGCCTAGAGTGGGAGTGATAATCAGGAGTCTCATTCTTTCAATTGACAAAATGCACGAGCGCCTCGCGGACTTCCTCCTGTCCGAATCGCCCATCACACATCAACTGTGATGGGTCGATTCGTGACGATCCTGCTGACGACTTTCAGATAGGTCTCGATCCATTTTTTCCAGTTCAGCCTTGATTCAAATTCGCCAAAGGAGCTTTGAGCAAGATTTTGATAGCGGACCGTATCACCGGCAATCTCGGCGATCAAAGTTGCATATTCTACGGCGCCCGCCTCAAGCGGAAGCTTGTAACCATTAATGCCATCGCGGATTATTGTCGAGATCCCTCCGGTGTCGGTGGAAATTGCGGGGACGCCAAACGCATTGGCCTCACAGAAAATCATTCCGTACGCCTCCGCCCGCGATGGGAGAAGCAAAAAGTGAGCCTGTGCGAAAAGGGACTCCAACTTTTTGCGTTGCGCTTCGTCGCCGATGCACAAGAACCCGTGAACTCGCACATTCTCATGGGACGCAGCATGCTCCGGAGGCGCGCACCCCACGATATCCAGTCGACTACGCACCCCTGAGTCGCGCAACAAACGCATGGTATCGAAGGCAATCTCGCCTCCCTTGCGATTCCAATGCTTTCCGACAAAAAGCAAACGAATCTCGCCCGGGTGCCGGCTAAAAATCCACCGCATCGCATCTTCACGGCGGTTCCTCGCACCGAAATTCGCGCCGGACGGCTGCACGACAACGCGCTCCTCTGCCACGCCATAATGGGAGATCGCCGATTCCGCAGCCCATTTCGACGGGTAGATCAGTAGAGACGCGCGTTGCAATACCCGACGCTCCGCATCCTCTGAGAATTTCCACTGGACACGGCCCAAACCGGTAAACGAAGGGTAGTAATCCAGCATGGATTGAAAAGTAGCATCAGCGCAGATGGTGAGAGGCTTGTCGGTTTCCAAGTAGACTAGCGGAAGTGTCGAAGGGCTAAAGACGAAGTCAAATTCCTGTCCTTGCAACCTTCTGGACGCCTCGCATGCAAACCCTTGTAGTAAATGCGGCTCACGGTCAAATAGATAAGACTCACCCCGGATTCTCGCGGCGAGTTTCCTTACTGCGCGGGAAAACACGTGCCTATGACGAAGCGGAAAGACCGGTAGCACAGACGTTTGAGCCTCGGTCAGTCCACTAAGGATCGCGAAGGGTCGTCCGGATTGGACGCTAGGCGACCCTGCATCAAGATGATAGACGTATGCGATTCTCACAATCCTCTACCGAAGGGCCCTGTGCCAAACGGTGCACGTCGTGCCATCCGAATATAATCTTCGCAAACCCCTACCCGCTCGTCCCACATCCCGGCCTCGCCCTCCGTTACACCTGCCACACCCTGCGAGGGAATCAGAAACGTTCTCAGGGTACTGCCTTGTATTAAAGGTTCAGTGCCGTTCAATTGGCTTCCTTAACCAAGCACAATACCTTTCCACACTCAGAGCATCTCGATATTTCGCCACGCGAAAAGCTCCGAACAATGCGTGAAAATAGCCCTGAAGAACGGCTTTCCATTGAAGCCGGTGGGTCCTGTATCTTAGCATTTTTGGCACTCGTATCAATAGCTGCACAAATAAAATCGGATACGGGCTTCGCCAGAAAGAGATCCAGATCTCGTTTCGAGTGAGAAGACGATTGGCGTTGGCGGCATTGCGGCCGATAGGACTCCTATCGTGGAAGACAACCACCGACGGGTATTTGTAAACGTGAAATCCCCGCTTCCATGCTTTCAACGCGAAATCCACTTCCTCACCATAATGCAACAATGACTCGGTATATCCGCCCAAATGACAGAATAGCTCCCGTTTCAACATATGCGCACAGCCAATATAGAAGCGGACGGGATATGGGGCCGCGGCACGCGTCAAACCTTCCGCCTCTTCGGAAGGGCTCTGAATGGAAAAGGCAAGAGCGACAGCGTCCTGCTGGCCAATCAGCCAAGCGGCTGCGTCGGCGAGGCGGGCATTGGTCTTTGGGTACGAATCATCGTCAAGGCTTAAATAGAGTTGGGAAGTCAGCAGGTGAGCAAGTCGGTTCCTTTGCGCAATATAGCCTCGCGAGTTTTCAGAACGCTCGAACATCACCCATGGGAAACGTTCTCGAAACACCGTGGGCATTGGCTCGTTTGAGCCATCGTCGATGACAATTGTTTCGAGACCAGACAAGTTATGCTGGCGAAGCTTTTCCAGCGTAACGGCAAGACAATCCCATCGGTCTTTCGTCGTTATCCCTATGCCAATGGACGCTTGGATGTCGGAGGGTGTGTTACTCATAGTATGGTAAGAACGAACGCCTTAGAACGTTCTCGTCGAGAGGCGTCTCACTTCACAAGCTACTTCCAAAGGGTCTCGCAACTATGTCCCGGTATCGGTGAGCCTTCCTTCCTTTAGGACTCTAGCGCGCCTGAGCGGCGAATCCAGCGTTACCTATATCGAAAGCCGGGAGCTTGACATTTGCCGCTGGTCCCTTAAGCCTTCGCCGTTTCTTGACATCAAGCTGTTCCGAAGGCAGCGGGAGGAAATGTCGATTGAACTGGTGTTCGCAACAGAACGGACAGAGACGAAGTCAGAGCGCAACAGGAGAATTAGGGCAACAGTGAGGGAGATTCCTACCCGTTCGCTACCAGAATAAGGGTTGAAGAGAACGCCGCACAAGGCTCCGAGAAGTATGAACAGGGTGGCGGGCTTTGAGGCATTCCAACGCATGCGCAGCGACGTGATAATCAGCGCCCAAATTATGTACGCAAGATAGAGGACAAAGAACCCCCCTCCAAGGATGCCTCCTTCCGCTAGAGAGGCAAGAATCTCTGAGTGAACGGCGACGTCCTCATCCCCTTCTCTTGCAAATCCATGGCCGCCGCCAAGACGATGGGACATGTCCCAGCGTATCGCCTCGAAATTGCTCACGACGTCGGATTTGCTGAACCAAGAGCCCTGTCCGATCCATGGAGACTTTAGAAACGCTTCGCCGGCCGCCTGCATCATTGCCTGCCGGATGATGTTTGATCGCTGGGCCCGAGTCGACGTTTCTCCGGAGTGCAGGACCATGACGCCTATCAGCACGAGCAGCGCTACGCCGCCAACGCTGAGGAAGAGGGCTCGTAGCCGCTGCGGGATGACGCCCACAGTAAGAGCCGCTCCGACGATGACACAAAGAGCCGACATACTTCGGAAGTCCAGCGAAAGATGCACAAATGCCATCGTCATCGCGGTGATCACTGATGGCCATAGTCCGAAGCACGATGCCGCAAGCAATGCAATCAAAGTAAGGGGCATTCCGAAGCCAAACTTCCAGTAGTCATTGGCAAGGGGCCCGATAAGGAGCGTGAATGCAGACTGCCCAACGGCGCAGCCTAGCAAATAGGAAGGAAGGAACCATATCGATCGTTCAATCAAGTACACCATTGCGACTGTGTCGCCTAGCAGGAATGCGCACCTAGCCCAGCCGCGTAACGCATCGTGTAACTCCGACTCGCGGATGAGATCGGAAACGATATAACCAGACAAGGAAAGCAATTGAGCGCCGGCGAGCACCCAGAAGAGGTTGAGCCGAAACAGACTTCCCGAGACTCGATGATTCGTTGCAACCAGAAGGGACAACCAAAGAAGGACGACCGATATGATCAGTTCGGATACAGGCACCTTTCCGACAACCGACACTGTGAAGGGGTTTGCTGCCCCGATGAGAAAGACGACAATGCTCCATCTATTGATTGCCGGCGTAGAACACGCCTGATGACGGGACGATACAGATGCATTCATCGCTGGCCAGACAACAACCCCCATGTAGAGGGAACGGCGGTTCTGAGGATCGCGGTCAACCCGAGGGCAACTAGGACAACAAGGATTAAAGGGAGAATCGAAATGATTTCCTTTCTACATGAAAGTAGCGACTCGTCTCCGCCAAGGCTTGACCCAGACCATTGATCGCAGAATCAAGCCGTTCCAAATGAGCATTTGGCAGCCCAACGTTTTGGCCCTCGAACCGAGTTTACGCTTGCAAAGTGTTCGATTCGGCTTGTCGGACAACGTTACCAGCAATGGGACATGGATACCAAACCCGCCCTCACCTTACCAACGGCAAGGGTCGCTTTCGCATGATCAAAAATTGCTCAAGACTCAGAGGCGAACGGTGTTTCCATACGAAGGGAAGCTTGAAAAGGGCTTCAGAGAACCCAACCAAGGTGACTCCCAAATGTCGACGGTGATTAGGGGAGGTCCGAAGAAAGTGCGGAAGCAATGTAATAACATTAATGATAAAGAATGGCAGGGGATAGTGAAGCGCCTTGAGCCACAATTCGTTTCTCGTCCAATAACGGATAGACTTTGCAACATTTCGTTGAACGGCAGACTTATTATGCTTGATGGTAACCGAAGGATAGTGATAAATGCAGTAAGACTGCTTCCATGCGCGGATTGTGAACTCGGGCTCCTCACAATAGTAATGTAGGAATTCCCAGTAGCCGCCGAGTTTAAGAAAGAGTTCCCGCTTCAGTAGATGGGCACAGCCTACAAAGAGTCTCACTGGATACGGAGGAACTGAGAGTAGTGCAAGAATTTCTGCTTCGTTGCCCGTTTCCAAAATAGGAAAGGCGAGGCCGACGGCGTCCGGACGTTCTTCGAGCCATTCGCCCGCCTTGACCAGTTCGCCATGGATCGGGAAGGAGTCATCGTCCAGACTCAGATACAGTGGCGTTGAGAGCATCGTGGCGAGGCGGTTTCTTTGAACAACATACCCCAGCGAAAAAGGGGATCTTTCGAATCGGACCCAGGAAAAGCGTGTCATCAGACTCTGCGGTGCAGGCAGTTCTGAGCCGTCATCCATAACGATTGTCTCAGTCCCGGCGAGTCCGTAGGCTTCCAGTCTGTCCAAAGTCATGGCGAGATCGGCCCATCGGTCCTTGGTCGTGATAGCAATTCCGATCCGACCTGCCGTACTCACGGCGTTGTGGCAACGACCAGGCCGTTCCGACGGCGAGTCAACTGCCTCGATAGGGAAAGCGGATACTTTGCACATTACCATGCCGATTCGATACGGAAGTGTCCATGAATCTTGGCGAATGCGAGATCTACTTGGCCGAGCGCGCCGTCGTACGGTCTCCGCAAGTACTCGGTTATGTCGTACAGCTCATATCCGCGATCCGCCATGAATGTAATAATCTCGCGAGCGGTTGGAGTCTCTTTGGAGAAGTGAAATAGAGAAGCTTCGAGGATGAAGATCTCAGTTCTGCCAAAGAGTAACTTCGCACCTCGCAGGGCTTCAAGTTCGAAGCCTTGGATATCGAGCTTTACAAGGTCCGGATGAAAATTCTTGTAAGAGGCTGACAGCAAATGGTCGATCGCTACAATCCTGGTCTTTCGCTGCTTCCCTATCGCGAGCTTCGCGGCATCAACCTCTGGCAAGAACGAGGACCCGGCAAGGTCGTCCCATATTGTCTGCATGAGTTCGCCGTCCTCGCTTCCTGCGCCGGCCTTTACGTAGTTGCAGAATGGCATCTCGGAGACCAGCAGCGAGAGTGGAGCATCCATCTCCTCCTGCGGTTCAATCATCATCACCGGAGTGCGCGGAAACACCTTAAGAGCAAGGCGAGTCCACTCGCCGCGATTTGCACCTACGTCAATTATTCCGCGCGGTTGGAATCCCCGTGATTTGATATCTTCAAGAAAGCACTTTATGCTGCCAATGGGGCGCGTTTGGCTTCCCGGCCTACCTGGTGCTCTCCGAACGTCTAATCCAAGCAGATTAAAAGCGCTCTTGATAATCTGTTTCATAGCAGTCATGTATCGTTGCGATCTCGGTTGTGTGAGAGTTGCAGTTTGGGCTACTTTTAATACCGCAAATGGCCAACTGGATTACACGCCAAAATGAAATACTCGCATAGGATCCATCCGGGGTCACGAAGAAGACGTCCAGAACGCCTTAGTGAGCCCGAGACCATTCGACGTTTTGACAACATCCGCTCGCCACGTTCCGCTTCTCCGACGCAGTGGATTGGCTCATGTCACCTTTTTTATATAGGAGACACCTTTGTAAGAAGATATTCTACAGGGTGACTTCTGTTGAGATAGATAGTCATGAACAGCTTTTGAACATCCCTCCCAAGCGCAATAATCATCTATTAAAATCAAGCCACCTTTATTAACTTGTGGAAACAGATACTCTAAGCATTCGATAGTAGACTCGTACCAATCGGCGTCAAGGCGTAGTGTTGCAATGCCATCTTCCGCTTGAAAATCAGTTAATGTCGCATTGAACCATCCTTTATGGATTGTATAATTGGTAGCTTTTGAGACAGTCATTGCCTTACTGGCCTCTGCTTCATGGGCCAAGCAATTATCAAAATAGTATTCACCCTGTCTATCGTCTTGCCACGCTTTTGCCTCAGGCCCGTCAATCGCTTTTACCTGGGGCAGACCTTCAAAGCTGTCAAAAAGATGATAGGGCCTGTCCTTTCCAAGTATATCAACCATTCCGGCAATCATACCGCCACGCCATGTTCCGCATTCTATTACACACCCTTTTACAGCGCGAAAGCGCCAACATAGCTCAAGATTACTTAGATAACTTGTCTTTGGTACCATAGTAAATGACCTATATCGTCTAAAGATGAATGTGAACCTGAGGTGTCTAAACATGGCGAACAATCGTTGAGCCATTTTACCCCGCATTTCCGACGATAGTGGCGCGCCTCTCGTAAAGTGATTGATAAATGAAGGCTCCCCGGTGTCAGAAATGGGTGATCGCATATGATTCTATTTTGAAAGAGGCGCGCGGGCGCGCGCGGCAGGCGAGGAATAAAGGCCTCATTGCCGGCCCTTGTAAATCTCGGCTAGGGGGAACAGGATGGGGCGGTGACACCGGAAGCATTGTTTACGGCGGCCCTGCAACTCGAAGCGGGATGGAAAGTGAGGGAAATGTCGATTTGAAGGTGAACCGCGCCGATTGCTTCTGAAGCTGGATTTCGATGAGGGCAAGCGCTTTGGATGTCCGCAGTGCGGCAAGCTTTGCCCGACCCATGACACCAGGGTCAAGCGATGGAGGCATCTAAACTTCTTCCAGTATGAGTGCCTCTTGGAGGCTCTTCTGGGAATTGCGTGGGATTTGACCGGTTTGATGTCGCCAAGCACCTCAACGAAGCCGTCGATAAGGTACGGCGCACTGAGCACCGCAAGCTCCAAGAGGAAGGAGAAGAGACCCTGGCGGGCAGCAAATTCCTTTTTCTCTTCGCGCCGGAAAACCTTGACAGCGAGCGCGGTGCCCGGCTGCGCGGCCTGCTCAATGGCGATCTGCGCCGACGTTTCACTGCCGCATTGCGATCCCGCTTTGATATCGCCTTCAAGCGGGAGATGAAGCGTGTGATTCAAGATGGCTTCAACCGCGTCGAGTCATCCATTTCAGGCGACGCAGTGCTTTGCGTGATAACGCCAAGGGAACAGATGATACGTACCAATGCCATTCTAGGTATCCTTGCTCGACCGCTTTAGCGGTACTCGACCAAACCCCCGGGTGAAGAACTGGCCTGATTCGGGGATCGAGGCCTGCCATGTTCTCGTCACGCGTCGCAACGAACATGTTTTGTCGGTACCATGGCTCGATCCGCTCATCGTCCCAGATCCGCCAGCGCACTTCATCGCTACAGACAAATCCGCGCTGGTTAAAAAGTGATTGCCAATATCGCGGCCATTGGCAATTCACATGATGCTGGCCGCATTGATTTGGGCAGGCTGCGGAGAATACGACGTAATCAGTATGAGCGACTAAGGCGTCGATCAAAGTCGGCGCGTCCGGCTCGTTCAGATGCTCAGCAACCTCCAGGCAGAGCACGAGATCGAAACGGCGTTCAAGCCGCCACGTTTGCGTCAAGTCTACTATTGCGCGCCGCGAAGGCTCCACCGCAAAGTCATCGCCCTTCACTTCGACACCATCTATTCCAAGTACGTCTCTCACTCCGATATCCAAGGCCGCCCTCATCCATGTGCCCGTTCCACACCCAACATCCAGCATGCTTTCAGGGCGCCAGCCACAGAGGATCTGCGGGAGTGCAGCGGCCGCTCCAGCGATGGAATGCCGGTTTTGACGATGGGAGTAGTCAATAGTCATAGCTGGAAACCCTCAGGGTGACTGCCTCGTGGGCGCAAGTGCGGCGCATACAGCTACGAAGGCTCATCGCCATATCCGATGAAGAAAGACGGATCTTAGAAGCATGTTGAAAGCAGCACGGGTTTGGTGAGTGAGCAGAAGCGGGGCAAAAACGGCGACGGAATAGGAGACTGTAGTTGCAAACGCCGCTCCAAGAGCGCCGTAGTTGGGAATCAGGACCAGATTGAGCATGAGGTTAACCAGAAGACCAAGTGCTGTCCCAATAACACTGATAAGCTGGAGGCCTTCCGCCAGAAGCCATTGGCCTAAAGCTACGCCAAGAAAGACAGCAATCGTCGACCAGATATGAACTTGCAAAACAGGAATCGAAGCCAGATACGCGCTGCCGAACAAGGTCTTCACGATTGGCGCGGCAAATAAGGTGCTGAATACCGCCGACGCCACACTAAGGAAATAGAGACCGTCGTAGAGCAATTGCATCCTTCTGGCATACTTGACCGAGTCGCCTTCACGCGCTTTGAGAATCGAGGGATAAACGGAAGAGCAAATAATGACTGGAATAAAATTCCATAGTTCGCTAAGGCGGACCGCGGCCAGGTAGATGCCCGTCTCGAGGTCTCCGCACATGAATTTCAACATAATCTGATCCATTTTCATGTAGAGAATGACCGAAATGCTGGAAAGCAATAGCGGCCATCCTTGGCGGCACAGGTAGGCAAGGGTCGATAGTCGGGGAATTTTGAACCTCACAGCGGGAGCCACCCAGCGGTGACACCCCACGAGGAGTGTTCCGAAAAGCGGGCCGTCTAGTGCATTTATCCAAGCAAGGGCCACCAATGGAAACTTGAAGAGAGCGCTCATGAGCCTCAAAAGGGAGGAGATAACGGAGTGGGACGCCCTCGCAAGTGCTGCCTGCTTCAAGGCGACAATTGCCTGTAAGTCTAGTGCCAAAACGCCAATGGCGCTAAATGGCAGAGCGAGCGTCATAATAAGAATAAGGTGCGGACTGCTATCCGAGAAAGAGGACGCCGCGCAGTAGATCGCTGCCAGAACAACGAAGAACAGGCCAACGATAAGTCGTAAAAGTGCGGCGGCAGAAAGGTATTCATCTCGCTTCGTCGAATCGATGACTAATTGGCGGACTACAATGTTATCAATCCCGAGTGTCGTGATTGCGGCCGCTATGCTGACAACGCCTTGAGCGTACCCGAGAAGACCGTATTGATCGGGTCCGAGAAACCGCGCGACATAGGCGCCCACAAAAAGAGCCAAGGCGAACTGAAGCGCTTTCTCGCTCGCCAGCCAGAAGATGCTGTCAAAGTAGCAGAAATAGTTCGCGCCGAGCCTTCTTGAGAGAATTACATCGAGACGCTGCCTAAGAAGTGTGCTCAAGAATGGGCTCGAAAATGAAAATGGGCCGACATTGCTCCCGGGTGTTCCGGGAGGTATATTCGCTGAAGAGCATTTCTCTGTAAACCAATGCGTTGTAGAGGAAGTAACAAACGAACTTAACTCGCAGGAAACGAACCTTATAGGCTCTTAGTGTGCACCCTTTAGACGAAAGAAAGTCATCAACATTATCTGCAGGTCGAGAATCAAGTTCCAATTTTCAATGTAGTAAATGTCACATCGAATCCGCTCGCTCAGGTCGGTATCCCCGCGAAAGCCGTTGATCTGGGCCCATCCGGTCATGCCTGGTATGGTGTTGTGCCGGAGGTTGTAGCAACTGACCTCCTGTCGGAGGTGATCAACATGGAATGTGCGTTCCGGGCGCGGACCGACGAGACTCATATCGCCCCGAAGAACATTGAAAAACTGAGGAATTTCGTCAAGGTTGAAGCGCCTTATAACTTTTCCCACTTTGAGAAGACGCGGATCGTTAACGAGTGTGCTCTGATGCAGTCGGTCATCTCTCGGAGCATCCAGAGTCATGCTCCTGATTTTTATCATTTTGAATCTTCGCCCCTTTCTTCCAATTCTTTCCTGGGTGAAGAATATTGGTCCGGGAGACTCGAGATAAATGACGAGTGCGATGATTGCTAGGAGGGGGATACCCAACAAGAGGCCCAGAATCGATCCGAGAATATCTATTACCCGCTTTGACGCGGCATTGAGCGGGTTGTCGAGAGGAAGCTTGGTCACTCCGAGTAGGGGCACGCCACTCACTGTGGTCAATCCGAGACCGGAAACAAGAATCTGAAAGCCTGAAGGGATGGCCATAAAGTCCACCATTGCCCTTTCACACTGCCGGGTTAGCTGTATAAGTTCCTGTTGAGTCCTCTGTCCATCGCCTAGAATCACGATGTCGACTAGTCCCTTTTCACAAAGAGTATCGATCTCCTGATAGCTGCCCAGAACCGGAATCTCTTTCGGCGGATCCTTCGCAAAGTCGCCTTGCGGAGGAGGGGCACAGGCTACTATTTCATACGGATGCCATCGGTCAGCCATGACGGCCTCTGCGATCTTGGAAGTCTTGTCCGTCCAATCGACAAAGAGAATCTGTTGCCGAAACGCTGCGGTGACTTCCAGTCTTAGGGCAATGCGTTGAACAAGAAAGCGCGACCAGGCAAGGAACGTAAGTAGAAGGGCAAACGAAAGAAATAGAAAGATTCTACTTACATGTTTGTCAAGCCCTAGCAGTAACAAAATGCCCGGAAAAACGACAGCCCAAATGACGACTGACTTGGCGAGCTGGGGAACGAAGCGGCGAAATCGAAGGAGTGTGCGGGTCTTATAAGCGCCGCCTACGAGGAGGAGAATGAGCTGAAGCAATGCGCCAACAAGAATGCTAGGGTAATAGCTGGCGAGATGCATTCGACTAGTGGGTGTTAGGAATGATTCCGTCGAGGGTATGTGCGGGAATACTCTAAAACGAATATAGTAGGCCGTGACGAGCGAGCCAATGATTACAATCGCATCGGATAGCAGCAAACAAAAGCGGCAGACGTCCTCCATCCAAAAGCGATTCTGTTTGGAAAGTATCGCATTGGAGCTGTCTCTGAACCTGCCGAACGCGGGCAGAGGAGGCTCGAGGACTGAATGATGGAGGGTCGACATTGGCGTCGAGGTGTTCCCGAACGCTCTTCGATGGGTTATGAGAGCTGACGGCAAGCGACTGCCATCGCCCCTCTCAAGGAAAGGGGCAAAGGAAAACTTCCAGAGGAAAGCGTCAGAAACGTGCGGCAACGCGAGTTTAACCGGCGGCTATCAACGGAACTGCGTAAGTGTGGGCAGCAAATGGGAATCAACTCGACGCGACGCCCTCTTAGGTGACCGATTTGTACGCGAGCCGGCGGTTCTTGACTCCGCACTTCCAGTCTGTTTCCAAGCTGCCGCCCTTGGTCATCGGAGTGGTTACCGGACCTTCCTTGGTCTTCGTCGTGTCTGCCGGTGCGGAACATTAGTCCGCTCAAGCTCAATCGGGGGTCATCGACCGCTAGAGAGGTGAGCTTCAGATTCTTTGTGTGCGCCGTTCCTTGCGTAGCGATCGCCGTAGTGATAGTAGTAGTAGGCTGCACTGCCGCCCCCTAAGGGGAGACGGTTGAAGATGAAGCCGGGCACGTTTGCACCCGCCTGTTCCAATTGCTGTAATGCCCGGCGGATCGCTCTTTTCGGGGTCTTGCCCGCTCGAATGACGAGGAACGTGGCATGAACATAGGCGGCGATCAAGAGTGTGTCGCTCACCGCGTTGATCGGCGGTGAGTCAATGACGACGCGGTCGTGGTTGCGGAGCAACTGTTCGAGGATGCGGCAAAAGTCCTCGTTATCCAGGAGTTTGGCAGGATCGGGAGCGCGACTACCGGCTGGAAGCAGGACAAGATGGTCGTGCTTTGTTGGGCTCAAGGCATCGTCCAATTCAACTTGACCGCTCAGCAAGTCGGTCAATCCGGGGACGTCGCCTGCCTCCTCAAGCAAATCATTCTGGAGGCGCGGCTCCCGCATATCGGCGTCTACGAGGACAGTGTTGAAGCGCTGTTGGGCGAGGGAGGAGGCAAAATTGAGGGCGGTAAACGTCTTGCCTTCGGAAGGTATTGCACTTGTAAAAAGGAAGCTGCGAAACGGAGATTTCTTGCCAAGAAGGGAGATTGACGCGCGAAGCGTGCGAAACGCTTCGCCCTGTTCGGAGCCGGGTTCTTTAACTAAGATGAGCGGATGAAGGTCATCTTTGCCCGTTAGGCTCTTGGGGACGTCGCTGCCGTTGACGAAGTGGCGACTCTTCTCTCTGAGGAGACGGGTGGCGGCGCTGAAATCCCGCTCATGGACCATTTTCTTGGCAGAGTCCATGAGCTCCGTGCTACGCCGATCCGGAATTGTAGCGAGGGCGGGAAGTTCCAGGTAGGACTCCGCTTCGTCCACGGTTCGCAACGAACTGTCGATGGCATCCTTTCCGATCACGACGCCCACTCCCAGCGTAACGCCCAGGACGAGAGCGAAGGCAAGAATGAGCTTTTTTCTCGGCTTGCTTGGAGAGGCGGCTACCAGCGGGTCCTCGATCATGTAGAACGGCGGGTTGTCAAAGCCGCCGGTTATTTGAGTCTCCTTGAGGCGAAGATTAACCGATTCGAACAGGGAGCGATCGGACTCCACATCCCGCTGAAGAACATTGTATGGGATTGCGATTCGATTGAGTTCCATCGCCTTCTGCTCCTGTTCCCGCAACGACTGGTCGAGCTTCTCCTCGGCCTCTCGCGCCGCCTCGTATTCGCGTATCAGGATGTCACCCGCCTTCGAGAGTGCGTCAGCGAGCGATTCCTTGAGGTTTGCGACACTAGTCAGCGCTTCGATGTATTTTGGATGCCCCTGCCCATAACGTTTCTTAAACGCCGCGAACACAGTCTCTGCCTTCAGCAATTCCTCCCGAATCAGGGCGACCTGTGGGATCTTGCTGACGCTGCTGATGCGAAGAAGCTCATCCACGTTTTCGGGGTTAATTTTTTTGAATTGATCGAGATCCGCCTCTATCCGAAGACGAGAACTCTTGGCCTCCGTGACCGTAGTGTTAAGTTCCTTAAGTTTCTCAACGATAATATTTTGGCGCTCCTCAAGCGAAACGGCTTTGTTCTCCGTTCGGTAGGCCTGTAGCTTGCGCTCGGCCTGTTCCAATTTCGCTTTGAGCTCCTGCCGTTCCTCCTGAAGGAACTCCCTCGCGAGACGGGAGAGCCCCCGGCGTTGCTCGAAGTTTTCTCGCAGGAATTCCTTGATAAATGCTACGGCAAGCTTTTGAGCCATCCGTGGGTTCTCGTCGGAAACCGTGACATCGATTATACGAGTGCCGCGGCGTACGGAGATCCCAACCTTTTGGGCGATCCGGTTTGCAAGTTCGATGTCGGTATGTGGAGAACCATCCCTTCTGGGCGGAGCAAAACTCGGATCCTTGTCAAGACCGGTTGTTTTTATAACCCGAAGCATCAGATTTCTGCTCGTGAAGGCCTGAACCACGGAGTTCAGATAATCGAGCGTCTCGGGCTTATCCCCGGAATCGTCGGAGACATCAAAGACCTTTCGGGTTTCCTGCGGGACCTGAATAACCGCCCTCGATAGATAAATCTTCGGCGTCCAGACTATGTAGCCGACAGCAGCCAAAAAGGTGACGCATATCACCGTGGCGATGATCCAAGCCTTTGCTCGGAGAAGATTGGCTAGCCGATGAAAGTCGATAACGTCTCTGTCAAACTGAGGCATCCGTTGCTCGGGGTTGGCTTGCACTAAAAAGTTGCGTCCTGCTGAGGTTGTCTTTAGAGATGCAGTGCCAGGTCGGCTTCAAAGCGATCGTCGTAGATGGCGTCGATCAATTGGTTTGGGGCCGGAGTATTGAAGTTCGTAGGAAGTTTCCCGCGAATCGGCGGGTTCATCCGGTGTTTCCTTCGGAGAAGTTGTCTCCGTGTCATAAGACTCTTCGAGACGCCGCGCGAGTCCGTGGTACGTGCCATTCCTGCCCACACACGGCCTGTGGCACTGGAGGGGTTGCGTCATCCCTGCCCTGCTACTTGAGTTGGTTTCGTATTGGAAGAAGAAAAATGTGATGGACGCGTCTATTTTGATGCCCAGTGCATTCAGAAACAGTGTGAGTAGGCCGTTCAGGGCGAATCGTTGGTCATATGGCACGGGGTTGACGTGACCTGGAAAAGACGACTCGGAGCTGCCTAGCACTTGCTAGTGAGGCCGCAACGGTTATTGCCTAGCGGGTAACTGGCTGAATTAAGGGCCGCTCTGGATTGCGGCGATTGTTGCGATCACCCTCTATCGCGTCCGGCCGGTTTTGGGCATCTCGAGGCGAGTTCCTCGCTCCGTGAGGAGGAGATCATGAGTACCATGAGGTATACTTCGCGGGGATTCGCCCTTCCACTCCGGGGCCCCGGCTGATTTCCTTCGTTTCCGTCATCTGTTGCTTGGGCTCCCAATCGTTTACGCTGCGAGACGAGGAAGGCTTCCGCAAGGACTGGCTTGCTCGGGGCTCGTCGCGGTGAATTTCTTCGCGATGGAGACAACGCTTCGATTCATCGCGAACTTGGAGCTGAGCAGCAAAGAGCGTTCGGCCTACTTCAGCGAATCAAGCGCGGCTTTAACCTCTTGCGCGTGCTCTCCCGTTTTCGCTTGGAGAGAGGTCCAAACAATCCTGCCATCCTTGACAATGAAAGATTGCCGCTTTGCGAGTCCCATAGTCGTTGGCACCCCGAATGCCGCCGCCGCTTTTCCGTCGCTATCGGCGATCAGCGGAAACGGCAGCCTGTTTTGTTCCTGAAACTTTTTCTGAGATTCCGGCTTGTCTTCGCTCACACCGAGGATCTGCAGCCCCTCCCCTGTGAGATCCGCGAACGAGTCGCGCAGTGAACAGGCCTGAGCGGTGCAGCCTGGAGTGCCAGCCTTCGGATAAAAATACACGAGGGTCGTCCCTTTGGCGTACACTTCGGCGAAGTCAACGGGCGCGCCGTCCTGGTCGATCGCGGTGACGACAGGGGCCTTCGAGCCCACGGCAAGGGGTTCAGCCTTGGCTAAGAATCCAAATAGGCTCATGGCGGAAAGAAGGATCAATGTTAGCTTCATGGTTTGAAATCGAGCACGAACGCAAAGTTCTCACAGCTAGTTCCGGAATGTTCAGGTCGTCATCTTTCAAATACGCGATTTTAGCGATAATCGCCTCCGTAATTTGCGGTTTTTTTCACTCGCTGCCGCTGCTCGGCGCTCCTCCGACACAGGCGAACGTTGCCGCTGCCATTCGGGGAATCGCGTCGCTACGGAACCTTGATGGATACGGTAGGGCGTCATTGATCGATCTGATTGCAGGGTATCTCTGGCGATCGGGCGGGGCTTCCACGCTTGCCGCCGCTCAGTGGGTGGGTGTTTTTGCGGGTTGGACGCTGGCCGCGCTTGCAGCATTGGCCATTGCGACGGCGGTCGTCCGGCTGCTGAACGAATCTCGGAAGCGGGCGATCTTCTTCGGCTCGGCAGTCGCTCTGATTCTGGCGACGGGCTTACCGTCCGTCTGGGAAACAATCACCCGGCGTGGCGAGAGGGTTTCGGATCTGAGGCTGCTGGTTCCGAAGGACTTAGCCGATCAAGTTCGCGCGCTGGATCAGGCAAGAGTTTTTGCAAATCCTTCGGGGCTCGCCCATCTGCTGCTTCTCGCTCCAGACTTGGCAGGAAGCATTTCAATGGGAGATTCGGTTCGCTTTTCAACCAATCCTGCGCAGTGGCGCGAGGGATTTCGCAGGGCGAGATGGAACGCCGTCCTGCTCTCGGGCACCCTTGGTGAGTATCGACCGCTTCTCGATCATCTGATGGACTCGCCGGACTGGCACCTGGCCTCCGTCACGAATCACGGGTTTCTGTTCCGTTACGGATCTGGGCTTCCAGTGCGTTCGCTCGATGGCACTTTCCGTTGCGGCAGCGATCTAGAGACCGCAGGATATCTTGCCCAGGTCTCTACATATTGCGACGCCATTCGCCGGACTTCGGAAGCTCGATCATGCATCGAGCGAGCGCTTGAACTCGCGCCAAGCGATATCACCGTTCTCTCACACGCCGCCACCTTTGCCGCAGCTCACAAGCGCTGGCAGGATGCGATCCGCTACAGCAGAGCGGTGCTCGCGACGGACCATAGCTCAGCCCATGCCAGGCTTGTTCAATCGATGGCCCTGCTCGAGACTGGCGAAGCAAGCAAGGCGCAGGAACTAGTGGATGAGGTCCTTCGTCAGTCCCCAGACGACCCCTACACCCTCTTTCTTTGCGCCCGAATTCACAGGGCTCTTAACGACTCAGCGAGGGAAGCCGAGGCCCTCGAGAAGCTTGTCGCCATTGGCGAGAAAGCAGGGATCTCGACTGCCAACTACCGGATTTACCTCGGCCAGGCGTACGCACGGCAGAGTCTCGCGGAGCCCGCGCTGCTAAACTATCGCGCCGCGCTCAAGAGCGGACAACTCGACGCCAACCAAGCCTCGGAGGTGCAAGACGCCATCAAATTGATCGAGTTCAAGAGAACTCACTGAAGGCGGCGCCGGTTTTCGCTTTGCGCGTGGCGACGCGCTTACTTAGTGTGGTAGAGTTTATGAGTGTGAAAGCCCCTGCAAAGTCAGATTTGCGCCCTTTTTCGTCCATCGTTCTCGACGGCGAGAGCCGCGCCCCCAGCCGCGCGATGCTTTATCCGGTTGGCTTTAAGGAAGCGGATTTTTCCAAGCCACAGATCGGTATTGCCTCCACATGGAGCATGGTCACGCCGTGCAATATGCACATCGACCAACTGGCCCGTGAGGCGGCGTTGGGCGTGGATGGTGCGGGAGGCAAGGCGACCATCTTTAATACCATTACCATATCCGACGGCATCTCGATGGGGACGGAGGGGATGAAATACTCGCTTGTCTCACGCGAGGTGATCGCCGACTCGATCGAAACCGTGGTCGGATGCCAGGGCTTCGACGGATTTGTGGCAATCGGTGGCTGCGATAAGAACATGCCTGGATGTTGCATGGCCATTGCCCGTCTCGATCGCCCCGCGGTCTTCGTCTACGGGGGAACAATTCTTCCCGGCTGTCTGAACGGGCGAAACCTAGATATTGTTTCGGTCTTTGAGGCAGTCGGCGCGCAGGCCGCCGGAAGAATCGACAGGCGCGAAATGCATGACGTCGAGTCCTGCGCGATTCCGGGTCCCGGTTCCTGCGGCGGAATGTATACGGCGAATACGATGGCCTCCGCTATCGAGGCGATGGGGTTCAGCCTACCAAACAGCTCGGCGCAAGCCGCAATTTCAAAGCATAAAGTGCAGGATTGTCACGATGCGGGCGGGGCGGTAGTTCAGATGCTCGAGAAAGGCATCCGACCTTCAGATATTTTCTGCAGAGAAGCGTTTGAGAATGCGATTACGGTGGTGATCGCCCTCGGGGGATCCACCAACGCCGTGCTCCACCTCCTCGCTATCGCGCACGCAGCGAATGTGAAACTCACCATTGACGATTTCACACGGATCGGGAAGCGCGTGCCGGTCCTCGCTGATCTCAAGCCCAGTGGGCGCTTTGTCATGAGCGAACTGGTCGAGATCGGAGGCATTGTCCCGATGATGAAAGAGCTGCTCCACGCCGGTTTGCTGCATGGCGACTGTCTGACGGTGACCGGCAAGACGCTGAAGCAGAACCTTGCGCCATTCAAACCCTATCCGGCCGGTCAGCAGATTATTGCGCCCATTAGCAGTCCTCTCAAGAAAGACAGCCACTTGGTCATTCTGCGTGGCAACCTTGCGCCAGAGGGATCCGTCGCGAAGATCAGCGGCAAGGAAGGCCAGCTATTCGGTGGTCCGGCCCGCGTCTTCGACAGCGAGGAAGCGGCGATGCGTTCCATTCTCGACGGCAACATCAAGAGAGGAGACGTCATTGTGATTCGCTACGAGGGTCCGCGCGGGGGCCCAGGCATGCGCGAGATGCTGTCGCCGACCAGTGCCGTGATGGGACGAGGCCTCGGCAAGGACGTTGCGCTCATTACGGATGGGCGATTCTCCGGCGGAACGCACGGCTTCGTAGTAGGACACATTACTCCGGAGGCCTTTGACGGAGGCCCGCTTGCGATCGTGAAGAATGGAGATGCGATCACGATCGACGCTGAGAGTCGAACAATTGACCTCGATGTTCCGCAGGACGAAATCGTCGCCCGGCTCAAAATTTGGAAGCGCCCCGAGCCTCGTTATCGCCGAGGCGTTTTGGCGAAATACGCCGCACATGTAACCACGGCTTCGCTCGGGGCTGTGACTGACGCCGACCTTTGATCAACCAATCCCTCCCGAATAGAGAGCCCGAAGAAGCAGAACCCATACCCTCCGGCGAGGAACTTTCACGCGCCAAGCCAAGGGATTCCGTTCGATTAGATCGAGCGTTTCATCAGCCAGGAGCAAAGGAAGCGCGCACGCCACACGCAGGCGATAAATTTTTAGCGCGCGGACGTATTCCTGTGCCGCCCATAGATGGGCGCGCGCCTCGGCAAGCACTTCGCTGAATCGCTCGGATGGCACATAGGTGCGACCTTTGTCGAAGTCGGCCTGACGGTCGCGAAGGATGTTTACGAGCTGGAGTCCTTTGCCAAAGCGGATGCCCAATTCCGTCATCTCCGCGAACGTTCGCGATGCAAAGCCGGGCATTTTTTTCGCGCAGAGCGTCGTCCAGAATTCGCCAACGCAACCAGCGACAAGGTAGGCGTAGCGATCCAGTTCCTGTTCACTAAGAGGAGGCGCTCCCAGAATCGAAAAGCGTTCGCTGTCGAAACCCTGACCTTCGCGAATCGTGGACCAAACCCTCTCGATATCGCTTCGATCTGGCGAGCCGGCAAGCCATCGTTGAAGCTCTTCGCCTCGCGCAAGCAACTGTCTTTCCGCATCGCTATTCGCTCCATCGGCGAGAGTGTCCGAGAAGCGCGCCATAAGATACGCGAGGGCAATGGATTCACGAACCGGCACCGGCAAAATCCGAAGCGTTAGATAGAAAGAACGCGAGACACCTTTGAGAAGGGCCCAGTCGATCGAGGAGGTCTTCAGCGCAGCACAGAGTTGGCTTCCTGAATCAGCATCCCGGAAACGAGATTTCGAAGACACTATCGGATCCCTTCGACACCTACTCGCGTCATCTGAATCCGCCACTCCGCAGACTCCCCAAGGCCGAGCTGAGAAGCTGCTTCCAAGTACGCAATCATCGGCTTGATCGAGGGCATGTTATTTGCCTTTCGCGCTTCTTCGATCAATCGCGCTGCTGTCGCGTCGATAGCGACGGCATCCTTGCTTGCAAAAATGACATAATTTTCGATGGCAAAATTCGGATCGGGAAACGGTCCGCCCGCATATTGCAGAATCAAAGCATCGAGAAGAGTTACTACGACTTTGTCGCGGATCATCGGGTCCGCATAGATTTCGGATATATAAGAGTCGCCCATCGACGCGGACTTTGCAAAGCGGCGCCAGTTATCGATGTTGGATAGTGTCATGCTGACAATGCCGCCGTTGATGCCCGTAAGATAACTGTCGGCAAGTGAGGGAACGTTGATCACTTTGGTTACTCCCTTTGTGAGTACTTTAGCAAAATAGCTTTGGCTGCTGAGCTGCTCGCCGCTCGACAGGAGGTCCGAGAAGCGCTGGCCGCGTCGATCTCCGAACTTGCTATCGCCCCAGATAAGCTTGCCAAGCAATGGTGCGCTGACTTGGGATTGCTGGTCGTAGCCGGTTTTTGGATCAATGCCTTCGAGAACGTAGCGCGCCCCATCGTTTTTGAACCCTGCCGCCAGAAGATCTTCGATGCTCTTGTCCCAGATGATGATATTTTTTGCCGGCACCCCTGCTTCAGTTAGCCCGTCAACGATGGCATCGACCACCTCCGGATTCGTTCCGCTCACGGAGCGACCCGTCGCGGAGACCTTGATGCCCACTTTGTCCGTTGGTGAAACCAGAGATCTCCAGGCTGCGGCGACCGATTGCCTTCCCGCAAGGCTGCAAATAAGGCTGTCCACCATCCTCCGGACCACACGCGCTTGAACGGAACGGAGGGGACCGATTGCATTCGCGTCCATCGCGTAATAAACTTTCGCCCGATCCTGAGCAACCGCTGGAAAACCTGCAACCAGCAGCAGCAAAAGAACGAGAAGCAATTTCATCTCCTGTGAATCTTGTCAATCTACCTCAAAATTCCAGCCGAATGATCGCACACCTCTATGTGCACGTCCCGTTCTGCCCGAAAGTGTGTCCGTATTGCAGCTTTTACAAGGAAGCGAGTGATCGCAACAAGACCCGAAGGTTTCTGGATGCCGTCCTCGTCGAAGCAGCTCGTCAGGCTGCTCGACTCAGGCCGAAAACGATCTTTTTCGGTGGCGGCACTCCTACCGCTCTCTCCACGTCGCAATTGGAGTATCTTATCGGCGGCCTTCAAGAGCGAATCGACCTTTCCGATTTGCAGGAGTTTACGGTGGAAATGAACCCAGCCACCGTTTCACTCGAGAAGGCAGCGGTTCTCCGCGATCTGGGCGTGAACCGCGTGAGCATGGGGGTGCAAAGCTGGGACCCCGGATTGCTTGCAACCCTCGGCAGGGTCCACTCGGTTCGCCAGGCGAGAAGAAGTTACGAGATTCTTCGCGAGGCGGGATTCGAGAATATCAACCTGGATTTGATATTTGGCATCCCGGGGCAGACTCGCGAACAGTGGCGGTCGAGCCTGCAGGACACGCTCGCGCTCAAACCCAACCATATCTCTGCCTACTGCCTTACGTACGAAGAGGACACAGAGTACTTTCTGCGAATGAGCCGCGGGGAATTTCAACTCGACGAATCGCTCGACGCTGACCTCTTTGAGATAACTATCGACACTTTGGAAGGCGGTGGCTTTTGCCAATACGAAATTTCAAACTATTCGCGGCCAGGCCAGGAATGCCAGCACAACCTCGCCTACTGGCTTGGCTCAGATTTTCTCGGACTCGGTCCCAGCGCGTTTTCCACTCTGGGCACCGATCGTTGGAAGAATGCCAGCGATACAACCGCTTATATTTGCGCCATCGAGGGCGGCAATGATCCCGCTGATTTTCGCGAAACCCTCACCGATCACACGCGTCGCGCTGAGTCCGTTGCCTTCTCCTTGCGGACGAATCGCGGTGTGCCTTCCGACTTTCTCCCAGCGTCCAAGGCTGAAGCTTTCGCGAGCATTGGGCTCCTTGCCCTTCACGGCGGACGCTGGCGACTCACTCGCAGGGGCAAACTCCTGGCAGACTCCGTTGCGGAGGCATTTATCTGATGACAGAAGTACCGTTCCGCGGAAGGCGTCTCTTTGCGTACGGAACGCTGATGTTTCCAGCGGTCATCAAATCCGTGATTGGACGGGTTCCCGACAGCCACTCAGCCGTCATCAGTGGCTATCGGCGTCTCGAGGTCGCCGGAGAATCGTTCCCTGGACTCGTCACGGAGAACGGCGGGAGTGTGGAAGGGCTCCTCTACGAGAATATCAGCAGCAACGAATGGGAACGCCTTGCGTCTTTCGAAGACGATTTTTACGAGCTTCAGCAGATAATCGTTGACTGCTCAGGAACGAACGTTGGCGCCCTCGCATTTATCGTTCCTCCATCTCGAAGGTCCGTTCTTTCCGGAAAAGTCTGGAACCCGGAGTTTTTTCAAGAGAATCACCTCGCAGAATTCGCTCGCCAGAGGCAGTCAAGCACCCAGCAGGATGGAAGAGATCGAGACGGTTGCGCCTGACGGTCCTGGTGACCGCGTCAGTGCGCGCAGGAAAGACATTCGTGCAAGGCGCTCGCCTCGCGTGATATCAACAGAAATCAAGATTCGCTGGCTCGGTCCGCGGAAGCAAGCCGTGCCGTCGCGAGAGGCTCTCAAACCATCGAATCCCCATTTTTTCCGCGTTGCCCGCGTCGTAGCGAATGCAGTCTGTAAGATAGTGGAGGGCAAACTCAGGATCCGACTCCTGCAAGGCGATCTGTCTGCGGGCCGCAAGACCCTGTGCCTTGATGACCCGCAAGGCATTAAACACGGCCGGATTCGTCTGCGTCGACACGGCCCAGACGGCAAAGACGAAAGGCAGTCCTGTGTGCTGCTGCCAAAGGAGTCCGAGGTCGTGATAGCGCCAAGCGGCGCCATTTCTCCTGCGGAATTCTATCGCAGCATCGCCGATCAACAGGCGCGCTCCGTCTTCTGGCACGGCCCCACTTGCGGCAATCAGCGGACCCTCTGGATAGTACTCAGCAACGAGAACGCGCAACAGTGCCGAGGAACTGCGCGAAGCGGGATCCAGGTAGATTGTTTCGCAACGCTCGAAGGCCGTGCGGCTCGCCACGATTACGCTATAAACCTCCCCGTGACACGCAATCGCAACGTTGTCGACGATTCGTGCGCCACCGGCCAGAAGGATTTCAAATACGGGAAGCAACGCTATGTCCAATTCTCCCGCGAAAAATTTCCGCGAGAGCGCTGCAGGAACGTCCGTGTCGAGAAGCGCTCGGTGTAGGCCCCAGATTAGCGGCTTTGAATTAAGATACGAAACAGGGCCGATTCGCAGTCCGGCCAGCGCGGAATCGAACGAACTCACGCTGCCGCGAGATGCGGCGGCGGCGGCATCGTGCTCGAAATCCGCTGATAAAAGCTGTTCCGCTGCATGGGAATGCGTCCGGCCTCGCGGATCGCCTTTTCGAGGGCCTCGACAGTTTGCTGCTGGGGTGTCCGCGCCCCAGCCATGTGGAAGATTCTTTCCTCGATAATCGTCCCATGAAGATCATCCACTCCATAGCTCAATGAGAGCTGGGCAAGAGGCAGGCCGAGACTAATCCAGTAGGCCGTGACGTGCGGTATGTTATCGAGAAAGATTCGGCTTATCGCCAGATTTCGAAGTTCCTCGAAGGCGGTCGCATGGGGAATTCCATGCAAAACGGGGCGGGCTCCATCGGGCTCAAAAGCAAAAGGAATGAATCCCGTGAAGCCGCCGGTCTCATCCTGCAATTCTCGCAGGCGGCGCAGGTGGTCAACGCGATGATGAGCACGCTCGATATGGCCGTACAGCATCGTGCATGTGCTGTGGCCTCCCATTTGATGCCAGATTCGGTGTACCTCGGCCCACTCCTCGGCAGTTTCCTTCCCGCGGCAAATCTTGTCACGAATCTCGGGATCAAAAATTTCGGCTCCGCCTCCTGTAATGGCGCCAAGGCCGTTATCGCGAAGGGTCTCGAGTGTCTCGCGAACGGGCTTCCTGAAGACGCGCTCGGAGAGGTGACGGATCTCGATGGCGGTAAACGCCTTGATGATCAGCTTTTCATCCAGGGCTCGCAAACTGCGTAATAGCTCCAGATACCACTCGCCCTTCAAAGTCGGGTGAAGCCCACCGACCATGTGGATCTCGGTAATGCCGTGACGCAACGCGTTGCGGACGGTCTCGATGATCTCGGGGATCGTAAACTCAAAGGCATGCGCCTCACGCTTCTTGGCTCCGAACGCGCAGAACTGGCAGGAGAGAAGACATACATTCGAATAGTTAATGTAGCGATTGTGAATATACGTCGCGACATTTCCGTTCTTTCGTTCCCGTAGGATGTTGGCGATCGCACCGATACCATTGAGATCTCTACTCTCGTAAAGAGTGATCGCTTCCCCCTCCGAGATGCGAAGGCCGTTCTCGACCTTGCGCAAAATTGGCTCCAGCTCTTTCGAGATCAAACGGCAATTCATAGACAATTTTGCGTGAAGTATTTCACAGACCCATCGTCGCACGGCAACCCCAGATTGCAATCGTGGATGCAGCCGCCGGGTCGCTCGTTGGCCGGCCAGGGTTGGTGAGCCTCTTGCGTGCGCTTACGCCTTTCGTTAAGCTGGCCGGTCATGCCGTTTGAATTGGCGTCCAGCTACGAGCCGCGGGGCGATCAGGCCCAGGCTATCGAGAAATTGACGCGTTCTCTTCTCGCAGGCAACCGCCACCAGACATTGCTCGGGGTGACGGGATCGGGAAAGACGTTCACTGTTGCCAATGTAATTCGTGAACTCGACCGGCCGACACTTGTCATGTCTCACAACAAGACTCTGGCAGCCCAGCTTTACAGCGAGTTTAAGCAATTCTTTCCTCGAAATGCTGTCGAATACTTCGTCAGCTATTTCGACTATTATCAGCCGGAGGCCTATATCCCGCGTACGGACACCTATATTGAAAAGGATTCGTCCATTAACGAAGAGATTGAGCGGCTCCGGCTTTCCGCGGTCAGCTCGCTGCTTTCCCGAAGGGACACCATCGTGGTCGCCAGCGTGTCCTGCATCTACGGACTGGCGTCGCCGGAAGATTTCCTGCAAATGCTGGTCACGATCAAGCAGGGGCAGATCATGACGCGCGAGGCGTTCCTTGCAAAGCTTGTGGACATGCTTTACGAGCGCAACGATATCGCGTTTGGACGCGGGAAGTTCCGCGTGCGCGGGGACGTGGTCGAGGTGCATCAGGCGCAGGTCGACGACGAGGCGATTCGGGTGGAGTTCTTCGGCGACGAAATCGACCGTATCAGCCAGTTCGATCCCCTTACCGGACGAGTCTCTTCGATGTTTTCGACACTGACCATTTACCCCGCAAAGCAGTTCGTGACTCCCTATGAGAAGCTACAGCGGGCGACGCGCGCCATTCGCGAGGAACTCGACCACCGCGTTGCGGAATTGGAACGCGAAAACAAGCTTATCGAGGCGCAACGTATCAGGCAGCGCACTGAATTTGACCTTGAGATGATGCAGGAGATGGGCTTCTGCAATGGCATCGAAAACTACTCCCGCCACCTCAGTGGACGAGCCCCGGGCTCGCGTCCTTATACACTTATGGATTTCATGCCGGAGGATTTTCTTCTCGTTATCGACGAGTCTCATGCCACCGTTCCGCAGATCGGAGGCATGTTTGCCGGAGACCGGTCGCGAAAAACCGTGCTCGTGAATTATGGTTTCCGACTTCCCAGCGCGCTGGACAATCGTCCGTTGAATTTCGGGGAGTTCGTGGCAATGAACCGGCAAATCATCTACGTAAGCGCAACGCCGGGGGAGTTCGAGCTGCGCAATAGCGTCGTGGGCAATGCAACTTATATCGCAAATCCTGGCGAGCAGTTTCGTGAGCAGCGGACGCCCGCCCTCCTTGCGAGGTCAAGTCGAGAAGACGCCAAGAATCACTTCGACCCCGTCACGCCGGGGGCGCCTCTCGTGATCGAACAAATTATCCGTCCGACAGGTCTTCTCGATCCCAAGATCACGGTGCGTCCGCTCAAGCACCAGATCGACGAAACGATCGAACTGTGCCGCGAGCGCATTGAAAAAGGCGAGCGAGTGCTGGTCACGACCCTAACAAAGAGAACCGCTGAGGATCTTGCCGACTATCTGCGCGACATCGGCTTGAAGGTCCGTTATCTGCATAGCGACATCGATACCATTGAGCGAGTCGAGATTCTTCGCGGCTTGCGAGCCGGAGAATGCGACGTGCTGGTGGGAATTAACCTCCTTCGCGAGGGCTTGGACCTGCCCGAAGTCAGCCTCGTGTGCATACTCGACGCGGACAAGGAAGGTTATCTTCGCTCCCAGACCTCGCTCATCCAGACAGCCGGCCGAGCCGCCCGGCACGTCAACGGCGAGGTCGTTCTCTTTGCAGATCAGATCACCAACAGCATGCAAAGGCTCCTCGACGTCAGTGAGTATCGCCGCGCTCTCCAACTCGCCTACAATCAAGAACACGGCATCACTCCAAGAAGCGTCCGGCGCGCGGTGCAGGCGAGTCTGCATGTCATCCTTAAGGGCCGGGAAGTCGAGCAAGGGATCGTACGGGAGACGCCCTCGGATTTTGACCTCAATGAACTCATCCGGGAATTGGAGCGCGATATGGCAACTGCCGCCGCAAACCTCGAATACGAACGAGCCGCCCTGCTTCGCGATCAAATTGCCGAGCTAAAGGCGGGCTCCGGGGTGTACAAGATTGAACCAAGGAGAGATCGAATGAAGTATCCCAGAAAGAGTCGCAAGAAGACGCCGATCACGTGACGACTCTCGCCAAGCCTCAGACCTCTAGAATATACTTTGTTACCGGGTCGGATGAGGCCGCGGTGAGAAAGGCCGCCTTGGCGCTGACTCGAGAACTCGCCCCGGGCGCGGATGTTTTTGGATTGGAGACGATTGACGGTGCGGTGGACACCGCTGATGCCGCCGCGAAATGTGTGCAGGAAACCATCCAGGCCTTGCTCACCCTTCCCTTTTTAGGCGGTTCGAAAGTCGTTTGGCTCAAGAACGCCTCTTTTCTTGCAGATAGCGTGACGGGACGCTCCGAGGGCGTCCTCGGAGCTCTTGAAAAGCTTTGCGAGATTCTAAATTCGGGGCTTCCAGAGAGGGTGAGTTTCCTTCTCAGCGCCCCACTGGCCGACAAGCGCCGGACGGCCTTCAAATCCCTCTCGAAACTCGGGACCACAGAAGTTCACGACCTTCCGAATCTCGGTTTTCGAGGTGACGACGAGGCCATCGTCGAGTGGATGACGTCGCGCGTCCGCGAACACGACTTACAGCTTGACTCCGATGCGATTGAAATTCTGGCCGCGCGCGTCGGCCTCGACACCCTCCAGCTTGAAAGCGAACTCGACAAGCTCGAAACTGCCTTCGGCAAGGCCCGCCCGGTAAGCAGCGCCGACGTACGCGTGCTCGTTCCGCAAACTCGAGCAGGAGGGATTTTCGATCTAAGCGAAGCCGTCGCGCGGAGACACCTGCCACTTGCTCTCGATACACTCGACCAGCTTTTTCGTCAGGGGGAACGCGGCATAGGCATTCTCTTGGCGGCCATCGTCCCGACAATCCGCAATCTCCTTCTCGTCAAAGATCTCCTCGTCCGCCACAAAATACCCCCGCCCGCACAGCCACACTTCTTTGCCGCCACCCTAAAGCGCCTTCCCGCGGAAGCGACCTCTCATCTTCCTAGAAAAAAGGACGGCACCATCAATACCTATCCTCTGGGAATCGCTGCCATTAATGGCGCGCACTTTTTGCCGGCGGAACTGGAAGAAGGATTCGCCGCCTGCGCCGCCGCGAACCAGCAACTCTTGAGCGGAACACTGACCGATGAGGTGATTCTCGCTCGCCTCTTGATCCAATTGTTATCGAGAAAAACATCATAAACGGATTGACATCTCAAGATATTGTGGTGAATTCGCAAAAAAGAGTTAAGGCACCACAATGCGTTGCCCTAAGTGCGGTTCCCTTCAAGATAAGGTGATTGATTCTCGTCTCTCGAAAGACGGTGATAGTATCCGTCGGCGCCGTGAGTGCCTCGGATGCGAGACGCGCTACACGACGTACGAGGAGATCGAGCGCCTCGAACTGCGTGCTATCAAGCGCGATGGACGTCATGAACCCTTCGACAGACACAAGCTTCAAACCAGCCTTGTCAAAGCGTGCGAAAAGCGCCCCATTGGTCTCGACCAGATCGAGCGTGCCGTGGAGGAACTGCTTCACGAATTCGAAACCGAGCAGAAACGCGAGATTCCTACTCGCTTCATTGGAGCGAAGGTTATGGAAAAGCTCCATGCCTTGGATCCCATCGCGTATGTGCGCTACGCCTCGATTTACCGGCAATTCCAGGAGATCGGCGATTTCATCGAGGAGATTCAAACTTACCAGGAGAAGCGATCGATCCACTCTCCAGCGCAGCCTGAGTTGTTTAAAGCGTGATCAATCTGCCAAACAATCTGCCGCTCGTGCGCTTCAGTGATGGTCAGATCATTCCCTTCGAGCGGGGATGGCTCGCCGGGACCCTTTCCCGCGCCGCCGAGCGCGCGGGCTACAAGAAATGGTGGCTGGCCCCTCACGTCACCGAGAGCGTGACAAACTATCTCGAACAAGACTTCGAAGAGAGCGTGGTCACTGTCAACCGCCTGGAAAAAGCAGTGCAATCCGTCCTGCAGGTAATTGGCTATGCTGACGTGGCAGGGCATTTTTGCGCTGTTCCTCCACCCGCTCGAATCTCATTGGCTGAACTTGCTCATGCCGCAGGGCATGGCTACGAACTTGCCTTTTTCGATCTCCTTCGCTCGCGCTTGAGAGAAGCCTTCGAAGCGAAGGTCGAGCGTGTGGAGATCTGCGACGCGCATAGTGGAATCAAACTCCTGAGGTCCGCGAAAAACTGGCGGCGGGATTGTTCCGGTCTTCTCGATGAAGTGGTCAACTTCGTTCGCAAGGAACTCGACGCGAGACCGCAGGCCGGCGAGTTTCAGATGCAGCTGTCATGACTCTTTTTGAACGCATCATCACGCGGGAGATTCCCGCTCAGATCATTCACGAGGATGGAGAGTGCATTGCGATTCGTGACATCAATCCCCAAGCGCCCGTGCACGTTTTGATCATTCCGAGACCAGTCATTCCGCGCCTGGGTGAGGCGACAGACCAACACGCCGTGCTGCTCGGTCATTTGCTTCTGACCGCAGCGTCCATCGCCCGTCGAGAGGGGCTGGAACAAACCGGATATCGGGTCGTACTCAACCACGGACCTCATGCCGGCGAAAGCGTTCCCCATCTTCATGTACACCTCCTCGGGGGCCGTCAGATGGCTTGGCCGCCAGGTTAGAAGAGAAGGCCGCGACGAAACGGTCGCGAATTCTTTAGGGTTCCGAAGGCTTCAACGAGAGAGGTTTCTTCATGAACTCTGCTCAGAGCAGGTCCCCTACCACTTCACGTACTGGCCACATCCAACTGGAAAACCCGCGTTAAGGATTCGTGGCGGTCTTTCCTGGATACGCCTGCAGCCGTATCCAAGTGCACGTAAGGCGAAACGCCTGTTGTTCAACATGGAGGGCTATTTGGCCGGGAGACAATATGACAAATCCCTTGATCAACTGTTGGACAAGGAGCTAAAGGACATCCGTCTCCATCTGTGGACAGTGAAGCAATACTCTAATGTGCAAAGCCTGATTTGGCGATTCTATTCCTTTGATCAACGTCCAAGCCATAGCTAAGTCGCTCCCCGGAGTGAAACATCAAATTTCGATTGTCCACCTCCTGGTCTTCAAGGCCGGCGGCGTGGCCAATTTCATGAGCAGTCGTCAGCACAGTGCATTTTCGGGTGTTGACGGTACAGATAGGCTTAGTGTCTGCAGTCAAGTTCCCCAACATCCCGAACCGACGACTTTTTTGTGCAACGAACGAAGTAAGTCCCGCTATCCTATTTGTCCGGAACGGGGCAAACACGACGGGCAGGATGTAACTCATTTGACCGCCGTAAAGCTGAGCTGCTCCACCCCATAGGTCCATGACTTCGCCTGAATGAGGACCGAATAGGTCCTTCAATGGAATGGTGTTGTTGCTGTTTCTCGTACGGTATGGCCAGAACACGACGCTAAACTTGTAAAAATTGTACACTTTTCCCACCCACTTGAGCTGCTCCTCAATCGTGGCATCGTCGTCTGAATCAGCGGTAAAAAGCGGTAAAATCCGTAATTCCATAAGCGCCTCCTTTCCTTAGCAAGCAGAAGTAGTCGGTGAACCGGCCCTTGGTCAAAGTCAAGGCAAAGCAATCGCCAAGCCCCTCAGCCGGCAATATATATCTCCAAAAGAGCGGTAAGGCAGTGATGACGACATTCACAAGCGAGCATTTGCATTCACTGGGCGCTGCCTTATTGGCTGTCATAATCTCCCCAACCAATTATCGAGAGCGTGATGCCATGGTTCCCATTCTCTCCACATCCAGTTAGTCCGCCGGCACAAGAATCAAAAGCGAACGAAGGCTGCTCCATTCTGATCATCACCGTTCATCCCAATACAACGGCATTGGAAGCGCTGAGTTTCAGAATTTCTCGAGTTCAACGCGAAGGAATTTCCGCCATGCATGCCGAATATGATCGACTTTGTGTACGCTAGAGAGGCCGAGCTCAATCCCTGTAAGCTTTTAAAGCAATATTCGAAGTGCGCGACTGCTCATCCGTGAGCGACAACCCCTCGTCATCGGCCATGTGCTTGCCCCGGCTTCGCCCCCGCGCCCTTTCACACGGGAGCTTAACGCAGTTTGATCCCTTCCCTTCAGCGGTCGCACTCGCCCATGACAAAGTCGATGGAGCCGAGGATCGTGACGACGTCACTAATCATGTGTCCAGGAAGGATCTTAGGCAAGATGCTGAGATTGACGAAGCTGGGAGCGCGAATTTTCAAACGATAAGGAACCCCTCCTCCTTTGCTGCAAATATAGAAGCCCAGCTCTCCCTTCGGATTCTCAGCACCAAAGTACACTTCTCCGACGGGGGCATCCACGCCCTCCGTTACCAGAATGAAATGGTGAATTAGCTCCTCCATTTTTGTGAGCACTTCGACCTTGGGCGGAAGCGTCTGCTTGGGGTCGACGCAGTTGATTGGTCCGGTCGGAAGCTTTTGGACAACTTGCTCGAGGATACGGACACTTTGCCGCATTTCTTCCATGCGGACAAGAAAGCGGTCGAATGCATCTCCGACAGTTCCTATCGGAATCTCGAAATCATAGTTCTGATAGTCGAGATAGGGATGCTTGCGGCGGAGGTCATGCTCGATACCCGCCCCGCGCAAGTTCGGACCAGAGATCGCATAGGCGATCGCATCTTCTTTCGATATCACCCCAATATCCTTACAGCGATCGATAAAAATACGATTGCGACCGAGGAGCCTGTCCAACTCCTCGATGGCGGGTTTGGCTCCCGCGATGAACTCACGCAACTGAGGCAAAAACGTATCGGGCAAGTCGCGCGTCTGGCCTCCAATGCGCGTGTAGCTGGTGGTGAAGCGGGCACCGGTCAGCAATTCGACCAGGTTGTAGATTTTCTCGCGTTCGAGAAAGGTGTAGAGGAACACGGTGACCGCGCCGATATCCATTGCCATGGCTCCAATTCCCAGCATGTGGGCCGAGATCCGTGCTAACTCGTAACAGATCACCCGGATGGCCTTTCCGCGAGGAGGAAGCTCCCAGCCCATCAACTTTTCGACTGCGAGTGCATACGCAACGTTGTTAGCAATCGGCGCCAGATAATCGAGTCTGTCCGTATAGGGTACGAACTGGTTGTATTGCATGTTCTCGGCAATCTTTTCATCGCCGCGATGAAGGTAGCCGACGTGCGGCGTGGCCTTGGTGATTACCTCGCCGTCCAAATCTAAAACGATACGCAAAACGCCATGGGTCGAGGGATGTGAAGGACCCATGTTCAAGGTCAGTTGCTCGCCGAGCAATTCCGCCGCTTCCTGAGAATTGCCCACTAGCCCAACAGTTCTCGCCGAGGGTTCAGGATGTTCGATTGTTGTTGCCATGTTCAAATTTTTGCCGCGCTTTTTCGCTCAGATTGGGACACCTTCCATCTATGAAACGCTCACAAGCGATTACGAAACCATGACTACTGTTTCCTCTTGGAGCGAAAATGCAAGCAAGCTTACGGGTGGTTGTAGTCGTCGGGCGGCTTCCGTGATGCTCTGCGGGCGGCCGGGTTTTCAAAGCTAACCGCCCTCGATTGGGAGGATTGCGATTGGACATGAAAGTCAACGATCTGGGAAGGGTCGCCATAGTGGGCTCCGGCTCCATTGGTCTCTACTATGGCGGCAAGCTTGCCGTTCAGGGCGCAAATATCCAGTTTCTCATGCGATCGGGTTTCGAGGAAGCTCAGCAACGAGGCATTCGCATCTACAGCCAGTCAGGCGGGGACATTCGCGTCGAGCATCCAAGGGCGTTTCGTGACCCTTGTGATATCGGGCCCTGCGACCTTGCAATCATCGCATTGAAGGCGACCGCGAACAGTTCGCTGGAACGTCTGCTCCCTCCCCTGCTCCACGATGAGACGATGCTACTGACGCTCCAAAACGGCCTCGGGAACGAGGAGTTTCTCGCTGAGCATCATGGCGTGGCCCGTGTACTCGGCGGCTTGTGTTTCGTTTGTCTCACACGGCGCTCACCTGCAAGTGTGGATCACTTTGGGCACGGGATGCTCTCCATTGGAGAGTTCGATGGTCCTCCGCAGCGACGCACGCGCCTCATCGTGGACGCATTTCGTGAGAGCGGCATCGACGCAAAGCTTGTGGAAGAACTCACGACGGAGCGCTGGCGCAAGCTTGTATGGAACATTCCCTTCAACGGACTCGCCGTAGCGGCAGGCGGCCATACCGTGGACAAGATTCTTGCCGATCCCGCTCTGCGTGCGCAATGCCGCGCGCTGATGGACGAAACCATCGCTGCGGCTACAACTCTTGGCCATCCCATCGAAAAAGAATTCGCGGCCTTCCAAATTCAGCGGACCTACTCGATGGGCGCCTACCGGCCATCGACACTGATCGACTGGCTTGCAGGCAAGCAATTGGAACTCGAAGCAATATGGGGTGAACCGCTGAGGCAGGCGAAGAACGCAGGAATGCTGCTCCCTCATCTCGAGCGTTTATATCAACACTTGAAGACCCTCGAAGCGGGGCGTTCGTGAGATCTTCGTAGAAGGCTGCGAGTCCTCTCGGTCTGCGTGCGCTTCCAACCAGCGACTGGCCAGCGCTCGCATTTTCTGATACTCGTAAGCGCTTTTCCCGAATGGACGAAGCTCCGGACCCAAACGATGATGAGTTGGTCGCCCGCACACAGGCCGGCGACCCGGAAGCATTCGACGAACTCGTTGTCCGCTATAGTCCCAGGCTCTACGGACTCGTTTACAATATGACTTCCAACCACGAAGACACCAACGATCTGCTTCAGGAAGTCTTCGCAAAAGCCTATCGCTCCATTAACGGCTTCCGGGGAAAGTCCAGCTTTTACACGTGGATGCATTCCATTGCAGTCAACATGACCATCAATTTCGTAAAGAAACGCGGACGGCGCCACTCCATGAGTCTCGATGACCTGGATGCTGGCGTGCAAAACGACCCGGACTTCATAGAAGCCACCACCGGGGGCGATCCCCGCCACGACGCCAATCTTTCCGAACTTCAGCAAAGATTGAACGAGGCATTGCAGAAGCTGTCTCACGAACATAGAGCGGTTGTCACCATGTTCGACATTCAAGGTATGCCTCATGCGGAGATCGCCAAAATTCTTGGCATCTCGGAGGGCACTGTGAGATCGAGGTTGTTTTATGCGCACCGCCAGTTGCAAATTTATCTCGAAGAGTTTATCAAACACTGACTCAACGGTATGGACGAAGACCTAAATCTCTCGAAGTTACTGCGTTTGAAGCGCTACGAACAACCGCCTCCGGGGTACTTCGACGATTTCCTCCGAGAGTTTCAGCGTCGGCAGCGAGCCGAAGCGTTGCGCCGGCCCGCTTGGGCTGTGCTTTGGGATCGAATCACTTCAATCGCGCCAACGTTCCGCGTTCCTCAGTTTGCCTATGCGGCGATCCTCGTCTTGGCCGCGGGCGCATCGACCCTCATTCTCACTCAGCAGCCAGGTGGGACAGTCGCCGGCGCGGATAGGACCTCGCTGTCGCTCACCGCTTCAAAACCCGTCACAATTACCGATACGCTTCCGGTCTCCGCACGGCCCGGTGGGCCGCTGCCATCTCATTATGTGCTTCAGTCCAGGCCCGTGAGCAATGAGCAGCCGCTCACCTTCTAGCTTTCTCGACGGAAAGCTTACTTCTTTTGTTCTTCTTGTTCTGCTCGCCGTTTCCGGCCGGGCGGAAGATAATCTCGGCGAAAAAATTTCCTCCGAGGTTCGCAGACTCTTCGAAGAGCGTCGTGGTTCAACGGTTCGCGTCGAAGCCTACGACTCCCATGGAAAGCTGAGCGGCAGCGGATTCTTTGCTGACCCCGCGGGTACGATTTATACTCTTTCATACGTGGTCGCTAATGCGGACGAGATTTTTGTCGTCCATGGTGATCGGAGAATTCCCGCGAGACTCCTTACAGCAGATTCCCGAAGCGGCATTGCCCTCCTCAAGGTGGACTACAACTCTCCGTTCATTCCGATCGGGAATTCCAAGGGGCTTTCGCTCGCCTCACCGGTCGTGGCCATCGGCTTTCCGGTGAATCTCGCTGCAACGCCGAGCTTTGGAATCGTGGGTGGATTCGACCGCCAGTTTCTCGGCAGATACTTCATGACGACCCATATCCGCGCAATTGTTTCGGTCGAACCGGGCTTTGGCGGGGCACCCTTAATGAACCTTAAAGGCGAGGTTATCGGCATCATTATCTCCGGAATCGAGGGCGGCGGAGCGTGCTACGCCCTGCCGATAGAGGCCGCAGAAAAGATTCGAATGGATTACATACGGTTCGGCGGACCGAGGCACGGTTGGGTAGGCGCCAATGTCGAGGACGAACCCGGAGAGGACTCGCAGGTTCGCATCGCCGAGCTCGGTTCGGAATCTCCAGCCGCCGAGGCCGGACTGATGGAAGGCGATATCATATCCAAGATCGGCGGCGTCAAGATTTCGAAGGCTGAGGATGTCATTGATGCTTCGTTTTTCCTGACGGCTGGTGACCGGGTTCCGATAAGCATTATTAGAGGCGGGCGCGAGATGTCGATTGATGTCCGCCCAGTGGCGCACCCGATCACCAAGAGTCCCACCTATCCGCAGATTGGGTTGACGGAGCTTCATGCACTTGCACCCGACTCGCTTCCGGAAAACCTCAAACTGGAATGAGTCAAATAACCTTCTCCCGCAGACCCCCAAGGGCATGAGAGAGCTTCTTTATTCCCAGTTCGATTCGTGTTTTGACGGTGCCCAGGGGAGTTCGGGTAAGGGCTGATATTTCGCGCTGACTTTTTTCTTCGAAGAAAGCCAGGCGGATCACCTCCTGCTGATTGGGTGGCAGCGCGACCAAGTGCTGGTGCAAGAGCGAACGAAGATCGCCGCGAAATGCTTCGCACTCGACCGTGTGCGATTGGTCGAATTCTTTGTCGGAATGGTTGCACGAGACCTCGTAGCGATCCGTAGCCCTTCGATAGGCGCTGTGCTGCCGCAGGCGGTCGATTGCGCGCCGCCTTGCTAGCGTGCAGAGCCAGCTTAGCAATTTTCCCTTTCGGGAGGAGTAAGTGGGCGCTCGATCCCACACTTGAAGGAACACCTCTTGCAAGACGTCGTCGGCCTCGGTTTCATCATGCAGCACCTGCATGATAATCGATCTCAATACCGCCCGGTAGCGCTTGTGGAGCTCCCCTAAAGCTTCAGGCAGCCTCCGCAGGATGCCGTTCATTAGTTGTTGGTCTTCCAGCATTGAATCGTGCTCTAGAGTCATTTCCATAGTCGTTGTCAGATCCTGGTGCAGCGTACGCTAAGGAGATTGTTTCCCCAATCGGTGCGCTTAGCGATCGGAGCATCAGAGAATAGCTTACGCCTGCGGAAATTCCCTAGCGCCACATAGGGGGAAACTCTATGCCGCGGCGGGGGCGACCGCCGACACGGCGGTCGAGCCTTTAGCCTAACGGTCCTCTTCGCTCTCCCCTTATCCTTGGGACAGATCCAGGAGGCGGATAGCACGCTGTAGCACCCGGTTGCACCGCTCCAAACGAAACCCAGAAACTATGAGCAGATTCACGGGTGGACGCTCGCGGGCGGGGCGTGGGCCTTGATCCGATGATGCCGCGTCAATCCGTGCCTCAACACAACCAGCGAGCGCTCAACGAGCTCTACGGCTCCGGTGGCCGGATAGTGCGCCTTCGCTTCCAAAAACCCAGACTCCCGCGCTGTATCGAGGACAAGCTCCCACGAGGCCCGGCTATTCCGTATCTTTGGAAGGCGGAACCGAAGTCCTTCATGATGGGCATTGAAGAACATGACGAACGTATCGTCAGTGATCAGTTCGCCCCTCGAGTCTCGTATGTCCATCGTCTGGCCACTGAGCAAGAGCCCGATTGAGCGCGCGTAACCTGTACTCCATTCATCATCACTCATTTCCTTGCCGGAGGGATTGAGCCACATGATGTCCTTGATTCCCAGGCCGCGAATAGGTCTGCCCTGGAAAAATTTCGGTCTTCGAAAGACTGGATGTTCGTTGCGGAAGAGGCTGAGCTTCGTGACAAATGCCGTCAGCGCCTCCTGAGCCGGAGTGCGCTCCCACGAGAACCAGCTCAGTTCATTATCCTGGCAATAAACGTTGTTGTTGCCCCTTTGCGTTCGGGCAAATTCGTCGCCTCCTGAGAACATGGGAACGCCTTGGGAAAGAAACAAGGTGGCGAGAAAATTGCGCATCTGGCGCCGGCGCAAAGCGTTGATGTTTTCGTCGTCCGAGGGACCTTCAACGCCGCAGTTCCAAGAGTTGTTGTTGGTGTCGCCATCGGCGTTGCCCTCCCCGTTGGCCTCGTTGTGTTTTTCGTTGTAGGAGACGAGGTCGTTTAGAGTAAAGCCGTCGTGCGCGGTGATGAAGTTGACGCTGGCGTAGGGGCGTTTTCCATCGTGCTGATAAAGATCCGAACTTCCGGTCAACCGTGAAGCGAACTCCCCAATTGTGCCCTCGTCGCCCTTCCAGTATTTGCGCATGCAGTCACGATATTTTCCGTTCCACTCGGCCCAGAGCACTGGAAAATTTCCGACCTGGTATCCACCCTCTCCCACGTCCCATGGCTCGGCAATTAGTTTAACGCGCGAGATGACGGGATCCTGATGCACGATGTCGAAAAAGGCCGAGAGGCGGTCCACCTCGTGGAGCTCACGGGCCAATGTCGAAGCGAGATCGAAGCGAAACCCATCCACATGCATCTCCAATATCCAGTACCGGAGACTGTCCATGATAAGCTGGAGCGCCCTGGGATGCATCATGTTCAAGGAATTGCCGCAGCCCGTATAGTCCATGTAGTAGCGGCGGTTACCCGCAACGGCCCGGTAGTATGCGGCGTTATCCGTGCCACGGAAACAGAGCGTTGGCCCCATGTGGTTCCCCTCGCCGGTGTGGTTGTAGACGACATCGAGAATGACCTCGAGTCCTGCTGCGTGCAGCTTCTTTACCATCTCCTTGAACTCGGTCACTTGCTGCCCCAGTATGCCGCTGCTCGAGTACGCGGAGTGAGGCGCGAAGTAGCCGATCGAGTTGTAACCCCAGTAGTTCGACAGCCCTTTCTTCTCCACATGCTCGTCATTCACAAAGTGGTGGACCGGCAGTAACTCGACAGCGGTCACGCCGAGTTTTTTAAAGTATTCAATAGCGAAGTCACTTCCCAGGGCAGCATAGCTGCCGCGGATCTCTTGCGGAATATGCGGGCAGAGTTTTGAAAACCCCTTGACATGCACCTCGTAAATCACGGACTCCTCCAGGGGGATATCCGGGCTTCTATCGCCACCCCAATCGAACTCGTCACTAACGACCACCGATTTCGGCAAGCCTGCGGCGCTGTCCCGGATGTCCTTATTCAAGTCAGCGTCCTCTCCGCCAAAGGCATAGGCGAACATTTCTTCACGCCATTTGATCAACCCGGCCACCGCTCGGGCGTAAGGGTCGAGAAGCAGCTTGAATTCGTTGAAGCGATGACCGTCCTCAGGCTCGTAAGGACCGTGCACTCGATAACCGTACAACTGCCCGCTGCTGATCCTTGGAAGAAAACAATGCCACACGGCGTCGGTCACCTCTGCAAGCCGAATGCGGGCACCCTCCTGCGCATCGCCAGGATGATTGAATAGACACAGGTCCACGCCCGTGGCGTTCTCCGAAAACAGGGCAAAGTTTGTCCCTTCAGCGGTAACCTTTGCGCCCAGGGGATATGGTTTTCCTGGCCAAATAGGAATTGCGGAAGATGCCATAAATCGAGTATCGCTAGCAGCTTGCTGGAGTTAGGGCGAGGACCGATTTCTTGCTCGCAAGCTTATCAGCTCGGGAAGTCCGGCCTCATTGCCGGGCAGGGAACGAACGTATCCGCATTCCGGATGATTCCGATTTGTCGCGCATCATAAGCCGCTTCCCTCCCCTTGCCGCTCGATATGCAGTGGCGAGGCGGCCGCATCTGGTACTATTCTGCCCTCGCGGCGTCTGCTGCCGACCCGCTGCCTTCCACCATACGATTGACAGCCGACAGCGGAATTTGAAGAAAATCGGGGCGATAATTCAATTCATAGCCGATCTCGTATACTGCCTTGTCGAGGAGAAAGATTCTGAGCAGCGCCTCGAATTCCTCATCAGTCGGAGGCAAGAAGGATGCGCCCGCCGCGGCCGATCGGTAACCTTCGAGAAAGGCATCGCTTACGAGGTCAAGCCACTTGAGGGCCCAGGGCCTAAGACGACCCTGATCTTCAGCTTTCTGTTGCAAGAGGCTAACCTCGAGGGCGTAGTCGAAGGATCGCAGCATGCCGGCAACATCCACCAACGGCGAACGCTTGAGCAGCCGCTCGCGAAGAGTTTTCCGCGGCTCGCCCTCAAAATCAAGAATGACGAAATCGTTGCCGGTGTTCAATACTTGGCCGAGGTGGTAATCACCGTGAACCCGAGTCTTGGTTGCGACGATCTTCCGCTTGAGCAGAATCGAGTACGCATCGAGGATCCGCGGTGCACGGGCGAACCAGTCGAGCGCTTGCTGCCGCACCTTCGGAGTCAAATCCGAAAGCCTGTTGGTCAGCTCCCGCTCGGTGCGCCGGAGGAGCGCGCGCATCGTTTGATAGAGTGAACGTTGATGTAGCAAGGTGAAAGGTTCCGGCTCGAAATCGGCCCCTTCTATCGACTCGAGGCACCGGTGCATTTCGCCTGTTCGCTGGCCCAACTGACGCATGCGCGGAGGAAACACGGCGCCCGCCAGCTCTGTAACTTGAATTTCGACTTCCGGCTGGACAGCGACAGAAAGCACGCGTTCAAAGAAACGAGCGATACCATCAAGACCATAGGTCCAGCATTCGCCCTGGTTCTTCACGTAGGTTGTCAACAGCGCAAGCACTCCTTCCTCCCGGCCGATTCGGCAGCGTATCTCCCCCGCATATCGCGGAACATGCGCAAAATTCCGAGCTCCTAGAGCTCGGATGATGTCCGCGTCGGGATGCGAACCCGGCTCGAATTTCCGCAAGAACTTCAGCAGACGCGCATCGTCGAAGGAGAGTGTGGAATTGGATTGCTCACCTCCAAGCAAACGCGTCTTGGTCGGGCGGGCGTCTCCGGAACGATCGCTCTTGACCCCGAAAAGGCGCACGTCAACGCCCTGCCAGGCTTCACGACAAGCAAGCACCTCCCAGACTTTCTTCCGGCATGTGCCGACGTACAAAGCATCCCAAAGCACCATCCCATCAGAAAATCGCGCTACGATTGCAGGAACTCCTTTCGAATCTCCCTCATCTTCCTTGCCGATGAAAAGTGGCAAGACTTGGGTGACCGGATCTCCTTCCGTGAATGCAAGCTCGAGCAACATGACGCGCATTTCGTCGGATTTTTTCTCGGCGCGCGTTTCTAAGATTGTTAACGACCTCAAGGTCCGCTGCTTCTGGCCAAACCAACGGCAATTCGGAAGGTATTCGGGGAGAACGATGGTTCGCAGGGATTCCAGGAGTTTGTCAGACCACACGGAGGGGATCTCCAATGTGCGGATCGGCACTGCCGCCGGCACCACCGGAACAGGGACCGCTTTGGCAAGCAGAAGCCAGTAGAAATCGTTCGGCCCAACTGTGAAAAAGACGGGGCTCTCAGTGATATCGAAGAACTCCCCTCCGCCGAAAAGCTCCTCGGCTCTATGGCCCTCAAACCTTGACAGGTCGATCGTGACGGACTGCGAGAACCTGGAAACATTGGCTACCACAAGGATGGTCTCACCTTCATAGCAGCGAAGGAAAGCGAGGACTTTGGCATTGGTTGGATGCAAGAACTCGATCGTACCGTGCGAGAAAGCTTTGTAGCGGCGGCGGACGACGAGTATTCTTCGCATCCACCAGAACAGCGAAGAGATATTCTTCAGCTGAATATCGACGTTGGTTGCCTCGTAGTGGAATTCGGGATCGATGATGACCGGAAGGAAAAGCCGCTGCGGGTTCGCCTTCGAGAATCCCGCGTTTCTATCCGCACTCCATTGCATGGGCGTCCGGACACCCTTGCGATCGCCCAAGTAGATGTTGTCGCCCATCGCGATCTCGTCGCCGTAGTAAATGATTGGCGTTCCAGGCATCGACAAGAGCAGCGCATTGATCAGTTCAATCCTACGCCGGTTATTGTTCAGCAACGGGGCAAGCCTTCGACGAATGCCGAGGTTGATCCTCGCGCGAGGATCTTCGGCAAACACGCGATACATGTAATCGCGCTCCTCATCGGTCACCATTTCCAAGGTGAGCTCATCGTGGTTGCGCAGGAAGATCGCCCATTGACAGGTCTGCGGGATTTCCGGCGTTTGTTCGAGAATGTCGAGGATCGGGAAACGGTCTTCCATCTGGAGCGCCATGAAAAGACGCGGCATGAGGGCGAAATGAAATGCCATATGGCACTCATCGCCATTTCCAAAGTAGCCAGCGGCATCTTCGGGCCACTGGTTGGTTTCGGCAAGGAGGGCCCGTCCAGGAAACTTCTCGTCCACGTGGCGGCGCAGTTCACGCAAGCAAGCATGCGTCTCGGGGAGGTTCTCGCAAGACGTGCCCTCCCTCTCGATCAAATAGGGAACCCCGTCCAACTGCAGGCCGTCAACGCCGAGGCCGAGCCAAAAATCTACGACACTTAGAGCGGCCTGGCGCACGAGCGGATTGTCAAAATTCAGATCCGGCTGGTGCGCGTAAAAGCGGTGCCAGTAATAGGCTCGCGCCACCGGATCCCACGACCAGTTCGAAGCTTCAAAATCCTTGAAAATGATGCGCGCCTCTTCGAAGCGCTTCGGCGTATCGCTCCAGACATAAAAATCGCGCTCCGGAGACCCTGCAGGCGCGTGGCGTGCCCTCTGGAACCAGCCGTGCTTATCGGAAGTGTGGTTAATGACCAACTCGGTGATTACTCGAAGCTTGCGTCTGTGCGCCTCTGCGAGAAAGGTCTCGAAATCCTTCAAAGTCCCATAGGAGGGGCTTACAGAAAAATAGTCGGCGATGTCGTAGCCATCGTCGCGCATCGGCGACGGATAAAAGGGAAGCAACCAAAGTGCCGTTACGCCCAGTTCCTCGAAATATCCCAGCTTCTCGCAAAGTCCGCGAAAATCGCCGATGCCGTCGCCCGTGCTGTCGCGGAACGAGCGGACGTGAAGTTCATAAATGATGGCATCCTTAAACCAAAGTGTATTTTGCATACTTCAGGTGGGGGTTGAGGTCGTGCGTGTTCATCTTGGCCTGCCGTGCCCTTTTCCGCCAGCACAAAGCCGCCGTGCCCTCGAGCGCGTGAATCGCGCAGCCGAACGCACAGGGACAGAGCTCGGCGTGGCAGGACTCTTCAGTCGTACGATAATGCCCTGATCTTGCGGGCTTGCGGAACTCCGCCTTGCTACTTTGGGACCACGATTTTCTTGGTCGTCAGATCAGTCCCGGATAGCATGAGGTCGTTTCTGCACGTTGCCTCCAGTTGCCTGTAAAAGCCCAGCGACATCTGACTGGCCATGTAGGCGGCCGCCCAAAGTGTGTTCGGCGAGAGACGCGCAAGACCGCTCGGCGTCGCGCCATTCTCGGGAATGAACGGTGGAATGTGCTTTTCCACCCACGCCTTCCACTTGTTGTCCACATCGCCTCGCGTGGCATCGATCGCCTTATCGATCCGCGCCTCGGCCTGACGATCGTTTTTGAACACCCTGGTCTCCCCGGCATAGGCTCGACAGTTCAGAGCCACGCCGGCAGCGCCGGTCACCGGCACGCCATTGAGTTTCTTCTGCTTTCCTCCGCCGCTGAGGGCTGCGGCCACGGCAGCCACGCCGGAATCCTTCGTCGCCGTCCCGACGCCGGCCGAACAGCAATAGGCGCGAATATTCCCTTTGTAGCCGTCGGGAAAGGTGAGTTTGAGATGAGGAGCGGGACTTGGTGAGCCGACTGGGCACCACCCGGGCTGCCGTGTCCTTGCGGGTAGATGCTCTCGTCCTGACGCAAGGCGGGAAACGTGGCGGGATCGTCGTTTAGATCGATAACCTCCTGATTGGCGCCACCGTCGAAAAAGGCAAGATAGACATCCTTCGCGACGATCCAGCCATTCCACTTGCGAAATTCCTTTTTAAACGACGTATCACCCACGTTGACCCCACGCGTTGGAGCCCAAAACGGAGCTTCCACACCTGGAGTGTGGCGGTACTAAGAGTGGAAGTCAATGCGAAAGCCCCAGCCTTCGATTCAGGCTGCAATCCGGGAATATGCGTCGCGTAACACGGCAGCCGCCTTTACCATCTTTCTTAGGGAGGGCGTCACTTCTTTCCAGGCACGGGTCTTTAGTCCGCAGTCGGGGTTCACCCAGAGCCTTTCGATTGGGAGAACCGCTGCGGCCTTGCGAAGGAGTTCCACCATTTCCGCGACCTCCGGCACGCGAGGCGAGTGGATATCCCATACCCCTGGCCCCACTTCGTTCGGATAGCTGAAATCTGCGAAGGCTTCGAGAAGTTCCATATTGGAACGCGATGCCTCAATGGAGATCACATCGGCGTCAAGATCTGCAATGGAGGAAATGATGTCGTTGAATTCGCAGTAACACATGTGAGTGTGGATCTGCGTTTCATTGCGAACGCCTGCCACCGAAAGTCTAAAAGCCTCTCCGGCCCACTCCAGATAAGCCGGCCAATCGCTCCGGCGCAGCGGGAGACCCTCCCGCAGCGCGGGCTCATCGATTTGAATGACTCTGACGCCCGCAGTCTCCAAATCGATTACCTCGTCGCGAATCGCCAGAGCAATCTGCCGGACCGTCTCGCTGCGCGGTTGGTCGTCACGGACGAAGCTCCACTGAAGGATCGTGACCGGCCCGGTAAGCATGCCTTTGACTGGCCGCGGCGTTAGTGTTTGCGCGTACGCCCACCAGTCCACAGTCATTGGACACGGACGATTCACATCACCGTAGATTATAGGCGGCTTGACGCAGCGGGAACCGTAGCTTTGCACCCATCCGTTAGCGGTGAACAGAAAGCCATCGAGTTGCTCTCCGAAAAACTCCACCATGTCGTTGCGTTCGAATTCACCGTGGACGAGCACATCCAGACCGGTTTCCTCCTGAAAACGGATGCATTCCGCCGTCTTTTCCTTGAGGAACGCGTTGTAGTCCGCGTCAGAGCATTCGCCGCGCTTCCATTTTGCGCGGGTGGCACGGACCTCGGCGGTCTGCGGGAACGACCCTATGGTCGTCGTTGGAAAGAGCGGAAGATTGAGGAGGGCGCGTTGGGCTTTGCGTCGTTCGGAAAACGGGGCGTCTCGCGAACTATTTTCTTTGCGCGCAGCCTCGCAGCGCGCCTTGACCTCAGGACGGTGAATCCGGTCGCTAGCGCGGCGGGAAAGAGAAGCCACACGGTTCTTGAAGGCCAGAAGTGAATCCCCCCTCCCTTCGGCAAGCCGGGCCAACTGCGTGACCTCTCGAAGCTTCTCTTCGGCAAAAGCGAGCCAGTCCTTGATCTCCGTCTCGAGCGCTATTTCCCCTCGCAATGTAAGCGGCGAATGAAGAAGTGAGCACGACGGAGCAAGGAGAATACGCTCATTACTAAGGATGCATCTAGCTTGACCGATTTGTTGTAGGGAAACTTCGAAATTGTTGCGCCAGATATTCCGTCCGTCCACCACGCCCAAAGACAAGCTTATCGAGGACGGAAGGTGTTCGAGCGCTCTACTAATTTCCCCCCCGGCCCGCGTGGCATCCAAATGCAGCACATCAACCGGGAGGCTCGTTGCGAGTGGGAGGTTCTCGCGCAACTCGCCGAAATAGGTTGCGAGGAGGAGCTTCAGGCGGGGTGAGGCAGCGCGCAGCTTCCCATAGGCCCGCACGAACGCCGCCTGCCAATCTGCGCTGAGGTCGAGAGCCAAGATCGGCTCGTCCAGCTGAACCCAATCCGCGCCCAAGCCTTCGAGGCGCAAAAGAATCTCGCAGTAAACTGGGAGCAAACGCTCCAGTAAGGCAAGCCGATCGAAGCCGGCATCCACGCTCTTTCCGAGGTGGAGGTATGTCAAAGGACCAATCAGGACGGGCTTCGTGCGAGTCCCCAGCGCCAGCGCTTCTTGAAATTCGTCGAACGGTTTGGTCGCGCTAAGCTTGAAAACGGCGCCGGCGCGAAATTCCGGCACGATATAGTGATAGTTCGTATCGAACCATTTTGTCATCTCGCTGGGATGGATAGAGCATGCCGACCCGCAAGAGTGTCCTTCGGGACCCCCGGCGCCGCGCGCGATCTGAAAGAGCAAATCCAAATCGATGGTGCCTCCGTTCCAACCAAAGCGCGGAGGCACGTTACCGAGCAGGCATGTCATATCGAGCATCTGGTCGTAGTACGAAAAATCGTTTGAGGGAATCAGGTCCAGACCGGCCTCTTTCTGAACCAGCCAATGCCTCTTGCGCAGCTGTTTGCCCGCACGCTCGAGTCCCTCGACGGAAATCTCGCTTCGCCAAAATGCTTCGACGGCCTTCTTCAGCTCGCGCTTCTCCCCAATGCGCGGATAGCCAAGGCTGTGAGTGAGAATATGAGTGTCCATCTGCTAAATATCGTGCCGCTCACCCTCATTCTCAAAACTCGTTGTTTTTGGGTTCATCATTCTCCGAATCTATGATGACATACTTTCCGTGCTTGAACTGCGCCACTTGAAAACGATCGTTGCCCTCGCTGAAACGGGCAACCTCTCCAAGGCGGGAAGGCGTCTAAATCTCTCCCAGCCAGCCGTCTCGCATCAGATTCGCGGCATTGAGGAGCACTACTCAATCGAGCTGTTTGAGCGAAAAAGCGATCCCCTTCGTCTCACCGCGGCGGGTCAGCTTCTCGTCGCCCTTGCCTACGAAATTACGCGCCGGATCCGCGATGGAGAGCGTGATCTCGCTTGCATCTCGCAAGGGCAGGCGGGCCTCTTGCGAATCGCCGTGGAATGCCACTCCTGCTTCGACTGGCTAATGCCCTCGATGGATGCCTTTCGAGGACATTGGCCGCAAGTCGAATTGGATCTTATCTCGGGCTTTCATGCGGATCCCGTAGGTCTTCTCGAGGAGAATCGCGCCGATCTTGTAATCGTCTCGCACGCTGGGAAACGGACCGGCGTCGTATTCCATGCTCTGTTTTCTTACGAAGTTTTGGCTCTGCTGTCTCACCACCATCCACTTCTTCGCAAGCCATATCTCACGGCGAGGGATTTCAGGCAGGAGACGCTGGTCACCTATCCGATCCCCGATGAGCGCCTTGATCTGGTGCGCGACGTGCTAAAGCCCGCCAATGTGCATCCAGCGAGGCGAACGACCGAACTCACCGTCGCCATTCTTCAACTCGTCGCGAGCGGTCGCGGCGTTGCAGCCTTGCCCGGCTGGACGGTTCAGCCCTATCTCGACCGCAAATACGTAGCGTGGAAACCGGTCGGGAAAACTGGCTTGCGAAGCTGTCTCTACGCAGCGACGACGCGGGCCGCGTCTTCGCAAGCCTTCATGCAGGAATTTCTTCGGATCATGCGGGAAGTCAGCTTCTCCACGCTCGAAAGGATCGAACCGCCCAAGTCGTAACCTTGATGCCTCTGCGATAATCCTCCCCTGGCGGCTGCAAAAGCACTCCGATCTTAGCTTATCTCGCTTGCGCTTTGTGCCGCTCAAAAGGCAAGCTCCCCAAACCACCTCACGAAATCCAGAAATATCTTCTCGATCTCTGCGTGATTGATCTCTCGAGTAGGAAGAGCAGCCGTTGGTCCAGACACGTCTTTGTGGAGAAACGAAAAATGAATCATACCCTGTTCTCGATTTCCGGAGGCCACGAGGATGAAGGTTTCCGGAGAGGAGAGACTAATAGCCATACCAAGGACAAGATCACGGGGATACTTAGCCACGCTAAGACGAGCTTCCTGAACAAATTCCTCCCCTTCAACGAGCGCTTTGCTCGATTCGCTTCGACTTGAAAATCCTTGTAGCCTGTTTGCCATTTTATCGAGGATCTCTCTAATTTCCTCGAGCTTGACACTGTTGACGCGGGCCCTCTCAAGCACGGCCATTCTTTCCCTTTCCGCCTCAGCGCGCTTCGCCCTTTCTCGATCCGTCCTCTCGTCGGCTTCTCGCTGCTTACGCTCGCGAATTTCCTCCAGGATCTCGTTGGGGTCCATCGCATTCATACTATCCGGAGCGCGTTCGACCCATCAAGAGAAAGCGACGAAGTCAAGGCGTTCAGAAGAAACCGCCAAGCGGAAGAGCCGCAATACGCTTCGGGCTCCAAGGTCAAAAGACTCCTCTCTCACTTTTTTGCTACGCGCCCTTTTATCTGCGTCTATACTCCCCGCATGGCCCAGCAAGTCACGCGTCTCTGGTTGATGTATCCTTCCCGTCTCATCACCCGCCCGGTAATCTACGAACTCGGCAAGAAGTTTGCCGTCGTGACGAACATCCGCCAGGCGAGCGTCACTGAAGAGGTGGGCCTCGTCTCGATCGAACTCGACGGCGAGCGGGAGGAAATCAAGAAGGCCATTGCCTGGCTCGAAGAAGTGGGCATCAAAGTAGAACCCGTCGAAATCAACACGATCGAAGGTTAGCGAAAAACTCTCAATTCTATGGCTTGAGCTCGCCTGCCTGCCTCTCCGGTTGCCAGAACTTTGGATCGGCGCCGTCGTATTTTAACCCCGTAAACATTCCGGTCGCCAAGTGGTAAAACCTTGGGAATCGCCACCATTGAAGTCAATCTGCCCGCAAACATCAATCTCTTAGCCAGGGCGCAATGCGAAGACCGGCAAAGGCGCTATCGATCTACAGGCTTTGCCGTCGGGGAGGCGGGAGGCGCTGACTTGAGCGTTTTTTCAATATCAGGGTCCGGTTCCGCTCCCAATTCGATCGCGCGGTAGTAGTGGCGCCGGGCGAGCTCGATTGAAGGTGGTTTACCCTCGAGATAGAACACCGCCAGATTGAAGTGGGCATCGCTATAGCTGGGATCAATCTCAACAGCCTTGCGGAGCTCGGCCTGGGCGCCATCGATCCAGCCCTTTCGGCCAACTACGACGCCCAGGTAGTTGCGCGCTCGAGGGTTGCGGGGATCATAAAGGGTCGCCTGTGCGAGGGCCGCAAACGCTTCGTCGAGACGGTTCCGATCCATGTAGATAATTCCAAGCGTGAGCCAAGCGGGGCCAGCGTCGAGCTTGAGTTGCACGGCGCGCTTAAGATGCGCTTCGGCATCGTCAAGCTTCTTTAAGGAATATTCGACTACACCGAGATTGATGAGCCCAAGTAGATTGTCCGGCGCGAGAGCGAGAACATTCGAATAGGCCCGGTAGGCGCGCTCAAAATCGCGGCGAGCAAAGGCCGCATTACCTTCCGCAGCGGCTTGTCGTGCGACTTCCGGCACGTACCTTCCGTCGTTGGCGGGCGCCGCGGGCTGCGCCTGAATCGTGGCACTTGCCGCAAGCAAGCCGAAGGCCAGGAAATGCCGCATCTACTCTCCAGAGATTTCCCTTGATCGCGCGGCCGCCGCTTTGACGGCGTTTATGAACGCCGAACGAACCGCGGCGGCTTCAAGCACGACAAGACCCGCAATGGTTGTTCCCGCTGGGCTCGCGACCATCTCTCGCAACAAAGCGGGATGCTCTTTTGTTGACGCAGCCATCTCAGCCGCGCCGGCGATCGTCTGAATGGCCAAATCAAGCGCAAGCGTGCGCGGGAGACCAACGGCAAGCCCGCCATCAGCAAGCGCCTCCATCACAAGATAGACAAAGGCCGGCCCGCTCCCGCTCAGGCCAGTGACTGCATCAAGCTGCTCCTCGGAGACCAAGAAAACCTCTCCAACCGCTCCAAAAACGCGCTCCGCGGTCTCGATATCCTCGCGAGCCGAGCCCGTGCCCGCAGCGATAGCCGTGGCGCTTCTTCCCACCATCGCTGCGGTGTTCGGCATTGCTCGAATCACGCGGCAACCCGCCGCGGCCTCGCGCAACGAGGCGATTCTCAAACCCGCCACAACCGAAAGTAAGAGCCGGCCCTCCAAAGTCGCCCCGGCTTCTTCCAATGCCTTGAATGCATCGCCCGGCTTCACGCACAGTACGACCGTATCGGCGTCTGCGACCGCCTCAGCGTTCGACGCGACGGCGCGTATGCCCGCCGCCTCAGCGAGATTCTCCAGAGCTGCCCTCGATCGGCTCGATACTGTTATCTCCGAGGCGGAACAAAGATTGGCCCGAAGCATGCCTTGAATCAATGCCATCGCCATTTTTCCAGCGCCGAGAAAGGCGTATCTCATGCTCGCAAAGGTAAATCGCTCCCAGCCTGGGGCAAGGAGTTTCACCGCCGGCCTCCGGTCGCAAGATCGGCGCAATCCTCCTTCCGGAAAGAGTTGCCAGGCTCCATAGGCTCGACTAGGACTCTCCAATGATCGAGCGCCTCTTTCGACTCTCCCTGATAGCGGCCCCCGTCCTCTGGCTCTCCGCATGCGCGTCCACTCCACAAGTCGATCCCGCCGTGGCAACGGCCCTCTCCTCGCGTGGCGTCGCCGAGGGTACATATGCGAAGGTGATGCGGGGCTGGGTCCTCGATTATGATGATATCGTGAACCTTGCGCAGAAGGAAGTGCCCACACATGTTATCATCGGATATCTGCAGAGTACCCGAAAGGCGTACAATTTCAGCGATAGTCAGTTTGAGGGGTTGAGGGCATCGGGTGCAAGCCCGCAACTTATTAACTATCTGACAGAAACGCATGGTTTTTACGGTGTAAGTACTCGCAAGCAAGCCGCCCGTTTGTCAGGTGAGCAAAAGCGCGCTTACTTCAACAGCCCTTCTTACCAAGGCCAGGGTCCGTTTAGCACTCCCCTGATTGACGAGTGGACCGACCCGGGATACGAAGAATCGCTCTATAGTCCGTTTTCCTTCGACTAGGCTCTGCGCCATGGCGAACAAGCTAAAGGAAAGATTTCCGCGTTTGTTGCCTCAATCGGTCTGCGAGGGAATGGCGGTCGCGGACTTGATTGACGCTGCGTTCAAAGCCTACAATGGCGGGCGTCTTGCGGAAGCCTGCCGGCTCTACACAAATAAGATGCTCGCCGGGGATGGGACAATCGGAATGTCGCTTACAGGGGCGCTAACTCCGGCCGGTTTGGGCAAGTCCTGCTTAATTCCGCTCATTGAAGCGGGCTTCGTGGACTGGATTATTTCGACGGGCGCGAATCTCTATCACGACCTCCATTTCGGCCTAGGGATGCAGCTTTTCGCCGGCTCGCCGTTTCTCAACGATATCGAGCTTCGTCATGAGGGCGTGATTCGAATTTACGATGTACTTTTCGACTATGATGTGCTGCTAGACACCGACGCATTCGTGAGGCAGGTGATCCAGGGAGCCGAGTTCCAACGGCCGATGGGCACCGATGAATTTCATTATCTCCTTGGAAAGTATGTCGATGAGCGAGAGCGCAAACTTCGCCTCGTGGGCCACAGCCTTCTTGGCGCCGCTTATCGTTGCGCGGTACCCATCTTCACGAGTTCGCCGGGAGACAGTTCGATCGGGATGAATGTGGCGGCGATGTCGCTGCGCGATTCCAAGCTTCTCTTCGACGTAAATCGTGATGTCAACCAGACCGCCGCGATCGTGTATGACGCCAAGAAATCGGGCCGGACTTCGAGTGTCTTCATCCTCGGCGGTGGATCGCCAAAGAACTTCATGCTTCAGACTGAGCCGCAGATTCAAGAGGTGATGGGCATCGAAGAGCGCGGCCACGACTACTTTTTGCAGTGCACCGATGCGCGTTCCGACACTGGCGGCTTAAGCGGGGCGACTCCGGGCGAAGCGGTGAGCTGGGGCAAGGTCGATCCCGACAGTCTGCCTGATTGCGTCGTTTGCTACCTCGACTCGACGATCAGCCTTCCCCTCATCACTGCCTACGCGCTGAGCCGCGCGCCGCGGAGAAAACCTAAGCGGCTTTACGACCGACGCGAAGAGATGCTCGAAAGAATTCGCCAGGAGTACCTGCGCCGCGGCAGCGTCGAAAGGATTGCGCATCGAATAGATGTGAGCAAGAAACCGCGGCGCAATCTTGCCAAACGGGTGTCTTCCGTGGGACTGAAGTAGAAGACGTGCCCACAAACCCGTTCGCGGCTCCGTTCGTTCAGGCGGTGGGCGGCGATCTTCGGGCGGAGGTCGAGCAGCGCCAGAATCCTGGTCGAATCGGTCACGTCTGGATTGCGATGGCCAACCAATTTTGCGGACAGCCGTGACTGCGCGCAATCCTATCGCGACACTATTGCGGCAGAGACTGCCTTTTCTTTCTCTTCTCGTCCTCGCAGTTTGCGGAATTGCGATTTCTGACTGTATTGAGGCGGCATCAACCTTTTGGTTGGCGGCGGGCTTGTTGGCGGCAGTAACATTTTTTGCGACGCATCGGAGGCTTGCCTTCGGAGCCTTCGCGGTTTGCGCGTTCGCCACTCTTCATTTGTGGGAGAGCGACGAATCTCAGGCCGCACGGTTTGCGGCGTGGTTGGGAGCCCGAAGTCTGCCGGCTGAGGTGCGCGGAGTCGTCGTCAGCGAACCGCACGCCTTTTCCAACGGGAACTCCAGCTGCGAAATCCGGATTTCGCAGCTGCGCTTGGAGAGCGTCGAACTCACGCCGTCTTTCCTTCTTCAAGTGGAATGGCCGGGAGATCCTCCGACCTACGGCGACGAAGTGCGGCTGTGTGGCACGCTCAGGAGAATCGAACCGCCGCGCAATCCCGGCCAATTCAATTTCGCCGCTTGGTCGTCGCGCCAGGGCATTTTCACCCACTTGCGTGTCGAACACAGGAACGACGCGCAGGTTCTGCGGCAGAACCAGGGAGATCCTCTCGTAGCGTTCGCGCTGCGGACCCGCGCATGGCTGCGGCAGACCTTGATCGAAGGGGTCAACGATCCGACGGTCTCGGATCTGCTTGTCGCCATGGTGCTCGGTGACGTCTCGTCACTCCCCCAGAACATCCAGGAGGAATTTCGCGGCACGGGCACCTTTCACCTCTTCTCTGTCAGCGGCCTGCATGTCGGAATGATTGCGGTTCTGTTTTGGTACGTGCTCAAGACTTTGGGCGTTTCACGCAGGCATGCTGCCGGATCGATTATTCCGCTGCTTTTCTTCTACGTGCTGATGACAGGGCTGAAAGCGGCCAGTATTCGCTCAGCTCTCATGGCCGGCATAGTACTTGCAGGTCTGATGACGAACCGCAGACCACTCCTTTTCAACAACCTGTGCGCGGCGGGATTTCTCATCTTGCTTGCGGATACCAATCAACTCTTCAACCCCGGCTTCCAACTCTCCTTTTGCGTCGTCGCCGCCATCATGCTCTTTGCGGCTCCGTTGGCGTTGTTACTGGCCGCGCCGTTTCGTCCTGATCCCTTCCTTCCAGAACGCCTCCTCTCCTCTCCGCGGCGTGTTGCTGCCCGCTGCACTCAACGCCTTGCCTCTTTACTAGCTGTTTCGACGACCGCCTGGTTGGGATCGTTGCCATTGACGATTGGATATTTCCATCTCGTTTCCACCACGGCGGTCCCTGTCAACGCGCTCGCGGTGCCGCTTTCTTTCGCAATCATGGCGGTGTCCTTGCTCTCGCTCGGAGCGGGTGTGTTTAGCGTCTGGGTAGCCTCGATTTACAACCAGACAAACTGGCTCCTCGCAAAGGCGCTGCTTGGCATAGTGCATGCATTTGCAGCACTTCCTGGCTCGTTCTTTTATGTGAGACTTCCCAGCCATCCCTCGCCTGTCGCGGAGATTATCGTGTTTGACTTCGGCGCAGGCGGCGCCGCGTGGCTTTGTGCGCAGGGGCGCGACTGGCTCATCGATAGTGGGCCCGCCCACAGCCGCGACTCGGTTCTGCTCCCGTTCCTTCGCTCTCGCGGGCTGGGCTCCCTGGACGGTCTTCTGATAACACACGGAGACGCCGGGCACATCGGCTCGGCCACCGAACTCATGCGAGTCTGTCCTCCTACGCACATTGTGGACTCTCCGCTTGACGACCGCTCGGCAAATCGAAGTCGCCTGCACGCGGAGCTCTCGCGGCTTGGCATTCCCAAGTCACCTCACCGCACCGGAGACCGGATTGCCCTGGGTTCCGAAACCGATCTGCGCATTCTCTATCCTCCTGGAGATGTTCCACGCGGCGTGGCCGACGATAAAGGTGTCGTTGTTCAGCTTCGGGCCGGTCCGACAAAAATCCTCTTCATGTCCGACGCGGGCCTCTACACCGAGGAATGGTTGATGAAAAACCTCCTTTCCGAACTGCCCAGCGACATTCTGATCAAGGGCTCGCCACGGCACGGACCCTCTGGCGAGACCGCGTTCCTGAATGCAGTGAAGCCCAGGGTCGTGATCGCGACAGCGGCCCAGTTTCCAGACAGCGAAAAGATCTCTGCGCGCTTTGTTGAGAATCTCAGAGCGCGAGGGATCAGGCTCTTCGCTCAGGATCGCTGCGGCGCCGTAAGCGTCCGGATTTTCCCCGACCATTGGGAGGTTTCCGCTTTCGTTGACAAGCGCCACTATTGTCACTCCCGATGAGCCCGCTTTTCAGCGTCAAGAACCTGTCGATCCACCGCGCAGGCATCCGCATCCTCCACCAAATCAACTGGACGGTGAACGCCGGCGAACATTGGGTGATCCTTGGCGCCAACGGTTCAGGCAAGACCTCGCTGCTAAAAGCGCTCACCGGCTACATGACCCCCACGCACGGTGAGATCACCGTTCTCGGCAAGCAATATGGCGAAACCGACTGGCGCGAGCTTCGAAAACGCATAGGTGTGGTCAGCGCAAGCATTTCGCACCTTGTTCATGACGACGATTCGGGACTTGAAATCGTCGCTGGCGGAAGTCAGGCCATGATCGGTTATTGGGGCAATATTAGCCGCTCCGAGCGCGAGCGCGCCAGACACTTTCTTTCTGTGCTTCGCGTCCGACTGGCTGCGGAACGCAGGTGGGAAGTGCTTTCCCAGGGCGAACGTCAGCGTGTTCTGATTGCTCGCGCTCTGATGGCCGAGCCCGTTATTCTGATTCTCGATGAGCCTTGCGCGGGTCTCGATCCCGTTGCTCGGGAGAGATTTCTCAACGACATCAGCAAGTTGGCGAGAAAAAGGCAGGCACCCGCTCTTGTCCTCGTCACACACCACATCGAAGAAATCGTCCCCGAATTCACGCACCTGCTTGCTTTGCGCAACGGCCGAGTCGTCTGCGCAGGCCCTAAGTCCCGGGGGCTTGAAGCCGAGATGCTCGCCAGGGTCTTCAATGCGAGACTCGCCGTCCGAAAATCGGCTTCACGCTATCATCTGCGGGGAATTCAAAGCCCGCGGCAGTAGGCAACTCCCTCAGGAATCGAGTTCCGACCTGCCGTCCCGTCGCCGGAGACCCATCACAACGATGAGGGACGAATTTTCGAGTCAGCATGCTCGCCTCCGCGCGGGATTTTGTGCAATAAAGTGATATAACCAAGGTTCGACTGCCGACCGAAGCCCCGTCAACCGCTCCTCGTCCATCGTGTTTGCCACACTCGAAGCTTTCTGGCATCGCCTTCGCAGGCGGCTAAGCCGCGCTGAATGGGCGATTCGCCATCTCGGACTTTCTGCGTCCGAGGGCACAAGCGAGGAACCAGGCTTGCTCCTGATACAGATTGACGGTCTGCCCCGCCGCCAGGTTGAAGCCGCAATGGCGGCAGGACGCATGCCGTTTCTGCGCAGATTGCGTGATCACGGCCAACATCCACTCCATACCTTTTACTCGGGGCTGCCAAGCACCACGCCCGCCGTGCAAGGCGAGCTTTACTATGGGGTCAGAGCGGGCGTCCCCGCGTTCAGTTTTCTCGACCGCTCACTCGGGGAAATGGGCATGCTGTTCGATTCGGATTGGGCAAGACGCTTTGAAGAAAAGTTCGCTGCGCAGGGCGAAGGGCTGCTCAGGGACGGCAGTTCGTGGTCGAATATCTTCTCCGGCGGCGCGGCCCCCGAGGAAAGCAACTTTTGCGTCGCACATGCAGGGTTCGGCGACACATGGCGCGCAGGCCGGATTCCCGAGATTCTCACCTTTTTCCTCCTGCAGCTTCCCGCAATGTTTCGCGTCTCGTGCCTCGTGTTGCTGGAGTTGGTGATCGGCCTGCCGGAGGCAGCGCGGGGCATCTTCAGAGGTCAGTGGTTTTCCCAAGAGCTCGGCATGGTGCTCTCGCGAATGTGCGTCGGCGTCGCCCTTCGCGAGATCGTTAACATCGGTGGCAAAGTGGATGTCACCCGCGGCCTGCCCGTCGTGCACGTTAATTTCCTTGGCTACGACGAGCTTGCGCACCGTCGGGGGCCCGGCTCAAGGTTCGCGCACTGGTCTCTTAAAGGCATCGACCGCGCCATCCAGGATCTCTATCTTGCAGCGCATCGCTCCCAGCGGCGGGATTATCATGTCTGGATTTTTTCCGATCACGGACAAGAGGAAACACACTCCTTTGCGATGGAGCTTTCCGAAGGGATAAAGACCGTTGTAGCCGAATGCGTCGAGAAGATGCTTGCGACGCAGGCGGCTTGGCAGACCCGCTCAGAGGCGCACCCGCTTCCCCAGTTATTTCGCAAACCCGAGACGAAGCGCCGGAAGCTGAAGGAGCGCTTTATGGGCGCATTCTCAGTCGAGCGCGAAAAGAGCTTTTCCATTGCGGCCACCGGCCCGGTCGGCCATCTCTACTTTGCCGAGCCCCTTGATGACGCTCAGAAGTCGTCCCTCGCCCGCTGGCTCGTCGAACGTGGGAACATACCCGGTGTCCTGCATCGTGCCGCCAACGGCCGGATCACCTGGTATCACGCCCGCGGTGAAACGGCTGTACCCGAAGGTCTGCCCGAGCTGCTAAGGACGCATCCCGCCACGCTGCGCGACGAACTCGCCCAGGACGTCGTTAAATTCTGCGAAAACGAGAACTCGGGCGACCTCATCTTGCTCGGCTGGAACTGGGACGGAAGTTCCTGGAGCTTCGCTCCCGAACGCGGCGCTCACGCGGGGCCCGGGCCCGATGAAACGCAAGGCTTTCTTCTCGTTCCTCCCGCCACAAAGCTCCCTCCCGGCGCGACGAATTTTGTGCGGCCTGGCGGACTTCGCGATGCCGCGCTCGATCTGCTCGGACGCAAGCCTCTCGCGACATCGGATACTCCGTCGGTTTACCCATCGCGATTGCGGGTCATGAGCTATAACGTCCATAGCTGCATTGGCATGGACGGGCGAGTGTCTCCCCGACGTATCGCCCGAGTTATCGCACAGCAATCTCCTGATCTTGTGGCTTTGCAGGAACTCGACCATGGCCGGCTACGTTCTCGCGGCGAGGATCAGGCTTCTGCAATCGCGCAAATTCTCGGCTATCACGTTACCTTTCTCGCGACCGTCACCCGCGGCGCGGAACGCTACGGACACGCAGTGCTCAGTCGCTGGCCGATAAGAACCGTGAAAGTCGCTGAGCTGCCTACGCGTTCATTGAGCATATGGCCCGAACCTCGGGGCGCACTCTGGAGCCGGGTCTTTCTCGGGAATATGCCGATCAACGTGGTAACCACGCATCTCGGTCTGAGTTCAAGCGAGCGGCTCGCGCAGATGCAAACGCTGCTCGGTCCGGAATGGCTTGGTCCGATTCTCGATACCCAGGCGATCGTCCTCTGCGGCGATTTCAACCTACCGCCTGGCACCCCTCCCTATCGACTTGCCGCTGACCGATTACATGATGTGGCATCCGACGGTTCTGACGCCCTCTACACATTCATTTCGACAAGACCATTTGCGCGCATCGACCACATCTTTACCTCCTCTCACTTCACTACCGAAAGCGTTTCGGTCATCCGCAACTACCTGACCCGCGTTTCCTCAGATCATCTTCCGCTACTGGCCGACCTGCATGTCGAGCCACTGGCGCTCAAGGACGAAGTGAAACGGATGATTTGAACCGAGATGATCAATCCAGCCGGACGCACGATTCAATCTCTGACGCAAGAAAGTCCACGCGTCCGATGCGAAGCCGCAAATTGTTTGGGCGCTGTCTCTCCAGCCAGAGGTCTTCCTCCACGAGGAACAGACTGCCTTCGAGAAGCGGCCCGCTGGAGAGTGTGAGGCGGACAGCATGCCCGATGGGCAGTCCTGCCTCTGCGGCGAAGCGGTCGAGCTCCGCATGCCGGCGCTCGCGCCAAATTTCCACACCCGAGACGGCGCGCGGCTCCGCGCCATCGAACGAAAAGCAGAGTTGTTCAGCCATCGGCTGTCTCTTCCTGAATCAGGCCAACAGAGTAAATCCGGCGCGGGATGTCCAGTAGATTTGCCCCCCTCCTCCCGAGAAATTGCGGTTGCCTTTATCGCACTTCCGTTGGATTCTGTTCCCCATTAACGGGCCGTGGCTCAGCTTGGTAGAGCGCTTGAATGGGGTTCAAGAGGTCGTGGGTTCGAATCCCGCCGGCCCGACCACTTGAAACTAAGACTGGTAAAGGATTTGCGGCCAGTGACAGTTCTCAGAAAAAAGTGGTGGTAGCCCCCGGTAATAGCCCGTATGATCGAAGGGCAATGGAAACGACCGGGAACAAGAAAAGCCGCGGGACGTTCGCTTTCTCGAAAGGTCCCGTAACGCTGAGACCGTTCCTCTTCTTGGGCGACCCTTAACCCCTCGACGACGAACAACGCCGTCTGTATCAGGCCGACATGTTGACCGACGGTGCCCAGGACAAGATGGCTAGCATCGTTGGTTAGGCAGGACT
>DATDAL010000024.1:0-3926 GCA_036525415.1 Terrimicrobiaceae bacterium | reverse complement strand
TCCTTCTTCTCTTTGGTCGTTTTCCTTCTCTCTCAGGTTATGACCCAAACAGAAACTCTCTGATATCCTCCACGAGCCGTTAATGCCTTTTCAAGCCTCCGGCTACGCCGGAGTTTCTGACTCAATTCCTTTACTGGCTAGAGTCCTCACTCTCAGAAGGAACCTGGCGTGCTAGGGCATTATCTATCGCATCCAACAAGGCAGGGTCTACTTTGGCCCGTTCGGCTGTGACTGCATCTGATCCGAATTCTTTTTGCGAAAGTGCCTTGGCTGCGTCGATGATCCAGGCCGTAGCCATTTCGGTTGATATGGTATCGGTATCAATAGCCAGGTCGAACTGTGATCCGTTATCCCATTCTTGGTTGTAGAACCTCGAAACGAACTTTTGCCGGGCCGTGTCGTCTGCTTTGACTCGTTGCTCAGCTCGCAAGCGGCTGGGTAGGTTTTCCCGGGCCATCACTCGTTCCACTCTGACTGAGAACGGGGCCTGGAGGCGCACGTTGAGTACATCTGCATACTTGCTCAGAGAGGCATAACCACCCCGCCCCAGTATCAACACATCCCCTCGATGGGCCAGGGCTTCCATTGTGTCATTCAACATCGAAACGATGAGCAGATTCTTCGCGTTTGCCAGATCCCAAACATTTGGCGGAGACGTATATAATTCGCCAAATTTTTCCAGCCCATATTGGCGGAATATCCCCTCCAGAACGCTTTTATTCACCAAAGTGTACCCTAAAGCCTCGGTCACTCGCCGGGCGATTTTGGCCGCTTCGCTGCCAATTAATCTGGAAATTGCAATTGTTTTCATCGGTGGTTCAACTCGCCTTGCGACGCTGCAAGCAATCGAATGCTACGGCCAGCATCAAAACCGAACCCTTAATAACCATTTGCGCAAACTGGCTCACGTCAAGCAAGACCAGGCCGTTGCTAAGAACACCCAGGATCAGTACCCCGGCAACCACATTGGAAATCTTGCCGAATCCACCCGTCACACTAACACCACCGAGAACACATGCTGTCAACACGTCGAATTCCAGTCCTTTTCCAGACAAAACCTGAGCCGAGTTCGTCCTGGACAATATAACGATACCCGCTATTCCCGCGAAAAATCCCGACAGCGTATATACCAGATATTTTACATTATTAACTTTTATTCCGGATAGGTTTGCAGCCTGTTCATTGCCGCCAACCGCGTAAAAATATCTACCAAAATATGTCTTATTGAGGATGAACGACCCAATAGCCAAGATGATAGCCATGATTATCACCGGAATTGGAATGGGGCCTATATATCCCTGCCCGATGATCGTGAAGGATTTTGGAAACCCATAAATCGGCAGCCCCTTACAAATCATATACGCTACGCCTTCGATGATAATCATCATCGCAAGGGTTACGATCAGGGGCGGCATTCTAATATTGGCAATAATCCATCCATTAGTGAATCCGATCCCTGCGCTCATTATCAAAGCCAAAATGCTTGCCAAAATAGGATTCATACCGGCGTTGACCATCAACCACGCTGCGACAATGTTCACCAATGTAACAACCGACCCAATCGACAGGTCTATGCCCCCCAAGAGCAGCACAAACGCGAAGCCGACAGCCGCAATGCCGAGCATAGATACCTGCCTGGCAACATTAAGCAGATTGCTGGAACGAAAAAAATTCTCTGTGGCTATCGAGAAAAATATAATCAGCACCAGAAGCACGACATATATTCCGTATCTTTTTAGGAACTCTACAGCGCCAGCCGCGACTTTAAGTTTTTCGAAGTATTTCATTGGAATATTTCTATGCTTTCTCAGGATCGGGACGCAAAGGCCATGATGGTTTCTTGATTAAATTCTGCTCTATTCAACATTCCGGAAATTCGACCTTCCCGCAGAACGATAATTCTATCCGACATCCCCATGACTTCTTCCATTTCCGAAGAAATCATAAGCACAGCCTTGCCCGATTCGACCAGTTCATTCACCAATGCGTAAATCTCAGATTTCGCACCAACATCGATCCCCCTTGTCGGTTCATCGAAAATGACGAGGGTCGGTTCGGACGCCAGCCATCTGGCGATAATTACCTTTTGCTGGTTGCCGCCGCTCAGGTTTTTAATCTTCTGTTCGATACTCGGGGTTTTGATCCGGATGGCATCCTTATAGTAATTTGCAATGCGCTTTTCTTCTCTCGTATTGACCGTGAAGAATCTGGATATCCTTTCAATGATAGCCATGCTGATATTGCCCCTTATGTCTACATCAAGCAGTGCACCCTGCTTTTTCCTGTCTTCCGGCACAAGCGCAATCCCGGTGTCAATTGCTTCTCTAGGCGATTTCGGATCGCTCTGCTTGCCATTCAGGACCACGGCTCCGCCGGTCTTCCGCTTCGCTCCAAAAAGCAATTCAGCCAGCTCCGTTCGACCCGCGCCAATCAGTCCCGCAAATCCCAACACTTCGCCTTTTCGGATTTGAAAGGTGACATCGTGCACCCCGTTTCCGGTTAAATTCTGGACATCCAGCAAAACCTCATCAGAAATGCAAGCCTTTCGCTTAGGGTAGGTTTCTTTTAACTCCCGACCAACCATTAGTTTGACAAGGGCGTCCAGATTCGTATCGCGCGTGTTTAACGTTGCAATTTTTTGACCATCCCTCAACACGGTGATACGATCCGTAAGCCTGAAAATTTCCTCCATCCGATGCGAGATGTAGATGATCGTGACCCCCGATGCCTTCAGCTTCTCCACCATTTCATAAAGCCGTTGCGCCTCGGCCTTGGTTAAGGGGGCGGACGGCTCGTCCATGATCAAAATGTTCGCTTTTTGAGATATGGCTTTTGCGATTTCTACGAGCTGTTGATAACCGACAGTCAGATTACTAACCAACTCGTTCGGATCGATATCGATACCGAACTGCTTGAATATGGCTTCAGACTCCCTGACCATAGCCTTCTTATCGATAATGATCCCTTTTCTAATGGCTCTTCCCAGAAAGATATTTTCCGCTACAGAAAGTTCCCCCACTAGATTGAATTCCTGATAAATTACGCCAATTCCGTTTTCTGCGGAAGACGTGGGGGTGAGAGACGAAAACTCCTTTCCTTGGACAATTATCTTGCCACTATCCGGCACGACTGCGCCCGTGCAACTCTTGATCAGTGTCGATTTGCCTGCGCCGTTCTCCCCGACCAATGCATGCGCTTCGCCTTTTACAACGTCAATGCTTACGTCGTTCAGCGCAACGACGCCTGGATATTTCTTCGTTATATTTTGTAACTGCAAAATATACATAATTATTTATGCATCGCGATGCCTATGCCGCCGTGATTGCCTCACTTGAATGTATGGCCTGGCGATTCCCAATGGGAACATTCCAAGCCATACACGCAATGTGATTCATACGGTTGGCGGCTTACTTGATGAGGTATTCATCAACATTCTCTTTAGTTACGGGAATCAATTCGCGATAGACCTCTTTCTTTTCGATCGGTTTTCCCGAAGCCAATTGCTCAACCATTTCCCAAACTTTTTCCGCTATGACTTTATTGGTGCCAGTGATCGTCACGCTCATTCTGACGCCCTCATTGTTCTTCATAGCGAGAAGTTCCGGCTGGGTTGCATCAGCTGCGAAGATGCCGAAGTCGTCTGTGATTTTTCCGCCGGCCTTGGCCGCTTCATTGGCACCCACTGAGCCACCACCGCCAATGCATCCAACAACTTTTACATCAGGGTTGGCCTGGAAAATCGTTTCCATCTTGCTAATGCCCTCAGCAGGATTGATGGCGCTTGTTTCTGCTACGATTTTTGCGTTTGGCGCCAACTTGGTAACGGCCTCCTTGATACCATTTCCTCGTTGAAGCAAGATCGGCAATTGCGGGTAATTAAGTATTGCGACCTTTGCCTTGCCGCCCAGTTTTTCATTGATCCACTT
>DATDAL010000023.1:0-2203 GCA_036525415.1 Terrimicrobiaceae bacterium | reverse complement strand
CGCCCGCCACGGCTCTCTTCCCGATACGCCGGCTCGCACAATGCCCAAACCTGGCGCGCAAAATCCATCGCCACCAAATGTTCGTTTAGCTTGCTGTAAAACCCCAGGCTCGGAGGCTTCGAGACTCGCGCGCGCTCGATCCAAAACTCCCCCTGCTTCTCTTCTTCTTCCCGCTTAGAAAACATTTCCGCTTCTATCTCAATGCCCCAAAAATGGCGAGTTTGTAGAGTCGAGGAGTGGCGCGGTGAAGTTTAGGCGAAGCCTTAGCGGAGACCAGCCCTTTCGGTTGCTGGTGCCTGAGGAGCTTGCCGTGCTCTCCGTTTCCACTCCCCGCTCATCAAACCGGACGTGCGGTTTTCCCGCATCCGGCTTTCGGACAAGGTAATTCATGCTGTCGCCCACGGGAGATTGCGCGTGCTGCGCTCAAGCTGGAGCAGACCCAACTCTTCGTGCAGGTAGGTCGCCGGATAGCGAATGGGGTGAACACCCCGACTCCGGTGTTTGCCGTTCAACCACTGGCGGAGCCGATGGCGGGCGTGGTTGTCCACTGCCCGATACGCTCGGCTCACGGCTCCAAGGCAGAAGTAGTTTCCCCAGCCTTGCAGCTTCCGGTTGATTTCCCCAACGACTGCGGCTGCAGGTTTCCGATAAGACTGACTCCGCGTCATCGCGCCGATCTCTGCGCAGATGGCCCTCGTTGACTTGCGGGAAGGCCGTGTGCCAATGAAGGCTCGACCCGTTCGCACCGAGTAACATCGCCCGATCGTATAACCCAGGAAGTCGAAGGACTCCTCGGGCACACGAGCTATGCGCGTCTTCTTCTCGTTCACCGTCAGCCTGAGCGCTGTCATGATCTTCTGCATCTGTTCCTTTGCCCGCATCGCTGTTCCGCGACACAGGATCACGAAATCATCTGCATACACCACCACTCGCGCCTTGAGCCGCTTCTCGTGACCGCACTTTTTCCAGCCCAGCACGAAGCGCCGCATGTAGAGGTTGCTTAATAATGGCGAAATCGGTGCCCCTTGCGGGGTGCCGCGTCCGCTGTCCTTTGCGACGCTACGGCGGCACTTGCCGCCCTGCCCGTCGTCCTCCTCTACCGACATCTCCAGCCAGACTTTGATCAGTCCGAGCAGAGCACCGTCGCTGACCCGTCGCGCTATGCTTTTCATCAGTTCGTGATGCGGGATCGAATCGAAGTACCCGCTGAGATCGCAGTCGACCACTTCGCGGTATCCCCGATTCAACAGCCCGTGGATTTCACGCACTGCGCCATGCGCGCTGCGTCCAGGCCGATACCCATATTGCTCTTCGGCCAGATCAGCCTCAAAGATCGGTTCCAATATGATGACCGCAGCCATCTGCACGAGCCGATCTCTAATCGTTGGTATTCCCAGAGGTCGTTGCTTGCCATCGGGCTTGGGTATCCAAACCCGCCGCACCGCCTGCGGCCTATAGGTCTTCTTCCGGATTTCCTCCGCCAATTCCCCCAGCCACCCTTCGAGCCCCCACGCTTCGATCTGCTCAAAACTTTGTCCGTCCACGCCGGCGGCACCACCATTTGCACGGCAGCAATTCCACGCGTGTAAGAGCACGTCTTTGCGATGGATCTTATCGTAGAGACTATAAAACCGATAGCTCGGTTCTCCCTTCGCTTTGGCATGCAATGCCCCCTGAAGCTTCCAGACGCTTTCCGGAGTTCTTAGGCTCACGCCAATCTCCTCGCCTTCGCCTCTTCCTGCATCGCCCTTGAACCAAGGCCCCTTCCCTCCACCAGCGTTACCCGGCTTCCTCGGTAATACGGGCCTCTCCGCCATCCCGTGCAGCCCGGTCTTTCCCTCGCGGGCCTCCGGTTGGTCCGGCATTCGCCGATCCACCGCTCGGGACTTCCCGTGTTGCCACAGGACTCCTTCCGCAAACATGCCGTCACCAATGCCCCGGCAAACTCGCGCAGTGCTCGCTTCGCTCTCTTCCTGCGCAATGGCAGCCTTCCCCGTGTTGAAGCCGGGTCGGCGTTCGCATCACATGATTTCGGGACCTGCTCAGTGTTCATTCGCATTACGGCCTGCTTTGCTCGCTGACTCCCTTTAAAGGAGCCTTTTCCATCGAGGGCTCCGGGCGGCTCGTTACCTCCTCGCCCGCCCCGACTGCTACCGGCTGGAGCGAATTTTGCCGGGTGGGTTTCTTTCAACTCTCCCACTGG
>DATDAL010000022.1:0-8540 GCA_036525415.1 Terrimicrobiaceae bacterium | reverse complement strand
GAAGCCCACAAAGTAGGAGATGAGCGCAAGCAACTGAATCGCCGCGACACTCAGCGCAAGAACGACAGTTCCCGTGCTGCCCAAATAGTCGTGCACGAGCCGGCCAAGATAGGCTTCCCCATAGCGAATCGACCCGCTACGGGCCGAGACTTCCGCGAGGGCGGCAATCGTGATCATGATGACGATCCCAATGATTATCAGAACGACAATACCCGCCAAGGGACCGATCTTTGCGACTGCGATCGGAATGGCGAGGACGCCTTCGCCGACGGTTTCCACCAGGATAAATGCATAGACGGTCCAAAATGGAGGAAGTTTTTCCAGACGCAAATTCAGCATCTTCAGCCACCGATTCAGGTTGAAATACATGGCATGGGACACCGACGAGCCCATTTGCCTCGTATGCGAAGGGCGTTGTTTGCTGAAAGCCGTTGTTAAGAGGCAGACAGGCTACCTGTTTAGGTTCCATCGCCGAGCTTGTCAATGCTCGCGATATCCTGTGCGGATTCAGTGCGGGATAACAGGCCGAAATGAACAAGCAAACGGTCGAAAGCGTTAGCTGTCTCTGGGGAACGCGGGGGTCATGAGCTGCGGCAATCGGCGGGTGGCTTTGATGGTTTGACGTGTTACCGGATCATCGAGGGATTCTGCTCGGGCCGACAAGCGTCGATGCGCCAGATGCAGCATCGTGTCGGGTGCGAAAGGAACACGCCTGGTATTGCCACGAAAGTGACCACCAGGAACGTCATGCCGGCGCATGCCCCGCCGGCGTGACCGCAAGAAACCGCTTATTCGAGGGATGTGATCTGCTCTTAAGCTTTCAGTCCGAGGGAGGAAGTGAGTTCGTTGATCGCGGCTTTTTCGGCCTCGCTGACTTTTTCGCCTCCGAAGCCAAAGAATCCGCCTTCACTCGCCGCGTTGGCAACTTTACCGGCAATCGTCACGAGCCAGGTCTTGTATCCATCGGCCTGCTCCGCAGGTACTTTTCCCTCCAAGACAGATGGGATCCTCTTAAGTTGAGTAGCCACCTCGGTCTTCAATTGCTCGGAAGTTTTGCCGGACACCGAGAAGGGCGGCTCGAGGCGCTCGCGCTTCTTTGCCATCTCTTTTATGCTGGCGACAACGGAGGCCACGACCGGATTCGTAGCACCCTCTCCCGCCTCGATGATAGCTTTGGACGGCGCGAAGCCCTCCTTGAGAATTCCTATTGGGCCCGTGCGAAGATCAGAGAGAGTTATCAGCAGACCCGCCAGCAGCGGTGCAGACTTGATAAGCGTCCAGTCTTCCGGGGAGAAACTTTCTGAGATATTTGCTTCACTCATATGGCTACAATGCGCGAATGCTGGACTTGAATCAATTCGTCATGTCTAGCGATTCAATAGTCCAGCGAATCAGTTCCGCCGATCTTGACCAAAGATTGAGGCGATCCTCTTCAACCGTGCTGATCGATGTGCGACTTGAGGAAGACTACGATGCCGCGCATCTTCCGGGAGCAAGGAATAACTGCGTCTTTGAGGTTGCCTTCCTTGACCGCATGTCCGATCTGGCGCCCGTCAAGACGATCCCCGTGTGTGTCTATGGTGCCGCGGCGGACAGCTACGAGGCACGCATGGCCGCAGAAAAGCTTTGGCGTGCGGGGTACGCAGAGATCCTCGAGTTGCGCGAAGGGTTGGAGGGCTGGAGGTCTTCCGGCTTGCCACTGGAAAGCGAACGGATCGGAAGTGCTGCCGCGCCTACGCCTCCCGATGGTTGGCGGGAGATCGATCTGACTGAAAGCAGAGTGGATTGGGTCGGGCGCAATCTTCTTAACAAGCACAACGGGCAGATCTCTCTTAAGGCAGGGAAACTCCGTTTTGTTCAGGGCGAACTGGAAAGCGGAGAACTCACCTTGGACATGCGCACCATCACATGTCAGGACCTTGCCGGCGATCCGTTGCACGATGTCCTCATCGCCCACCTGAAGAGCCACGATTTTTTTGATGTCGAACTTTATCCGGAGGCGCGGTTCGTCATCATGGCAACCGAGCGCGTCGCGAGTCTCACTCCTGGAGCACCTAATCTGAATGTGCGTGGAGAGTTGACACTCAAGGATGCAACGCGTGCGCTCGAATTCGTAGCAACGGTGGGTCTCACACCGGAAGGCAAGGCGGCAGCGCAGTGCGCGTTCGCGATCGATCGCACGCAATGGAATGTGCTCTATGGGTCCGGAAAGTATTTCCGTCATCTCGGCGGTCACCTTGTCAACGACCTCATCGAAATTCAGCTTCGCATCGTCACGCGATAAAGTTCGTCCAGGAGGAGAGGGTGCTGTCACCGGAAATGAGCCGCAATGCGACTTGACCACGATGGCTTCTTGGCCTATCAGCTTTTTGAAAGTCGCTTCTCAACACCCCCACGCCCAAGGCCCATGACCTTTGGGATCAGAGTATTAAAACCGTCGGCGTACTTGATGAATTCTCGCTTTTCTTACCACGAGTCTCGCGTGAGACGATGCGGCGGCGTTGAAGCGACGCGAAGGCAAGACCGGCAGCAGGATTACCCGCGAAACAACGAATGAGACACTAAGGAATATATGAGCGCCATCGAAGAACAATTGCCCAAATCCATGCCTGCGGTCGTTGCACATGGACCGGGCGACTACCGTTTTCAAGAACTACCCGTTCCGAAGCCCGGCCCGGGTGAAGTCGTCATCAAGGTAAAGAGCGCGGGCATCTGCGCGAGTGACATCAAGTGCTATACGGGCGCCCCCATGTTCTGGGGTGACGAACACAGGAAAGGGTATTGCGAGGCCCCGGTGACGCCGGGCCACGAGTTTGTAGGTGAGGTTGTTGCGTTGGGCGAGGGAGCCCGCGAGCTCTACAAGCTCGAACTGGGAGATCACGCGATCAGCGAGCAAATCGTGCCCTGCAATCAATGCCGTTACTGCAAGCGCGGCCAATACTGGATGTGTGCAGTCCATGACATCTATGGATTTCGTCAGCGTACGTTCGGATCGTGGGCCGAGTACATGCTTTTTCCTTCCGGCGCTTTGAACTACAAGGTTCCCAAGTCGATTCCGCTCCATCACGCCGTCTTTATTGAGCCGCTGGCGTGTTCCATTCATGCCGTCGAACGCGGGGAAATCCAATATCAGGACACGGTTGTTATTGCAGGCTGTGGGCCGCTCGGGCTTGGCATGGTTGCCGCGGCGAAACTGAAGGGCGCGGCTTCCATTATCGCGCTCGACCTCAGTGATGATCGGATTGAGGTGGCAAAGCGCTGTGGAGCCAATATTGGCATCAATCCGAAAACCGAGGACGCCGTGCAGAAGGTTCGTGATCTCACGGATGGATACGGGTGCGACGTCTACATTGAAGCCACGGGACACCCTGCCGCGGTCGAACAAGGTCTTAACATGATTCGCAAGCTTGGTACATTCGTTGAGTTCAGCGTAATGCGCGAAAAGGTGACTGCAGACTGGACCATCATTGGCGATAGCAAGGAGCTGAACGTCCACGGCGCACACCTCGGACCTTACTGCTATCCGGTGGCGATCCGCATGATCGAGCAGGGACTTTTGCCGATGGAGGAAATTGTGACCCATCGCTTGCCGTTGGCAGACTACCAGAAGGGCATCGATATGGTGGTGAGCGGTCTGACATCCGTCAAAGTAACCCTCGAGCCCTAGGTGCCGCTGCAAGCGCGAAGAGATCGCGGTTTTCATTGCATTGGGCAAGGAGTTGTGCGGACGAGAAGCACCTGCCCGGAAGGCATATGAAACAGGCCGGCATCGCCTTCCGGGAACCTGCGGAAGAAACTTCCGAGGACAAGTGGGATCTCACCATGGCGGTGAATTTGAAAGCTGTGTTTCTTCTCTCGAAGTGTGGGCCGTCATTTCCTCGATCAGGGGCACGGGAAGATTATTAACATCGCGCCACAGGCGGCGGTGGTAGCCCTGGCCGATCACCTTGCAGATTGCACCAGCAAGTACGGGCTGATTGGCCTCACGCAGGTGCTGGCGCTGGAATGGGGACCTCGCGGTGTGCAGGTCAACGCGGTGTGCAGGTCAACGCGGTGTCGCCAACCGTCGTCCTAACCGAGATGGGAAAGGAAGCATGGGCCGGGGGGCCTGGGGAAGCAATGAAGCGAGAGATCCCGCTGCGCCGCTTCGCGATGCCCGAGGAAGTGGCGGCTGCAACTCTTTTCCTGGCAAGCGATGGTGCCGACATGATCACAGGTGCCAACCTGATCGTTGATGGCGGCTAGACTATACGATCCACTAAACCAACGTCAGGAGCAGCTTCTCGTCGAGGGCGATGCTCCAAACCTTAGACAGAAAACTCGTACACAAGTTAAGCTTAGTTACTTAGGAGAGCGAGCCCGCGCATGCTATTCGTTTCCGTCGTGCTCATACGCAAGATAGTAAACGATCTCCCATTTTCCATGACGGCTTCTCTTAAAAACATCCAGTCCTCGGTCCTCGGTTGAGGATATCAGCCGGCCATTCTCGTATATCGATAAATACCAGATAATTCTAGCAACCGCTAGATCTCCAGACCGGTATACATGATGCAAGTCGAAGCGATATTGATAGCGCCTGTTCTTATCTCGAAAGACCTTTTTGAATCCGTTGCGCAACGAGGAATAAGTTTTCGAGGGAGCACCTTGGTAGTCCGCGGTCAAGGATTTTGAGAATAGAGCGCATGACTGCGCGAGGTCCCTTGCGTTGAATGCCGCCGTCCACTCATCGAATATCCGCTTGAACATCAGATAGTCACTCTCGCTCGATTCCGCGCAAGCGCGTGCTGTCAAAGCGATAGCAAGAATAAGCACGAGACAGTATCGCAACAGCGCTGAATGTTCTGTCACGCCTTTCCTTGAGCAGATTAACGGCATAAGATTGGGAGTCTAATACAAGCGTTCCTTGGTTATCCGACCATGCCGGTGGTTCTCAAACGTCTTCGAGTCAGGATCTCCGCCGATTCGTCAATAGCTTGTCTTTTCCCCTTGAGCCAGTTGAATTGGCGCGTGAAGATGCTGCGTGAAAGAATTCTCGAGCTTGGTCACGTGTTGCCCGGAGACATTCTCAATGTAAATGCCTTCTTAAATCACCAACTCGACACGAAGCTTTTGGTTCAGATTGGCAAGACTTTCGCAAGGCATTTCAGGGACGGCGACGTTACGAAAGTCGTCACTATCGAAACGTCCGGTATTGCGGCGGCGGTGACAACAGGAATCGAGTTGCAGGTTCCGGTGGTGTTCGCTCGGAAGGCGAGGCCGTCCACAATTGGCAGCGATCATTACTCAGCTCCTGCATATTCCTATACCAAGCAGGTGCAGAGTGATGTGATCATTGCGCGACAATTTCTTGGTCCTAAAGATCGACTGTTGGTTGTCGATGACTTTCTCGCCCGTGGCGAGGCGCTTTCGGCGCTCACCTCTATTATCAATCAAGCTTCCGCCACGTTAGCAGGCGTGGGAATCGTCATCGAAAAGGCGTTTCAGGGCGGCGGGGAGAAAATAAGGGCTGCGGGACATGAGGTCTTCGCCTTGGCGAGGATCAAAAGCCTTTCGCCGCCGAATCATATCGAGTTTCTCGACTGACCCAGAGCCAAGCCGCCTTAGGATCTGAACGTAAGGATTCTTGGCCATGGCTGGTGCTTCCCGACATTGGTTAGGGCTGTTCGATAACGTCCCATGGCGAAGCGAGTCGGCCGGCCTCCCAAGCTTCCCGCAGTTCCGCCTCGGGCAGCATCTGTTTCAGGACTTCCAGTGACGCCTCATACTGTGCCTTCTCTGTGGCTGTTGACTGGCTGCCAAGGTCTTCACGTAATGCCTCGGTAGCACCGAAGAGGCGTGCGGCTCGATTCGCCTGGTTGACGCCTAGAGCAAGATTTGCGTGACTATCCAGGATGTAGGGAAGGAGCCAGCGGTTGCCCAGTTCTCGCGTGATCTGCGTCCATTCAGCGAGGGCGCTGCGCGCGCGCGGATAGTCCTTTTGGGCGATGGCGACCCCCGTGACGCCCCAGAGGATGAGGCCGATAATCCAGCGGTCGCCGAGGCGCTCGTAAAGTATCAGACTTTGCTCCTTAAGTTCGCGCGCCCGCGCGAGGTCTCCATGATCCATGGCAATGCTGCCAAGACCACTTAGCCCGCCAGCTTCCAGATAGAGCGCATCGAACTTGCGTCCAACGCTCAATGCTCGTTGGAAACGTTCCTCTGCATCGTCGAGTTTGCCGTCACCGCGATCAAGAAAGCCTGTCAGCAAGTCTGTCAGAGCGGAGCCGGCCTCGTCGCCAATCTCATCGTAAATCTGCCGTGCTCCTGCGCAGAACTTGCGGGCATCGTCGTAGCGATCGGCCGCCCATGCGATTCGGCCGATCGCAACGCGACCGGCCGCCTTGTAATGGGGCGCCACGTCGGCGTCTGGCAATTTCAGAAGCCGCATGGCGATGTCCCAGGCCTCCGCCAGGTTGCCGCGTACTTCAATGACACGGTACAAAGCGGCGATGAGGCGCAGGCCCGCCTCGGCTTTTCGCGACTTGATAGTCCATTCTGCGGCGAATCGGAAATTGAAAAGCTCGCTCTCGCAGCGGTCGAGCCATGATCTCTGATCGGGGCCCTCGACGTGGGGTGAGGCTTCCTCAGCCAACGCGAGAAAGTAATCCAAATGTCTGTCACGCACGGCGGGAGCTTCGCCTGAAGCTTCGAGTTTTTCGCGGGAGTAATGCCAGACCGACTCTATCATCGTGTAGCGCGGATTCTCCGAGAGATCGAGCTCGACAGTGATAAGCGACTTGTCAACGAGCTGTTCGAGCAGGTCGAGCATCTCGAACTCTTCGACGCCGTCCCCGGAACACACCTTCTCGAGGGCCTCAAGCGTGCGCCCGCCTCCGAAGACCCCCATCCGCCTAAAGGCAATGCGTTCCTTTTCAGAAAGAAGATCGTGACTCCAGTCGATGAGGGTCTGGAGTGTTTGCTGATGCGGCAGCCCGTCTCGACGCCCGCCACGCAGGAGACGGAAACGGTCGTCAAGGCGTGAGGCGATCTGTTCGACATTGAGTAGCTTGACGCGGGCGGCGGCAAGCTCTATGGCAAGCGGAATCCCATCGAGCCGGCTGCAAATTTCGGCGACTGCCGGGGCATTCGCGTTGGTAATGCTGAAATCCGAGCGCACGGCGACGGCGCGTGCGACGAAGAGCTTTACCGCTTCGTACTGTGAGAGACATTCGGCGAAGTCCTTCCTGCGAAAGTCATCAGGACGGACGTCCAGGACTTGGAGCGGCGGGACGCGGAATATCGCTTCGCCCCCGATACCCAGCGCATGCCGGCTGGTTGCAAGGATCTTGAGGCGCGGGCAAAAGCGCAGAAGTTCGGCAGAAAGAGTGGAAGCGGCCGAAAGGACGTGCTCGCAATTATCCAGCACGAGCAGGACGCTCTTGCTTCGCAGGAAATTTACCAGAGTCGAATGCAATTGGCGATCGGGCTCCTCCCGTGCGCCCACTGCCGCCGCAACGGCTTCCACGACGCGATCCCCTTCAGCGATAAGCGCCAGCTCAACCAGCCACACACCGTCTCGAAAATCATGGATGACTTGAGCGCCCGTTTCCAGAGCGAGGCGGGTCTTGCCGGTGCCGCCCGTTCCCATGAGCGTCAAAAGTCGCGTGTTCTTGAGAGTTTGCTTCACATCTTCCAGTTCCTTCTCGCGGCCCACGAAGCTGGTCGTTTGCACCGGAAGGTTATTTGGCAGAGCCTCCATGCTTCTCGGCGGAGGGAACGAATCGGCCAGGCCCGGTGCCAATGCCTGATATAAGTGCTCCGGCCGGTCAAGATTGCGCAGCCGATGATTCCCCAGTGACTTGAAGGAAATGGCGTCCAGCCGCTCGTCCTCGAGGAGTTCCACAGCGATCCGCGAAAGCAAAATCTGGCTGCCGTGCGCGGCGCCTTCTATGCGCGAGACGCGGTTCAACGTACCTCCAAAATAATCGCCATCGCGAAATTCTGCGGCGCCGGAATGGATGCCCATGCGGACAGTAAGGGATCCGATTCCCTTCCAATCCTCAGCGGTAAGAGCGCGCTGCGCGTCAATGGCCGCTTCAAGAGACTCACGGGGAGACCGAAATGCCGCGCAGACAGAATCGCCAACTGTCTTGAAGACCATGCCTGCGTGAACCTCAACGGCTGAGCGTATCAAGGCGTCATGGCGGGCGAGCGCCGCGCCCATGTCGGCTGGGAACTTTTCCCAAAGCCGCGTGCTCCCCACGATATCCGTGAAAAGAAAGCTCACAGTTCCCGTTGGCGCTTCACGCATACCGGCAAATATGAAGCGGGGAGAGTTTGCGTAAAGGCAATAGGAGTCCCTTACGCGCTCCGGGCGTTTCTCCGTCAGGTTATGCCGCTTGTTCCTGGATTGCCAGGTGAGCGAGATACGCAGCCCCGATAATCCCGGCTTCGTTGCGCATTTGCGCCGGGACGACGATGACCTCGGTCTTCGTGCTAAGATAGGGAAAGAATTTCTCCGCTTTCTTGCTGATTCCGCCGCCCATGATGAAGAGATCGGG
>DATDAL010000021.1:0-7036 GCA_036525415.1 Terrimicrobiaceae bacterium | reverse complement strand
CAGCCGCTCGACATGCTTCGCAAAGCCGGCTTTGTCGAAGTCGTCGGGCGCAGGAATTTCTGCGCAACCTTCGATGACGCCCTGGTGCGTGCCAACGAAGTCCTCGCAGATCGCACGTGACCTTAAGGCATCCAGCGCCTACCCTTGCCGTTCACCCGTGCCGGACGCCGCCTGGTAACACCATTGAGAAAAAGGTCGCAAAAACCCAGTGAGATTTCCTTCGGATCGCCTCTCAATGCGTGCCTAGGAAAAAGCTCGTTGGTAAGAAAATAACTCCGCAACATTCCCGTAAACGCTCGCGCCGCAACACTTGCGTCCACGTTTCGAAACCGGCACTCCCTAATGCCCCGGACGATCAGCTGCTCAACCAAAGCAACGAACCTGCTGACGAACTGATCGTAAAACGCATCCGCCAAAGCGTGGTCCTCCAGTGCGCTGTGATAATAGAGGCGCAGAAAAACGGGATCGAAAGCTTCTGCGAACCGCTCAGCTACAAGACGAAAAGCATCCTCAACCGGCATGCTCCGGCACTCCGCAGCATCAATGATGCGTGCAAGTCTCTCATCCTCGAGCTTCTCCCGAAGAATCGCCGTAAAGAGGTCCTTCTTCGCAGGAAAATGTCGGAAGATCAGCGCCTCGTTGAGCCGCGCCCGCCGAGCAATGGACGCCGTGGTCGTCCCCTTGAAACCCCGCGCCGCAAAAAGCTCCCGCGCCGCAGCGAGTATCCGCTCGCGACTTGAAATGGATGATCTTCGATTGGCCGTTGCCATTTTGCCTGTCCACGTTACTCTAGTAAGTGGTCACTTACACCGTTAAACGATGATCTGGCGGGGATCAAGATTCGTTATTGGAGGGATGGCGGCTGTCGTAATGGCGCTTGCGGCATGCGGCAAGCCACCGGAAAAGGCGACGCCGAAGACTCCGAAGGTGACCGTTACCGAGCCCGAGCAGCGGGCTGTCCTGGAATATGAGGAACTGCCCGGCCGCGTGGCCGCGATTGAAAATGTCGTGGTAAAGGCTCGGGTCACGGGAGTTCTGAACAAGGTGCACTTCCAGGAGGGCGCGGAAGTCCGCAAGGGCGACCCGCTCTACACGATTGATCCGCGGGAGTACCAGGCAGATCTGGACTCGGCGGCGGCCGCATTGCAGCAGTCACAAGCTCAAATGGCCCAAGCGCACTCCGACTACCAGCGGTCGATGCAGCTGAGCACCCAAAAGGTGATCGCAGCGCAGGAAACCGAGAAGCAGGGCACAGCCGTGCTGGCGGCAGAGGCCGCGGGCCGCTCGGCGCAGGCAAGCCTGGACAAGGCGAAACTTGACCTGGAATACACTGAGATTCGGGCGCCGATCTCTGGAAAGATTAGCCGCACCAACGTGACAGAGGGAAACCTTGTGTCCAACGGAGACACGCTCACGAGCATCGTAAGCCAGGATCCGGTTTACGTGTATTTCGATGCGCCGGAGCGTGTTGTCCTGCGCTGGGACAAGGCGGTGAACGAGGAATCGAGTGGCGGACTCACCTCCCGGGCGAAGGCATTTGTAGGACTACTGAACGAGGAGGGATTTCCACGTGAGGGAAAGGTGGATTTCTCCGACAACGAGGTCAGCGCCGGAACGGGGACGCTAAAAATGCGCGCCGTTGTTTCCAATGATGACAGACGCCTGCGCGTGGGGATGTACGCTCGCGTGCGCCTCACGCTCGACCGCCCACGTCAGACTCTGCTAGTGCCTGAGCGTGCGGTGGGTGTGGATCAGGGGCAGCGATTCACGTATATCGTGAATGGCGACAACAAGGTCGAGTACCGCAAGGTTTCGACCGGCCAGGTCTTTGACGGCAAACTCGCCATCCTTGAGGGTCTGCAACCGCAAGACCGCGTCATCACCGAAGGACTTCAGCTCTTGCGTCCTGGCCAGACGGTGCAGCCCGAGGAAGCTCCGCGAGAAGCCTCGCTTCCCTCCACGCGCAAAGAAGCACCCGAATCGTCGCCGACGAAATCCTGATGGGCGGTATTCCCAGGTTTTTTATCGATCGTCCGATCTTCGCGTCGGTTATCGCGATTGTGACGGTTTTCGTCGGCGCGATCGCGCTGTTCAACCTGCCCATCGCTCAATATCCAAACATCGTTCCACCCACTGTGGCCGTAACGGCTACCTATCCGGGCGCCAACGCCGAGACGATCGCGAGCACAGTAGCCGCGCCGATCGAGCAGCAAATCAATGGCGTGGACAACATGCTCTACATTGCGTCCACCTCGACCTCGGACGGCCAGATGACGATTACCGTCACGTTTGAGCCCGGGACGAATCCGGATACCGCCCAAGTGCTCGTGCAGAACCGGGTGCAGGCCGCCGAGTCGAAACTCCCTGAAGTGGTTCGCAGCAACGGCGTGGTGGTTCGCAAACGCTCTCCGGACTTCACCATGGCAGTCAGCATCGTGTCTCCGGACGGGCGCTACGACGACCTTTATCTCTCCAACTATGCGTTTCTGCAGATCAGTGATTATCTCGCACGAGTCAAGGGAGTCGGCGACATCCAGTTTTTTGGGGCCCGGGATTACTCGATGCGCATCTGGTTGAATCCCGACAAGATCGCCGCATTGGGCATGACGGCGGGCGATGTCGTCAAAGCGCTGCGCGAGCAGAATGTTCAGATCGCGGCCGGGAATGTCGGTGGCCAACCGGCTCCAGCCGGCCTGGACTATCAAGTGACGGTGACGACGCAGGGACGGCTGGAGAATGTCGAGCAGTTCGAGAATGTTGTCATCAAGACCGGGGAGAACGGCGAGGTGGTGCGGGTCAAAGACGTGGCGCGTGTTGATCTCGGGGCCAAAGATTACACCGTTATCTCCCGGCTGGACGGCAGGCCCGCAATCAATATCGGTATTTTTCAGGCTCCGGGATCCAATGCGCTGGATGTTTCAAAGCGCGTTCGTGCCGAGATGGAACAACTCAAGCAACGTTTCCCTCCGGGCGTGGACTATCGAATCATCTACGACACCACGATGTTCGTAAAGGAAGCCATTTTCTCGGTAATGGAGACGATCATCGAGGCTTTCCTGCTGGTGGTCGTGGTGGTGCTTGTGTTCCTCCAAAGCTGGCGGTCCACGCTCATTCCGATCATGGCTGTTCCGGTTTCGTTGATCGGTACCTTTGCAGTCATGCTGGCCTTCGGGTTCTCGCTCAATCTTCTCACCTTGCTTGGCCTGGTGCTTGCCATCGGCATTGTGGTCGATGACGCGATTGTCGTCGTCGAGGCTGTCGAGCATCACATGGCTGAAGGGCTTGCGCGTCGCGACGCCACGATTAAGGCGATGAGTGAGGTGGCCGGGCCCATCGTCGCGATCACCGCCGTGTTGTCATGCGTGTTCATTCCCACGGCGTTCATTCCCGGCCTGACGGGCTCCTTTTACCGGCAGTTCGCCTTGACAATTGCCTTCTCCACGATCCTCTCCATGGTCAACTCGCTGACATTGAGCCCCGCAATGTGCGCGTTGTTTCTGCAGCCGCCGAAGACACGAAAGGACTTCCTGGCCCGCGCGCTCGATGGCGTGCTTGGCTGGTTCTTCCGGCTTTTCAATCGCACCTTCGAGGGTGGGAAGTCCGTTTATATCCGCCTGCTTAGAAAGCTAATTCGCTGGAGCTTCCTTGTTCTGCTCGTCTACGGCGGCCTCCTGGTGCTGACAGGATACATGTTTCAAAAGGTTCCGACCGGATTCATACCCGAGACGGATCAGGGTGTGATGTTCGTCAACGTCGAGCTGCCCGAGGGTGCCTCGCTGGAACGCACCGAACAAGTCATGAATCAGGTGGAGGACATCCTGAAATCGACCCCCGGCATGGCCCATACGATCAACCGCATAGGAAGCTCAATCATCACTCAGGCGACGTCGCCAAATAGCGGTACGGTCATTTGCATCTTCCAGCCTTTTGAAGAGAGAAAGAAGGATCCGGCAAAGTCACTTCGAGGCATTCTCGCCGCCATCGAGCCGAAGTTTGCCCAAATTCGCGAGGCGCGTGTCCTGGCTTTTCCGGTCCCATCGGTGCGCGGGCTAGGTACCACGGGTGGGGTCAAGCTCATGGTGCAGGATCGCGGCGGCGGCACGCCTGCAGCCCTTGAAAAGGCCTTGCAGGACCCAATTGACCAGGCGCCTTCCCGCCCGGAACTGGATCGGGTCTTCACGCTTTTCCGCGCGAACACTCCGCAGATCTACGCGGATATCAACCGCATCCAAGCCAAGAGCAAAGGGGTCGACGTGAGCGCGATCTCTGAGGCCCTCCAATTTTATCTAGGCTCCATTTACGTCAACGACCTGACACTGTTCGGTAAACCGTTCCAAGTTACCGCGCAGGCGGACGGAGCGTTCAGGGCACGACCGGACGACATCCTTCGCTTGCAGACACGCAACACCGCCGGTGAGATGGTTCCTCTGGGAAGCCTGATCGAACTTCGCCGAATCAGCGCGCCGTCGCGCGTCCTTCGTTACAATTTGTTTCCCGCGGCGGAACTCAACGGCAATCCAGCAGCCGGGTACAGCACAGGTGAAACGATCGAGACGATGGAGGAGCTCGCCCGCGAAAACCTTCCAGCCGGCTACGGCTACGAATGGACCGAGACGGCCCTCCAGGAAATCAAGGCGGGAAACAGCGCGTTGTATGTGTTTCCGATTTGTGTCCTTTTCGTCTTCCTTGTCCTTGCCGCCTTGTACGAGAATTGGACCTTGCCGCTGGCAATCATCCTGATCGTGCCACTATGCGTCTTGTTCTCTCTCGTGGGCATTTCCATTTCCGGCGGCGATAACAACATCTTCACCCAGATCGGATTCGTCGTTCTGATTGGGCTGGCCAGTAAGAACGCGATTCTGATCGTGGAATATGCCAAAATGATTGAAGAACGTGAAGGCAAGACGCCGCTCGAAGCGGCTGTCGAAGCGAGCCGTCTGCGTCTCCGGCCCATCCTGATGACGTCGTTCGCCTTCATCCTCGGGGTGGTTCCGCTCGCACTGGCAACAGGCGCCGGCTACGAACTGCGCCGCGCCTTGGGTACCGCAGTATTTTCTGGCATGCTTGGTGTCACGTTCTTCGGGCTGTTCCTGACGCCCGTATTTTACGTGGTCATTCGAAAACTCACGACGCACAGGAAAAAGAAGGCTCCTCCTGCAAAGTCGAGCGCCGCTTTGGAGCCGGTTCCGGCGGCCTGACCTGAGCGCGGGGATTTTCTTTTCCGTCGCTTTACGCTAAAGGCGACTTCATGCGCGTCCTGGTTGTTGATGACGAAAGGAACATACGGCGCACGTTTTCATTGGCGCTGGAGTCGATGAACCATGAGGTTTCCACGGCATCCAGGGGACGGGATGCGGTAGACGAACTCCAACGAGCGAACTTCGACGTCGTATTTCTTGATCTCAAGCTGAGTCAGGAGAGCGGTCTCGATGTCCTTGAGGAAATCGTGCGCGTGAGCCCGCAGTCATTTGTTGTGATCGTCACGGCCTATGCATCTGTCGAAACGGCGGTCGAGGCGATGAGGCGGCGAGCTTTTGACTACCTCCCAAAGCCGTGCACACCGGAACAAATTCGTCACGTCCTGAGCAACGTCGAGCGCACGAAAACACTCGAGCGGCGTGTGGCGGACCTGGAATCGCGACTGGTTGCGAGCGGGCCGGAGATCGATATTTCCACGGGATCGCCTGCGATGCGTAAAGCGCTGGACGTCGCGCTCAAGGCAGCCCAGAGCGAGGCCACAGTTCTCCTTCTTGGAGAGACCGGCACGGGCAAGAGCGTGCTCGCCCGTGAAATTCACCGCCGGAGCCGGCGGCCCGAAGGCGCATTCGTCACGGTAAGCTGCCCGAGTCTCTCCAAGGAACTTCTTGAAAGCGAACTCTTCGGCCATGTCAAAGGAGCCTTCACAGGGGCACACCACGACACGATGGGCAAGGTGGCGACGGCCAACGGAGGCACGCTATTTCTGGATGAGATTGGAGAATTGCCGCTGGCGATCCAAGCCAGGCTGCTCCGTCTGCTACAAGAGCGGGAGTATGAGCGCGTCGGAGAGAACGTCCCTCGTCATGCCGACGTCCGCGTCATCTCCGCTACGAACCGCGATCTTGCCAAGGCTGTTGCGGACGGCTCGTTTCGCGAGGACCTCTATTATCGCCTCAATGTCATTTCTCTTCGCGTGCCCCCCTTGCGGGAGCGGCTGGCTGACATCGAACGCCTCGCCCTTCTTCACCTTACGTTCCTGGCCTCCCACGCCGGCAAGGCCGTTCGGACATTTTCGCCCGCCGCACTGGAAGCTCTGCGCAACTATTCCTGGCCAGGAAATCTGCGAGAGTTGCGAAACGTCATCGAACGCGCCGTCATCCTAAGCGATCACCAGCAAATCGAACTTGCCGATTTGTGGGACACCATTCACTCGCCATCGGAGGTGCGCTTGGGTGGCAATTTCACCCTCGAGCAAATGGAGGCCGAGCACATCCGCCGGTTGATTGCCAGCCACAAGACACTCGAGGAGGTCGCGGAGATCCTCGGAATCGACCCCGCAACACTGTATCGGAAGAGGAAAAGGATCTAAATTCTCTTCGTGTGTTTCTCGGGGAAGTCACCACAATAAAAAGAAGGTTTGTGTCATAGGCGAAAAAGCTAGATATTGCTCGAATATGCTCCATATTAGAGTGTATGGGTGTCTTGGAGTTCATCGCAGAAGAACGTCTTGGGGCTGACGCATTGCGAGCCCATCCGGAGATCCGTTTGGCCCTGGAAAAGGCTGAACAAACTTTTCGTCGTCCGAAGGTCACCAAGGACGAGAAAGTTCGCATTTCTTCTCTGGTCGAACTGTGCTTCGAGTATCATCGCGAGTCTGATCCGGACGAAAGGGAGAACATTCTGCGAACGCTGTTGGAGATCAGCACAAATGAGCCTTTGGCAATGCCAACGCAGACGCTCGAGGAATGGGACACCGACTTGAGAATTACCCATGCTAGTTATGTCAAGGCGGACCGAGCAGCGAATCGCCGCATCCAAACCTTCCTCAAGAAATACT
>DATDAL010000020.1:0-48174 GCA_036525415.1 Terrimicrobiaceae bacterium | reverse complement strand
AGGATAGCTTCTCTTCACTCGAAATGACCTTTCTCTTTGGGTGGCTTTAGTTTAGTCACCGCCATCAAACCAAGGATTTAAGGGCATTTCGAGTCTTTTGCGCCGCCCCACGATTAAAATCACGCTTCTTTAAGGCCTAGTCACAGTCAAATACCTCACCTTTGTCATGCGCGCAGATAACCAGGGCGAAGGGGGAATTCTCGCGCTGCTTTCGCTTGCATTTCCTGAAAGCGTCGGCGAGGCGGGGAAGTCGAAGCTAACGATCGCGATGATAGCGATCGGGATTGCCGGAGCGGCGCTCCTCTACGGAGATGGAGTCATTACGCCCGCCATCTCAGTGCTTTCCGCCACAGAGGGCTTGAGCGTTGCGGCCCCGTGGCTGGCGCCCTTTACCGTTCCTCAACTGTGGCGATTCTTGTGTTTCCTTCGCTTCTTCTAAACTATCTCGGACAAGGAGCGCTGGTCTTGCGCGATCCCGCCGCACATGAAAGTCCCTTTTTCAACATGGTCCCCAGCTGGCTGCTTTGGCCACTTATTGCACTGGCCACGGTAGCTGCTGTGATCGCCTCGCAAGCGCTGATTTCCGGCGCCTTCTCACTCACAATGCAAGCTGTGCACATGGGATATGTGCCCTTCATTAACATCCGGCACACTTCCCACGAAGAGCATGGACAAATTTACATTTCTCAAATCAATACCCTGCTCGCCTTAGGCTGCATCGCGCTGGTGATTGGCTTCAAGAGCAGCGGCGCGCTGGCAAGCGCCTACGGAATCGCCGTTACCTTAACCATGATCGCCACAACCATGCTGCTCTATTTTGCGGCTCGCCGGATGTGGAAGTGGAGCGTCCTTCGAGCCGGGGCACTTTGTGCTCCTCTGCTCGCTTTGGAAGGCGCGTTCTTTGCCGGCAACAGCGCCAAAGTGATGCAAGGCGGATGGTTCGCTCTTGCGATCGGCGCGGTGGTGTTCCTGCAGATGACCACATGGAAAAAGGGCCGCTATCTTCTGCGCAAGAACTCTCTGCAAGTGCTTTCGCTCAGGGACCTCATCGCCTCGACGACTGCACTCGACCGTGAATCCGGACTCCCCGCACGGGTGCCGGGCACCGCGGTATTCCTGGCGGGGCAACCCAAAGGCGCGCCAGTCCCCCTCCTGCACAATCTCAAGCACAACCGCGTGCTTCATGAGCGCGCAACATTGTCGATGATTTGAGTCAGGAGCATCGAGCGAAGGTTTCCACGAAAGCCCACCCTTCGGGGAATGCCTGCGAGCCATGCCTCTGTCGCGCTGCGGAACGAGTTCGGAAAGAGCACCGCGGCATCGAAGCCCGCGGATCCGTTGTGGATTCGACTCGAGCTCAGTCTGAGGTGGCGCCCGCGATTTTGCGGATCGAAAGGCCAGCTTGATGGGCTGAGACGATTGCCCAGATACGTTCGATCTGAGCATCGGCAAAGCGCATGTTTGCAGTCCGTAGTCGGGCGATCAGCTCCTGCTCACGACACCGAACCGGTCATGGCGTTCTCCGCCACCTGAAACGTCCGGGAGCGGCCGAGTGTGGTCGCACCGCAAGAGCAATCGCCGCCAGATCATTGGGCTAACGCCACGTAGAACCACCTTGAACTGGTAAACGCACAACATCTCGGGGCTCGGATCGGAGCCGTATTGTATTGCCACGAATTACACTGCCAAAAGGTTTCCTCAATTCGGTGCGCGGACTAGCACCCGGATTTTTATGCTCTCCTTAACGATGGTTCGCTTCTTCAGGAGGGGTTTGAGCCGCTTGGACAGAGATTTCCATTCGCTCAAACGCGTCGGACGGGCCTTCCCAAGCGCCCGTAAGAGGCATGGCTTGGTCCTGTTCGCGCGCGACGGCTACCGAGACATGCTCGGTGCCGACCGGTTTGTTGTTCGTGGGATCGAAGCCCCGCCACCCGGCGCCGGGAACGTAAACATCTGTCCAAGCGTGTGTGGCACCATGCTGACCTTCGGCCATCTGAATGTAACCGCTCACAAATCGCGCTCCGAATCCCCAGTGGCGGGCGGCCTCCATCATGAAGACGGCGTAGTCGCGGCAGGAACCGCCTCCGCGGGCGAGTGTCTCGCAGGGAAGCTGAACTCCGGGATCCTCGCGCGGCACATATTTGAAGGATTCGTATATGCGCGTGTTCAGCTTCTCGAGCAGTTCGAAGGTCTCAATCAGTTGTCCCGGTTGGTAGATATCCGAGAGCCATCGACGCAGCGCGGGTCCGTCATGCGGATAGCTCGGGAGCTGGTAGCGGATCAGATCGATCTTCTCGGTGATGGCGTATTGGAATGGGTATAGCCTTGCTTCCGGGTCAACAAGGCATGCGATCGGTTCGTCATCGTAGAGATCCACATCGATCTCGCTCAACAACGACAACTCCCGGGAGGATTCTCTAAATGAGAGAATCGCGATCGAATTGCGTAGATGTCTCGTAGCCAGCGTACGGTGGCGGAGGGTGAGATCTCGAGTCTGCTGGCCGCGATATGAACATCGTGCCCCTCGCGCGGACGAAGCATCGCGCGGTGCAGGTCGAAAACGACCGGTTTCCTGTAGAAATACCGGCTATGATGGGTGATGCGGATGCGTTTCATGAAAGAGATTAACCTTCGGCCGGCATTGAGGCGAAGAGATTGAGCACTACCAGGCCTGCCGTCGGTAGGCAAGTTCGCGGCCAAGTTCCTCCCTGAGCAACTGGAACCACGCGGTTTGTAAAATCAAATCCAGCCCCAAGCTCGATTCGCGTAGCAACCGGCTGTTAAATAAGAAAACGACTGGCCGAGCATGAGGGTCGCACCGCCAATCAGCACGAGACGAAGCCGATCCACCACGGGAAATGCTCCGTCCAGGATCGGAGCGCCTGGACGGCGTGGCGTCTTCTGCTATCTCGTTGCAAAAAACAATCGCGAGCTCCTGCGTTTGAGAAGCTTCTGGATTTTTAGACGCCGAACAGTTAAGACACATGACGGTTACAGCTCAATGACGCACCAATTCTGCGACTTCTGCAATTCTGACTATGCAAACCGTTGACTTTCTTTCGATCAATACCATACGGACGCTGAGCATGGACGCTGTCCAGCAGGCGAACTCCGGGCATCCTGGCACGCCGATGGCCATGGCCCCCGTGGCCTATGTCTTGTGGCAGGACTTTCTGCGATTTGACCCGGAGGATCCGATTTGGCCGAATCGTGACAGGTTTGTCCTTTCTGCCGGCCATGCATCGAGCCTGCTTTATTCACTCCTCCACCTTGCCGGCGTGAAGGCCGTGAATCGCAAGTACGAGACCCTTGGCGAGCTGTCTGTGCCGCTGGCAGACCTTAAGAACTTCCGGCAACTCGAGAGCCGATGTCCGGGACACCCAGAGTATCGCTGGACCTCAGGAGTAGAAACGACGACGGGACCTCTGGGTCAAGGAGTGGCGACCAGCGTCGGAATTGCCTTGGCAAGCAATTGGCTTGGCGAGCGCTATAACAAGCCGAACTTTCGGCTCTTTGATTACGATGTTTACGCCCTCGCCGGAGATGGATGCATGATGGAGGGCATCAGTGGGGAAGCCGCTTCGCTCGCCGGGCACCTGGGCCTTTCCAATCTGTGTTGGATCTACGACAACAATCACATCACCATCGAGGGACATACCAGTTTGGCATTCTCCGAGGACGTGGCCGGTCGCTTTCTTGCCTACGGATGGAACGTCCAGCGGGTATCGAATGCAAATGACCTGGATCTTCTGCGAGAGGCGTTCGAGCACTTTAAGAAGACGACGGATCGGCCGACGCTGATCATTGTCGACAGTCACATCGGCTATGGGGCACCGACGAAGCAGGATACCAGTGCGGCGCATGGCGAACCTCTTGGAGAAGAAGAAATCAAGGCAACCAAGAGGCGTTACGGCTGGCCCGAGGACGCGAAGTTTCTGGTTCCGCCCGAAGTGCGCGAAGACTTCAAGACGAAGCTCGGCGGGCGCGGCGGCAAACTTCGCGGTGAATGGATGGCGCTGTTTTCCGGTTACGAGAAGGAGTATCCGGAACTGGCTGCGGAAACTCTTTCCATCCAGCACCGTGAACCCCCCAAGGGCTGGGATGCGGAGATCCCGACTTTTCCGGCCGATGCCAAGGGGATTGCGAGCCGGGATTCCTCCGGAAAGGTACTAAACGCCATCGCGAAGCATCACCCGTGGCTCGTCGGTGGTTCTGCGGATCTCTCTCCGTCAACCAAGACCCGTCTTACGTTCGAGGGTGCCGGGGAAGTCAGCCGCAATTGCCTGGGGGGACGGAATATTCATTTTGGGGTGCGGGAGCATGCCATGGGAGCAATTCTCAATGGCCTGGCATTGACAAAACTGCGGGCTTTCGGCTCTGGCTTCCTGATATTCAGCGACTACGGCAAAGGGTCGTTGCGGCTAGCCGCCATCATGGAGTTGCCCGTGATCTATGTCTTTACCCATGATTCGATCGGAGTTGGCGAAGATGGCCCGACCCATCAACCGGTGGAGCATCTCGCCGCGCTTAGAGCCATTCCTGGCCTGGTTGATATCCGCCCCTGCGATGCGAACGAAGTCGCTGAGGCGTGGCGCGTGATCATGGAATTGAAGCATGAGCCTGTGGCTCTCATTTTGAGCCGCCAGGCACTGCCAACATTGGATCGCTCAAAGTACGCGGCGGCGGCGGCGGGAGTCCGGCGAGGCGCCTATGTTCTCTCTGATGCCGCCAACGGAAATCCCGACGTGTTGCTTATGGCCACGGGCAGTGAGGTCTCTCTGTGCACGGGCGCTCAGGAAGAGCTCAGCAAGCAAGGGGTCCAAGCGCGAGTAATTAGTATGCCTTCGTGGAAGCTCTTTGAAGATCAGGATGACGCCTACCGTGCATCCATAATACCTCCGAATATTCGAGCGCGCGTGTCGGTCGAACAGGCGGCAGGATTCGGCTGGGAACGCTATGTGGGAATCGACGGAGCACGCATCGGCATGAGGACCTTCGGAGAGTCCGCGCCGCTTCAGAAACTCGTAAAGAAATTCGGCTTCACCGTCGATGCCGTGGTTCAGGCTGCACTCGAACAAGTGAATAAGGCAAAGCAAATAGCAAGGCCATGAATATCGAGTTTCTTCAAACGTTGGTTATCGAGGAACTGAGGAATCTGTACGACGCGGACGCACAGTTATCTGAGATGCTTCCCAAGATGGAGCGAGCGTCGCTGTCGTCAGAAGTCGAGAAGGCTATTCATCGCCGTCGCGAACTGGAGCAAAACCAAACAGGGCGTCTTGTTGAAATCTTGGCAAGATTTGAGACCGCGCCCGGCGGCGGACATTGCCACTCGATGAGAGGTCTTTTGGAGGAAGCTAAGGACGTGCTTTGTCGGGAAAGCGGAGTTTATCCCGCGAGACTCGAACCAAGGCTCTTGGCTATGTTGCGGAAGGCCGGTCACCTTCGAATTGGCACCCTGAAAGGTGTGATCGCGATCGTCCATCTCCTGGGAGCCAACGAAATAGAAGACACGCTCGCAGATTGCCTATCCCAAGAAATCGAAGCGGATCAGTTCGTTTCAGCGTTGATGGACGATGAGCTTCGCCTAATCGTTGCGAATTCTTTAGGCGAAACCGCAAGCGCCCTCGATGCATTGAAGCAATACTCCTAAAGGCAAAGGATGCCGGAGATAGCGGGAGTAGTTTGCACAATGCCCGTGCTCGGGATCGCTAGCGTTTGCTAAGGGGGATTGGCTGGGCGACGTGAACGAGACGATTTGCGCTGTCCGGCAAGGTCGCGACAAACTCATTCGAAGTGCTGATCCGCGCTATGCCCGGTTTATTGCTTCGGCTTGCAACACTTCACGCCGGATGCTTTGACCGCGCAGCTTGGACCACCAGAGGACGATTGGGGAGGCGATGTAGATCGAGGAGTACGTTCCGACGAGGATGCCGACAAGAATTGCAAAGGAAAAGTCACGCAAGACGGTGCCACCGAAAAAGAAGAGAGCGCCGACGGAAAGCAGGGTCGTGCCGCCAGTAAGGATTGTGCGCCCTAGGGTCTCATTGATCGAAGTATTCATCAGGGACTGGACGGAGCCGCGCTCGCCTCGTTTTAGGCCTTCGCGAATTCGGTCGAAGACGACGATGGTGTCGTTGATCGAGTAACCGGCGATGGTGAGGATTGCGCCGACCATGACCAGGGACAATTCGCCGCCGATTAGCGCAAAGACACCCACTGTGATGATCACATCGTGGAGAAGCGCAACGACCGCGCCGAGCGCAAAGGAAAACTCGAACCGCAGTGTCACGTAGATGAGGATTCCAATCATGCCCAAGCCAAGAGCGATGCCCGCCCTCTTTGCGAATTCCAAGCCGATTTGCGGCCCTACGTTCTCCTGCGCAACGGGAGTGGCACCGCGATCGGGGAACTCCTCTTGAAGCTTGGAGAGGATGGTCGGCGCGGTCCCCTGCGGGCTTCGGATTGAGAGCAGCGACTGCATACCCTGACGTTCGTATTGGATCACAACGTCTCCGTGGCCAATGCCGGCGAGGGCGCGACGCGCTTCGGCCACAGTGATCGGCTGCTTGGCATCTACAACCAAAAGGTCGCCGCCGCGAAAATCGATGCCGAAATTCTTTTCGCCCCGAATGGCAAAAATGACGAGGGATCCCCCAATCAGTGCCAGGGAGATAAGGGCAGCCAGCCGGCGCTTGCCAAGGAAGTCGAACTTTTTCTTGGGTATGAGATCGAGCATCGTAAGCTTCTTCAACCCGAACTTTTCAATCATCCAGCGGAACGCGGTGCGCGTGACAAGCAAGGCAGAAAACATTGAGGCGATGATGCCAAGCGTGAGGGTAATGGCGAAGCCTTTCACCGAACCCGTCGCCTGCCAGAAGAGAATGACGGAGGTAATGAGCGTGGTGACATTGGCGTCGAAGATGGCGCTAAAGGCCTTGTCGTAGGCGGCTTCCAGGGCCGCGGTAAGGGATTTGCCTGCAGCGGTTTCCTCGCGGAGCCGTTCATAGATGAGAACGTTCGCATCGACGGCCATGCCCATGGTGAGAATGATGCCCGCAATGCCCGGCAGCGTGAGCACAAAATGGAACATCGCCATCGCACCGAAGAGAATAACGATGTTCACAAGGAGGCCGAAGAACGCCACGATTCCGGCGAAGCGGTAGTAAATCATTACGAAGGCGAAAACGAGCACGAGACCCGTCAGCCCCGCAAAGACGCCGCTGCGAATGGAATCGGTCCCCAGCGTCGGCGACACGCTGCGCGTCTCTTCGACCTCGACCGGAACTCGCAAGGGGTTCTCCAAAGCGCTGGCCAGGTCTCGCGCTTCTTTGTCCGAGAAACGTCCTGTGATTACGGCGCTGCCGCCATAGATCGGCTCGTTGACGCGTGGAGCGCTCTGAATTTCTCCGTCCAGCATAATGGCAATCTGGCCACGGCTCGGGGCGAGGGACTGTGTCAGATCGCCGAAGATCTTCGCGCCTTCCGCATCCAGCGCCAGCGACACGCCGTAGCCCTGTTGATCAAAGTACGCATACGCGCGTTTGACATGTTCGCCGGAGAGTTCCGGCCGCCGTTTCACGAGGAGCTTAAACGCCACCTCCTTGCCTTCCGCCGTGTCCTTATAGCTCTTGATAACATAGCCGGGAGGCATGATTTCCTCTCCAGCTTCGATGCGAGCTATGCGCTCCTCTCCCCCGGCGACGGTGGCGAATTCGAGTTTCGCCACGCGTTGCAGTTCGCCTCTGGTCGTTTCGATCTGGTTGGTGTCCAGCCCAGGGATCTGCACCAGGATCCGTTCGCGGCCCTGGGGAGTGATGAGAGGTTCGCTCACTCCATAAGCGTCCACGCGTTTGCGGATCACTTCGACCGCTTGGTCAAGAAGATCGGAGGTGATGGTCTGATCACCTTGCGGCGTCAGTTTGATCAGAAACGACGTCCCGCCTTGAAGGTCAAGCCCCAGCCGGATCTTTTTTGCCGGGGGAAATGCTTCTTCGAGGCAAAAGGCCACGAGCAGAACGCACAGAACAAGGCCAAGCCAGCGCTTGCGGCCCGGAAAATCGGTGGCGAAATACCAACCAAAGAGTATGAGGAGCAGAAGCCCGACAGAAAACGTCAACGCGGGAGACATCGCAGGAACTATTCAGTGCTCAGCACGGAGGCCGCTCCAAGAAGCGCAGAAACTCCGACCTTTGACTGACTGAACATTTGATTCATTTGGTTTCCTCAGAAACTTCGGCGCTCTTTTCGACCGAAGCAACCGAGCCACGATCGAATTCGATTTTCACGTTATCGGCGACTTTCAGGAGGATGGTTTTGTCCTTCACATTGGCGACTATGCCATGGATACCGGAGCTTGTGACGACTCTGTCCCCCGTCTTGATGGCGGCGACCAGTTTCTCGTGAGCTTTCTGGCGTCTCTGCTGAGGACGAATGAGCAGAAAATAGAAAATTACGAAAAGGAATATCAGCGGCATCATCGACACGAGGAATGATGGCTGTGGGCCGGCGCCTTCGGGAGCGGGACTCGCTGCTTGGGCCAAAAAGAGAAGATCGATGAGATTCATGAGAACCGCGCAGGATACGGAGGCCTTGCTGCCAAGGCAAATGAGAAAGTGAGGCGGTCACCACTGCCTTGAGCAGGCTCGTATGCGACGAAGTGAAGGGCCGGTTTTCGGCAGTTGTCGGAGCCGACCGCCGGGGGTTGCAAAGGAAGCCCTTTTGCGCGCAGAGGCCGCTAGAGCCTTCAAAATCATTTTGTTGGCGGGATGGCATTTTTCCTGCTTATTTGTCCGACACGCCTGAAAGGGGAAAGTGGGGTAAAGAAAACAACAGTGTGCGGCAAATGCAGGCGAATTGCGCTCAAAATTAGACACTCAACCAAAGACAATATGGCGAAGTACAAATTGGAATACATCTGGCTCGACGGCTATGAGCCGATTGCCAACATTCGAGGCAAGACTCTGATCAAGGAATTCGATAGCTTTCCGACCTTGGAGCAGGTCCCAAACTGGGGATTTGACGGCAGTTCGACCAAGCAGGCCGAGGGTCGCGCGTCTGATTGCGTGCTCAAACCGGTTGGGGTTTATCCGGACGCGACCAAGACGAACGCCGCCATAGTGATGTCTGAGGTGCTGCTGCCCGATGGCACTCCCCATCCCACCAATTCGCGCGCGACGATCATTGACGACCCGGATACCTGGTTCGGTTTTGAGCAGGAGTATTTCCTCTATAAGGACGGGCGGCCGCTTGGGTTTCCCAAGGAGGGCTTTCCGCCTCCGCAAGGACTGTACTACACGGGCGTGGGCTTCGGTGCTGTGGGAGACGTCGCTCGTGAGATCGTTGACAAGCACCTCGACCTCTGTCTCTACGCCGGGGTCAATCACGAAGGAATTAACGCGGAAGTTGCCAAAGGACAGTGGGAATTCCAGATTTTCGGCAAGGGTTCGAAGAAGGCTGCCGACGATGTTTGGGTTGCCCGCTATCTCATGGCGCGCCTTGGGGAGAGCTATGGCGTGGATCTAGAGATCCATTGCAAACCGATCCGGGGCGATTGGAACGGTTCGGGAATGCACGCCAATTTCTCGACCAAGTACATGCGTGAAGTTGGCGGGAAGGAATACTTCGAGAAGCTCATGGAGGCTTTTGAAAAGTACCGCAACGAGCACATCGCTGTGTACGGTCCGGACAACCACCTGCGGCTGACCGGTCTTCACGAGACCCAGTCGATTGACAAGTTCAATTATGGAGTGGGAAATCGAGGTGCCTCGATCCGGATTCCCCATAGCTTCATCAACAACGGTTACAAGGGCTACCTCGAGGATCGCCGCCCGAATTCCGCGGGCGACCCGTACAAAATCGCGAGCCGGATTCTTCAGACGATCGCGACCGTTCCGACCTCGTAAGTTTTTTGCCATTCGCCATTCTGGAGCAATACGCCGCCGTCCCTTTGGGCGGCGGTGTTTGCTTTTTCAGAGTTGTGTGGCGCGCGCAGCAAGAGCGCGCTGGCTGGTTCGCGGTCACCTGGGCAGAGCGATAGCCTCTGAGATAACGCTCTCGGGTGTCACGCCTTCGGCTTCGCCCTCAAAGTTTATAATGAGGCGATGCCGGAGCGCTGGGAGCGCCCAGGCGTCGATATCGTCCTTCGCCACATGATACCGGCCGTCTAGCAGAGCGCTGACCTTTGCGCAAAGAATAAGCGCCTGTGCTCCACGTGGGCTTGCTCCGTAACGCACGAATTTTCGCGCCAGCGGAACGGACTCGGGCCGCTCGGGATGCGTCGCGAGAACCAGCTGAACGGCTCTGGCTTCGATCTCACGGACGACAGGAACCGCGCGCACAAGCTCGCGCAGGCCACTAAGGTTCTGGAGTGGCACAACGGAGACAGCAGGCGAATTTTCGCGCGTAGTGCGGTTGAGGATCTCGTGAAGATCATCCGCTTGAGGGTATCCGATGTTCAATTTGAGCAGGAAGCGGTCGAGTTGCGCTTCCGGGAGCGGGTAGGTGCCCTCCATCTCGATCGGGTTCTGCGTGGCCAGCACAAGGAAGGGCCGAGGTATCAAATGCTGTTCTCCCGCGACGGTGACATGTCGCTCCTGCATCGCTTCAAGGAGAGCGCTTTGAGTCTTCGGCGTCGCGCGATTAATCTCGTCGGCTAGCAGGATATTTGCAAATACCGGACCGGCCTCGAAACGGAACCGTTTTGCTCCATGTTCGTCCTCGAAAATGAGGTTGGTGCCGATAATGTCCGAAGGCATCAGGTCAGGTGTGAATTGGATCCTCGAGAACCTTAATCCTGCCGCGGCCGCCAGCGTGCGAACGATGGCTGTCTTGCCAAGTCCCGGCGCACCCTCCAGAAGCGCGTGACCCTCGACGAAGAAGGCAACGAGCACGCTACGAATGACGTCTTCCTGTCCAACGAGAACCTTTTCCATCTCGCTGCGGAGTCGGCGGAAAGCTTCGCAAAACTCTGCGGCGCGCCGCTCATTGTTTTCGCTCATCGATTCATTTCTCTGAATGATCCCGGAACTCCTCTATTCCTTCGGTCTGATGCCTTCGAAATACCGCAGCACCAGCAAGCGGGAACCGGCGGGGATTTGTTCCCGGCTGACGGCATCGAGCGCGGCCGGCGCCGCGGTTTGGTAAGCCGAACGGTAAGCGCGTCGCGCCTTGGGGTCATCGTTGCCTGCAGCGTGAAAGAGCTCGACCAGAGACGCGCCTTCCCCAATTTCTCCGGCGACGAAATCCTCGGTGTCCGGAGGCCGAGTAGCAGCCTGGGCTTCCTCGGCAATATCGCTACCGCGCCCGAGGTCGTTCTCCGATCCAGGCTGTCCTGTGGGCGTCGCGTCCTCTGTGGCCGACGCGGTCGATTCTTCGCTTCCGGGCGCAGCTTCCGCATCTTTCGGGCCTTGGACTCCGTGGGGGTCTGCACCTTGCGTGCCGCTCTTTATGTCGTGCAAGGTCGCAATGAACCGGCGCTGCCCAGTGACATTGCTGTTTCCGCGCAAAGAGCCGAGCATCATCATGAGATGCGTCTTTGCGGCGGCAGGGTCTCGATCCGCCAACTCCTGCAGGCGTCTGGTTTCTAGGTGGCGCGCCGCCTGTTCCAATGCGTTCGCGAGTTCTGCCGGATCTAACTGTGCGACGGCTCGCGCCGCATCTGCCTTCCTTCCAGCGCGAAGATTCGAGGCCAATTCTTTGTGCTCCCGACCAAGCGCCTCAGCGAGGGCATTCGCCTCGAAAGCGTCCAATTCGGATTGTGCACCGAGCTTTTGCTCCAGATCGGCTAGTGTCCTAAGTGCTTCCCGCAATGGCTCTCGCGAAGCCGTCAAGTGACGTTCGGCACTTTGGAGTTGCTCGGCAATTTCCTGAAACGATTGGTCTTCTTTTGCTTCCAGTTCCGCAGCGAGCCGCGCTTGTTCGATCAATCTCCGAGCAGTCGCGAGCTCGGGAGCAAGGTGATTCGCGTGCCAAATTTGGACGCTTTCCAGCAGCGTCAATGCGGCTACGGGAATCAAGAGCCAGAGAGCCTTTTTTCCTGGCGGTTTTGGCCGGAGGTGGCCGCGGACACGGAAGGTCGAGGCGAAGGCTGCTGTCTCCCGACGAGCTGCGTCCAAAAGATCGCCCGCTTGGTTCACGGGCAGAGTGAGAGCTGTGAGAAAGCGATCCTTCGTTTTCCCGCGGGCATCCAGTTCCCGTGCGACGGCCCTCATTGAACGCCATCTGTACAGTCCGCCCAAGGCAGCCAAACCGAGGGGACACAGAATCGCGACCGGGAAGGAGAGCTCAGTTTTTGGAAAGTTTGCAGAAGCGGCGCGGCTGAACGCAAAAGCTGAAAGGCCCGCCAGCAAGCCCCACACGGCGTAATCGAGGAACTGCTGCAGCACTAGCCATCCCTGTGCTTCCCTTAGCCGCCGAACTACAAACCCGTCCATTGCGTCCAACAAGAGCAGAGCCGACAAGAAAAGCAATATGAAGCGAAATAGGTGATCAAATTGAGACAATCCACCCGCGCGAAGGCTGATTACATTAACACACTGCTAAGTTTTTTTGTGTCTTCATCAAGGTTCGGCCATGCGATAGCTCGGTCGGGGGTTTGGTCGAGGCGGGCTGGCACGCTCATTGCTTTGCAAAGGAATCCATGAAAAAGATCGAGGCGGTCATCAAACCCTTCAAGCTTGAGGCTGTGCAGCAGGCCTTGGCGGGGCTGGGGATTGGAGGAATGGCGGTAACAGAGGTCAGGGGCTTCGGAAGACAAAAGGGCCGTAGTGGCCCATATCATGGCAGCTCACTAAGCGCGACATTCCTTCCGAAGGTAAAATTGGAAGTCGTCGTCGGCGACAGTTACGCTACGAGGGTGACTGAGCTCATCGTTTCGTCGGCAAAGACGGGCAAGTACGGTGATGGGAAGGTTTTTGTTCTCCCTATTGAATCCGTCATGCGGATCCGGACTGGAGAGCGGGGAGAGGCAGCAGTTTAGAGAACGGGGAGGAGCCGCCGGGAGGGTGAGTGGTCCGGCGGTATCCTCCCCAGAGGTCCTGCTTCGGAGGATCGCGGGGTTTGTCTTTTTCGGCATGGCCCTTAGAGTTTGGGCCGATGGAATTTGACTGGGCGACCTGGCAACCAAAGGAATGCGCGACACTACTTTTCGTTGTCCGCGACGGACATATTCTCCTTATTCGCAAGAAGCGCGGGTTTGGGGCGGGAAAGATCAACGGCCCAGGGGGCCGAATCGAGCCGGGGGAGACATCGCTTGACGCCGCAGTGCGTGAAACGCGCGAAGAACTCGGCATCGAGGCGGTTTCCCCGGAGCTGCGGGGCGAGCTTCATTTTCAATTCACCGACGGCTACAGTCTGCACTGTAGCGTCTTTGTTTCAGCGGATTGCGTGGGAGAGCCGATCGAAACTGCGGAGGCGGTCCCGCTTTGGACTCCTCTGAACGCAATTCCTTACGAAGAAATGTGGGCGGACGATATCTGCTGGTTGCCCGGTGTGCTTGCTGGCAGAAAAGTTCGCGGTTTTTTTCAATTCGAGCGTGAAAGGCTGCTCGCTCACAGAGTGCTTGTCGAGACCCCATGAATGGCATGGCTTCATATCAAGTTTACGGTGAAAGGATTATGCTGAGGACGCCCAAAAATCTCTAAAAAAATGCTTGCGAAACGGATGACGGCGGCTAACCTTCATCCCATTAAAGATTGTTCTGGGGGGAACAACAGCCCGTCGCAACACTCGTTGCGGCGGGCTGTATCTTTTTTGGCGACTAGCAGAAGGAGCGTTGGCTGATGGACGACGTGCAGGTTTCCCTTTTTGGACCCAGGGCATTGCTGATTCGTTTCGCAGAGGAAGTTAATCGACAGTCGCTGGCTCGATGCCGCGGTTTGCTTCGGAGTCTGGAAGAAAACCCTTTGGAAGGCTTGGATGACGTGACGCCTGCGTACTGCTCGGTGCTTTTGGAGTTCCGCGATTCGAAGAGGATTTCGGCTCAGTTGAGCAAACTGGACGAGTTACTGAAATCCGCCCAGGCTCTACCCCCCGAAGAGGCGCCCCTGCACGAGATTTCCGTTTGCTACGATGGCCCTGATATTGAAGAACTTGCTCGACGAAATAGGCTTTCAGTCTCTGATGTCGCGGAGTTGCACGCCTTGCCTATTTACAATGTGTTTTTGATAGGTTTTTCTCCGGGCTTTCCTTACCTTGGCCCGCTCGATCCCAGGTTGCACGTGCCCCGCCTTGACAGTCCGCGTTCTCGGGTACCGGTTGGTTCGGTTGCGATTGGAGGCGAGCACACTGGAATCTACAGCGTTGCCTCTCCGGGGGGCTGGTGGTTGATCGGGCGCACCGACCGCGAGCTCTTCTCACTTTCCAAGGCACGGGAGGCGGGTAGCAGAGAGGCTTTCCTGTTGCGACAGGGTGATCTTGTGAAGTTTCAGGCCGTTGGCGATCTGCCGAGTCTGAAGTGATAGCGGCAGATGAGTAGCGTTCCGGTTCTGCAGGTTCTGGCTCTCGGCGCCGGCGCCTCGATTCAGGATCTGGGGAGAACCGGATGGAAACGATTCGGCATTCCACCTGGGGGCGCGATGGACGCCGATTCCGCGCGCCAGGCAAATCTTTTGGTCGGTAACGAAGAAGGAGCGCCCGTGATCGAGCTTCTTTTTACTGGCGCCCGATTCCGCGTCTTGAGCGCAGCCGAGCTGGCCATCACAGGGGCCGACGTGGAATCCGAATGCCCGCAGTGGCGAAATTTTCACGCCGAGACTGGTCAGCGAATTTCTTTTGAGCGGCTTCGAGCTGGGGTTTGGACTTATCTGGCTGTGCAGGGAGGATTTGCAGGGCCGCGCTGGTTTGGCAGCGCGAGTGTCGACCCGCGGGCTGGTCTGGGCGGCATGATTCAGGCGGGTGCTCAGTTGCATCGCGAGAAGGTCCAGCGCGTGGGTGGGATTTCCTCCCGTTTCGTGCCAGGGCTCGTACGGGAGCGGTTTGACGATATCCCGACGCTTCGCGTTTGGTCCGGACCGGAATGGCAATATTTCCCTGAGAGTGTCCGCGCACTTTTCCTCAGCGAGAGTTGGCTTGTCTCGATGCAAAGCGACCGCGCTGGATACCGGTTGGAAGGCGCTGCCTTGGAGTCCGGACGGTCTCAAATGCCAAGCGCGCCCGTGGCCGTTGGCACCGTCCAGGTTCCCCCGAATGGTCTTCCCATAGTTCTTCTTCGGGACGGACCTACCGTCGGCGGATATCCGCGACTGGCAATTCTCGACCCGTCAGCGATATCACGGTTCACGCAGTGTGCCCCAGGCACCTGTGTGCAGTTTGAGCTTGTCGAATGATGGACATCAATTGCGACCTCGGCGAAGGCGAGCCGGTGGAAAGAACCCGGCGTCTCCTTCGCTGGGTGACCTCCGCTAACATCGCGTGTGGCGGCCACGCGGGAAGCGTGCGAACAATGCGCTCGTGTCTTCGGCTATGCGGACGCCTTGGTGTGAACGCGGGCGCCCACCCGGGTTTTGCAGACCGGGAAGGGTTTGGGCGAAAGGAGATGCCAATTTCCCCATCGGATCTGGAGTCGCTGATCGAATTCCAGGTGGGCGATTTGCAACTGCTGGCAAACGAGGAAAAGATCCCGATCGCCCACATCAAGCTCCATGGCGCGCTTTATCATGTTGTGGAGCGCGACCAGCGTCTATCGGCGGCTTACGCAGGATTTGCAAAAGAGCATTTCCCAGGCATACGAATTTTTGCGTCTCCAAACGGATGCGTGGTCCCGGCTGCACGGCGGCTTGGGGTGGAAGTCTGGGGAGAGATATTCTCAGATCGAGCATACACAGCGGACGGCGGGTTGGTTCCGCGAGGCGAGCCTCATGCCTTGCTCGGGGATCTGTCCAAGATCAAGACGCGGATGGAAATGTTTCTCTCGACAGGCCGCGTGCCCTTGCCGAACGGAAAGACAGTAAAGATTGCTGCTCAGACCGTTTGCGTTCACGCCGACTCGCCCGGCGCCTTGCGCATTGCACGGCTACTCTCAAGACTCTGCGCTGCGGGAGCCAAGAAAAGACCTTAAGGGTGCCCTGTTGACTGCTCAGTAGTCCTGGTGAGCTGCTAGCCTAGCGCTCTGTATTTCTGTAGCCGGCGAAATCGAAGTTCTGGGCACTATAGCGTTTATATTTTGCGACGAGCCTATCGAGGCTCGGCTCGAATCCGCGCAGGTGCACGGGCTCCTCGAAGAGTTCCGGATTCGTGAAGAGGGACCACATTTGCGGGCTATACTGGCGGGCAGCCCAAGGCATCCCGACATTGAGAAGCAGAGGGACACCGTCGAGATCGGCACGACGGAGAGTGGCGATAAAGGCGCCTGCCGAATCCAGTCGTTCCATGTGAGCGTCGTAAAGATAGGGTGGAATGCAGAAGCTGGCGGTGCGCACGCTTTTCTGTCCGACGCTTGAAGGATCAAGCGTGCCGCGACAATAAATGACTGATTCGCGGATCTGTTGAAGCGGATTTTGGATGATCCACTGCCGAAAGGGATTTGTGTAAAGGAAGTAGCCAATCACGGCGAATGAAGCCGTCGCAGGCACGATAAGCTTGCCGCTTGGAAGCCTCTGTGCGCATGAGGCGACGAGCGTCAGCCCTGTGGCCGCGCAAGCGACTACGCCGGGCAGCGAATAGATCACGTAGCTCTCATAGAGCAGAATCTTTTTGAAGTATGCGAATACGAAGGTGATCACCGGACAAACAGCCATTACGAATACAAAGGTGGCGGACGCCCATCCGCGTCGAAGGAGATGTGCCGCTCCCAGAAAGATAAATGCGATCGCAAACGAGGCCGAGGCCGCGAAGAGGATGGGGTTCTCGGCGTAGCGCGCGAGCCATTCCGGATAGCCAGCCCAGGGTTGATCACTCTTTGTCCAAGGTGCTCCACCGATCATGAAGCAGACCGTGTTGCGAACCCATGACCAGCCCGATGTGAAGCCTTGGGACGAGACGAAATCGAAATACTGCTTTGCCTGCGGGTAGAGCGGCAGCATCAGCTGGAGCGCGAGAATCGCTGCCAGAGCGTTTACGCAAAACCACCGCCCGGCTTGCGTGGCACGCGGTTCGGCGCAATCTCGTCCCTTTGCAATGAGCGCGAGAGTAATGAGGTTGAGCACGATGAGGATGAAGAGCGCGCCGGAGTTGCAATAGATGAGAGAGAATTGCGTGATAGCAAAGGCGCCCCACCATTTCCATCGCCCCGTGATCATTGCTCTCCGCCAGAAGACGAAGAGAACGGGTACAAGGAAGAGCACCGAACTGTAGCCGCGCGCCTCGCTCGCGTAGCGGATGTTCCAGGGATGAATGCCAAGTAGAAACGCTGCGGTAACACCTGCACCGGGCAGACCGAATTCCTTTAGCAGCCACCCCATCGCTGCCACCGCCAGCAGGCCGAACATCAGCGCCGGAACTCGAAACGGCCATTCGACCACTGGAAAGCCGCGCGGCCTCACGATGGACCTCCAGGCATCATGGCATGCGCGCGAAGCGATGCTGAACAAGGTATGGTTATTAGGTGTGCCGTACCCGTAAATCGTCTCCAGCCAATCGAATCGCTTGAATTCCATTTCGCCGGTTTTCTTGTTTGCCTTGAATTTTCCGCAGAGCGTCGTGCGCACGTTGAACTCCTCGTCATCCCAAAATCCGTGGTTCATGCGCGGCAGGCTGTAGGCGAATGTCATTGCCATAGCGGCGGCCACCAGGGGCGGGAACCAACGAGGGGTCGGAGGCAGAGCTGAGAGTTGAGAGCCGAGGGTTGAGAGTTGCAAACGCCCGGTCCACCAAGGACAAATGACGGCGAGCACTCCGAGCAGGACGATATTGATGGCGCCCGCGATCCATCCATAGATACGAACGTAATCGAGAGTGCTCATTTTTCCGCGGATCTGCGCGGCGGCCACCCAGGGACTCGGTGAGATCAGCAAGCAAAAGGCCAGCACGCTTGCGATCGCCCCCAGAGCGATCCTCCAACGGCGGGTTCTGTCACTCCGCCGCCAGAAATCGACGATCGCTCTAGGGGAGGGAACTGCCAAGTTGATCACTGCCAGGGCATTAAAGCCGTCTCCGGGAGAAAGTCACGTGCGAATACGCCCTCCGATTCTCGGAAACCAACAGCGAAATTTCACTCGGCAGCCGCTCTAAGCCCAGCCTGCGAACTCTAATGGCCGAGTAGACGTTCGATGTAATCATTTGAGGCGAGCTTGAGCGGCACGGGGCCGTCTGCCTCGCCTTTTATGAACTGCTGAACTTCTGGGTCGGGGTGCTTCGATATTTCATCGGGAGTGCCGCTTGCAATGATTGTTCCCGCGCGCTTACCTGCGCCGAGCATGATCATCTTGGTCCCGATCCGGAAAGCGCTGGTCATGTCGTGAGTGACAACAACAGCAGTCATGTCGAGCTTGCGGGTGAGGGCGAGTGTGAGCTGGTCGATTACCGCGGTCATGATGGGGTCGAGACCGGAGGTAGGTTCGTCGCTGAAGAGCAATTCTGGATCGAGCGCCACCGCGCGGGCCAGTCCGACGCGCTTGCGCATGCCGCCGCTAAGTTCGGCTGGCTTGAGATGCTCGAAACCTGTGAGCCCGACCAGTTCGAGCTTCATCTTGACGACGAGATCCACGATTTCCGGATCGACATGGCTGTTTTCGATCAGCGGTAAGGAGACGTTTTCGCCGACGGTGAGGGACTGAAGCAAGGCGCCGAATTGGAAATTCATACCGAAACGGAGCCGCAATTGGTCGAATTCCTTCTCCGGCATCGTCGTCGTTTCTTCTCCAAAGATCTTGATCGAACCCCTTGTCGGCTTGAGGGAGCCGATGATGTGGCGCAGCAGCGTACTCTTGCCGCAGCCGGAGCCTCCCATGATTATCATGGTGTCACCTTTTTCAACAGAGAAGCTGATGCCATTGAGAACGGTTCGGTTTCCAAACTTTCGCACGAGATCACGAACTTCGATGACGGGACCTGTTCGCATGGTCACGTCACTTTGCATCCGCAAATTGCACGCCTGGTTTCAGGATTTGCGGGGCTAGCTCCGCAATGAAGCCCTTGAGCACTGCAAGGGTTTGCTCGATGTTTTTTCCCTGCGGAGCGAAGCCTTCGAGCACCGGCGCGCTGACGATTACATAGGCCCAGCGATGATTGGTATTGTGGAGCAGCATATCGAGGTTGGTCCTTAGGACGCGAACGATATGAGACGGCGTTGTTGTTTCCTTGCCCACGAACCAATAGACAAAGAGGCTGGTTAATTCTCGCTGGTTTCCGTCAGCAAGCGAGATCCTCTTCGAGATGATTAGCTTCATCACGTCGAGCTTCGCTCCATTCGCCAATTCAATCGGAATCACTTCGCCAGTCTGTAAGATCCAGCCCTGTGCCGGAAGGCATACTTCAGGCCGGTGAATGCTCCGCTTTTCTGCGCCGGCAAGGACGATTTGGCAGCTGATGCCGTTTCCGCCGTCGTCAGCGTAGTGCTTCTTAGCAAACTCGGTGTCTTCGGGAAGGATAACGCGCTCGGATTCCGAGATTTTTTGGTCCGTCCCCGAGAATCGGGCGACCGAATCGGGGAGAATCACCTCGATGCCGGCTTCCGATTTCGACGCCGGAGGCGCCGCCCAGAGACAGGCCGCTATCGCGACGGCTGTCAGTGCGATCACCACCAGGCTGCGCCAGATGGGAATGGCAGGCCCCTGCATGTCAGCGGTAACGCCGGCGTTCATCAATCTTCCGAATTTTCATTTTCCCGGCGGAAACAATCCGTGGCAAATGAGTCTGCAGCAAGGATTCTTCCAAGCAGCGCAAAGATTCTACTATCGGTCGGTGAAGCGCTCTTCGACCTTTCCGGTCAATCCGGCGCGGCGCACGAAGCCGGCGCGCGCCTTCACACAGATTCCCTTGCGCGCTGCGCGCCATACCGGAATATCGGCACGGGAGTCTCCAATATAGTCAAAGCCTGCTTCTCCGAATGTCTCAACAAGTTTGCGCGCCTTCTTCTTTGCCTTCAAATTCAATGCGCCATCACTTGCCAGCGCGCCCGTAAAGAATCCCAGGCGCGCCGTGACGGCCCGCGAATAGGCGGCGTCCGCTGCCGTGACAAGATAGACAGGCCGCCCAGCGGCGGCTTCGGAGCGAAGCCATTGGACCAGCGATTTCCGCCAGGGGAGTGAATCGATATTCACGGTCGCTGCCGCAGAGACGGCCTTCTTGAAAGGAGCGCGGCCATTGCGCAGACGCGGCAAGAGGCCGAGCAGTGTCAAAGGTTTGCGCTTTAGCAAGAATTTGAGGCCCTCCCAGAGAACGTCGGTGTGTATCAGCGTGCCGTCGAGGTCCACACAGAGCGGGACGAGGCTTTCTGGAGAGGAGTTGGTCTTCATGACGACCTTTCAATAAGGATCTCTTCGGTCGGAAAGAAACCTTTGTGCTTGAGGACTTTCGATTCTTCTTTCTTGCTCCGGCGTCTCCTTGAAGTCAAATACTCGCTTCACGAGCTGCGGCACTTTCGTGAGTGGCGAAGCAAGCAAAGAGCTGACTCCTATCATGCCCGCCAAAGCCACAGCAAAGACGAGGTAACCAGACAGCATGTGGAAAAACGATGGCTCCGTGAGTGGATTTGCGCCGATTGCAATCTCCGGCCCCAATGTCATGATGCCAAAAGTAAGCATAAGGATTCGGACGAGATTTCCGAGAATTGCAAGGGGGACTGAACTGGCGAAGAGGATTCCCTTCTGCCACCACGTTTTGAGGGTGAAGTGTCCGTAGAGCGCACTGATCATCATCAGGGCAAAGAGCGAGCGAATCCCACTGCAAGGATCGGCCACGTCCACCCGGAAACGCTGACCGGCCTGAAGGCCGAGCATCGGCTCCGGTGCGGACATTACACCGGTTCCCTGTAAGATAACCGGAATGCCAATTGAACTTAGGACGCCCGCGCTCGCTTTGGACATGATCATGCGCAGGGGAAAGGTGATGGTGCTCTCGAGAAAAAGGAGTGGCCATAGGAATACCAAGAAGGCCCATGGGAAGAGCAGTGCGCGCATCCAGCGCCAGCCCAGATACCAGAGAATGAGTCCCGCAAACCACAATTGAAGTGAAAGATACGCGACATAAATATTGTCTATGCGAAATCCGATCCAATAAAGCGCCAAAGATGCAGATATCACAGCCAGGCCGGAATTCGAGCCGCGGATCGGGAGCTGGCTAAGTGATCTTCTTCTTAAGTAAAGGATCACTATTGCGGCGATCGGAACCAGCCAGCAGTGCTGCCATTCCTCCGTTGCCCATTGAAGTTCAAGCTGCCGGGCGATGGGCACCCGCTGAAAGCCATAGCCGGTTGTGTAGGGAAAGAGAAGAATCAGCCACGCGGACGCCGCTACCGCAACAAGAGTCGGAATAAGAATGTACCACGCGCTAGACGCGGGAGCGGCACGCCTGAAGATTGAGCAATGCATTTGAAGAGAAAACTAAGCTTTGCGTATTCCTTCACCAAGCAAACTGTGCCTCGGTTCCGGCAATCCCGAGAGATCTTTCACGGGGTGGACGAATAAGGCACCGGATTCCTTGCACTGGATAACATCGGAGGCGTCCTTTGGGATAACGCTGATGAATCGATTCTGATCGGAAAATTCGCCGATTCGAAACCCGAGATGATGGGCGACGGACGGGAGGAAAAGCTCGAGATAAACGGGTTCGGCTTCATGAACTTCCGCCACGGCATCAAACGCAGGTCGTGTCCAAAAGGAACCGCATCCAATCGCATTGAGAACGACTTCCTTTTCGGGCCGGCAACTTAGTGAGGAGAGAAATGGCGCAAAGCCGGGAAAACTTTGGTGATAGAGCAGGTGGCACCAGTTCGTTCGGTCCGCCCGATTGAGGTGATAAAAGAGAACATCAGCCTTAGTGTCACTGAGCCGAGAGAGAACGCTCTGCGAGATGTCGCTCGAGACCGGGAAGAGATCCGACTCGGCAACATAGACGTGCGTATAGACGGCGTGCGCCCTCAGCCACTGGCTTGCTTCCCTCAGCACCCCGCCGTAGCTTTGCTTCTCCAATACATGTGCTCGGGTTCGAATGCGAGGATCGTCAACAAGTAGCTTCTGGGAGTGCCCGATCCGGGCAAAGTCGTCGCGGCTGTTGCCACCGTAAGCAAGGAGGACATCGTCCTGAGGGACAAAGTGTGTCCAGTATTTGAGGATCTTTTCGACCGTCGTTGCATCCTGGTGGGCAAGAAGGAGCCAAAGGATTCGACATTTCGGGTCTCGTGACGGGCCGGATGCCAGGGTGAGTCGCGGGTAATCGACTGGCGCGTGCGTGGCAAACTCAATCGTCTGGTGCCAATAGAACGTCTGTGCTTCTTGTGCGAACCGCGGGATAACGAAGGCGTGCGAAAGCCCGACAACACGAACTGTTCCCTTCCAGGGCAAGAGGATGGCCCTGCCAACGAGCTTTCCCGTTCTGGCGTCTCGAATCGAGGAACCGAAAAGTCTGACGAGCAGCGGGAGGGCGGGCTTGATGAGCCGTTTTGTAAATTCGCGGAATGAAGTGCTATTCTTGTTTTGCAATATGGACGTCACGGCTGGCGGGATCTGACTTGCAGCTGTGGGTGAGTGTAACAAAGAGGTCATGATACTGTCGGGCGACAGTATCCCAACTATAGAGCCTCCTGATGCGTTCCTGAGCCATCTGTCCCTTGCTTTCAGAGTCGCAGGACGAAGACGCGGCCGATCTTCGAAACAGTTGAGACAGAGAATATTTAGGATTCTCGTTGGAGAACCACTCTGCGGTATTGCCCAGAATGTGGCGGTTCGCCGGTGTGTCACACGCGATGATGTGCGCACCCATTCCCATCTGTTCGAGAAGGACCGGCCGGGTTGCCTCTATCGTGGTGGGAAAGATAAAGGCCCGCGCATGAAAGCTTAGCTGCCGGTAGTCATCGCCGAATTGATAGCCTATCATCCTGATGCGTCCGTTGCTTTGGTCGGCCAGTGCGCGAAGACGTTTCAGATAAGCAGAGACGTAGGGGGCATCTCCCACCACAATGAGAGGGGTCTTAGCTTCGGAAGCCAGATAGGCCTCCATGACGAGATCCGCGCGATTCTCGGGTGTCAAACGCGACACATAGAGAAAATATCCGCGATCGATAAGATTGAACCTTTGAAGGGTGCCGATTCCGGGGTCGGACTCGACCACGTCGGCGCCGTAAGGAATCAGAGCACACTCGATCCCGAACTGTTTCCGATAGCGCTCCTGAATTCTGGGATGGTCAGCAATCACGGAGTCAGCGAAGCGCGCGGCCATCCTCTCGCTCCATTTAAGCCACGTCTTTCCCATACGCCCCCATTTCGCACGCTCCCAATCCGCGCCATCGACGTTAACGACTGTTTTGGCGCCGCGCAGCCTGGCCGGGAGGCTGAAAATCGAACTGCCCACGCCGCAATAGTAAATGGCGTCGAATCGGCTAAGCAAGCTGTGCGAAGTGCTGAGAGCGGAGTGCACGAGCGTGTCCGTGCCTTTGGCGGGAATTGTTGGAAGGCGGACGATGCGGACTCCCTCGAAGGTACCCCCCCGAAATTTGTTGAACGGAACGCGGTTATAAACTGTCACGTCGTGGCCGATCCGGGCAAGCCGCACAGAAATCTCCTCCACGAATGTTTCGAATCCCGAGTAGCAGCGAGGAATGCCGCGGCTGCCGAGGAAGGCGATCTTGAGTTTGCGTGGCGTCATCAAGTGCATGCGATTGGTCTCGGTAAGGTTTATCCGGGGAAAGCGCCCGTGCTCAACTCACGGCCGCCTTGACCGCCGCCAGGGTGGTATCCCGAAGCTTTTCCAGGGTGAATTCTCGGCAATGTACGCGTCCGCGTTTAGAGAGCGCGGACCGGCGCGATCGATCGTCAAGCAGTCGTTCAATTGCTTCACTTAGGGCCTCCGTTGATCTAACATCGGCGTAGTGAACGGCATCAGCGCAAACTTCCCGCAATCCGGTGTGTTCGCCGGTTACTACCGGAGTTCCGCATGCCATCGATTCCAGGGGCGGAAGTCCGAATCCCTCATAGAGCGAAGGATAGACCATTATTTCTGCGCCGGCGTAGAGAAACGGCAGGGAGTTGGCGGAGACGTAATCTGTAAAGATGATATCGCCTCGGAACTCGCTGTCTTTTGCCTTTTCAAAAATCGGATGGAACATCCAGGCCTTCCTTCCGACAACTGCAAGCTGCAGATCGAGATCTCTCCGGCGTCTCCGCAATTGGATCCACGCCGCGATCAGGCCGTCGATGTTCTTGCGTGGCTGCAAGTTACCAACGCACGCCAGGTAGGGCTTCGTGATCCCGAACTGGCGAGCGGCTTGAAGACCCTCGTCCCTCGAAACGTATCGCCCGTAATCTGGCGGCAGAGCATTTGGGGTGACGTGAATCCGCTCAGGGGGAACCTGGTAGATATCGACAATTCGATTCTTGCAGAAATCGCTAACCGTCAAGACCACACTAGCATGACGAACGCTGATCGGGACCCAAGTTTTCAGTAGAAAGAGGTCGCGGCGCGCAAACCACTCCGGGTGTTCTTCGAAGCTAATGTCATGGACCATTACGGCAGTTCGCCCGCAGAATGGCGGCAAAAAATACTGGCAATGAAGAACCTCAGCGCGATCAAGCCGGGCGCGCACCGGTATTTCAACGAAGTTGCGAATGATCGGATCGGTTGAACGAAGAGCCCTCATCGTCGCTGGCAACCGTCCGACGGACTCGTCTCTGTGGACGTAGCAGACGACGTCTGTCTCATTGCTCGACGCCAGCGCATCGACAAGTGTTCGGGTGTACGTTTCGTTGCCGCCGACTCGTGAGCCCAAGCCATGGGCGTCGATCACGAGGCGAATCTGTTCGGAAATGCTCAATTGGCAAAGCTAGATGGTTCGCGTTCTTGGCACGGACCCAAGCACGGGGGTGAGTTCAGGGGCTCTCCGCTCGAGTGTTGCATGTATCGATGCTTTGAGCGGAGTGATATTTCTCGCCGTGAGCAATCCGAGAAACCAGTATACCATGCCATAGCCGGGCACCCCACCGGCGTGAAAAGCCGTGAACAAGCCAATGAGAATCATGCACAAGGAGAACTCGCACATCGCCCTGGGGAAACTGTCATTTGGTGACAAGCGTCGCAGCTTCCAGAGCCTTCGGATCAGAGAAAGCATCAAGCCATAGTAAAGCAGGATGCCTATAGCTCCAAAGATGACAAGGATGCTGCTAAAGGTTCGTTCTGTCCGGCCCACTTGGATGGCCGTCTTCTTGGCGCTTTCATAAAGCGGTCCTTCGGTGAAGGTCTTCAAATCGATCGAGTCGTTCCATCCCTTGTATCCATGACCCACCGTAATGCTTAGCGGGGTCTCCATCCAATAATTCCAGGACTCGCTGCGAAGGTCCTCGTGCCACCGGTCGCTGACTTCCGTGGCTCTCTGTTCGCCGGTTTGCTGGTTGAAAACGACAAATGGTGTCAAGGATCTCTGGATCGTTTTAGGGAGGTCTTGAAGGACACGCGGGTCGGCATTGATGGCAACAAACACAGCGACTCCCAGGGCAGCTGTCAAAATGAGGGGAAGATGATTGCGTCTAAGACCCGCCCAAAGAATGATCCCGAGGAGACAACTCGCGAAGGCGACACGTCCGCCTCCAAGGAATGCGCCCAGGAGAGCAAGGGTTGCAGTAAGGAAGCACACCGTTTTGAGGAGACCAGATCGCGTTGCGGTGGAGAGGCATAGGGCGAGGAGAAGCAGACCGATGGACGACCAGCGAATATACCCGAAGGCGGAAGCGCCCGCCCAATCGAAGTTGAAATACGGATGAGAAAGAAGAGCAAGATCGCTTTGCAAATAGACCAGCGTGCATCCTACGAGAAACGTGGGCGCAGAAATCAAGAGGATTCCCAAGACGGCGGGCTTTACACTGGCGGGCTTTGCATAGAGAGCAAGGAGCCAGAGAAGCAGCAAGGGCGCCGCGATCTGATAGTAGGCTTTGACAACGTTCTTAAGCTGTGTTTCGCCTGCGTAGTATTGCTGCAGAATTGCAGTGATCGCATGAACGACCACGTAGAAGATGACGGCAAAGAAAATCCAGTTTAGACGCAGGGGTGGTTGCGCGGGTTTCAGGTCTCCGATCGCACGCCGGAATCCGATAATCACGAAGCCGAGCAACGCCGCTGCGTCCACTCCTGTAAGACTGAATCCGGGGACGAGCGTCGAGAATCCCAGGGCGCTCATCCATGGAATGAGTATCCACCAATTGCTCCCGAGACTAAGGATCAGGGTGGTCCCGATTGCGATGGAAAGGGTTATGCCAAGCGGAAACCACTTCTCTTCTGCGATCCAGCTGCCGAGAACGACGGCGAGAATCATGCCCAGAGCCACAATGAATCCGAGAGCAATCGCGGAATCGGAAGCGGTGGGGCGGTCTTGTGAAAGCATATGAAAAGTGGCCGACAGACAGGACGAGGTGTGAGATATCCAGGCGATCGCAGCGAAAAGCCTTCTTGAGGAATACGGGGATTGATTACCTTTCGTTGCTCTTTCCTAACACCAAAACGACAACCTGATGGTAACTCCTCTTCGCCAGGCATTTCGGTCGCGACGCAACTATGGGGCAGCCCTGCTCTCGGAGCTCGGCCAGCCCGTCCTGCGCTCTTGGGCGCGCACTCTGGCCAGGGGCCAACGCTCGAAGCCGTGTGATTGGAGAAAAGTGCTTCTCGTTGGCGCGAATCATATCGGAGATATCCTCTACTTGACGGGCTCGATCAAGGCACTTGCGCAAGGATTGCCAGATTGCCGCCTGCACGCTATTTCCCCCGCTCCCGCATGCGAAGTAATCGAATGCAATTGCGAAATCGAAAAAGTCCATCGCTTTGAACTGCCGTGCAGTCGCCGGAGCGAGGAGTTCGAGATTTTGAAAGCCGAGAGGTACGATGCGGCGATTTGTTATGATTCGGGTATGTATTTTCGTCCGCTTAAGCTCGTTGTGGATCTGGGTATTCCGAATCGCGCCGGTTACGTTCATAAGGGCTTCTCCGGCTGGGTAACCCATCCGATCAGGATTAACTATCCGAAACCATATCCGGCCTATTTTCGAGACCTCGTGGCCCAGTTGAGCAGGCAGCGATCAAGCTGGTCGCTGCGTCCCATCGTTTATACTTCCGAGGCGGATAGAACGGAAGCTGTGGAATGTCGGCGGACGTTAGGGCTCGGGGCAAGCAGCCGGATTGTTTCGTGTTTCGTCTCTACGCGGCAACCAACGGGTGTCTGGCCTCGGGAGTATTGTGCGCAACTCATCCGGATGCTCGAAAACAAAGGAATCGATGTCGTTCTGAGCGGAGCTGCGAGTGATAGAGAAACTCTCGAAGCCATGCGCCGGGACGATCGCCTCAAAGCGCCCATCCTAGCCGGTGAACTCGGACTGCGAGCGTTGGTTGAATTTCTGCGCGATTGTCGAGCTGTGATTTGTCCGGACTCCGGTCCGCGTCATCTGGCAAATGCGGCCGGCGTTCCCGTCTTTTTCTTTCGCAATCTTCGATCATCCCGGGTGGAGTCTGGAAAATACTGTGAGACCGAGCATGATTTTGCTCCGGGTGCCGAATTTGTGGCGCCGGAGCGTCAGGGTGAATTCTTGCGGCAGACAAAAGCGGCAGAAGTTATGGCCGCAATCGATAAGGTTATCCATTGAGGAACAGCGGAACGGGAAATCTGACTATTGCCTCCCGGTGTGTTGGCCTCGTCTTGAGTGGTCTTCCTTTGGCGCATCCAGCGGTGGGATTGGGTGTTTACACGAGAAGGCTGATTCGGGGATTGCTACGTAACCCCTCTTCGCCCCCGTTTCGGGTGCTTGTGCCTGCATCGTTACGGGGCAAGGTGCCGGGAATTCCGGATTCGATCCAAGTGCCGTTTTACGACGGCAGGACCTTGCCTCATCCATTACTCAGGCAACTGGCTCTGTCGTATCGACTCGCTGCAATAGCGAGCAATCAATTTCCGGACGCGATCTTTCACTCGCCCGCGCCCTTTTGGAGCACGCGGCGACCGGCGCGAACCATCGTGACCCTTCACGACTGCATTTATCGCCACTTTCACCATTACGAAGGGCGGTTTTGGCTTCGCAAGTGGCTTAATCGTGCCGCGGAACGGTATGCAGCCGGTGCTTCGGTGGTTCTCACCGTCTCGCAGTTCTCCGCGAGCGATCTGACAAGGACCGCCGGGATTCCGGCGTCCAAGATTCGCGTGCTCTATAATTGGTTGGGACCGGAATATGAGAATGTGGATCGGATCGAAGTCGGTTCAGCGGGTATTCGAAGCAAATTGGATCTTCCCGAGCGCTTCTGGTTGTACCTTGGCGGATACGACTATCGGAAAAATGTCGAGCGCCTGATTGAAGCTTATGCAATTGCCTCCGGGCAGACTCGATGTCCGCCCCTCGTTCTGGCCGGAAAGATACCTTCCGCCAGCAGAGCACCCCATTCGGACGTGGCGGGAAAGATTCGAGAGACCGGGTTAGCCTCGCAGGTTCGCATTGTCGGCCCGATCGACGAAAACGACCTGCCCTCGCTGTACGCCGCTGCGGAACTCTTCGTGTATCCTTCGCTTTACGAGGGGTTTGGCCTTCCTGCTCTCGAAGCAATGGCTATGGATACACCTGTGCTCGTATCAAATTGCAGCAGTCTTCCCGAAGTTGTTTCGCGTTCGGATTGCCGCTTCGATCCACATTCGGTTCCTGCAATCGTCCAGAAGCTCAGGGCCGCGGCAACGGACGCCGTGCAGTTCCGATGTGCGTTGCGTCCGGAGTTTTTCGAGTCGTACGCGATCGACCGCTATCTGAAAATGATTGGCGAGGAGGGACGGCGACAGAACCTTTCCAAGCCCGAATAGAGACCATATATTGCGCGGTTATGCCTAGTTCTTTCCAGCGCCTGCAGAAAACCTGGGAATCCTTGGGAGAAGACGACCCGCTTTGGGCAATAGTCAGCGAGCCCGACAAGAAGGGAGGGCGCTGGGAGACGGTCGACTTCCTGAAAAGCGGCGACGAGGTCGTCGATCGTTACTTGCGGTTGCTTCAGCAGCATGGGGGTCCGGAAACGTTCGAGGAGGTGTTGGATTTCGGCTGCGGCGTTGGCCGTCTGACGCTTTCCTGGAGCCGGCATGCGCGGACCGTTACTGGGGTCGATATTTCGCGATCGATGATCGAACGCGGCCGCCGTCTTCTGGCGGGCTGCGATGCGATAACCTTGGAGCTCAACCAAGCAGAGAAGCTCTCCATTTTTAGCGATGAACGGTTCGACTTGGTTTTTTCCCACATTGTTCTTCAGCACCTGCCTTGGGGATACGCGAAGGTTTACCTGCGGGAATTTGCCCGTGTCTGCCGTCCCGGCGGCTGGGTTGCGTTCCAACTCCCTACTTGTCCCGGGCAGCCGCAGTTCTTTCCTCGGCTCCGGCGGTCGATCGTGGACCACTTGCCTTTCGGCTTAGGCGAAGCCTACCGCCGCCAGCGCAAGGGGAGCAGCGTTCTGTTCGACATGCATTTTACATCACCTGACAAAGTGAAGGCGGTTCTCTCGCGATCCGGTCTGAACGAAATTCACCGCGAACCTGACGACTCGGCGGGCGCAGGAACAAAGGGATTTGTTTATCTGTATCGAAAGCCCCCGGTGTAACGGACGGGTCCTTTTCCCTGCGTTTGCTAACCTGATGTTTGGAGCCGACGAGGTTGTGGACGCCTTTGAAATCGGGAGCGCAGCGCTTGTCGAACCGGGCATCTCCGCGCACGGGACACGCTTGCAGCGATTCAAAATGCTGGAAGTGGCGCTTGGGCTTCCATTTTCAGCAGCGCGATCTCTCGAACTTCGCGCCGCGTGGCAGCTGACTACATCGCATAGAGCAAACCCGAAGGTGGCATCACTTCGAGACACTTGTATCCCAACCGACCCAAGAAACTCGCGCAGCTCTCGAACGTTCTTCGCCCGTCGCGTACGTGGTAGGCTTGAATGAGAAGGATGGGTCGAAACCGCTCCAATGTTACGACAGCCCCCTCAAGCGCTTCAATCTCGGCGCCTTCGATATCCATTTTTACAAGATCGAGGTTTCGCACGTCGTTATTCGCAATCCACTGGTCGAGGCTGATAACCGAAATGGTTTCCCCAAAGTCCAGAACCGATGGCAACGTCGAGACGGACTGGACGGAACTTAGAGCGCCATGAGTCCGGAAGGCGACCACACCCTGCCGCGACCACAATCCATACGGTTCAGTCTGTACGCGCTGATGCGCCTTGTTTCTTAGAACGTTTCTCTTCAAGAGGATCCGCTGGCGCGATGACGGCTCAAAAGCGTAGATCTTTTCGATCGAACTGAAGCGGACAAGAGCGGCCAGCGAAAACATTCCCGTAGCGGCTCCGACGTCGAGGATGGAACGGACCTGCGAGCAGCGGTCCAAAGCTCGAAAGTAGGGGTCGATCTCCTCTTGAAAGGCTCGCTCGCGGGCGTCATCCCACCAAATCGAACGAACCAAAGACAGGCGATGGCCTTGGTATTCGATGTCCACGAAACGCGGCGTCAGCGCCGCTTCGAGATAGCGGATGAGGCGCATTAAACCGCCGCGCATGAGGAGGAAGCTCGGCTATCGGGACGCGACCAGTTCATCAATCGCAGAAAAGATTGTCCGCTGGAATCGACCTCTTGAGAAAGTCGAGCCGCGGATCATTGCCGCCTTCGACATCCGATTCCACCTTTCTGGGTCTCTCGCAAGCTGCAAAGTATAGTCCAGCAGCATCTCGGGTTTATTCCAGACGTAGCCACTTTGGCCGGAATCGATGATCTCTGGCTGCCCTCCTCCGTCGAAGGCAAGCGGAACACAGCCCGCTCGCATGCACTCTACTGTCGGCATTCCGAAGTGTTCTGCAAGTTCAGGGTGACGAACAAGGTCTTGCCCATGACCCATCGCATGCCAAAAGATCTTTGATTGCCCTACCAGGGTTTTCAAATCCGCAAAAGGCAAATTGGGCAGCAACCGGATGGGCCAGCCCTGAGTCGACCGCTTCAAATGCCGGAAGAAACGTTTCGCTCGTTTATCGGGCCACAACGCTCCGGCGCAGACCAGCTCCCATCCTGGGATCTTTTGGCAAAGTCGCTTGAATTGCTCGGCGCCGAACCATTGCCCCTTTTCGTCTTGATCCATGAAGCGTCCTAGCATGAGTATTCGGTTCGCCTTTGGAAGAGGTCTGAATTCGTCGTCGATGGGAGGGTAAAGGATCCCGCACGTCCGATTCAGAGTCGCTTCCACGTGGTGCTGCGAATATTGGCTAACCGCGTAGATGGCTCCGTAGCTCTCCCATCTGTCGCGATAGCAGCGACGTCTCCAGAATTCGTAGGGCATCCGATAGAGGCGCCTAATAAGGCCGGGCGGTGACTTTGACGAGGCCATGAGCCATGGGAAGAAAATCAAATAAAGTCCCTTTGGGGCAGTGTTTCGAATGAAGTCCCCGGATTCACCATTAACGAAGAGGTCATATCCGCTGACGAATTCCGGCCCAAAGATCGCGGTAAACATCTTCTTGTAAACGTTGCCTTCGGGCCAGCGGCAGACGAGACGATCGAGATTTCGGACCAAAGCCGATGGGTGTTCGCGGAACGAAAGCACTTTGAGTCTCTGTGCCGGCAAGCCGAAAAACCGCCCAAGGATTTCGAGATCAAGCTTGCCAACGGTGAGCAGAGTAACCTCGTGCCTCTGGGCCAGCGTCGTGGCGATCTCGAGCATGTGACGCTCCCCGCCACCGCGAGCAAAAAACGGATGAGCGTTAACAAGGATTCTCACACCGTGACAAATGCCCGTTTATCCTCGGCGATCCGGAACTGAGATGCTTGTGCATTTGGCAATGAAGGATGCGAACGGCGGGCAAAAAGTGCTAAGCCGCGACATATCTTCTCTCGAGAGAATGCCGAAACGAAGACAAAGAACGCAATACAGTAAGGAGCAAACCGCAAGTCCAACCCAGGGTACAATTGCGGAGTCCAAGGTTACAAGACTTGCGAGAAGAACCGAACAACAAATAAGCACTATTGATAGTGCTCTGAGTAGCACCCTCCATGGCAGCGAGACACGCACCAAGCGCTGCAGGAGGGACGCACTTACGAGCAGAAGGGCCGCCATCGAAGTTAAGTTAGCCATGGCTGCGCCGAGTCCGGAAAGAAAATGAATAGCCAAGGGCTGCAGACCGAGGCCGACTGCGCATATGGCAAGATCGCAGAGGAGAATCTTATGCTCATTGTTGGTGGCGAAAAGGAGCGATCTCGGAACGTGGGAGAGCAAGAGTAGAAGCTGCCCGCATATCAGAAAGCGAAACATGTATGCGGCAGCGGCGAAGGTCGGACCGTAGAAGAAGGCCAGACAGGGCTCGGCGAGAACCGACGAGAAGCCAACGAGGGGGAGCGCGATAAATGCCGTCAAACGGAAGCTGTTCGAGGTGAGGTCTGTTATCGATCGTCGCTCTTCGACGGCAACCAACTCGGAAAAGCGTGGTGTGAGAACGCCGAGAAGAGCTCCTGGAAGGCGCATCAGGGCGGCTGCGAACGTCATGGCTACCCCAAAGTAGCCGACCTCGGAGGGGGTCGCCATTACCTGCAAGAACATCACTTCGACCCTCTGCCATAAGAGCATCGCGACGAGAATGATCGCCGAGGAGAGAATTACATACTGCCTAATACGGCGCTTAAGTTGGCGCGGAATCTCCTGCGAGGAACGCCGACTGGGAGGTCTCCACCAGAGACGGAAGATAAGGATGCCGCAACTAATTCCTATCGCCTGAGCAACGATCAACCAATGCGCAGATAAGCGCCAGGTCGCGAACAGAATCATTAAAAGGGAACTGACCAGCATCTGCAGAATGCGCGTGGTCGCGAGAAGCTTGTATTCTTGCCATGCCGCGGCAGTCCCAACTTGAGCGTTGCTCATAGCGATGGCAATCGCGAGAGAACCGATTGCCGCGATTGTGTTCCAGTCGAAAGAGGAAAGGCCGAAGAGCTGAGGAAGGCCCGCGAGCAGTAGCACGCTCGCAATCGCGCCTCCCCACTGATACCTCTGAAAACGGCGTCTCAGCGTGTGGGCGAACCAAGGCTCTCCGCGACCGAGAAACTCGGCCCCAAATTTGGAAAGCGCCGCCGGCATTCCATTACCCGCAAAGACCGCTAGCGCCGAAGCGATCCAGTACCAAAAGAAGTAGTGTCCAATTGATTCCGCTCCTACAACTCGTGTGACATAGGCAAAGGCAATGAAAGAAATGACCATCTGCCCGAAAGCGTTGATGGCGTTCCAGAGGGCGTTGAATGCGGTGGAGCTCAGACTACTTGCAAGCCTTGAGGAGAAAGTGAATGCTCCGGGCGGTAAAGATATAAGCCAGGAAGCGCTCGTAGAAGAAAGGGTGGTGCTTGGCAATCAGCTGTACTCCGAGAAGGTGAGCGGGCTTGAACGCGGAAGCACCAAGCGGCCAGAAGTCCAAATGCCGCGATATGATCTCAAACGAGAAATCCCTGGGGAAAGTGGCCGCGCGATCCGGTCGGAAGTAGTCAAAGGAAAGCAAGGAGAAGGAGCGTGTGTGGGTAACGTCTATGTAAGTGTCGTGAGAACTGAAGTGGGGCACCTCGATAAACACCTCACCCCCGGGGCGCAAAATCCTGTGCATTTCCTTGACGACGAGGACAGTGTTATTCAAATGCTCGAGGCAGTTCCGAATCTCAATTCTCTCAACCGAAGATGAATCGACCGGCCACGGGAAAACATTGAGATCATGTACGATATCCACTCCGGGGTATGAGGTGATATCAATGCCCAGATAGCCAGCATGCTTCTGCGGGCCACAACCGACGTCAAGTTTCATACGCGCAGGGAGTAGTGAGGGCGTCGGCTGTCGCCGATCTGAGGGCGATTCTCATCTTCGAAGGGAAGTATCCCGGAAGGCGTTTGCCTTTAGTTCCTGCTGTGCCTTCCGGCGGATCTGAGTGACATCCATAACCGATCATCCGCGCCGCGCGAAGAGATAAGACTCCGAGAAGTGCGACTCTACCGAGACGGCGAAGTTCGCCGAACTGAGGCGCTTGACGGACTCTTCGATGGGAACCTGGCACCAAGGATGATATTCGCAAGCGATAGACACCTTCCGCGGCATTTGGGAAAGAGCGGCGGCGATCCACTCGATCAACTCTCCCTCGGCGCCTTCGCAGTCCAGCTTGAAAAGCACGCTCTCCGCGTCCGCGAGCGGGACGGAATCCAAGGTCACACTCGCAAGAGGAACGCTTCTCCCGTCACCACTTCGATAAATATTTGAGGCGCCATCATTGCTCTGATGGTAGAGGATGACCTCTCGGCCATCTGCCGTCACCGGAGCCTGGGTGACCACAACGTTCCTAAGACGGTTCCGTTCGAGGTTGTGACGGAGCATGGCAGCCTGGTCGCTCTGAGGTTCAAAGGCATAGATTCTGGCTTCGGAATGCGTCCACGCGGCCAGGCAGCTAAAAGCTCCTAAGTTAGCTCCGACATCCACAATGATGTCCGCTTCTGCGGTGGAAACGCGATAGACGTCGGCTATTGCTGCCTCGAAGAACTGACCCCAGTTCGCCATAAGAGAGTCCCTGACCTGCAGTTCCAGACCATTGCGCAGTCTAAGCATGCGCCCCCCGTCCCCAAGGCCGATCCGTGCCGCAGCGACCGAAGGCCAGTGCGAGCATTCGGAATAGACTGCCAGTAATGCGCGGAACTTTCGGAGCAGGTGCATAATATTGGGATGGCGGGCGTTCAGTCGAGCGGAGACCCGTTCTCTTGCTTCAGTTTAATGAATCTAATTGTCGAAGGGAAGCATTCCGGCTTACTGCTCAGCCAAGACTGAATCGATGACATCGAGATACTGTTTCATGATAAGCGGTTTCGCGAACGACAGTGCTGCCGCCTTGCCGGCCTCGCCCATTTGTTGTCGTAGCGACGGGTCTTCGATGAGTCTTACGAGTCGTTCTGCGAAGAGCCCAGTGTCGCCGGGAGGAACAAGAAATCCTTCCAAACCGTCGCGGAACGAATCGCGGATACCGTCGACCCGACTGGCGACAACGGGTTTACCGCACGCCATGGCCTCGAGGGCCACAAGGGCTCGACCCTCGTAAAGACTTGTGAAAGCGACGATATCGGAGGCCGCCAGAAAGCTTGCACCTCGCTGCTGTGAGCCGAGAAAAACGCAAGTATCCCCAAGACGTAATTCCTTGGCCAGCCGTTTCAATTCGCCCTCCAGTTCGCCGTCGCCGACTATCCAGAGCTTCGCTCGCGAGGTCCTGCGAATCACCAGGGCCCAGCTCTGGAGGAGCCAGTCGAGTCTTTTCTGCGTCGAGATCCGGCCAACGGAGACGACGTGGCACGTATCGTCAGTCCACCCGTACTCAGCGCGCACCTTGGATGCGTCCTCGGAGGTCGGAATCTTTTCGAGGTCCAGCGGATTTGGTATGCTTAAGAGTCGACCTTCAGGGACGTATCCTCTGATGAGATACTGATAGTAGCTGCCCTCGCTAAGCGTAATAACCCTGCTGACAAGTCGGCTGGGAATCGCTTCGCACAGGTAGTTTCGAATCACACGGCGAAGGTCCCAATCCGTGTAAAACGCCGGCCAGTGACAGATATAGATTGTTTTCCTGACACCGCAAAGGCGCGCCGCTATGGCTCCCACGGGGGCCGCCCACTGACCATGGAGAATCACCAAGTCGGGCCGGAAGCGAGCAAAGCAATAAACCAGCTGCACGAATCCGAGCGGCACGTGCGCTATTCGGTCGAGATTGATGCGCCGACGCGGAATCCTCAGCCTCTCGCACACGTTCGCAATGCGACCGCTTCCTCCGTGGAGAACGAGAAGCCTGAAGTAACTCATGTAATAGGTGATGTGGTTGATCACCGTGAACGGCCCACCGCCTGGGCCGTCCTCATGGATGACGTGGCAAACCCGTCTCTTTCGGGACGCATTCTCTTCTTCTTGATTCCCTCGCATAATAAAAGGCAGTGACGATCTATCAGGCGTCAGGCTGTGGCCGCTATTTGCGTTGCGCGAACAAGCGGAAAAAACCTTGGTATTATCGTCGCCACGCTGAAGCGAAAACTCCTGGATTCGGCGCTTGCCCTCACCTTTCTTTTAGTGGCTTTCTTGCTTAGGCTCAGGGAGCGAGACCGAGGCGTCACTTGGCACTTGGTTTCCTGAAAAGTGAAATGTGCCCCGAAAGGTTTCTCCATCGCGTGTTTGCACCACGCTGAAACGAAGTCTCGGGTCGGTTGCTGCAAAACTATTGCCCTCGACCCGGAAATTCGCGCAATCGTTCAAGACATAAATAGCAGGACCCGGCCCGGATAAGGTGAACGTGTTTTTCTCGATGAGAATATTCTCACAATTCGCGAAAACTGATCCGTAATTGCGGCATTCGAGAAAGCGATTGTTTCGAAACGTGATCTGCGGATTCCGCACGGAATCGACATTTGAACCATAGCCGCAGTCTTCCGCCAGATTGTCCTCGAAGACAACGCCTTTCATTCCCCATCCTCCATAGCCAATCTCAGTGCCGACCACCCGATTGCGCCGCACGATTCCGGAGATATAAGTAAGCGGTTGCCTGAGATTGTTGACGTTGTTGCTGATGGTAATCGATCCGCCGGTTCCCCCACGCCAGCCGATGATTGTGCAATCCTCGATGAGGTTGTGCGCGGAATCGACCGAGTTTGCCCCGATCCCAATGGGAAAACCTTCGTAACCTTTCCCCGCAACGTTTCGCACGGTGACGCGACGGATTGTGTGGCCCGAACCGTGGAGGCTGACACCGGTCTCCGAGGATTTTTGATTCCCGATCGCGCTATGATTGCAATCAACGGTGAGATCCTGCACGACAACGCCGTTGACGGAGCTGTCGTGTGTCGCGACGGCAACATTGCTCCAAAGACCGTGATATTCGTATTGCTTGGTAAGCTTGAGGATAGTTCGATCCTGCCCGCTGCCGCGAATCTCCCAGCCCGACCAGCACCGCCACCCTTCGCCCAGCTCTCGCAGCCCGGCGATGTAACCGCCGTTCCCGATAGTCTCATAAACTCCTGGTCCTAAATGGAAAACAACGCTCTCTCTACGTTCCGACCAAAAGCGCCGAAGCAAAGTATCGAATTTCACCTGCGTTGAACCATCAAAAGGGTTTGCTTGCGTGCCGCGCCCTGGCTTGCCGTCGTTGCGAGCAGCAATCCAGTAATGCCGCTTTCCATCACTGTTGGAGGCCTTTGCGCCGCAAATGAAGCAAAGGACGATTGCTGTGATGATAAAGAGGGAGGCAAGTAAGGTCTTGGGGCTTGGCATACTAAGTCATCAGTAATTCGCCTCGTTTGCAAAAGCGATCAAACTTCACCAGGGCAAGCGATACGACTTGGTCCATGTTCAAGTAACGGTAGGTGGCTAGGCGGCCGATGAAGCTGACTTCCGTCTCGCCGGCCGCGAGATCGGCATATCGCCGGTATTGCGCGAGCGCGTCAGGCGCTGGAATCGGATAATACGCCTCCTTGCCCGGGCAATAGTCCTCCGGATATTCACGGATGATGGTCGTAGCGGCGATCTTCTGACCGGTGGCGTGCTTGATTTCCACGATGCGGGTAAAGTCGTGGTCGTTGGGGTAGTTGACTTGCATCGCCGGTTGAAAGAATTTACGTGGCAAGGTCTCCGGCTCGAAGCGCAATGAACGGTAGGGGAGCGGTCCGAAGCGGTAGTCGAAATATTCGTCGATCGGTCCGGACCAGATCAAATGCTTCCAGCGGACATTGTGACGCGCCTCTGCGAATGAGGTATTGAGGGAAACCTCGATTTTCGGGTTCGCCAGCATGCGCGAGATCATTGTGGAATAGCCGTCCTTTGGGAGCGCCTGAAACCTTTCGGACAGGAAACGGTCGTCGCGGTTGGTGCGGATGGGGATCCGGCCGCAGACGTTTGGCTCGAGGTCCTTCGGCTCCCGCCGCCAGTGCTTGCGAGTGTAGTTCTTGTAGAACATCTCGTAGAGCGTCCATCCCACTTGGGAGATGATGAGTTCTTCTGAATTGCAGGGATTGCTGATCGGAATTCGCCATTGTTGCAGAGTGGCTTGCATCTCCTCGCTGGAAGACGGGCGCCCGAGAAGTTGCTCGAATGTGTTCAGGTTGATAGGAAAATTCCAATAGCGTCCGTTCGTCCAAGACAGAATCTTATATTCGACGTGATGCCAGTCGGTGAATCGGCTTAGATAGTCCACCACCCGACGGGAGTTCGTTCGAAAATAGTGGGGGCCATACCGGTGAATCAAGACGCCGGCATCGTCGTAGTGATCGTATGCGTTCCCTGCAATGTGGCTCCGCCGGTCGATTACCAAGCAACGCTTATTGAGCCGGTTAGATAGTCTCTCGGCAAGTACCGCGCCGGAAAGGCCAGCCCCGACGATGAGAAAGTCATATTCCTGTCGCATCAAGCCTGAGATTGAAGCTGATGCGGAAGTACCAAGGAGCGTCGCCCGCTGTCGACCTTGAAGCGGCCTCTCAGAAGGTCGAAAAGAAGCAAAATGCTATCGGAAGACATTGTATTTAAATATGCACCACATCGCCCTCAAGCCGTCCCAGCCGCGGATCTTTTTCCCCTCGGCGTAGGTCCTACCGTGGTAGGAAATCGCCACCTCGTAAATGCGGGCGTTCATTCGGGCGACTTTGGCAGTGATCTCCGGCTCGAAACCGAAGCGGTCCTCTTCAATTTTGATGGACTGAATGATCTCGCGGCGGAACGTCTTGTAGCAAGTTTCCATGTCCGTGAGGTTCAGGTTAGTGAACATGTTTGAGGCGAGAGTGAGGAGCCTGTTTCCGACCGAGTGCCAGAAGTAGAGGACGCGATGCTCCTCGGAACCTACAAATCGCGAGCCAAAGACAACGTCGGCCCGGCCTTCCAGGATGGGAGCGATCAATCGCGGGTATTCCTCCGGATCGTATTCGAGATCCGCATCCTGGATGATCACGATGGGCGCGGTCACCTCGGTGACGCCGGTGCGTATCGCCGCACCCTTGCCACGGTTGACGCTGTGGCGTAGGGCTTTCAGGCGCGGGTCGCGACCTCCGAATCCTTCCAATACGGCTGCGGTGCCATCGTTTGAGCAGTCATCAATACAGATCAACTCCGCGACCAGGGGCTGTTTGAGCACACCTTCGATAGTTTCGCCAAGTGTCCGAGCCTCGTTGTATACGGGCATGATAACTGACAGACAGGGGCTCTGGTCAGAATGGGGGATGAGCGTCAAATTTCACGACAAGCTGCCGCCCTTGGTCGTGCCGGTTTCGGGAGACCATCGCAGAGTTCGAGGCTGGTGTGTTTCCGCACGCGGCGGAACGGAATCAATCGCCCTGTAAGAGCTTTTGGGCTATGGGCAGGAAAGCGTGTGCACGTTTGTGCCACTTTGTGATCCTTTGCAAGCGGAGGCGGGCAGTCGGGCGAAAATTCGCGGGCAGCGAGGGAACCAATTTCTCGAGGCGTCGCAGACGACCTGCGCCAGATTCGAGGCGGGGCGCAAGACGCTTGTGGAGAAAGCCCGCTACGAGCGGTTTGAGTTCGATTCTCGCAACATAAGTATGGATCCGCTCGCCGTCCTCCTTTGTGCGAGAAATTGCGCCAAGCTCCTCGAGTTGACGCAGTCCCTGGCTTGCAGACCCTTTGCTGATTCCAAGCCGCGCGGTGATCTCCTCCATCGAAAGAGGCCTTTCCGAGGAAAAGAGCAGACCGTAAATGGCTCCGTGAGAACGAGGATTGCCGAAGAGATCCGCAAGATCGGAGAAGATGGCCACGAATTCGTGTTCCAGGGTGGATTGCGCGGCGTTGGGCACGCTGCTGCTCCTTGTCAACTCAGGCATGAGCGGACGATGGGGCCTTCCGCTTAGAAGTTCAATTTAAAATGAACTGAACTATTGCCATTTTCGTCAACTGGAATAGAAGGGCGCGATGCTGCCTCTGCGTCGAACGAGCATCCTGCTGGCGTCATCTTGCCTCGTGATGATTTGGCGGGCGCAGGCCGTCGCGCAGGCCTCTTTTTACGGCGCTCCAGCGCCTTCGGATGTCGTCGCGGACGTTGACGGAGGGGAACCGGGGGCCTCTGCAATAGGTGGGATATTCGCGGCAAGGCCTTTCAAAATGACGTTTGCGCTTCGCGAAGGCTTCGACAGCAACGTCTTCCAGACACGGGACGATCCCAAGAGCAGTTTTTACACAAACTGGGCGGCTGGGGTCAATTACAGTAATGGCGATTCACGATTGAAGCTCCAAACGAGCCTGGGCGGCGGCTTGACTTACTACTACACGCGACCCGGCGATAAGGTGGACTTCAATGGTCTGTGTGACTTGAATGTTGCCTATTTCGCGACGCCGAGACTGACATTTTCTCTCGACACCTCGACAGCTTATCTTTCTCAGCCCGACCAGACCATCGTCGGTGGAAACAATCAGAGGAACGGGGACTACGTCTATTCGACCACGACTCTTTCGGCATCGTACCGATGGGCCGAGACGTTCTCTTCTGTCACGAGCTACAACTTTTCGACGATTTTCTATACGCAAAGCGACATAAATGATGAGCTGGGATATATCTCGCAGACGCTGGCTCAGTCCTTGCGCTGGCTTTGGAAACCCAGGACAACGCTCGTCGCGGAGTATCGATGCAATCTCATTAGCTATTTCTCCGCGGGCCTCGACTCTCTTGGAAACTACCTTTTGGTGGGTTTCGACCAGAACTTCAACCCGCGTTTCACGTGGTCGCTCCGTGGAGGCCTCCAGATCAATTTCAACAGGAGCCCGGTGGATGGAAGTTCGACTTACGTTGGTCCCTATGGACAAAGCATTCTGAGTTACGAGTTCGGCCCTGCTTCCGCGCTCTCATGGCACCTGCGCTACGGCACGGAAGCTTCCGGATTGCCCGGGGTTAGCCAGCGTGAGACGTTTAGAACCGGCCTTGCTATCGTCCACGCCATCACGGCGCGAATTTCAACCAATCTAACTGTCGATTACCAAGGGAACTACTACAACCAATCAGGCGCCATCTCTTCGTTCTTCGAGAATGTTTTCAATATTGGAGCGGGTGTTAAGTTTATGATGAACAGGCTGATCTCAATGGAGGCGGGCTATCAATTCAGCGCCGATATCGCTCCCCGGGATACTGCCAGGGAATACACGAGAAACATCGTCTTTATCGGCGTCAATTCCTCCTTCTGAAAATGCCGTTGTGACGCTTCTGATTTCAATGCCGTTGATTTGGAGTCTAGCCTTTCGTAGTTTCGTGCCGTGAACGCAATCTCCAACAACCCCGCCGACGGTGAACCGAAGGCGCATTTCCTTGACTATTGGAAAGTCATCCGGGTCCGATTCCCCTTGATTGTCCTGGTCTTCGTGCTGGTTGTGGGCACGGCTTCGGTACTCACCTCTCTGATGCCGAGGCGCTACATGTCGAGCGTGACGATGCAAATCAAAGAGAGCGACACGGCGCTGCGTGTCTTTGGCCAGGACACCGCTGAGCGCTTTGATCCTCGCTTCGTGACAACGCAGTTCGAAATCATCCAAAGGAAAGAGATTCTTTACCCTGTGATTCAGAGCCTGCAGCTGGATAAGAAGTGGCAGGCAGGCTCGATGGAGCTTGCGTATTCCATGCTTCGAAAGCGACTCGATATACGAGAGCTGCGTAATACTGAGCTCATTCAGATCAGTGTCCTTGATCAAGACAAGACTCAGGCGGCAGACATTGCCAATGCGATCGCCGATGAGTATCAGCGCAGGCGCATTGCCGAACAGCAGCAGTGGGTAAACCGCTCGCTGGTTCAACTCCAGGACGAAGTCAGCAAACAGCGAACGAAGGTTGAGGAGTTAAGGGAGGCCGCGGCGCGGCTTCGCGTGGAATTTGGAATCAATGACCTGAATCCCGAGAGTGTCGAGGATCCGATGCAGGCCAGGGAGCGAGTGCTCCTTTCCGAGGAAGAGCAGGTGAACAACGAAAGGCTCAAAGTGACGGTCTTGCGCGCCAAGCAGGATCGGGTTTCGCGGATGACAGATGATCAAATCATGCGTTCGATCCGGGCCTTCGACCTCGAGGACCCGACGATTCTCCAAGTGCTTCCTTCTTACCAGGACGCAGCCTCCGAGGAGGCTAAGCTACTCAATTCCGGCCTGGGCGCCAACCATCCCATGGTCAAGGCGCTTCGCGCCAAAAAGGACGTCATGGAGAATCAGCTCCACGAGCAAATTCAAGTGCTTCGGAAGACGCTCGCGGACAATTTGCAAATCGCTGAAGATCAGCTTCTAGATCTGGATTCCGGATTGAAGAACTCCCGCGAACTGCAACAGGAATCCAAGACGCGTTCGAGCTCCTATTTCGTGGCAAAGAACAACTACATCCAGGCGAAAAAGCTTCTGGAAGTGGCGGAAATGAGGCTTTCGACGGAGACAATGCAGCGCACGATGCCGCAGAGTCCTGTAACCATTTGGGAGCGTGCAGAACCCTCTCAGTTTCCCTCCCGTCCTCGCGTGGCACTTAACATTGCCTTGGCTGCTGTTGTCGGGCTCGTCTTTGGTGTTGGCCTCGCGTTTTTTGTCGAGTATCTCGACACAAGCGTAAAGACGATCGAGGACGTCGAGGCGTTTCTTTCGGCGCCGGTTCTTGCGGTGATTCCTAAGAACATCAGCATCCTTATGAATGTGGAGCCTAACCATCCGGATGCTGAAGCTTATCGCATCATGCGAACAAACATCGAGTTCAATCGGAAATCTCAAGGAACCAACACGATCGCCATTACAAGCGGAGGACCTGGGGAGGGCAAGTCCACTACCGCAGCGAATCTGGCCTACACGTTTGCTAGAGGCGGCTACCGCACGCTTCTGGTTGACGCCGATCTGCACCGTCCCGCTCAAAACAAGATCTTCGGGGTTCCGAACGAGAGCGGATTGACTGAGTATCTGTTGTCAGGAAGAAGCCTTGACCAAGTGGTCCGGGAAACCTCGGTTGAGAATCTCAAGTTGCTGTCGAGCGGAAAACGACCCGAGGAAGCCATGGGGATTCTCAACTCGCAACGCATGATGGAGTTCATCGAGGAGGCCAAAGGCCGCTTCGATATTGTTATGATTGATTCGCCCCCAATCCTCGGTATCAGCGACGCGGCAGTTCTCGCGAACGCGCTTGATTCGGTTATTATAGTTGTCCAGCATCGGCACTTTCCGCGCGCAATGCTGCAACGAATCAAGCAGGCCATTAGCAACGTCGGAGGAAATATACTTGGGGTTGTCCTTAACAATGTCGATGCGCGGCATGACCAGTACTACGAATACTCGGTAAGTTATCAGGACTATTACCGAAAACCGCGTCAGGCGGATCAAAAGCCTGCAGCTCAGCGTGCTGTTGCTGCGCACCAAGACAGTGAATCTTATTGATGAAAGCAATTCTTCTCTTCGCCGCTGCATGGCTCACGGCAGCGAACGGGATGGGTCAGGACGTCCTGCTGCGATCTGGAGATCAGATCGAACTTCGGCTGGGAGGCGTACCAGCGCAGGAGATCGAGCAAATCTCCGGTCAATACCAGGTGGATGGCCAAGGGTTTCTTAATTTGCCCCACATCGGCAAGATTCGGGCGGCCGGGCTGGCGCAAGCAGAACTGCAAAATGTGATCGAAGGAGCTTATCGAAGCCAGCAAATCTACACGAACCCCACGATAACGATCAACGTCCCGACCCAGGCGCGATTCGTGAATGTGGGCGGAGACGTGAAGACTCCGAGGCGCGTCGAATTCACCCCCGATCTCACCGTCCTGGGCGCAATCAATGCTGCGGGCGGCTTTACGGAATTCGCCGACACAACAAAGGTACGTCTCCTGCGAGATGGACACGCTTCCCTGGTCAATATTAAGGAGATCCGGAGAGACCCCTCAAAAGATCCGCGACTCAAGCCGGGAGACACGATCGAAGTGCCTCAAAGCTTCTGGTGAGCAGTCTGTCAGTCCCAGACAGGGTCGCCTTCGGCGGAAAATTGGAAAAGGGAGAAAATTCGCTCCGGTTTCCGGCACGAAGTGCGAGTTAAGCCGTTTGCCGACCGGCCTTTCATTTTTCAAGTGGCGTGCGAGTTTTGAGGAGGTACGCTGTTCCTAATCCGCAAACTGCTAAGGGGAAAGCAGGACGCGGTTTTTCCACAGATATGCGGACCCTGAGAAGAGAGTCAGCGCAACAGTTATGCTGACCAGGGAGACGCCTCCGTAGAACCAAAGAAGATCAACGGCGGGTGAGTTTTCCAGGCCAAGATCGCGCAAGGCGAGCAGAGCGAGAAAGAAGACAATCGTAATCATTTGCCAGGCCGTTTTGTGCTTTCCCAGCTTCTCAGCCGGAAGGATGACTCCCTTGGAACTGGCAAGAAGTCGAAGTCCAGTGATCAGGAACTCTCGGCTGATGATGATGATGACCGCCCAGGCCGGCAACGCCTTATAGGGAATCAAACAGATGAAGGCGGAGGCGGTCAAAACCTTATCCGCCAGGGGATCCATCAGCTTTCCGAAATCCGTGATCAGGTTCCATTTTCGCGCGATGACGCCGTCAAAATAATCCGTCAAAGACGCCAAGACAAAAAGGACGAGGGCGATCGTGAAATGTGCCGGGTACTCCGCCGAAAGGCTGACCACAAGAAGAGCCGTTAATCCCATACGGAGTAACGTGAGGATGTTCGGCAGGTTCATTTGCAAAGTTCGGTTGCCTTGACTCCGTCTCAACGGCTATCCTGCACACTTCATGAATCAAAGCGATATCGGATTAATTGGCCTCGCCGTCATGGGCGAGAATCTTGTTCTCAATATGGAAAGTAGAGGCTTTCGAGTCAGCGTTTTTAATCGCACCACCGCAGTGACCGAAAAGTTCGCCTCGGGACGCGCCAAGGGCAAGAATATCGTTCCCACCAAGTCCCTCGAAGAATTTGTGCAATCCCTCGCGCGGCCACGCAAGGCGCAGATCATGGTCAAGGCCGGGGCACCGGTAGACGCTGTGATTGACCAATTGGTGCCGCTCCTTGAGCCGGGCGACATCATCATCGATGGAGGCAATTCGCTTTGGACCGATACTCAGCGGCGCGAAAAAGCCCTCAAAGAGAAAGGAATTCACTTTTTCGGCGTCGGAGTGAGCGGGGGCGAAGAAGGTGCGCTCAAAGGTCCCTCCATCATGCCGGGAGGCTCCAAGGAAGGCTGGCAGGCTCTCGCTCCCATCTACACGAAGATTGCCGCGGTGGCAGAGGGGGAGCCGTGCTGCCGTCACATGGGACCCGATGGAGCCGGACACTACGTGAAAATGGTTCACAACGGCATCGAGTATGGCGATATGCAGCTCATCTGTGAGGCCTATGCCATTCTCAAAGCTGTCGTCAATCCAAGCGCCGAAGAGTTTGCGCAAATCTTCAGCGCGTGGAACGAAGGACAACTGAACTCGTTCCTCATCGAGATCACTGCGAACATCTTCACGAGGAAAGACCCCGAAACCGATCAGCCGCTGGTGGATGTCGTTCTCGACAAAGCCGGCCAAAAGGGGACCGGGAAGTGGACGGTTGGTCATGCCGTGGAAATGAGCGTGCCGCTCTCGGTGATCGGCAGCGCCGTCGAGGCACGGATATTGAGCGCTTTGAAGAACGAGCGGGTCAAGGCAAGCGAAGTGCTTCCAGCTCCCTCACCGAAGCCGTTCTCAGGCAGCCGGACCGAACTCGTTGATGCCGTCCGCGACGCTCTCTACGCCAGCAAGATCATCAGCTATGCCCAGGGTTTCGTCCAACTCGGCGCGGCCGGCAAGCTCTACGATTGGGACCTCAATTTTGGCGATATCGCCTCGATCTGGCGCGGAGGATGCATCATCCGCGCGCACTTCCTCAATCACATTACCGCCGCCTATCGTCGCAACCCCGAATTGAAGAATCTGATCCTCGATCCCTATTTTTGCGACATTATTGGCAAGTCGCAGGCTCGCTGGCGCTTTGCCGTGCAAACCGCCATCGAATACGGGGTGGCCGTACCGAGCTTCAGCGCCGCCCTCAGTTACTACGATAGCTACCGAGCCGAACGCCTCCCCGCCAATCTCCTCCAAGCCCAACGCGACTACTTCGGCGCGCATACCTACGAACGGGTTGACAAGCCGGCAGGGGAATTTTTTCATACAGAATGGTTTGCAGAGAAAAAGTGACAGAGGGTCTGCCCAGTCCCACCAGCCCGAATGCGAGAATGCTTGGGCTGCGGGCCTCTCTCCCAATCTGTCAAGCTTTCCCATTCGCAAAACTTCCACAAAAATTCTAACGAAAATATAAAAACACCGTTGACGAAATAGAGGATTGGCGTATTCTGACAATCCCGCACGAGATAGAGAATCGGAGCGGGCAATAGTTCTCGCGGGCGCTGATCTCGCTGTGTTCGCGCTGATGATTGCGCCGATTCCGTCGGCTCTGTCGTCGCCGAAAAGTCCGAGTAGTCCGCTGAGCAGAGTTTTTTGACAGCCTGATTCTGGTTTTGCCGGCTTGGCAAAATTCAGAACGTTTTTCAGCACAAACACATTCAGCAAATGCTGGATAGTGCGTTCTTTCGTCGGTTTCGAAATTGAAATTTGACGGCCATTCCTGACTCGCAGTTTTCTCACAATCACAGCGGGTCGGTGCAGTGAATGCCGGAACTCTCCACCTTTAGCAGGTGGGAGGAACTTTCCACGGAGAGTTTGATTCTGGCTCAGAACGAACGCTGGCGGCGTGGATAAGACATGCAAGTCGAACGGGACCAGGTTTGTAGCAATACGAACTTGGTTCAGTGGCGCACGGGTGCGTAACACGTGAGCAATCTGCCGGGAAGTGGGGGATAGCTCGCCGAAAGGCGAATTAATACCGCATGTGGCCATTCCTTGATTAAGGGAAAAGCCAAAGCAGCAATGCGCTTCCTGATGAGCTCGCGGCCTATCAGCTAGATGGCGGGGTAACGGCCCACCATGGCTATGACGGGTAGCTGGTCTGAGAGGACGACCAGCCACACTGGAACTGAGACACGGTCCAGACACCTACGGGTGGCAGCAGTCGAGAATTTTTCACAATGGGGGAAACCCTGATGGAGCGACGCCGCGTGGAGGATGAAGGCCTTCGGGTTGTAAACTCCTGTCATGCGGGAACAAGCAAGTGATAGTACCGCAAGAGGAAGAGACGGCTAACTCTGTGCCAGCAGCCGCGGTAATACAGAGGTCTCAAGCGTTGTTCGGATTCATTGGGCGTAAAGGGTGCGTAGGTGGTGACGCAAGTCTGGTGTGAAATCTCGGAGCTCAACTCCGAAATGGCACCGGATACTGCGTGACTCGAGGACTGTAGAGGAGATCGGAATTCACGGTGTAGCAGTGAAATGCGTAGATATCGTGAGGAAGACCAGTTGCGAAGGCGGATCTCTGGGCAGTTCCTGACACTGAGGCACGAAGGCCAGGGGAGCAAACGGGATTAGATACCCCGGTAGTCCTGGCAGTAAACGGTGCACGTTTGGTGTGGGCGGGTTCAGACCCCGTCCGTGCCGGAGCTAACGCGTTAAACGTGCCGCCTGGGAAGTACGGTCGCAAGATTAAAACTCAAAGAAATTGACGGGGGCCCGCACAAGCGGTGGAGTATGTGGCTTAATTCGATGCAACGCGAAGAACCTTACCTGGCCTTGACATGCATTGTGTCCCCGGTGAAAGCCGGGTAGCTGGTAGCAATATCAGCGCCTTGCACAGGTGCTGCATGGCTGTCGTCAGCTCGTGTCGTGAGATGTTGGGTTAAGTCCCGCAACGAGCGCAACCCCTGTGTCCTGTTGCCCGCAAGGGATCTCTGGACAGACTGCCCTGTGAAACGGGGAGGAAGGTGGGGACGACGTCAAGTCAGTATGGCCCTTACGGCCAGGGCTGCACACGTACTACAATGCTCAGTACAGAATGAACCGAATCCGCAAGGTGGAGGAAATCTCTAAAACTGGGCCCAGTTCGGATTGGAGGCTGCAATTCGCCTCCATGAAGCCGGAATCGCTAGTAATGGCGCATCAGCTACGGCGCCGTGAATACGTTCCCGGGCCTTGTACACACCGCCCGTCACATCATGGGAGTCGT
>DATDAL010000019.1:0-2160 GCA_036525415.1 Terrimicrobiaceae bacterium | reverse complement strand
TCCGGCCGTAAATCTAGATAGTAAAGGGGCTATTTTGAAGGGGTACGATGTAGTCGCCTACTTCAAACAAGGGAAGTCTCTCAAGGGGAATCCCGCAATCGAGAGCACTTATCAAGGCGCGACATACTTATTCGCCTCCACGGCGGATAAAGCCGATTTTGACAAGGATCCGGCAAAGTATGTTCCTCAGTACGGCGGCTTTTGTGCCTACGGAGTAGCTAATGGAGTACTCGCCAACACCGAGAGTCCGAACACCTTCACTGTTTACAACGGCAAGCTTTACCTCTGTGGGAATCCGGACGCATTGAAAAGTTTCAAGACTAATATCGACGACAATATCGGGAAGGCAGATGCGTACTGGCGGCAGTTAACTGGATTCTAGCATCAGAGTCCTTCAGCGCTGGTGAACGCCGGGTGTGCTGGGCTCTTACGCTCCGCGTGCGGTCAGCATGCAGCCCATGCAGCGACTTTGAGGTGGACGAAGATAGAGGTGGCGCGGAAATCGGAGCCAAGAGAAGCCTGATTTAAGTTAGTTCAGCGGGCCTCCGTGGGGCTGGTTGATGTTGTAGATTGGTTGTGCTCTTGGAGCAAGGGTTTCGCTCGGGCTGGCCGCCTGGAGGCGCTCCGGAGCGTAGCGACGGAAGCCGGAGGGCGGTCAGCCCGAGCGACGGCGAAGTGGGCTCCCCTTGGGTCATCGGTTTTCTTGCCGCGCTTTTCCAGGCGGGATGTTCCTCTGGCCGGTAGCATTCCCACGGTGTCTTGTAGCCAAGCGCCTGATGGGGCTTCCAGTGGTTGTATTCGTTGAACCATTTTTCCAAAGCAGCTTCGAGTTGGTGGACATTCTCGTGCGCCCAGAGGTAAACGCCTTCGTGTTTGACCGAGCGCCAAAGCCGCTCGATGAACACGTTGTCCATCCACCGGCCTTTGCCATCCATGCTCACCTTGGCCCCGGCATTCTCGAGGGTTTCTATCCACGCCCGGCTGGTAAACTGAGAACCCTGGTCCGTGTTGAAGATTTCCGGGGCTCGTCCTGCTCCATCAAGGGCTTGGCGCAAGGCGGCCAGACAGAACGTGCCATCAAGGGTATTGGACAGCTTCCAGGAAAGCACCGCGCGCGTCTTCCAATCCATCACCGCAACCAGATAGGCAAAGCCCCGTGCCATCGGGATGTAGGTCACGTCCGCGCACCACACCTCGTCGGGCGACGCGACTTCCCGGCCTCGCAACAGATAGGGATACCTCTGCGCTCCGGCCGCTGGCAGGCTCGTGCGCGGGCGTCTGTAGATCGCCGCCAATCCCATCGCCTTCATCATCCGGCCCACCGTGCGCCTGCTCGCCTTCTCCCAGCCCTCGCGCAGCAGATACTGGCTCGTGCGCCGGGTTCCGAACTCGGGAAACCGAAGATGGATCTCGTCGATGCGCCGGGCCATCTCCAAGTCTTTCGAGCCAACTCCAGAGCGTCCTGGCCCTTCGAGTCGGTTGCGATTCAGCACCAGCAACTCGCACTGCCGGCGCACGCTCAACGCGCATCCCTCCCGCTCCACCATCGCCTTCCTCATGGATCGATCCCCAACTCCCTGCACTTTTTTTGCAGCCAGTCGACCTCGACGACAAGCTGCCCCACCTTGCGCTCAAGGCGTTCTTTCTCCTTTTCTAAATTCTCCTGTTCGGCGGTCTGATCCCGCCCGCGCGCAAACACCCCGACCGCCGACTCCAGCATCTGCGTTTTCCATTGTGTCACCTGAACGGGGTGCAGATTGTTCTCCGCCGCGATCTGCTGGACCGTCTTGGCTCCCTTGATCGCCTCCACGGCGATCCGGGCCTTGAATTCCGCACTATGTTTCCTTCTCTTTCCTCTCATCTCTCTGTGGTCTTTCTATCCCACAGAGACCCCTCCGAAAACTAACGATCTCCCTGGCTCCGTTTGGCCGCGCCACCTCTGGCAATCACCCTCCTGAGTCCGAACCAAACTGCAAAAAACAGAAAGACCTGAACAATGAAACGCAAATTAATCCATAGCGGCTTGTCGCTGCTCGCGGCCGCGGCTGCGCTGATAGGCGCAGGCTGGTCGATACAAGCCGCAGACCCAGAGTCCTCTCCGTCCGCGACAGGGCAGGCAAAGAAACCCAACATCGTCATGCTAATGACCGACGACACCGG
>DATDAL010000018.1:0-140855 GCA_036525415.1 Terrimicrobiaceae bacterium | reverse complement strand
GAACTTGCGGCATCCTCTCCTATGTCATCTCGCGCCCCAAAAGTCAGCTCTTCATCGCCGCATGGCGACTCAGACTTTCGGCTCATCGTTTTTCCTCATCGCCCCTTCCCCTACAGGGACGAGTCAGGAGGTCTGAGGCTGAGACCATAACGCCAACGAAGCCCGTGTTTCCACGGGCTTCGCTACAGGGCTGACACCCCTTAAGGCGCAGCCGCCACCGGCTGCGGTCAGGCAAGGCTAGGCGAGAACGGTTTGAGAGCCGCCTCGTCTTAAACGCCGCACGAGAAAGGCGAGGATGAGTCCGCCAGCCGAGATTCCGCCAACAACTGTCGAAGGTTCAGGAACGACAGTCGGGCCCGGGCCGCCAGCACCCCCACCTGTAACCGGTGGCTGCGTGGGATTGGTAGGCGTCTCGGTTGTTATCGAGCCGATAAGGTCCGCCGAGGCGGAGCCGCCTTCCAGGACGAAGAATTGGCTGATCTCACTGAATCCACCTCCTGTGACTGACCCAAAAGCCAGCTTCAAGGTGTAACTGACGCCGTCGATAGTAAAGCGCGACGTTGGAAGCGAACTCGAAAGGAACACCGAATCGGCACTCCGCACAGGGTCACCCGTCTCGGACGTGTTAAGCAACTGAAAGCCGTAGTCGAACTGTTGCGTGAACCCGGAAAACGTCAGAGACGTCCGCAGTCCAACAGAGTAAGCTTCGGTACCCCCCAAGACGGTGCCATTGAAATATGAGAGCGTGCCGATGGTGAACGGTTGCTCTGCAAAGGCGCCATCCACGCTGGCACCGGTAAAGGTGAGCGAGCTTGGCGGTGAATTGACTCCGAGACCCCAGCTGAAGGAATTAGTGCCAACTCCGGTAGTCAGCAGATTCGACGCTCCGGTAGGACTGATAAGCACACCCGAGGAGGCCCCGTCGAAGGAGATTTTGTCAGACGTGTCGCCAAATGCCACGGAGCCGCCGAAAACGGCTCCCGCCAGGATGGCAACAGGAAGCCCAACTGCCTTAACAACCCGATTTCTCAGCGTCTTGATCGGTCTTTTCGCTTTCGAGCCGCCCGGCGGGCGACTCTGACGCAAGCCTTTTACTCTATTCATGTTTCCCATTTCCATTTATAATCCGTTTTCCCTTATCTAGTTACTTTAAGCCTGTCGACCTGTATCCAGGCTTGAAGGCTGCAAGACTAAAGCTTTAAGTGTGCCATTTAGCAAATTTTTTTTGAAAAAATGTTGAAAGGCTCCTAAAAACCCGGAAAGTCATGGGCCACTGGCTCACTCAAGAAGAGATTCTACAGAGTGGACCGGGAAGAAAGGGTTATAGCGCATTTGCATCGTTTTCGAAAGTTAGTAGTCCTCTGGGCGCCAGGAGTTTTGCTTCTCGCTTATTGGATCCAATTTTGGAGCCGCCTTGGTGTTGAATGGAGTGCCACTGCCCAATACGCGTTCGGCTGGTGCGTGCCATTTCTGACCGTCGGGCTTCTCTATGTGCGCTGGGAATCGCGTCCCTCGCCTCAGCCGCTCAAGGGCTTGCCACGCAACCTCGTGGCGGCAGCAATTTTAATGGGTTTGCTGCTGCATATTCCGATTTGCTTGTTCGAGGAGGCAAGCTCCGGGTGGCGTCCGCTCCTTTGGGTCCGTGAGTTTTGGCTGCTGGCTCTCTCTCTAGGGGCGGTGGCGCTCGTAGGCGGTTGGTCGTGGGTGCGTCACTTTGCGTTCCCGCTTTGCTTTACGGCCGTCGCGGTCCCCTATCCAAGTACCTTGGAATCAGCTCTTATTCAGAGGCTTACGCAGGGTTCAGCCACGATCGCCGTGGAGATCTTGAACATCGCGGGAATTGCAGCAGTCCAGCATGGCAACCTGATCGAGGTGACCACCGGAGTGGTGGGAGTTGAAGAGGCGTGCAGCGGTGTGCGCGGCTTGCAGACCAGTCTCATGATATCCCTGGTGCTCGGCGAGCTCGGCCGGCTTTCGGTTGCCCGCCGGTTTGTCCTCGTTCTTGGGGGAGCCCTCATCGCGCTTCTGCTAAATCTCGTGCGCGCTACAGGCTTGTCAGCACTCGCTGCCAAACAGGGACTTGCCGCTGTAGGTCAATGGCATGACACGGCAGGTTTGCTGGAATATGGTGGGATTCTCGTCGCACTAGTCGGCGCTTATTGGTTGTTGAAACCGAAATCGGTTTCTGAGGTGAGCGCTGAAGCAGCCGAGGCACGCGCCGGTTTCCGTCCGATACCTGTCGGCTTTTCCGTGATCGCGCTTCTGACGTTGATCAGTGGTTTTCTGGCAACGGCGGTGTGGTTCGGACTTCACGAGTCGAGCTTCCTGCACACTGCGCGTTGGACGATTCAACGACCCGCCGAATCCTCGGAGAGCTTCCCCAATTTCAAGCGCTATCCCATTCCGGAGGAAACGAGGGAACTCCTGCGCGCGCAGCAGGGATGGTCATACGGCTGGTCGGAGCCTGAAGGACTCGATTTCCGAGTGTTTTTCTTCAAGTGGCCGCGGGCGGGCAATTCTTACCTTTATTCCTCGCTGGCTGGGCATCGGCCCGAAATTTGCATGCCAGCCTCCGGCTTTGTGCTCGATCAGGTGGTCGGAAACGTGGAAACCGCGGCGCATGGGATTCCTCTCTCCTTCCGACAGTATCGCTTCCATTCATCGAGTGGAACCGTGTATGCGTTCTACTGCTTTTGGGAGTATGGCCAGCCGCCCGGTCAATCTGACCCCTCGTCACGAAATTACCTTGCCGCCGTTTCGGCTGGCCAACGCCAGCAAGAGCGACAAATGCTTCAGCTTTTCGTGACGGGAACCCACGACAACGACCAAGCGGCGGCGGCGTTAGAGGCCGCGGTGGAAAAGCTTATCGTCCCCCAATGAGGCGCGCATCGTTTTTCAACAGCTCCTCGCCTTAGCCTAGGTTCTGGGTGCTGCGTGGCGTCTGGATGTCCAAAAGCGCTGAGCGAGGAATGCGAGCATCAAACCAGCCGCAGCGATTCCTCCAAGAACAGTCGAAGGCTCCGGAACAACAGGCTCGGAGAGCTGTCGAAAGGAAAGCTGACTCAGGGGAAAGTCAACTGGAAGACCGTAACCAAACGCAACACCGGGCAATGCGTAAACGCCGAGTTGATCATCAGGTTGCTGCGAGACCGCATAATCGACCGACAAAGCAATGCTGCCAACGCTCGAGTTGACGGGCGAGACATCATTTCGCCTCGGATCCTGGGTAACTCGAGCATCCTCGGCTGCGGGGCCGAAGTCATATTGGAATGGAGAAGCTGTATGGGCGAAAGCGGCAAAGTTGCCCATGCCCGTACCCAACCAAGCGGCGAAAGCAAGGCAAGTCGATCGGAAGAGATTCATAATCAAGATTTTTCCTGCGAATGTTTTAGATGAAAGAGGGAACGGAGGGAGCCGTTGAGCGACGTACTGGTTCTATGGTGACGTTCCCTTTTCATCGGCGATCCATTCCGTTTAGTAGTTCTTTGCGACCGATAGCATGCCTCTAAAACCCTTCAATCCCAATTGTGGCAAAATGGCAAGCCTTTCGTGAAGAACGAAACAAAGCGCGTTCGGGAGAAACGGAGAAAACACGCGAAGTTTCTCTCGCATTGACTTTTCAGAAGCCTTTGGCACAGAATATGCGGTGGACACAAGAGATCGAGGCCGGGCCGTGCGCCGAAGGCGCGTCTTTTTTTGGGTCTCCGTCATTGCTTTGACAGCGCTTCTCCTGGGTATGGCGTGCTATTTTGGCTACCCAGTCTACCGAGGCTGGCAAGCGCATCGCGCTGTTCGGCTTGCGAAATCATTTCTGGAAAAGGGCGAGACACGGAGTGCGGTACTCCATTTGCAAACTGCACTCCGGCACCGTCCCGATCATCTGGAGGCGCATAGCGTTGCTGCGTCGTTACTCGAGGCAGCCGGATCTCCGGAGGCCCTGCTGCATTATCGCAGGCTCATGGATCTGCAGCCGCAGCTTCTCGAGCCAAAGCTCGACTTCGCGCGTTCCGCTCTCAAATTCAATCAACCGCTAGAAGCCGAGAAGATCCTTGGCGCGATCCAGGGTCAGGACCGTAAGAATTCGGACTTCTTAGAGCTTCAGGCAGAGCTTTTCTCGGCCTCTGGGCGCACCGAGGAGGCTGTTGCGACTTACCAGGAACTGCTCATGCAGCATCCCGAGAAGAGCAAGGCGGCTCGCGCAAAGCTCGCCTTCCTCGAATTGGAGGTGGGTTCCGAGGAGCGGCGTGCCTCCGCCCTCGAAGCACTCGAGTCGCTGGTGTCCGATGGAGATTACGCTTTGCCCGCACTCCGCGCGCTCACACGGGATGCCTTGAGACGGGACGATCTCCCTGCGGCCCTCTCATGGTCCGGGCGCCTCGTCGAGATGCCCGCGGCGGAGTTCTCCGATCAAATGTTGCGGCTGCAGGCGCTATTCTCGGCAAGATCGTCCGAGTATGAGAGCTGGCTATTGAAACTCGAGAACAGGGCATCCGGGGATCCGCGGCTCGCGTTCGAACTCGGTAAATGGGAGATTGGCGCCTTAGGACCGCGGAAGGCTGTTGCTTGGCTAGAAGGCCTGCCCAAAGATGTGAAGGACAAGCCTCTGATTGGCATCCTGATTGCGGATTGCCACAGCGCTCTCAAACGTTGGGCGGATCTCGAGGCTCTTGTGCGCTGGACCAGTTGGCGGGAGCTTGAGCCGTTGCGTCTTGCCTTTCTCGCGCGGGCTCAGGCGGGGCAGGACAATGCGCAGAAATCGGAACGCACGTGGCAGCTTGCTCTGGCTTCTGGAGAAAAGCAGCCTGCGCAGCTACTTCCCCTTTTGGCGATGGCGAGAACCGACAAGCGCGATGTCCGCGACGTATTGTGGCTGATTGCCGAGAAAGATCCTCGCCAGGTCTGGGCGCGAAAGGAACTCTATCAGACCTATTTGAAAGAAAAGAATAGCGACCAAATGCTTCGCATGATGGAGCTCATTCTAAAGGAGAACCCGACGGACCAGGCCGCAAAGTACAACGTGGCGGGTTTGCTCATGGTGACTGGACGCCAGATCGAACGTGCGGTACACCTTGCGAAAGAACTTTACGAAGCCAATTCGCAAGCCCTTGGAAATGCTGTCCTCTACGCGTATGGGCTCAGCCTGCAGGGCGACGCAGAGCGGGGTGCGATGCTTCTCGATTCGCGGGAGGACTTGAATCAGCTTGGCAACGACGGCAGCGCCTATTACGCGCTCATTCTTTCTGCGTGCGGCCGCCTTGATGAAGCGCGCCGATTCGCCGCAGCAGTTGACCGGCAACAATTATTACCCGAGCTGCGCCAATCCCTCGATCGGGTCCTTGGAAGCGATTCTGCGAGAGGCGATGGAAGCCCGGACTATGGCTACACCTTTGTCATACGGTAGGCGCGCGGCGTTGTGCCGGTCTGCTGTCGAAAGACTCGAATGAAATATGAGGGCGCGTTGAAGCCGCAGGCCCAGCCAATTTCGGCGACGTTACGCTGAGGGTCGGCTAGAAGATCCTTGGCCAACTCCATCCGTTCCCGGGTGATCCAGCCCGTGAGGGTGATTCCACGCTCCTCGCGGAAGAGACGTGACAGGTAATCGGCGGAGCATCCCAATGCCCTCGCGATGCGCGCGACGGCCAATTCAGGGTCCGGGAGCAGCGTTCGGGCCAGCTTCTCGGCCTCGGCTACCAAAGGAGAGCGCGAAGCGACCGCGGCGGAGGGACGATTCAGTTCGCTCAGAACCGTGATCAGGAAAGCCTCCAGCAAGCTCCGCTGAAAATCACGCCTATACTTCTCAGGTATCGTCGCTAAAGAGGATATCTCTTCGAGATAGCGAAACCCGGCGCGGCCACGAGGGCTTGAGAGATGTTCGGTCGCGATGGCCACAATCTCGCGCTCGGGCGTAGCCTCGGCCCGCTGAATGATGAAACCGTCTCTGGCATGCATGCAGACCAGAACGCCATAGGGTGTCTTAAGATCCACCGGTGTCTCAGCGTGCGGGACGCCGCTTGGCATCACGCAAACTTCCGCGGTCCGCAGGCGAAAATTCTCGCTCGGGCATTCAAAGTCCGTCCCTCCTCCGGTCTGGATAAATAACTCCGGCGTGGCGTGAAAGAAAGAGCGCGCTCTTCGCCGAAACAGACCGACTTGCTGAGGCAAATGAACTTCCAGGTGGTCGCTTCGCAGCGACGCGAGCACCTTTTCGAGATCCCGCGCAATCGTGAGCATCAGGTCGGATTTTTATGATTAATCGCAGACAACTGCAATTCATCTCGATTGATCCAAGGAGGAAACCTGCCATAGTTGAAACAGAAAATTCGTATGTCTACTTCGTATCAAGTCACCGTCTGGGGCGAGTTTCGCCACGAGAAAAAGAACCCAAAAGTCGCTGAAATCTATCCGCAAGGCATGCACGAGGCGATCGCCGCTTTCCTTCGCAAGGAAGACGGCGTCACAGTCCGAACTGCTACGCTCGACGAGCCCGAGCACGGTCTCACGGAATCCGTGCTTGAGCAGACTGACGTGCTCGTTTGGTGGGGTCACATGGCGCACGGCGACGTGAAGGATGAGATCGTCGAGCGCGCGAAGAAGCGTGTGCTGGAAGGCATGGGCCTCATTGTTCTGCACTCGGGGCACTACGCTAAGCTTTTCAAAGCCTTGATGGGCACAACGTGCTCGCTCAAGTGGCGCGAAGCCAATGACAAGGAGCGGCTTTGGAATATTCTGCCTACGCACCCAATCGCACAGGGTATTGAAGATTATTTCGAGGTTCCGACCGAGGAGATGTATGGTGAGCCCTTCGGCATTCCCACACCGGACGAGTTGATTTTCATCTCTTGGTTCACCGGCGGCGAGGTCTTCCGCAGCGGCTGCACATGGTATCGCGGCAACGGGCGCATATTCTACTTTCGTCCCGGTCACGAAACCTATCCGACCTACCATCATCCGCAGGTGCAGCGCGTAATCATCAATGCAATGCACTGGGCGCGTCCGACTGTGCGTATCCCGGACACCTGTCCGAACTCTGCGCCCCTCGAGCCGCTACCGGCTGATGCCGAGGCACATCTGCGCTCCGCGGTCGGCTACAAATAATCCTTTTTATCATGAGTAAGACAAGTAAGAAAACCGTTCGCGTCGCCATTCTCGGCACAGGGCGCATGGCGGATCTCCACGCCGAGAGATTTCAAGAAGTAAAGAACTGCCAAGTCGTAGGAGCTGTCGATGTCGATCCAGCGCGCGCGGAGGCCTTTTGCAAGAAGCACGGCATTCCTGCCTCGTATCCTACCCTGGAAGAAATGCTCGCAAATGGGGAGATCGACGCGGTGAGCAATGTTACCCCCGACGCTTTTCACGCCCCTCTCTCTCTCCAATGTCTCAAGGCGGGCAAACATGTTCTTTGCGAGAAGCCTCTCGCCCTGAACTATCCGGACGCCCTTCGCATGGTGGCCGCGGCACGCAAGAGTGGCCTCATCAACATGGTCAACTTTTCGTACCGCGACTGGCCGTGCATTCAGGCCGTCGCTGCGCTAGTGGAGCGCGGGACCCTGGGCGAGATGCGCCATATTGAGGCAAACTACCTACAGTCCTGGCTTCCCAGTAAAATCTGGGGCGACTGGCGCACCACCCCGACGTGGCTCTGGCGTCTCTCTTCGAGTCACGGCAGCAAGGGCGCGCTTGGCGACGTAGGAGTGCACATCATCGATTTTGCCACCTACCCCGCTGGCCATATCTCCTCGGTGTATTGTCGATTAAAGGCCTTTCGCAAGGCCCCGCGTGACCGTGTGGGCGAATACGTCCTCGATGCCAATGATTCCGCTGTCCTCAGCATCGAGTTCAAGAATGGCGCGCTTGGTACCATCCATACGACCCGGTGGGCCGGCGGGCATGTCAACCGCCTTTACTTGAAAATCTCGGGCACCAAGGGTTCCATCGAAATCGATTCCGAACGCACTACGACAGGCTACCGTATCAGCGTTGGCAAAGACCTGGACAAAGGCTTATGGAAGGATGTGAACACGCCGCCGGTGCCAACCATCTACCAGCGATTCGTCAAATCCATCTTGACCGGCAACCAGGATCAGCCTGACTTCGCCCGCGGCGCGGAGATTCAGCATATTCTCGACGCCTGCTTTAAGTCCGACGCGGAGCAGAAGCCGGTGAAGGTTTAAGAGACGTTACACGTCCAGCAGCCACATTCTGTTGACGCCTAGAGCAAATCCGGTAGTTCGGTATTTGCTCTAGGCGAAGGCTGCTCCCATTTGCCGGATTTGGCAGAGCGGAAGATTGCCTCGATGACGGACATGTTCGCGATCGAGCCCTCGAGTGGAACCGCTAACTCCTCACCATGTCGAATGCTTGCCGAAAACATATCCCCTTGAATGGTGTACTGGTCGCAGACGTCGAACTCCAAAATCTGAGCTCTTCGACCCGATGGCTCGGCTCCGTCATCGACAAATATCCGGCAAGGCTGATCCGGTGGCGCGTTGAATGGAATCTCGATCTCGATGCGTCTCTCGCTTCCTAGGATCTGTATTCGCTGGTGGGGCACAATTTGCGTGCTACAAGTGAAAACGGAGTGTCCGGAAGGAAAGTCAAGCATCGCAGACGTCATCACGTCCGTTTGCATATGCGGATCGCGTTGGATGAGTCCGCATACTCGTGTGGGTTCTTCTCCAAAGGCGAGTCGAGACCCATAGATAAGGTAGCAGCCGATATCCATCAGCGCGCCGCCGCCGTATGCGAGGATGTTGCGAATGTTCTTCGGATCCCGGTTGTTGTAGCTGAAATAGCCCATGACCGACCGGACCGTGCCGATCCTTCCTGCCGCGATGAGTTCGAGGACCTTGCGCCATTGAGGATGCGTGCGTATCATGAAAGCCTCCGCGATTTTCACGCCAGTGCGCTTACGAGCTTCTAGAAGAGATCGGGCCTCTTGAACCGTTAGGCTGATCGGCTTTTCACAAAGGACATGCTTTCCGGCTTCCGCGGCTTTGATCGACCATGAGACATGAAGATGATTGGGCAGGGGGTTATAAATGGCTTCGATATCTCGATCGGCCAGGAGTTCTTCATAAGTTCCGCAGACCTTTTGGATTCCCAGTTGCTGAGCAGCTTTTCTGGCCCGTTCCACGTCCCTTGAAGCGATTGCCACGACTTCGGACCACTCTCCGCGCTGCATGGCTGGGATGACTTTCTTTATCGCGATATCTGCGGCTCCGATTACTCCCCACTTCACTTTGGATTTCATTCTTCCTTCGGAGTCTGTTGAAAAATTAGCGCATGTCACGCATGAGATCCGCGAGCGGAAGGAGTTTCTTGCCGCGGCCGCTGACTCTTGATTCCTGCCTTTCCTTTCGACTGTCTTCTATGCTCGGCTTAGGAATCATGTATTCTCTCGGGCATGAGTGAGCTTCGTTTGCCAGGGTGCACCGTCGTTGATCACCCTCTAGTTAAAACCAAAGTCACGATTCTGCGGAGCAAAGATACGCCGACGGAGTTGTTTCGGCGCACACTTCATGAGCTTACCGCCTTGCTGGCTTTTGAAGCGACTCGCGACTTGGCAGTAGGGGAAATCGATATCGAGACGCCGCTGGAGCGATGCAAAGGGCATCGACTTTCCAAGGAGCTGACGATCGTACCGATTCTCCGTGCGGGACTTGGAATGGCGGAGGCAATGCTGGATGTTCTCCCTCAAGCGAGGCTGGGCCACGTGGGAATTTATCGCAACGAGAGGACGTTCGCACCGATGAGTTACTATTTCAAAGCCCCGCGGGATCTCGAAGATTCCGATGTCTTTCTCGTCGATCCGATGCTTGCGACGGGCAACAGCGCCGCGGACGCTGCAGCCAAATTGAAGACTGGCGGGGCTCGGCGTCTCCGGCTCATCGCGTTGCTCGGCTCAGTGACTGGCGCGAAGCTTTTCCACTCCCAACATCCCGAGGTGCCGATGTTTCTCGCCGCTCTCGATGAGAAGCTAAACGACCGGGCTTACATCGTGCCGGGACTTGGCGATGCCGGGGATCGCTATTGCGAAACGTGAGGCATTCCTTGGAAAGCATACTCGTGATTCGGCCTTTGCAGTGGCATGTTGCCGTGAGCCTGTTGCGGCTCCGAACCCCCTTTAGGCTAGGCCTAACAGGAATTCGGCAATGTCATCGGCGGCGGAGGGATGGCTGAGGGAGGATGCGGCCTGCTGCCAGTCGATCCACCGGCGGGCGCCATTTGCGAACGCTCCGCGTGCCGCGGCCGAGATTTCCAGCGGCGTGGTGGCCAGGGCGCCTGCACCTTTCTCAATAATGAGGCGGGCATTTCCTTCCTCTTGACCCGGCACGACTTGCGTAATGATCATCGGCGTCTTGGCAGCAAGGGACTCTTGCACGGTGGCGCCGCCGGCCTTGCTGATGAGGAGATGACTCTCTGCCATCAGGCGCGGCATATCAGGAATCCATCCGAAGACGTCCGCCTTCCTTCCGGTCGCTGCTGAAATAGCGGAGATCTGCCGCGCGAGATCTTCATCGCGTCCGGTCGTCACTGCGAGTTGCACATCATCCAAGATCATGAGACGCCTGGCGATCTCCGGCGCCATATGGCGTCCCGAGTTGATCACATAGAGAAGGCGCCAGCGGCCATCCTGCGGCGGGACAGGGCGCAATCCCTCCAGACGCGCGAAGATTCTCGGTACTGGAAAACCGAGGACGCGGACCTTCTGATTCGATATCCCGGCTTTGACGAGGACCTCCGCAGTCGGTTCGTTGGCAACGAGAAAAAAGTCGCTCTGCGCGCGGTACCAGACAGAGTTTATCGTGAGGGAATCGGTAATGATCGTCGCCGTTCTGAACGGGCGCTTTAGCCTTTTTCGGTAAATGAAATCGAGCAGGTGGTTGCAGCCTGGATAGGTTGAAGCAATGACTGAGGGTTGGTGTTCTGCGATGAGGCGCGCCAGCCGTCGTGCCGCAGCACCATAAATACCGATATGCTGTTCAATGATACGCGTGCGGTCGAGCAGCTCGAAGGTCGTCCGCCAGAAGTGTGGCAAGTGATTTATTACAGTGAGGTAGCCCTTCTCGACGAGCCGGATGAGCCAGCCGTAGGCGTCGAGAAAAATATCGCTGACTAAAACATTTGTCTGCGGTGACTTGAGAGTAATTGCCTCTCGCAGGTTTCGCGCTGCGGCGTTGTGACCCTCGCCAAAACTGGCCGTGAGAATCAACAGCGACTTCACAGCCATCTCTTGCGTCTAAAAAAGATTACCATGCCTGCCCCGATACAGAACATGACTCCGAGGCAAAGCAAGTAGCCATAAGGCCAGTTGAGTTCCGGCATGTTCAAGGGGTGGTCGGTGTTGAAGTTCATTCCATAGACGCCTGCGAGAAAGGTGAGGGGAATGAAGATGCTCGATATAACGGTCAGGACGCGCATGATCTCATTCGTGCGAAAGCCCAAGCTCGACAGATAGATATCCATGAGCCCCGCAGCGAGATCGCGATAGCTTTCGAGGATATCTACGATTTGTGCTGTATGGTCGTAGCAGTCTCGAAGAAAAATCTGGGTTTCTTTCGAGACGAGGCCGGAATCATCGCGGATGAGCGTGTTGAAAATCTCTCGCTGCGGCCACACGGTGCGGCGCAGTTGCAGCAACAGGCGCTTGGCTTGATGGAGTTTGCGCAGCGTCTCCCGGGATGGTTTCTCCAGCAGTTCTTCCTCGATTGCCTCGATTGATTCGCCCAAGGTTTCGAGAATCGGATAAAACTGGTCGACCGTCGCATCGAGCAGCGCATAGGCGAGATAGTCGGACTTCATCTTGCGTGCATAGCCGCGGCCAGAGCGCAAGCGTGAGCGGACCTGTTCGAAAACGTCGTGCTCGCTCTCCTCCTGAATTGTCAGCACATAGGATTTGCCGAGAAAAATGCTTAGCTGCTCGAGAGAAACTCTCCGATCGTCCTCCTCATAAATCATTTCACTGACGATGAAGTACTGATCAGCGTAGTATTCGACCTTTGGCCGCTGCGTGGTGTTGAGCACATCCTCAAGAGCGAGTGGATGGATATTGAATTGCTGCCCCAGTTTGCGGAGCAGTCCGACATCGGATAAGCCGTCAATGTTGACCCAGTTCACCATTGACGGATTGAAGCGCTGCATCAAGTCCTCGAAAGTGTCGAACTCTCCCTCGAAAATTGTGCCGCCGTCATACTGGATAAGCGTAATGACCGGTGGGGTGCCATCGCCCTTTGCCGCCGAAATCAGCGTGGCCGGGGGAGTTCCCGGCACGTGATACTTCATTCGGATCATTCGATGTCTAGCTCTCTTTCGTCGAGGGCACTCTGGCAACCCGAAAGTGATCGAATCCCCTGGGAAGCGCTGTGGATGAAGCGCCCGGTCCGGTGAGTCGGCCGATTTCCGTCAGCCGCACACTCGGAAATGTTTCCTTCCAACCGCGGCGCAATCGATCGGCAAGCCGCGGCGCAACGGCGATGAGTAACTCGTAATCTTCACCGTCGGACATCGCGTGAGCGCTGTCGGACCCCCGAGCCTTCGGCAGAGCAGAGGAATCGATCTGGAACCCACATTTGCTTGCTGCGGCGAGCCGTGGCAGGTCGGCAGCCAGGCCATCGCTCAAGTCGATCATTGCGCGCGCATATCCGTGAGCGCCGAGCCAGCGCCCTTCGATGAGGCGCGGAATAAAATCCAGATGGCGCCCAGCGCGGGAGCCGCCGAGAGTTCCGGTGACGAAAAGCAGATCGCTGGGCTTGCCGCCGGAACGGGTAACCAGGCGTCCAGCCTCAACGCGGCCCACCAGGAAAACGGAGACGGCCGCTCGCTGCGAGCGCGAGGTCTCTCCCCCGACAATGTCAACGCCAAAGCGTCCTGCAGCTTTAGAAAGTCCCTTGTAGAGCGATTTCCAGTACGCAACGGACCGATCCTCCGGTGACATAACGCTCACCAGCGCGTGGAGCGGTTCTCCGCCCATGGCGGCGACATCGCTCAAGGGGCGGCAAAGGGCCTTCCATCCGACTCTCTGTGGTTCGTCTTCTGCCAGATAATGAACACCTTCAACGACGCAATCTGTTTTCAGCAAGAGCAGTTCGCGGATTCCGGCGCCCTTGACTACCGCGCAATCGTCGCCCGGACCCACGAGCGTATTTCGTCCGATGGGAAGATCGGCGAGAAGGATCTCCAGCAATCGGTCTTCGCTCACGTCCTGCAATTTCATTTGATCGAATCCGGCCATGTAAGAGTGAGAACCACGGTGACACCGTTGAACAGCGCGTGCATCAGAATCGGGGTCCAAAGCGACCCTGAGCCCTCATAAACGAGTGTGAGGGCAACGGCGAGGATGAAAAGGCCGGCTAGCGACGGGATATGGGCGTGGATCGCTGCAAAGAGCAGCGCGCTGATCACCATTGCCCACCATCGCCCGGCGTAGCGCCTGAGCACCCCGAAAATATAGCCTCGAAAAATCAGCTCCTCAGTGATCGGTGCGATGATAACGGCTGTGAGAATCAACAAGAGCCTGTCCTGCAGATTTGAATTTCCGGCCAGGAACTCAAGCAGAGGCTGGGGCTGGGCATCGGCGCCCATGAGCTGCAAGCTGAGCGTATGAATGAAATAGATCACGGGAAGCGAGGCCACCAGACCCCAGCAAGCTGCCCGCAGATTCTGCCAGCCGGCTTCCCGCAGACCGAACAGATCAAGGGGGTTTCTCGACCGAACGATCAGGAAACTGAGCACAAAGGTGACCAAAAGAAACGACAGAATCGCGGCGGCGATGAGCACCCCCGTGTCGACAATCACCACCCGATTGGCCGACCCCACTATGCCTGTGAGAAACCACAGCACCAGTCCTCCGGCGAAAATAGCGTCAGGAATTCCATAGGGCTGAAGAACGGTCCGCGATTTGGATGGCAGATCAGATTCCTTGGCAAGTCGGAGAAAATAAACGGCGCTGCCGAGACTGAGGACTCCCGAGAAAAGCAGTTCCACTATCTGGCTCTCCGGCTTTGAGGTCCGATTCCGTTGGGAATTATCGCCGCTTCCATTAGAAACTTTCTCAGGTGCTAAAGAGCGAAGAAGGAAGGGAGCAGATACACCCGGCCAGGTTCCAGCCGAGGGAATTTCTCAAGGATGTTCAAATTGACCGAAGGTGCCTTCGTCTCACTGAACATCCGCAGAAGCGTTGCGAATGTTATTGCGCGTTTGTAGCGGACGACTCGCGCTCCGGATGCTCCAGAGAGTTCACCCGCCTTGTCGAAGGCGTCCTCGATATAGCCGAGTTGATTGACAAGCTTTGCCTCGTGGGCGTCGGTCCCGCTCATGATCCGGCCGTCCGCAACGCCGCTTCGCAAGCTTTGTTCATTCAAATTTCGCGCCTTGGCGACGATGCCAACAAAACGGTCATAGCTCTGCATGACAAGGCCTTCCACGTAAGCCTTTTCCTCAGGTGCCATCTCACGCGCCCCGTTAAGCATGTCCTTGAACTTTCCGCTCTTGAAAACCACAGATTGGAGTCCAATCTTCCCGAAAAGATCGCGATAATTGAGCGTCGAGATGATCACGCCGATCGAGCCGGTGAAGGTCGTCGAGTTGCACATAATATAGCTCGCTCCGCAGGCGGCATAGTAAGCTCCGGACGCGCCGATTGAATTGAAGTAGATCACCGAGGGCTTCTCTTTGCTGAACTCTCTGAGGCTGTTGTAAAGCACGTCGGAGGCTGTGATTTCGCCCCCTGGGCTGTCTACCGAAATCACCACCGCCTTGACCTGAGAGTCTGCCCGCGCTTGATTCAGAGCATTCTTGAAGCCCTCCACCATGTCTTCTCCGAGTGCACCCGCTTGTCCATGCGCGATGACACCCTCCAGCGGAATCACCGCGATTTTCTGACCCGGAATCGTCCCCTCCTTGAGTGTCACTTCCTCAAAATCCCTTTCGCGCAGTGTCCGCACCACAGCGACATTTTTGGCTCCCTTTACGCCGACGAGCGCCGCGAAAAGGAGCAGATTGACAAACATGCTCGCACAGACGGCGAGAAAGAGGACAACAATGGCACAGCCGGACTTTTTCATGTTGGACGAGCCCATACGCTGCCTCATATCGGAATCTGCCTCAAGCGGGGATTTTCGGTTCCCAGCTACGAGCTCTTGCTCCTGTGAATAACTTGGGAAAAAATCCCACATTTCTGGATTACTTGTTCACTGATCCTTTGTGAATGGGCCACGAATCCTCCACCCGAAGTCGATGACTCGCACGGAAATCCAGGATGCGCTCAGCCGCCTAGGTGCGCGTCCCCGCAAGAGCCTTGGCCAGAATTTTCTTCATGACGCGAATCTCGCGCGCTGGATCGTCGCGCGACTCGGTATCGAGGCTGGCGACCACATTGTGGAAATTGGCCCCGGTCTAGGCGCACTGACCGGCCTGCTTCTGCGCGAGGGCGTCTCGCTTACCCTAATCGAAAAGGACGAACGAATGGTCGAATGGTTGCGCGGGCGTTTTGGGTCGGAGCACGTGGAACTGTTCCACGTCGATGCCCTCGACTTTGATCTCCGTACACTCTATGGCAGGGGGCCCGTAAAAATAATAGGCAATCTTCCTTATTACGTTTCGACACCTTTAATCGCGAAATACGCATCAGCCCTCTCACCCGCATCAATCCTTGTTCTAACGCTACAGCGGGAGGTTGTCGAACGCCTCGTCGCGGTGCCGCGAACGAAGCAGTTCGGCGCAATGACAGTGTGTGCTTCGCGTCGATGGAACATACGCTGTGCGAAGAAACTTTCCCCTTCGGTTTTCCTCCCCGAGCCTCAGGTCTCTTCCGCTGTCGTTATCTTCGAGCGCAAAGCCACGAGCGATATTGCACCATGCGACGAAATGTTGTTTGAGAGCCTCGTTCGCCGTGGATTCGCTGAACGCCGAAAGCAACTGCGCAACCTGCTCGCCGAGCACAAAGACCACTGGTCAGTCGTATGTGCCGCGTTAGGCGTGAAGGAAACCGTCAGAGGGGAGGAGCTTTCCCTCGGAGAATGGGAGAGGCTTTCCCAATTGCTACAGCCTGCAACGGCCCAGCATGGCTCCGAAATGTTGTGCGTGGTGGACGAACACGACCGCGTAATCGGCTTCGAGTCGCGCGATCTCGTGCATGTGAATAACCTGCGGCATCGCGCGATTCATATCCTCATCTTCAATCAGCGCGGAGAGTTGTTCCTCCAGAAACGTTCGATCTGGAAGGATACGCACCCAGGGAAGTGGGACTCATCGACGGCTGGACATGTCGATGCCGGAGAGTCCTATGAAGAATCGGCTCGGCGCGAACTCCACGAGGAGATAGGCATCGAGTGCTCAATCGAAAGGATCGGGAAGCTGCCATGTTCCGAGGCAACCGGGTGGGAGTTCATCGAGGTGTTCCGTGGGAAGCATGAAGGACCCTTCCATCTCGCTCCCATGGAGATCGATACCGGAGCCTTCTTCCCACTCGATAAGATCAGGACCTGGCTCAAACGCAGCCCGGAAGATTTCAGCCCGGTTTTCGCAATGTGCCTTGACGTCCTTTCGGACTGAGGCGCGACCTCGACGGGCCGGTCGTCTGCGAGCCCCGCGACCTCCCTCGCGCATCTGAAGCTCGATCCCATCTTTTTCCATTGCTAGCGGCGCCCGTGGCGGCGACAGTAATGGGCTCTTTGCCCGATGGTGTAACGGTAACACAGAGGCCTTTGGAGCCTTTATTCATGGTTCGAATCCATGTCGGGCAGCCAATGCACATCAATGGCTTACTATGAGCGTGCCAAGGAGAATAAAACAGGACCGCCTTGGAGCGACGGTTCATCAATCCGCACGCTTGAGGAGGCGTTTGTCGCTGCGCGCTGGGGCCGTGGGCAATGAGATTTCGCTTCCTAAGTTCAACCGGCTCTCAGCTTAGCGCTGCGCGCTTTGTTGCTCCACGATGATACCGTTAGCGACGCATTCGGCCAGCCGTTGGCGAGATAGCGCGCTCTGCGCAAACCGGTTGTCCCCCGCGTTGGAAAGAAATCCGAGCTCGCAGAGCACTGCTGGGCGCCGGTTGGTGCGTAATACATAGAAATTCGCACGCTTTACCCCTCGGTTGTGTGTGGGGTAAGCCTTGCCGGTCTCTCGAAGGATGTTGGAGGCAAGACGCCATGATCGAGGGCTGGAGTAATAGACTTCGACACCGCGGGCGCCTCTGCGAGGAGCCCAATTGTAGTGGATGCTGACGAAGATGCAGTTTCTCGTGGAGTTGGAGACCGCGCTGCGCGAGCCTAACGGTACAAAAACGTCGCGGGTTCGAGTTTCGATGACACGAAACCCTTTGCGACGGAGAATAGCCGCTAGCCTTCGCGCTGTGTCAAGCGCCACAACTTTCTCCGGCGAGCCGGAAACCGACCGGCCGCCGAGGTCAAGCCCCCCATGTCCTGCATCGACGACGACCGTATTGAACTTTCCTGCGCCCTGTCGGTAGGGCGATGCGCAGCCTCCGAGAAGAATTGCGATGAGGAAGGCGGCAAAAGAAAGCGAGAGGCGGGAGACCTTGAGAATGTGCCGGCGGCATCTTGCTTTCTTCATACCGAGTCGTTCCATGCGGTTCGCGCCGCGCGCAATCTGCGCAAGGTATGAGAGCCTAGAGCCAAAGCAACAAATTAGTCTGGCGTTGCGGGTTGGGACGGACGAGAGGTGGTATCATGCTTGCAAAACGGATAATTCCTTGTCTGGACGTCACCGGCGGGCGGGTTGTGAAGGGTACGAAGTTCCTTGACCTTCGTGATGCGGGTGACCCCGTCGAGTGTGCCAAGCTCTATGATGCGCAGGGAGCGGACGAGCTCGTATTTCTCGATATTACGGCGTCAAGCGACGATCGCGCGACCATGGTGGATGTTGTGGCGCGCACAGCTGAGCAGTGCTTCATGCCGCTGACTGTCGGTGGCGGAATTCGGGTCGTGGAAGATTTCCGAGCCATGCTGCTTGCAGGCGCGGACAAGGTAAGTGTGAATACGGCGGCGATAAAAAATCCGGAGCTCGTCTCGGGCGCTGCCAACAATTTCGGGTCACAGTGTGTTGTCGTTGCTATCGACGCCAAACATGATGTACCGGGCAAGTGGCGTGTTTACACACACGGAGGTCGTAACCCCACCGCGCTTGACGCTGTTGATTGGGCCCGCGAGGTGGCCCGCCTTGGGGCGGGCGAGATCCTCCTCACGAGCATGGATGCCGATGGCACCTGCGGAGGATACGACCTCGACCTCACTTCCGCGGTCAGCGCGGCTGTGGACATTCCGGTGATTGCCAGCGGGGGCGCGGGCGAACTGGACCATCTCGCCGAGGTCCTCGCGCGCGGGAATGCAGACGCCGTCCTGGCTGCCAGTATCTTTCACTTCGGCACCTACACCATCGCCCAGGCGAAGGAATTCCTCGCGCAACGGGGCATTGCCGTCCGCCTGTCAGGCTGCTCTGTTGAGGCGACGCATCGGTCGCCTTAGAATTGTCGATGAGCGAGGAAGTACACTGCTTTACGGTTGAGGCCATCTTGAACCGCCTGCGAGGCGAAGGAATGCGCATTACAAGCGGGCGGCGCAGCATCCTGAACGTTCTCTTTAGGGCGGACAGACCCCTCTCGCTCCAGGAGATCCAGGAGTTGGCGGCGGCCGAAGGCAATGGCCCAGATTATGCCACCGTATTTCGTATGATTGCGTTGCTGGACCGATTGCACCTCGTGCACAAGGTCAATCTCCAGCGCCCCTGCAGCTATTACGAACTCAACGATCCCTCGAAGCATTATGACCACATTGTCTGCACCGGTTGTGGGAAGGTCGTCGTGATCGATATTCCTTGTCCGCTCGCTGAGACCGAACAAAGGGTCGCGGAACACTATGGCTTCCGCAATCTAAGCCATTCGCTGGAATTCTTCGGACGATGTCCGGACTGTTTGGAGGGGCGAACAGCTTCCTTCTAATTATTGAAATTTGTTCTCTCAAGAGCGCGCGGACGGTCCGTCAAGAGGACAATTGACGCGAGCGCTGCCAGGAAGGCGTCTCGCAGGAGTGCGAAGGTCATTTTGGTGACAGACGGTCGTTCATCTTCCCCGAAACAGGAACAGCTTACGACGATGCCGTTGGCCAATGCCCAACTCAAGGCGATGATAAAGAGGAGGCACAATCCAAGAACGAGGAAGGCGCCGATACGTTTGGTCGGCGCGCCCAAGATCAACGCGCCGCCGGCAATCTCCGCAAAAGGTAGAAGGATTGACAACGGATGAATCCAGCTTTCCGGCACTAGGGTAAATGGGGCCAGCGCGATCGCGAATTGCGCGCTGCCGGATGCCTTGACAACGCCCGAATAGAGAAATACGACAGCTAGAAAAAGGCGGATTGCGAACGCGACCCGATTCATTCACCGCGCAGACGCTGAATGGACACAATCACCCGCCAAGCCATCTCGACATTGTGAACGCGGAAAATCGATGCCCCGCGCAGCATTCCCGCGACAATGCAGGCTGCCGTGGCGGGATCGCGTTCGCCAGGATCGGAAATGCCCAGGACGCGTCCAATCACGCTCTTGCGCGAAACCGGAAGAAGGATCGGCCGCTCGAACTCGCGGAAAACTTCGAGCTCACGGTAGATACGAAGGTTGTCTGCGGCCTGCTTCGCGAAGTCGATTCCCGGGTCTAGAATGATTGCGTTGCGGGGGAGTCCCGCCTTTTCGGCAAGAGAGATCTTTGCTCGAAAAAAGCTCATTAATTCGCCGATGGCGTCTTGGTATGTGACATGCGTTTGGGCAATCTTTGGCGAGCCGACCGAATGCATAATGACGAGGGCCGCGCCGGTCACTGCGCAAGCCCGCGCATTCCGGTCGTCCTGGAGGGCGCTCAGGTCGTTCAGCAAGTCCCCTCCGGAGACCAGGGCCGTGGCGGCCACCTCTGGTCGCCAAGTGTTGATTGACAGCAGGGGAGGAAAGATTTGGCTCGCGTCCCGCGGCTCCACGCCATCCCACGCGGTGGGAAAGCGTTCGAGAAACGGATTCAGGCGGCGCAATTCCTCTTCGGGTGTTATTGCGAAGCGGTTCGTGCGTGCGCTCTCGGCGCCGACATCGATGATATCCGCTCCTTGAGAGGCAAGTTCTCGCCCCTTTTCCAGGGCCCATCGGTAGTCAATCCGCCCGTCGCCACAGAAAGAATCGTCATTGATGTTGACGATGCCCATGATCAACGGGCGGCGAGGAAATCGAATGCATCGATCGCGAGCAAGCAGTTCCATCTTGTTTTGAGGAGCATTCTCTTTCAGGCTTGGGATGTTGCAACAGCCATGAGTTTCATTGATACGATTTTTGCCAAGCTGAGACGGCATCCGAAGCGCATCGTCTTTCCCGATGGGGACGATCCGCGCGTCGTGCGCGCCTGCCATGCATTTTATGAGAAAAAAGTTGGAATTCCGGTATTGATCGGAAACCGCGAAGTGATTGAGCGCGTCGCCAAGGCGGAAAAGGTCAGCCTAGACCACGTCGCCATCGTCAATCCTGAAACGTCCTCCGATCTGCCCGTTTTTTGCGAGCGCTTTGAAAAGATCGAGCGCTACCGGAAAACGGGCGCGAGAGACACGAGGGCGCTGATGACGAATCCCAATTACTACGCCGCGATGATGCTACAGTTTGGGCAGGTGGACGCGCTTGTCGGCGGCGTGAACAGCTTTTCCGGATCGCTCTTGCGCCCACTCATCCAGCTCGTCAAGCAGCTCCCGCATTCTCCGTTCGTCTCGGGCTGCCTGGTGGCCGAAGTGCCCAACCAGCAATACGGCGACGATGGCGTGCTTTTCCTCGCGGATTGCGGCGTGGTGCCGGATCCCGACGTGGAGCAGCTTGCCTCCATCGCAGTTCAGACGGGCCTCGTGGCGCGGCAGGTCTTCGGCACCCGTCCTCGTATCGCCATGCTCAGTTTTTCTACGAAGGGCAGCGCAAAGACACCGTCCACCGAAAAGGTGGCGCGTGCTGTCGCCATTGTGCGCGAACTTGCAGATCGATTGGGAGTGGAGATCGCGGTGGATGGCGAGATGCAGGCCGACGCGGCGCTCGTTCCCGAGGTGGCTCACCGCAAGATGGGGCCGAGCACGGTCGGCGGCAAGGCGAACGTCTTGATATTTCCCGACCTCAATAGCGGCAACATTGGAGCCAAATTGGTCCAGTATCTCGCCGGCGCGCGTGTGTATGGACAGATCCTGCTGGGCCTCTCTCGCCCCGCGGCCGATCTTTCCCGGGGAGCGGAGGTCGATGACATTGTAGCCGTTGCGGCACTGGTTGGCCTGCAGGCCGTCGAGTATCGCAAACTCTATCCATCAGAGGTGGTCGAACCGGATCTCGCCTGACGGAAAGCCGCCGTCCGAAGTTTCGCTCAAGGGTTCGCACCTCACTCCAAGAGTCGCTTTTTGAACACTACCACGCCTCGGATCTTCATCGCAGCCACGGAGCAGAATACCGGCAAGACCACCACTTCGCTTGGTCTTTACGCCGCCCTCCGCAAGAACTTCCGCCGGATCGGCTTCATCAAGCCTGTCGGTCAGCGATTTGTTGAATTCGAAGGCAAAAGCGTCGACGAGGACAGCGTCCTGATCCGCGAGACTTTCGACACCCAGGTGGCGATCGAGGACATGAGTCCGATCGCCGTCGAGCGGAAATTCACGCGCCGTTACATCGATCACGCGAACAATGACTCGCTCGTGCGCCGGATCCAAGACTCCTTTGATCGTGCAGCGTGGGAAAAAGATTTCGCAATCGTGGAAGGTACTGGTCACGCGGGAGTGGGTAGCGTCTTTGACCTTTCCAACGCACGCGTCGCCCGGCTTGTGCACAGCAAAGTTATCCTGGTCACCCCCGCGGGTATAGGGCGTCCTATCGATGAAGCTGCGGTCAACAAGGCCCTTTTTGACAAGGAGAACGTCGAAGTCATTGGCGTTGTCATGAATAAGGTGCTTCCCGAAAAGCTCGATTCCATTGCGGATACGGCTCGACGCGGCTTCGAGCGGTTAGGTCTCGAATTGCTAGGAGTCATTCCGCGCGAGAACATGCTTGAGCAATCAACTCTGGAGCAGATTTGCGAGGACATTGGCGGCACATTCCTGCATCGGGGAAAGCGGGAGCGCAACCCCGTGGCCCATGTGAGAATCGGCGCGATGAGCTCAGCCAACGTCTTTCGCGGCGCCCAAGAGAACACGCTGCTCGTGGCGCCGGGCGATCGCGAGAATATTGTCCTCTCGGCATTGCGGCGTGCGACGGATGTGGGTTTCCCGTTTTGCGGGATTGTGCTGTCGGACGACATCAAGCCGGCGGCGGGCCTCATGCAAAAAGTCTGGGAGTCGCCGCTGCCGGTAGTGAGTTCTCCGCTCGACAGCTATTCCATTGCAAGCCGGATTCTTTCGATGAACGTCAAGACCCTCCCCACGGATACGGAAAAGATCGCCCGCATTCAAAAGCTCGTCAGCACCTGCGTGAATATTCCTCGAATCCTTGAAAGGATCGGCGTTGCGCGTTCGCACTACGTTTGATCGGCGGCCAATTTGGTCCAGAAACATTGACAGAGGCGCGAAGCTCGCCTCTAATCCCGGCCCATGAGGTTTCCGCTGCCCCTGACGGCGAAGATAGCCAGGTATATCATAGGCAAGAAGCTGCGGGGCGTGGAAAAGTTCGCCACTGTGCTGCAGCTCGAGCCCCTGCATACCTGCAACCTGACCTGCACCGGGTGTGGCCGGATTCGCGAATATTCAACATCGCTGAAGGATGTGATGAGACTCGAGGACTGTCTCGGCGCTGCTCAAGAGTGCGGAGCACCAATGATTTCCATTTGTGGAGGCGAACCGCTTATCTATCCACAGATCGAAGAGTTGGTGGATGGTTTGCTTCGCCAAGAGCGCATTGTTTATGTCTGCACGAACGGTATTTTCATGCGCAAGAAAATGCGCGATTACATGGCGCGAGCCTTTGCCCAGGCTCGTGCTTCGGGCACCGAGAGCGAGTTGGAAAGAAAACTCTACAGCCTTCTCTCCGAGGAGCTGGTCACTCCGGTTCAAGCCGAGGAAATTCGCAATTCCAAGGCGAAAACCGTCCGTCCCGTGATTTCTCCAACGCAGTGGATGTATTGGAACGTCCATCTCGACGGCTTGGAGCGAACGCATGACTTGATCGTGGAGCGCGAGGGTGTCTTCAAGGAATGTATCGCCGCGATTCGCATGGCGAAGATTCTGGGCTACCAGGTCGCGACCAATACCACGGTTTACAAGGAGACCTCGATGGCCGAACTCGAGCAGATGTATGATTACCTCTCCTGGCTCGGGGTGGACGGTCATACGATTTCGCCCGGCTACGACTACGATTCGGCCAAGGAGGATATGCGCAAGAGGCTCAACCTCCAGCCGGAAAATTTCTTCCTGACGCGCGCGATGACGAACGAGAAGTTCAAGGATGTCCGGGAGTGGGGCCAGCGCTATACGTTCTTTGGAACCCCGATTTACCTCGATTTTCTGGCTGGGAAGCGCGAGTTGACCTGCTCGGCCTGGGCGATCCCGACACGCAATGTCCGTGGGTGGAAGGCCCCTTGCTACCTCATGACCGACGGTCACTACTCAAGCTATCGTGAACTGCTCGAAAAGACTGACTGGGACAAATACGGCGTCGTAGCGGGGGTGGCGCGCGACAAGCGCTGCGAAAACTGCATGGTGCACTGCGGTTACGAGCCCACCGCTACACTTGGTCGCTGCGCACAGCGCGGCGATACCTGGCAGAACATCGCTTTCAATTTTGCTCGCAAGCCCGCTCCCCGCGTGGAAGGCGCAACCGTCAATCCATTCAATGGTGTCACCGCTGGAAATGGCCACAAGACCGGACGGCCTCCTAAACGGCGACCCGCCGCCGCATGAAATGATCGCCAGATAATTCCGATCCGCGATGAGCATCGCCGCCTCCAAAGTTCTTCCTTTTGAAGTCCCGGCTCTCTCCGTTCTCGCGGAGCCGGTCTCCCTCGAGGAAGGTATCCTGCGGGCTCAGGAGAACCTCCTTCGTCTCCAAAAGCCCGACGGTCATTGGGAGGGTGAACTCCTCGCTGACGCTACACTCTGCTGCGACTATATCATCTACATGCATTGGCTTGGAAAGGTAGATGAACCTCTGCAAGCCAAATGCGCGGCCCATATCCGTCGCCGCCAGCTCGCAGATGGCGGCTGGAATATTTTTATTGGCGGTCCCAGCGAAATCAACGCCTCGGTCAAGGCTTACTTCGCGCTCAAGCTCGCCGGAGACTCGCCCAACGCGGCGTGGATGAGAGAGGGCCGCGCGAACGTTCTCCGTCTTGGAGGGATTCCGCAAATAAACACCTACGGAAAGCTGTACCTCGCTCTCCTCGGTCAGTTTCCCTGGCAGTACCTTCCCACCATTCCGCCGGAAATTTTCCTCTTTCCAAATTGGTTTTTCTTCAACCTGTACGAGATGTCGTCCTGGAGCCGCACCATTATCGCCCCGCTGACGATTCTCAACCACTACAAACCCACGCGTCACCTCCCTTCGGCCATGCAGCTCCACGAGCTGTATCCCGCTGGACTCGAAAACACTGACCTCTCTCTCAAGAAGCACCCGCGGTTCTGGGCATGGAGGAACTTTTTTCTACGCTGCGACAAGTTCCTCAAACTTTACGACAAGCTTCCCATTCACCCACTACGCCGGCGGGCTCTCAGGGCGGCCGAAGCCTGGATGCTCGATCGGATGGGCGAGGGAAGCCAAGGCCTCAGCGCCATCTTCCCTGCAATGCTCAATGCCATGATGGCCCTGCGCGTTCTGGGTTACCCGGACGATCACCCGCTGGTGATGAAAGCCGATCGCGACTTCGCCGGCTTCTTTGTGGACGATGAAGCGGACTTTCGCATCCAGCCCTGCCTCTCTCCCGTTTGGGACAGCGCCATCACCACCATCGCCCTCGCCGAATCCGGTTTGCCCAAAAATCATCCCGCATTAGGAAAATGCGCCGCGTGGCTGGAAAAGAAGGAAGTGCGCTTCAAGGGCGACTGGGCCATGCACGTCCCGGGAGTTGAACCCAGTGGCTGGGCCTTTGAGCACGAAAACGAGTACTACCCGGACACGGACGACACCATGATGGTGCTCATGGCGCTGCGGCATGTGCCGCCTGCCAATCCTTCCAAGCGAAAGGCTCAGACTGACCGCGCCCTGAAGTGGCTCCTCGCCTTCCAATGCGAGGATGGCGGCTGGGCTGCCTTCGACAAGGACGTCACCGCCCCCTGGCTGGAGCACGTACCTTTCGCCGACCACAACGCCATCCTCGACCCCACCTGCTCTGATCTCACCGGTCGCGTGCTCGAACTCCTCGGCGCCATCGGTTTCGATCGCCAGTCCATTCCGGTGCGCCGCGCCGTGGCGATGATCCGCCGCACCCAGGAAGCCGACGGGTCGTGGTATGGCCGCTGGGGAGTCAATTACATCTACGGTACTTGGCAGATCCTGCGCGGACTCGCCGCCATCGGTGAAAACATGGACCAGGAATGGATCCGTCGCGCGTGCGATTGGCTCGAGAGCTGTCAGAATGACGATGGCGGCTGGGGGGAAACCTGCGAATCTTACAACTTTCCCGCCCTCAAAGGCCGCGGCTCCAGCACCGCCAGTCAAACCGCTTGGGCACTCATGGGCCTCTGCGCCTGCTGCGATCCGAACCGCGATTCCGTCCAGCGCGGCGTCGAATATCTGCTCCGCACACAAAATGAAGACGGTTCCTGGACTGAAGACTACACCACCGGCACCGGCTTTCCCTGCGTTTTCTACCTCAAGTACGATATGTATCGCCAGCACTTCCCGCTGCTTGCGCTGGCGACCTATCGAAAGCTAGTTTCTCGATAAGCCTTTTGGCTTGTGCGATAGCCTCACTTGTCAACGGCGACCATCCGCGGCTCGGAAGAGTCGCCTTTCGGAAGGCATTCAGAATTCGACGATCTTTGAGCCAAAACGAGTCGAGGAACGATCGGCAGATATCTCTGCGCCGCGCAGAGCAAGTAAAAAAGCCAGACCAGGCCGCGCAGACGCCAACCGAGATTTGTATTGCCTGCGACGAGGTTGTTGACGGCGCGTTCGATGTCGCGCGGTGGCTTGGGTGTCATGAAAACTTCGAAGCCGCTGTTGTCGTAGAACATCTTGATCATTCTCAGAAACACGCTGCACATCTGCCCGACGCGGCGTGTGTAGCGACGCTGGGCTCGAACAGAGATAGACGTTTGAGCCTCATCGGCCGTCAGGACCTCGCGGGCGGCAAGGCTGCCGGATTTGACGGCAAGCATCACGCCGGAAGAGAAGATGGGATCGATAAATCCCGCTGCGTCGCCGATGAGCAACCATCGAGGGCCGGCGTTTTGCAGATACCGGTAGGTGTAATCGCTGGCGAAACGGTAGCCGGTGATGCGGACGGCATCGCCCATCCTCCGCTGGAGCTCGGGCGTAGAGGCGACAAGACGTTCGAAGCACTCACCGGCTTCCAAACCTGACGATCGAAAATTCTCAAGCGTTTGCACGAGTCCAACGGAAGTCTTTTCGGCGTCGAGTGGAATAATCCAACACCATCCGAATTTAAGGCGCACGACAGTAATGTGCCCGTGGGCAGGGGGTTCGTTTCGGCGTACGCCGCGAAAATGAGCAAAGGTCGCGAACTTCTTCGGCAGGCCAAGATCTGTTTTTGGAAGCCTGAGCTGTTTTCCGAGCAGCGCATCGCGTCCGCTGGCATCGAGAATCCAGCGGGCGCGCACTGTGGTCGTTTCACCCCCGCGTACGCAGACAACCAAGGCACCATCAGCGTCCACCGAAACGGACTGAACGCGCGTCTGCTGCCACACTTCACAGCCCGAGGATTCGGCATGATCCAGGAGGATCTCGTCAAAGCGCGCACGCTCGACTTGAAAGGTGTTTGCGTAATCCGGAGATAGGTAACGGGCGAACAAGACGCGGATCGAGGCTTGCGAATTTCCAAGGACGAACTCCGCGCCCAGCTTGGGCATGAAGCCCGCCGTTTCCAACTTTTCCCAGACGCCAATGCCTCGAAGCTCGTCGTTTGCGTAGGGGATCAAGGACTCCCCGATATGAAATCGCGGAAAGCGCTCTCGCTCGAGAATAAGGACCCTTCTTCCCGCGCGAGCCAGTGTGCTGCCCGCCGTGCTACCACCAGGGCCCCCGCCGATAATGATCGCGTCGTATGAGCTCATTGCGGGGTCCGTGTTATATTCCGGTCTCGCCCCGGTTCGAGCCGGGACTTTTCGCGTGCGTTAGGTACCTCAATTGCGTGGATGACCATTCTGAAAGACAGGCAAATGAGAGGGTTCGGAGCCAGAGGGCAAGCCCAAATGACAAATCCCGAGAGATTTTCAGGCGCGCAGGAAGCGGCGAGACCTCAGCGGCTTCGCTACAGGAATCTCTCGATTTCCTTGAGGGTCTCTCTTAGCGCGCGATAACCGAAATGGCCTTGTCTCACCTGAAGCAGCCTTGAGCCAGACCAGCGATTTGTGAGCTCGAGAAGATCGCTCACGGGGGAGACGCGGTCGTAGTCGCCTGCGGTAATGACAAGGCGGTCCCCTCCGCAGAGAGGAACTCCGTGAAGCGGAGAGCTCAAATGCGCATGGCGCTCGCTTTCGCTGGGCAGGATTCCTTTCGAGAGTAAAAGCCTTCGAAGCAAAGCGGAACCGGGATTCCGCCAGATCGCATGTTCGATGTTTACAATGGGCTGAATGAGCGCGATGAAGCGAAAATCGGTCTCGAGGAAGCTTAACAACGCTCCATTCCAGCCGCCGAAGCTTGTGCCAACGATGCCAAATTCCGTGCAGCCTTCCTCCCGAAGCATCGCCATGAGCTGGCGGAGTTCGATCACACCTTGCCGCAGTGTTTCGCCATTGCGAATCATGTTGGCCGTGATCGCCAGCTCGCCGTTGAGGTAGCCTCGAGGCGTGCGTGAGTAGTGAAAGGGCAGATGGGGAAAAACGGTGTTCCAGCCACGCTCGTTGAACCATCGGGCGACTCGGAGGTATCCAAAATCGCTGGCGCTCATAAGAGCATGCAGCAAAAGAATCGTCGGACCGGTGCTCCCCCGGCTGCCCAGTTGCAGCCGCACTCGGGGTTTGTCGTTTTCGGGAAACCCGCTCGATACCGGTGTGGCCCACTCGATCCACATTCCGTCCTTACGCCGGCCTGACGCCGGAGGGACTCGATAGAATTCCTCACGCGAGAGCACTGAGCACTCCGAGAGATAAGATCGAAGTTCTTCGAGGGAACAGACATTGGCGCGATGACGCCACTGCAGCAAGTTCATCGTGCCGCACATTGCGCCATCCATTGCGAAAGCCAGAGCTCTTTCAATTGCGCTCATTTGTCCGGCAAGGCAGCGTCTTTCTCAATTTTCTCGATATCGCTCATGATCCCCCTGCGGGTCTACGGCTCTCTCATGCGCTGCCTGGGCGGCTTTGGCAGATCGGCTTCCGTCAGGCCAAAATCCTCGCAAAGGCGTTCCTTCAATTTCACGATTGCCGGGCCGAATTGCTCGCGAACGTAAGTTTTCTTTTGCTCACCGGCCAGGTCTCCTAGCGGTAGAATAGGTTTGCCGCAGCCGATCCAAATTTGAGGACGGCGCCATGGCAGCCAATTCCGAGGATTATAGAGGCGATCGCTGCCAAGGATCACGCAAGGGACAACTGGCGCGCCGGAGAGAGCGAAGAGAAGGCTGACTCCCTGTTTCATCTCGGCGCCGTTAACGATGGAGGCTGCGCCATCCCGGATGCCGCCCTCTGGGAAAATTCCAACGACTCGTCCTTCGCTGAGTCTTCCTACCGCGATGCGCAACGCGGCGCGGTCAGGCTCGTTGCGTTCGATCGGGATTGAATTCAGATCGGAAAAAAGCCGGCGAAGAATGCGTCCGCGAAAGAGGTCGGACATGGCGATCCAATCGATCCTGCGCGGAAAGAACAGCGTGATGAGAGGAGGATCAAAGTGGCTGATATGATTGGAGGCGAGAATGAAACCATACCTCTTTGGAAGATCGTGGTAAACGACCATCCGCACACGCGCCTTGGCTGCAAATAGCACAAGCAGGGTCTTGGTGGCAAACTGCCAGAGGCATTCGCGCCAAATGCGTCGCGCCAAGCTCACACCGCTACCATCGTCGCAGTCGCCTCCATCCTATCAAAGAGCGTCCCACCATTCGTCTCGATAAGCAGGACACTCCGCGCACGCGCCAGAACATGGAGGATCCTGCCCGCTGGGATACGCAGTCCCGCGAGTAGTTCGAATTCGGTCACGACTCGCCTTTCGTGAAGAATTTTCGCTGCTTCTCGGTGATCGGCCTTCCAAGCCGCTCAAGCACCTGAAGCATATCCTCCCAGACTTTGCGCTTTTCCGAGATCGATTGGTTGCGGAGCAGATAAGCGGGATGGTAGGTGGCCATCACCGGAATTCCGTGAAAATCGAGCCAGCGCCCGCGCATCTTGCTGACCGGTGTGGTGGCGCCGAGCAATCCTTCGAGAGCCGTGGCACCCAGAGCGACCATCACTCGGGGCTTGATCAGATCAATCTGCTTTTCGAGCCAAGGCAAGCAAGTGCGCATCTCCTCTGGCGTCGGCTTGCGGTTGCCGGAGCTTCCGGAAGGCATATCGGGCCGGCACTTCAGGACGTTGGCTATATAGACGTCCTCGCGCCGAAAACCCATGGCTTGGATGATCTTTGTGAGAAGCTGACCCGCGCGACCCACAAACGGTTCGCCCTGGAGATCTTCGTCAGCTCCCGGAGCTTCCCCGATAAACATCAGCTCCGCATTGGGATTCCCAACTCCGAAGACAACCTGAGTCCGGGATCTGGCGAGGTGAGGGCACTTGACACAGACAAGGGCCACCTCCCTCAAGGCCTCGAAACTCCGGTCCGCAGTGGCCCGGGGGGACACAGAGGGCGAAGGCTCATCATCCGCGGGAATAGCGCCGCCGGTCTTCAGCTTCTCGAGCAACGCGAGCGACGCAGTCGGGTAGGGACCGAATCCTTCGCTAATTCTCTTCAAAATAGGAAGAGTCATTGAAAGGGCTTGCTGAAAGGAGTCGTGCACGTGGAGATCTTTCGCAGAACAAATGCCAGTTACTCAAGGATTCTCGAAACTGAGCAAAACAAAGAGGGCGCGCGGAGAACCGCGCGTCGGAAAGTCTTACAAACGCAATCGAGCTAACTTTCCTGTATAAAGGAAACTGGTTCACAACGACTTATAATTTTCATCGTCCCGAAGAAATAGAGCAAACCGGATACGACTGTCGGGATCTCTTACAAGTTCGATCTTCAAGCTTCGACTACCAGCGAAATTGTTAAACACGAAGCAAAAAGTATTAATACACGCAAGTTACATGCTATAAACAGATTACGAATTACTAATTCCGTTCTATTTCACCAACATGCGCACTCCTGGCGTGAATCGTGCTGCAAATTAATTCGATCGAAAATTCCCGAATAGAAAGCCATCAAACAATGAAAAAGTACGTTTTGCCCGCTCTTCTGGCGATGACATTTGCGACCGCAGCCAGCGCACAACAACTCAGCGCGCGACAAGTGGAAGTGGATGCGGCACGGCGAGTGCCGCCAACGAACCGCGTACCGGACTCCGGTTCCACGGTTGCTCTTCTAGGCTTGTCCATGGTCCTCATCGTGTTGGCACAGCGCAAGTTTGCGGCAAGTAAGTGACATCCAGCGTTCGCGCGGGGTGAGTTTCGCTGCGAGCAGCCTCGGTTGAGTTCACGCGCTTCGGTTCCGCTAGCGGAAAGCTAGCTCAATAGGTATCTGCGAGCGATCGGAGTGCAAGTGTGCGCTTGATTTCGGCAAGGATAGCGGCCTTCTCCGTGCGGAGCTCTACCTTACGAGTTTGCCCAGGATACAGATCAAAAAAGTTGTCTCCGAACGTGTGTGCGATTCCCGGCAGATCGAGCTGTACAGCATGCTGGAAACCGCGAGACTGGATTCCTAGCTGAAATTCGCGCTGCGCGGTGCGTTCGACCGTCGTGGTGATCGGAGTGCGGGGCAACTCCGTGAAGCGTGGCGCCGTCAAGAAAACCGTGTCTTCGGAGACAGTTCCGTCGTCCGTCTCGAGCCGGATGCGCAGATAGATGTTTCGTACGCCGTGCGTCTTTATCTGCTTGGAAAGATCGAGGGTCTTTTGCCTGTGGGATTGTCCGTAGCCCAGGAAAACGCTCTTCTCTCCGGCCTCCAGCAACCGCCCGTCGAAGTGGAGGAGAGTCCAAGTCAGCGATCCGTTGGTCTTACCAGGCGCGTCGCAGACTGTATGGAGATGGACCTCGCGGATGGTGCTTCTCCAGATGCTAGCGATGCCCAACCATTCATCGCCAGGGACATGAGCCGAAACCAGGACCGGAGCAAAAAAGCGCTTGGCGGCGAAATGCAACGCTTTCCAGCGTCCTCCGAATTCCAGGCTGCTCCACGAAAACCCTGGCCAGCAGTCGTTGAGTTGCCAGTAGAGTGCGCCCATTGTGCGGGGCATGGAACGGCGAAAATGCTCGACCGCGACCTTCATACAGTAAGCCTGGTTGATCTGCGACAGATAGGCGAGCGAAGCGTAGTCTGTCGCAAGCCGATATCTTCGGGAAACGTAATCCTTGATGATCAAATTTCCGGCGCGATTCTTCTGGTGGTTCTCCATCGCCCGTCCAAAAGCGTCCCATTCTTCAGGCGGGCAGAACATCGCGGCGAGTGCGGGTGAGCTGAAAGATTGCATTCCGAACTCGGAACAAAACCGGAATCCCTTTTTCTCGTAGCTCTTGACGGGATGTCGCGCGTGCCACACATCCCAAAAATGACTGTCGCCTGCCCGCTCGTTGTTAGGACCCCTCTCGTAGCCCTCCGGATTGTGCGGTGAACTCGGCCAGTACGGCGTCGCGCCATCATAGCGCGCGACGGCCTCGGGAAGACCGGCGTAAAAAATGTCCTCGTAGGCTTTTTTTCGCTGCTTGTTTTTCAGGATTTCTCCTGGCATCTGCTCTATTTCGTTGTTCCCGCACCACAAGGCCAAACAGGCGCGATTTGCCAGCCGCTTTACCTGGTATTCCGCCTCGGCTTTCACAGAGGCGAAGAACTCCGCGCTGCCTGGATAGATTGCGCAGGCAAACATGAAGTCCTGCCAAACCAGCAGCCCTTTTTCGTCGCAAAGGTCGTAGAAGTCCTCCATTTCATAAATGCCGCCACCCCAGACGCGGATCATGTTCATGTGGGCCCGCACTGCGCTCGTCAGCAAGTTGTCATAGTCGGAGCGGCGCACTTCACTGACGAAGCTGTGCGCGGGGATCCAGTTCGCGCCCTTGGCAAAGATCGGTCGTTCGTTGACGACGAATTGAAAGCTCTCTCCGAACTCATCGGGGTGGCGGTCGATCAGGATTGTGCGCAGGCCTATGCGTTCGTTCCACCGATCAAGGATCTCATTTCCTTGCGCGAGTTCGAGGCGCACATCGTAGAGCGCCTGATCGCCGTGGCCGTTTGGCCACCACAATTCAGGATTTGGAATCTCGAACTTGAGGTCTGAGAGCTCCGCGACCACTTGATCGTTGCGGTAAACGACGCCACGGATTTCGCCGCCTTCGCGCGCGAGTTGGGCCTCGACGTGGGCAGTCACGCGGCCGGGCTCGTGCTGCTGGCGGATTCGCACCGACTCGAAGCGATTCTCTCGCCACGCTTCGAGCCGAATCGGTTTGTACACTCCGCACGTGGCGAAGCGTGGCCCCCAGTCCCATCCAAAGGAACATTGTTCCTTGCGAATATGGCAACAGCCGCCCACCGGATCATTCCACTCCGCAAAGTCGCCCGGCTTCCGCCGGGCGCGAATATATTGTGTCGGGCTTCCGAAACGAATTTCCAAAATGTTCCGGCCTGCTCGGATCGCTTGCTTGACGTCGAGGCGGTGTCCGAGAAACATATTTTCGGTCCATCCGATATTTTGTCCGTTCAGACGAATGCTTGCGATCGTATCGAGCCCCTCGGCGATGAGTTCGATGTGCTCGTAATCACAATATCCGGGCTCCGCGGCGAACCTGCAGCGATACTCCCAGTCGAGCTCCTCGATCCACTGAAGCTCCTTTTCATTGGATCCCCAGAAGGGATCCGGAATTTGCTTGTGTCTGAGGAGATCGGTATGGATACAGCCGGGAACTCGAGCCTTGAGCCAGTGGCGCGACTTGGGCTCGAGGAAAGCCCATGAAGTCAAGGGGAGCGTCTCCTTCTGCATTGCAGCGATGAGCTAAGACGGGCCCCGGCCGGGCAGAAAGGAAAAAACGCCGCACCGAGGCGGGGCTTTTCTTTTCGCGTGCTTGGGATATTTGTTTTCGCGCAAGCTATGTCTCCCTCTATCCCTCATTTGATCGTCGAGCCCGACGATGGTGTCGGCCCGGTGCTCGACTTTGTCAGGTCCGCAGAGAAAACGCTTCTCATCAAACAATTCACATTCTCCGAACCGAGCTTGCTGCAAGCGGTGACGGATCGCAAGAACGCGGGAGTGAACGTTCGCGTGATGCTGAATCCGAAGCGCTCGGGCGGTGATCGCGCCAATGATGAAACCTATGACTATTTCAAAAAGAATGGTGTAAGTATACAATGGGCGAACCCGAAGTTCTACGTGACGCATGAGAAGTCCATCGTCGTGGACGGAAACGCCGCGCTCATCTCTACGTTCAATCTCTGCGTGAAGTACTTCACCCAAACACGCGACTACGGAGTAGTGACCTACGATCCGGCACGGGTGGCGCAGGTCGTCGAAGGATTCGAGGCGGATTGGGAACATCGCGACTGGCTGCCCGATCCTGAGACTGGACTCCTGTGGAGCAATGCGAACTCGCGCCTCCGAATGTCGCACTTCATTGATGGGGCGAAGCACAGGCTCGATGTCCAGCACCCGAAATTTGTCGATGCCGTCATTCTTGATCGCATCCTCGAGGCCGCGGCGCGCGGGGTGCACGTGCGCGTTCTTTGCGGGGGCAAGCACGGCATAAGCGATTGGGATGTTCTCGACACCTTTTCCTCTCTGCGAGTGCTCAAGCGCTTTGGTGTAAAGGTTCATAAGCAGAAGAACCTGCGTCTTCATGCCAAGCTCCTAATCGCCGACAATTCGCACGCCCTCGTCGGCTCGATGAACATCGACCGCAGCGCCTTTGATTTACGTCGGGAGTTGGGCACAACGATCAGGGATGAAGCCATTGTGAAGCGCCTTACCGAAGTTTTTGAGGCGGATTGGGAGCTTTCGCACAGCTACGATCCGCCGGACCCTCTCGATCCGTCCCAACACAAGGAGACAGACTTTCCGCACGATCACGAGCTTAGACATGAGTGAGGCGGAAAAGCCCCCACGGCCGACGCTGTTCGACCTTGCGTGGACCTTCAATCACATTGCGCTTGCCTCCTTTGGCGGCGGGCTGTCCGCGTGGTCGCGCGAGGTGGTAGTCGTCGAGAAGAAGTGGATGGCCGAGGAGGAGTTTCTCAGCGCGCTTACCATGTGCCGGATCCTGCCCGGCGCCAATCAGGTAAATTTGGCGGTTTTCGTTGGATCGAAGTTCCGCGGCTTGCCCGGCGCCGCGGCTGCGGTCTTCGGGCTGTCGCTGATTCCCGTGCTCATCATTCTCGGGCTCGGTTACGCGTATTTTAAGTTCCATCAAGTGCCCGCGCTCCAGAGCGTGCTTCACGGAGCGGCCGCTGCCGCGGTGGCTCTGACGTTGGCGATGGCCATCAAGACTGGTCGGAAATGCTTGCGAGGCATTATTCCCGTGCTCCTCTTTGCGGCGATTTTCGTGATGAATGGCGTGTTTCGCTGGCACCTGCTCCCCTGCCTCGCTCTCCTGGCGCCACTTAGCCTCGTTTGGGGCTGGCCCAAGACGAAGAAGCCATGAGCGCCAAAACTCTTCTTCAAGTAGTCTTCTTGTTCAGTTCGCTTTCCCTGCTCTCAATTGGCGGAGGCAATACGGTTCTGCCTGAAATGCATTTCAAGAGTGTGAGCGACTACCATTGGCTGACCGACAGCCAGTTCGCAGACGTCTTTGCAATTTCGCAGGCTGCGCCAGGGCCGAGCATTTTGATCGTCACGTTAATCGGGTACAAGGCCGGATTAACCGTCGGAGGAGAGTTGATGGGGATTCTGGGCGCCGTTCTCGCCACAGTCTCGATGATAGTGCCGGCCGGCTTGCTCGTCTTTTTCGTCGTGCAGTTCTGGGAGCATGCGAAGGACTCACCGGTGCGCCATGCAATCGAAAAGGGATTCGCGCCACTGACCGTTGGCCTCGTTCTGGCAAGCGGCTATGTAATGAGCAGGGCCGCGGACCAGGACTGGCATGCCTATCTCCTGACCGGGGCCTGCACGCTCGTTTTCGTCCTCACCAAAATAAACCCACTGATTGTGGTCGCAATTGCGGGTTTTCTGGGCTGGATGGGTCTTGTTTAAGCAAGGGTCTTAAATCGTAAAGCGCGCCGAAGGCATTCTCCGCGGGTGAATCCCCTGGCGGTTTTCTGCCTGGTAAATCTTTGTTTCGCAAGGCGAGCCATTCGACATCGAGTAAAGGTGCGCTCGATCGCCAGCTTACTTCACCCGTTAGCGACTTGTTGAGGAGATCAAATTTCTTTCGGTAATCGAGCCCGTGGCTCCAAAGATGACCCTCATATCCGCACGCCACCTTGCGTCCCAGAAGAATCAGCGGATGATTGTAGTCCGAAACGCCTGCGAAGCGAACGCCGGGCGCGATGCTGGCGACGGCGTGCTGCCAGGCGGCGAGTTCCGACCTTTGCGCGACTACGTATCCATGGCGTGCGTCCAGTCCGCCGATCAACGAGACAGCACCCGAGAAAAACAGGACAACGCAGAGGGCGGCGCGTGCCGGAGGCTTCAATGGCGCGAGCAACTTTTTCCACTGATACGGCGCGATCACAAGCCAGCTCCACAAAATCAGCTTCATGTTGTCCCATTCCCAAGGCGTCAGCACAAAGATGCAGGCTGCGAAGAAAATGACGCTCGCTGCCCATACGAAGCAACGCGCCTCGATGTCCTTATCGAAGAGAAGGGCGATCACGAGGATGAGAGACAAAGGCAATGCGAGGCCAAAATTCCAGATCAACATCCCAAGGTTCCATCCTGTTCCTCCGATGATCCAGGTGGGGGACCATCGGATGCCGGAAGAAACCGAGAAGAATCCTGTGACAAGCAGGATGCTGATAGCGGCGGGAAGAGCGGCCGATGCGACGAAAGTGAGCGCTTCGCGGATCGGTTTGGCCCGCCTTCCTGCTGGACTGCGTAATCGCTCCGGTGTTGCGGCTATTTGGGCTCCGACGGTCGGAAAGCGCGGTATGCCTTTACCGAAAAGCAAGCTTACGAAAACCGCAAGCAGAACGAAACTTAAAAAAAGGAAGGCGTGAACATTGAATAGTGGCATGCTGGCATAGAGCAGGAGTTGCAGCCACAAGGGAATGATACGATTCCCACCACGGAAGTAACGCTGTCGCCAGACGTGAAGGAGAAGCAGGCCGGCCGGTAGCGCAAAAAGCAGTCCTCGCTGTGTGACAAACATAGATAGAAAAAGGTTCTTCCAGACCATCTCGCGCTGGAAATCCTCGATCTGAAACGTGCGCAGCACCGCAAATCCGGCGAGACCGCCGTTGAATAAGAACGCGGCGACTCCGAAGGCACCGCCCCACGACCAAAGCGCATAGCCGGTCAGCGCCGCGCCGGCGAGACCCGCCCAGACGAGGCCACGGATCGTATCCACGCCGCAGACTTCGAGCAGACTATTCAGAAGATCCGCGCCGAGTGGATAGCTTAGCGGTGCGCCGCTCAAAATTGAGCTTTGCGGCCAGAAAGCGGCTCCGCTTGCCAGATAGCGGATCAGGTTGAGATGGAGGGAAAGGTCGCCAAGGTTATTGGGCGAAAGCACGCAAATCTCATCACCGCGAAAATAGACAACCCAAAGGAAGGCACGCAACGAACAAAGCGCAAAGACCGCGAGCATCAGCCAGTCCCAGAAGCGCGGTTGTGCTTGCCTCCATGGATTGGTTGTCCTCCAGGCGACCGCCGCCGCCAAGACGCCGCACACGATCGCTGACCACGCTACCGACGGACTCAGCCCGGAGAATAGGAAGCTTAGGAGTATCGCGGCGGCCACGCTCGCGGAAGCGAAGGCTAGCGCGGAAGCTAGGCACTTCATGGCTTTCCCTCAACGAGAGGAGGCGCACCCTTGAACCAACTCTCGAAGGTCTTCCTGCGAAAGTAAACGACGCATTCCTCCTGGGAATCGCGCAGGCGAAACGTTCGCTTATAGTACTGGTCGGCAAGTGCGGATTCGATCTTCTCCACATCGTTCTTCTCCGCAACGACGAAGTCAGCATCATAGGATTCGGGTGACTCCTCTTTCTTAAAGTATCCGATCTGCGTAAAATCGCCGAGCATCCACGGGAGCGGATAATAGCTGTCGAGAAGAATTTGACCCCGCAAGTGATAGTAGCGCGGATCCTGCCGTGCCATTTCAAGGAGTGGCTTGGTAAGCGTTTCAATCTCGGAATATGTCTGCACGTACACGAACGGCTCCTTCTCGTTTGTAAAGCGAAAGAAATTAAGACGAACGCAAAGGAAGACGCTGGTCGCGATGCTGATTGCAGCAACAAACCGAAGAAGTAAGGATACAAGCCGACTAACGGTTTGTGCGGTTGCTGCAACCATCTCGGAACCCAGTATCAAATAGAACGGCCATATGATCGAAATGATGCACCAGGGCGTTTTGTATGGGATCAGCGAGTAAGCCACGAGGACCCCACAGCCGTAAATTGCGAGATATCTAAGGCGCGCGTCTGAAGGCGCGATATATCGAAGAGAGAGCGTGAGTCCAAGCAAGGCGGGCCATTCATAACGCGCCATGAGTGCCACCCAATAGTAATTAAGGGGTCCGATCTGATGGGTCTTTTTCTCGTGCCCTCCCGCCTCGATGCCTGTGTGCAACCACGCGGCAAAAGTCTCGTAGAGTCCGCTCAGCGCTTGGAAATCCAAAAACGTTCCCGAATAGAAAAACAGGATCGCAAAAATGGCGGCCGCTCCGCCTGTTGCCAGATCCTTCCCGGTCCATTGCTGGCGTGCAATTGGAACATTCGGATGAGAGGGAAGGAGTTTTTGCAAAAGCCACAACACAAGACCGGCGAGAAAGAAGCTGCCGATATGCAGGACATACGTTTCTTTTGTGAGAATCATTCCGCTGGCTGCGACGAACAGCGCGAAGAGAAACCGGCGTTCGCCCTTTTGCCAGAGGCCGAGTGCTCCCCAAAGAAAAAGTGTTGAAAAGAGGACCATCCACGATTCGTGGATCGAGTAGCGACCATAAAACACGCAGGCGGGTGAAACGGCCATCGCGAGCGCAGCGATGCGGGCGACCGAGGCGCCGAAATGCTCTCGAAAGCGTAACATCGACCAGACGGCAAGCAGGCTGACGGCGACAGCGGGCAACCGTAGCGCCCAGAGATTGCGTCCGAAGAGAGTTTGTGAAAGAAAGACCGCGTAAAAGTGCAGGGGACCGTGGTAATTCGTCGGGTCGTAGCGAAAGTAGCCATTACGCGTCATTTGATCGGCAAACCAGCCGTTCACGCCTTCGTCGAAATGCGGTGGCTTGATGTCGAGTAAAACGAGACGCAGTGCCGCGGCGAGTGTCAAGATCCCGATCTCGATCCAGGGGAGTGTTTTCAGCCGTCCGGTCACGCGATTGGGATAGTGCCCGTCCGATTTCTATTCAAGCCCGGTGCGTCTGGTGAGTTATTTCCATGGCGATTGGCTGCTCTGCCCGTACACACAACCAGAGCGCATCGATCATTCGATTCCTGCAAAATCCCAAGGCCAAAGTTGGAGACTCGCGTGAGATGTGCTAAGCCGCAACCGTGGAAGCCCCGATTTTGGTCTTTGCTCCTGGCGCCGGCGCCTCCTGCTCCCATCCATGGATGCGCCGGTGGGCGGATCTGCTAAAGACAATTGGCGCGGTCTGGACCTTCGACTATCCGTATATGACCGAGGGGCGGAAGCGCCCTGATCCCTTGCCGAAGCTCATCGCTTGTCATCGCAATGCATTGGAGCGGGCGCGCCAGTCCCACGAAGGACCGGCAGTTTTGATTGGCAAGAGCATGGGGTCACGCGTTGGGTGTCACGTTGCGACGGAGGAGGAAGTGGCTGCCGTCATTTGCCTGGGCTATCCGCTCTGTGGGGGCGGTGATCCGCAAAAGCTCCGAGACGGGGTGCTCAGGGAACTCTCAACGCCCACTCTCTTTGTGCAAGGGACACGCGATCCACTGTGTCCGCTGGCGCTGCTCGAGGGAGTCAGAGGGGAAATGCGCGCGGTGAATGAGCTCCATGTTGTCGAAGGAGGCGATCACTCGTTGACCGTTGCCAAGAGCTTGCTCAAAACGAGGGGCGAAACCCAGGACGACGTGGATCGACGTGCCTTGGAGCACATCCGGGAATTTGTGGCTGGCAATACCCGGGAATCTGATTCTAATCCCTCTCAATTCACCTTCAATCGACGCGCGACTCGCGGCAGCAGCGGTCGATAGATTTATGGCCTAGACGAACGAGCTTGAAGCGTCCGCATATTGGGAAGTGCTTTGCGCGAATCGAGCCCGCCGCCTGGCTGAAGCCTTGGGTGGCCCAGGCTCATGGTGTCGGGCGCGGGCGCACGGCCTTGCGTTATCTCGCGGCCTATGTCAAGAAGTCGGCCTTCAGCGAAGGCAGGCTACTTGGTTATGACCAAACCGGGCGCCTCGTGCTGAGCCTATCGGGACAGCGCCGATGGAAAGCTTAAGAGCGAAGCGCTCGATCCACTCGAACTCATCCGTCGCTGGCTTCTTCACGTGCTGCCCAAAGGCCTTATTCGCGTGCGGCACTACGGATGGCTAAGTCCCGCGGCACACAAGGCGTTCTTAAGAGTTCGCTTCCTCCTCGGTCTTGGAACCTATCGCATCCCGCCCGTCCTCAAGAGCGAATCGCCGCGCTGTCCGTTCTGCAACGGCCTGCTCGTCCAGATTGCAAGGCTTGCACCCCAACGCGGCCCGCCATTGCCTCATGCGGAGCAGAACCTTTGTGTCCAAATCTCTCGAATAATAGCCGATTATGGCTCGAGTTGCGTGCCTCTCGTTCAAGACCCTTCTCACACTGCCATTAGTCTGAAAGCGGAAAGCTTTCCGCTAAAAAGCCGCGGCGACCGAAATTCCACGGCGGGCTTGTTCAACAACCAGTTTCATTCCGGGCTGAGCCGAAACGAAACTTCAGGGTTGGGCGGCTCCAAAATCAACTCACCCGATGATTGGTGGCGCTTTTGCTTCTTCAATTCCATTAACAGCCATTCGGTTGAGTGTGTCAGTCAATACCTGTGTATCGAGGTAAGCGTGGATACTCACAACTTTACCCCAACGCATCCGAATTACATGTACCCCTGAGTTCACGTAGTCTTTCCCGTCAGCAGGAGTAGCGCGATCAGTCCACTCAACGACAACGGTGGTATCCCAGGGACCACCGGATGCCGCAATTGAATGCATCTCAAACCGTAGATTCGGAAACAGCCGAAACAAACGCTCAAACCAGTGACGGATTGTCCTGGCGCTCGTGCGCTTACCTCCTAGGCAATGATCACCAGAAAAATGATGCTCAATTGTGGTTCCGACGCCAGAAAGGGCGTACTCATAGTCGCCCTTACTAAGTCGCTCAAAGACCGAAGTAACGCGCCTTTTAACAATCATGTGGTACATGAATACCTCACAGTCAGAACGCCCAACAAGTGATTGAACCAAGCTGTTCATCTCCGGAATTTGCGTGGTTAGCGAACGTTTTCATGGTTGATGGGATTGGCGCCCCAAAGTCGAGATGAAAGCAGTTTGGGTTCAGGGTGAAAAGAGTTATGTGGCTGCGCTTCTACCTCGATTTTTGCTCCAAGTCTGTCGTCTCACGCGTTGGTCCCTTGACCGGCCGATGCTGCCGTGAACGCCCACCAGGCGGCGCAATGACCAACGAGCAATTCGATGCCCTGGTCGGCAAGCTCGAAGAGCAAGCCCGGCGCAACTCCGCAACGCCTATCTTGGTGCCATTGTGCTGCTGATCGTCGCGATGCTGACGGGTCTGTTCGCCTCGATCACGGTGCTCAAGGCGATCGCGGCGAAGCTGATCGTGGTCGTCGGGCTCTTCCTGTGGATGATTCTCAGGGCGCTGTGGGTAAGGATCGACCCGCCCGAAGGCACCGAGGTCGAGGCGAGACAGGCCCCCGAACTGTTCACGATGATTGACGCGCTCCGCCGCCAGCTCGGCGCGCCGCGCTTTCACCATGTGCTGGTCACCGAAGGCTTCAACGCCGGCGTCGTGCAATCACCGCGCCTTGGCATCTTGGGCTGGCATCGCAACTACCTGTTGATCGGCCTGCCGCTGATGAAATCGCTCAGCGTCGAGCAGTTCAAGGCGGTGCTGGCGCACGAGTTCGGCCACCTCGCCAAGGGTCACGGCCGAGTATCGAACTGGTTCTACCGGCAGCGCCTGCGCTGGAGCCGTCTCATGGCCGTGCTGGAAGCCAACGAGAGCCAGGGCCGCTTCCTGTTCAGGCCCTTCCTGAAACGGTTCGCGCCTTACTTCAACGCCTTTTCCTTCCCGCTCGCCCGCGCGAACGAATACGAAGCCGACGCCACCTCCGTCCGGCTCACCGCCGCCGCACGCCGCGGCTCAAGCCCTGACCAGCGTGAACGTCGTCGGAAGGTCGCCGAACGCTACTGGCCGGACGTCCACAAGCAGGCCGACGACCAACCCAAACCCGGGTTCGCGCCATATCTGAGCAATGGGCCATTACGTCGCCACCGAGCTGGACGAAGCCTCCACCCAAGTCTAGCTGGATCGGGCCATGGCCCGGCAAACCACTTCGGCCGATACCCATCCTGCGCTGAATGACGGGAAGCGGTGCGGTTTCCGGATGAGACGATGATCGTCAATGTCGATGGGGACAACTATCGGTTTGCGCGGAAGTTTCGCTGGATGCGAGGGACAAGGGTTCTGTGAGGGGCGTCCCTCGGGCGCGGCGAACAAGCTCGATCACTCTCAGCGCCGGATCCACGCGCACCCAGGCACCCGTGAGGATGACCTCGACGGGGTGCCGGTCGCCAGTTTGAGGCTTGGCGCCGTTCTTCGGGCCAGTCCTTACTCGCCAAGTCGGGGCTGGCCCGGAAGTGCTTGAGGCGAAGTGCCAACACTCCGTCTGGATCGAGCGGCCTGCAGACGGACCGCCGGCGCGGGAAGGACGAAGTGCGATTTACACTTGTCACTCCTCGTTCAACTCGTGATTGATCCGGCATGATCAAACTAGGAGTCAACATCGATCACGTCGCGACAGTGCGCCAGGCCCGCTATCGCGGCATGCTGGAAGCCCCGAACGCCGAGCCGGACCCCGTTGGGGCGGCTCTAGCGGCGGAGCGAGCCGGAGCTCATGGCATCATAGCCCATCTGCGCCTGGACCGCAGACACGTCCAGGAGCGGGATATCCACGAGCTGCAAGAGAGAATCGGCACAAAGCTGAACCTCGAGATGGGCAACTCTCCAGAAATCGTCGAATTTGCCTTGGGCGTCCTGCCGCAGGATGTATGCCTGGTCCCCGAAAACCGCCAGGAGCTGACAACGGAGGGGGGTCTCGATTGTGCGACGCAGAAGCCCGCTTTGCGTCCAACCATCTCCTGCCTCAAGGAGCAGGGGATCATCGTAAGCGTTTTCATCGACCCTGAGGAGTCACAAGTTGCAGCAGCGGCAGAGCTTGGAGCGCAGTTCGTCGAGTTGCACACCGGAGCCTTCGCAAATAGCTTGGGTTCGGACCGTGAGATCGAGCTTGCCCGTCTGATCAGGGCTGCGGAAATCGCTCATTCGTCAGGACTAAACGTTAACGCCGGGCACGGAATTAACTACGAGAATATCCACCACATTCTTCGAATTCCCCACGTCGTTGAGCTGAACATCGGTCATTCCATCGTTTCGCGGGCGATATTCACCGGAATGGAATCCGCGGTGCGGCAGATGCTGCATTTGATGAATGGATGAATTTTGATCAGTTCCTGACGAACGAACTTGAGCGCATTCAGGATGCCGGCCTGCGGCGCTCCTTGCGCGTGCTTGATTCTCCTCAAGGACCAGAGGTCTCTTGTGACGGACGCTCGCTGGCGAACTTTTCGTCCAATGACTATCTGGGTTTGGCGGCGCATCCAAAGCTTCGAGCGGCAGCGCGCGATGCATTGGAAAAAGCCGGCGCGGGAGCGGGAGCGTCGCGATTGGTCTGCGGGACGCACTCGCATCATCAACGTCTGGAGGATGCGCTGGCGCGGTTCAAGCAGACCGAGGCTGCATTGAGCTTTTCAAGCGGCTATGCCGCAGCCTTGGGGACTATCCCCGCGCTGGCCGCAGAGGGCGATGTGATTATTCTGGACAAGCTTTGTCATGCTTGTCTGGTGGATGGCGCGCGACTGAGCGGGGCTTCGATGCGTGTCTTCCCGCACAATCGCCTTGAAAAACTGGAGAGCCACCTGCGGTGGGCGACGGAGACGCATCCCGCGGCGCGAGTGCTTGTCCTTGTCGAGTCCGTTTACAGCATGGACGGAGATCGGGCCCCCTTGCCTGAACTTGTCGAGTTAAAGGATCGCTTTGGAGCATGGCTCTTTGTTGATGAAGCGCATTCGATCGGGGTGGTGGGAAGGCATGGGCGTGGACTGGCTGATGAGTCGGGTCTATCGAATCGCATTGAGGTGCAAATGGGCACGCTCGGAAAGGCGCTCGGCTCGTCCGGCGCTTATGTCTGTGGCAGCGCCGCGCTGCGCGACTATCTGATAAACCGGGCTCGCAGCTTCATTTTCTCGACTGCGCCGCCGCCGCATTGTGCAGCAGCTTCCTGCGCGGCCGTGGAAATCCTCGAATCGGATGAGGGAGAAGCGCTCGTCGAAAAGCTTCGGGAGAACATGGACGCGCTCGCTCTTGGCCTGCTAGCACCTGCGCAAAGCGCAATCTTTCCGATAATCGTCGGTGGCGAGAAGCTTGCGATGAACGCTTCACGGAGGCTCCTGGCTGAGGGCTTTCTGGTCCCGGCTATCCGCTATCCGACCGTTGCGCGGGGCTCTGCGAGGTTGCGCATCACGGTGACGGCCGGTCATCGGCGCGAGACCATACACCGCCTCGCGGCAGTTGTCGGTTCTGCGCTCTCTGAATGCAGAAATCGGCCTTCGCCGTAAGGCAATTTCCTTAGGGCGGCGATGGCACTCCCACCGCACCGGTGGCTGATTGCATCATCTGCCCTCCCCCTTGAACCGCAGGCTGGATTACGGGCTGGACGGCTGAACTACCTAAGGCTGAGAAAGGCTCGGGAAGGGGACCTCCCAAACCTGGTTCTGAAAACATGGGCCTGAATGGTATGTCAGAGGTGTCAGGCCCGGCCGCGCGCGTCGCAGTCGGTTTTTCATCCTTCTTGGAAGCCAGCGTCTTCTCGTAGGCCGCGATGAATGGTTGAAATGCAGAGACTTCCGCCAGCCGAATCTCTACCGGGGCCTTTTCGCCAGACTTCCGATCTCCTTCAGCCTTTGGATTTTCTTCGGACGATTCAAGGGCCTCCTTGCGTTCGTACCAGAACCGACCGTCCTTTGAACGGTCTTTCTGGAACCCGTACTTTTGAAAGTCAGCGTCATCGAGCTGGGCAATGGGAAGCCTGCTGATCCCTGACTCATTCGTGACGCGGATTGTGTAATCATCAGTCATCTCGACCAATCCAAAGAGCTTTGTTCCATCGAGTTTTTTTACGGTTCTCTTTTCGCCCTTCCCGGGATTGTCGGTCTGTTTCGCGGCGCTTGTGGCGCTTTCCGTTTGTGAGGGGAGGGAGGCGCAGAACGCTATCGCGCAGGCCGTCGCAAGAAGCCATGTGCGCATGGTCGTTGTCATGCCTCAAGATTGCCTCATCACTAAACGAATGCAACGTTGCTCTCTGGCATCTTTATCGAGGTGACTGGTTGCCAGCGCTCGCTTCCTTGTCTATGCAAAAGGGAATGCAGGAGAGTTACGATGCCGCCGTGATTGGTGGGGCGTTTTCCGGTGCGGCAACCGCATTGCTGCTCCGGCGCGAAGCTCCCGAGCTTCGTGTTGTGGTAATCGAGCGATCGGCGCGCTTCGATCGCAAAGTGGGCGAGGCGACCACAGAAGTGAGCGGATGTTTCCTTACCAAGCGCCTGGCTCTGACGCATCACCTCTGCCATCACCACGTGGTCAAGAACGGCTTGCGTTTCTGGTTTTCACAAGGAGCCGACGATGATTTCGACCGCTGCGGAGAGGTGGGAGCATTTTACCAGGTGCGCCTGCCGTCTTATCAGGTGGATCGCGAGGTGCTCGATGAACACCTCCTCATGCTCGCACAGGAAGCGGGTGCGGACGTCTTACGCCCGGCGAAGGTCACCTCTATCGAAATCTGCGAAGCTGCTCCCTCGCGGCTTACGGTTCGCGACGCCGATGGACGAGCGCGCGCCATCTTTGCCCGCTGGGTTATCGATGCGAGCGGGCGAGCAGCCGTGCTCGCCCGTCGGTTGGAGCTTTTGCGCCGTCTGCCCGAGCATCCTACGAATGCGATCTGGGCGCGCTTTCGCAATGTGAAGGATTGGGACGGCTACGACCTGATAAGCCGCTTTCCAAGCTATGCTCGTTCCTGCCAGGTAAGCCGATCCTCGGCAACGAACCATCTTACCGGCTACGGTTGGTGGTGCTGGATCATCCCCTTGCGGGGAGGGGATTATAGCGCGGGATTGGTGTATGATTCGCGTCTCTATAGCCCTCCGGAAGGCGCGAGGCTTGGCGACAGGCTGAAAGGGCATTTGCTGTTGCACCCCGTCGGAAAGGAAATCTTCAGGGATGCCGAATACATTGAAGGAGACGTCAAGGCCTATTCGGCGCTGCCCTACTACGCGGAGCGAATTGCGGGACCGGGCTGGCAGATCGTTGGAGACGCGGCCGCTTTCCTAGATCCCCTTTACAGCCAGGGGCTCGATTATTGTTCATGGACGGTTTCCGCGGCTGTGGACCGCATTATGCGAGAAAATCGAGGAGGGACCTGCAACTTAAAGGACTTGAACAAGCGGTTTTTGCGTTCGTATTGGGGGTGGTTTGAAGCGCTTTACAAAGACAAGTACCACTATTTGGGCGACCAGGAGTTGATGACGGCCGCTTTTCTTATGGACCTTGGCCTGTTCTTCTTCGGGCCAGTTCGCAGCGTGGTGCGCTGTCCCCGCGTGGGATTTGTGCAATTTCCCTTTGAAGGAGCCCTTGACGGGATGCTGGTCAGCCGCGTCATGGCCTTTTACAATCAGCGCCTCGCGCGCATTGCGCAAAAGCGCAAGGCAGCCGGCGTTTACGGTTCGACGAATCTGGATTCGCGGACGTTGCTGAAAGGTTTCGAACCGAATCGGCACGTCTGGAAGCTAATCTTCCGGGGCGTGCGGACATGGTGGCGCGCTGAACTGCGCAGCCTCTTTCTGCCTGCGCCTGCTCCAGCCGGGCGTCCAGCTTCGGTGGTCTGATATGGCATTTTCCTCGTTTCGCGACTTTGTGGAAGCGCTGGAGCGGTCTGGGGAACTCAAGCGCATCAGCCAACCGGTGGCAACCGAACTCGAGATCACTGAACTCGTTAATCGCGAGATGAAGTCGGCAGGTGGCGGCAAGGCTCTCCTGATCGAAAACCCGACGGTCAACGGAGAAAGAAGTCCGTTTCCTGTCGCGATCAACACAATGGGCTCGTGGAAACGAATGGCCATGAGCATGAACGCAGATTCCGTCGATGACGTCGCCGCCGAGCTTGGCACGCTACTGAAAGCCAAGCCGCCGACGAGCCTTCGCGAAACCCTAAAGCTGCTAGGCACGGCGCTTGAGATGCGCCACGCGAAGCCCAAACGGGTGAGCAACGGCCCGTGCAAGGAGATTATTCACAAACTTGAGGGGTCTGCGTTGAGAGCTGAGAACTGGCCGCCGGCGCCGGATTGGAAGAATCCGGCAACCTTTGGCTCCCGGCCCTCGACTCTTCTCAATCTGCCGATTCTGAAGTGCTGGCCGCTCGACGCCGGACGTTTCATCACGCTGCCTTGCGTGGTTACTCAGGATCCGGATACCGGGGAGCGCAATGTCGGAATGTATCGGATTCAGATCTACGACGACCGTACCACAGGCATGCACTGGCAGCTTCAGAAGGTTGGTGCACGCCACGGGCGTCGATACTACGAAACGGGGACTCGCATGCCGGTCGCTATCTTCCTCGGCGGAGATCCGGTCTTTCCCTTTGCCGCTACGGCGCCGCTGCCAGATGGACTCGATGAATTCCTGCTCGCAGGCTATCTCCGCAAGAAATCGATAGAGCTCGTAAAGTGCGAGACCAGTGACCTTGAAGTTCCAGCCAATGCGGATTTTGTCATCGAGGGCTACGTGGACCCGCGTGAGCCGTTGCGCGAGGAAGGCCCATTCGGAGATCACACAGGGTACTACACGCTTCCTGAGCCGTATCCCGTCTTTCATGTTACGGCCATCACGCATCGTAAGGACGCCGTCTATCCGGCCACCATCGTCGGCATACCGCCGATGGAGGATTTCTACATGGGCTCTGCCTCGGTCAAACTGTTTCTGCCCGTGTTCAAGATGAATTTTCCCGAAATCGTGGATATTGCGCTACCTGCCGAGGGGGTCTTCCACAATCTTGTTTTCGTTAGCATCAAGAAGACCTACCCAATGCAGTCCTACAAGGTCATGCATGGCCTCTGGGGCATGGGACAGATGATGTTTACAAAGTATATCGTTGTGGTGGATCACGACGTAAATGTGCACAACACAAGCGACGTCCTTTTCCGTCTTTGCGCCAATACGGACCCACAGCGCGACAGTATCTTTACTAAAGGGCCGGCCGATGTGCTCGATCACGCCACGAGTGAAATCGCCGTCGGCAGCAAACTCGGTATTGACGCGACGAGGAAGCTTCCCGGAGAGGGCTTTCCGCGACACTGGCCGCCGCTTATTACGATGGACGAAGCCGTGCGCAAGCGAATCGATGCGCTTCTTGGCACGAGCGGATAAAAAAATCGATTCCGATGCGGCGGATGCGAGTGTTAAGGCGGCGCCTGCTCGATGGTTTGGGCCAGCGCGCTCAGCGCGTCAGCGGCTTGGTTCCAAGCAACGTTCGCCATCTCCAATTCCGAGGTGACGGAGGTTAGCTCGCGGTGGAGCGCAAGCGGCTTCGCGGGATCGCCGTACATGTCGGAGCGTTCCAGTTGGATCGTGAGATCTTTTTGCTTCGTTTCGAGGCTTAGAATAGTGGCTTCCCATTTTGCGAGGTCCTTCTCGCGCGCGCGGCGTTCTGCAGCGGATGCTTGTCTGCGACCGGCCTCCGCCTTGCGCCGCTCGCGGATTTCACGGATGCCATACTTGCGTGATGAAGGAGCGGACCGTTCGATGTGATCATCTTTTTTGTCCAACCGGGCAATCAAGCCCTCGCGTTCGGACGTTGCACGAGATTTTTCGAGATAGTAGTCATAATCGCCCGCATACGGCGTGAGGCGGCCTGCGTGGATGTGGAGGACTGTGCCGGCGATCGCGTGGATGAAATGCACGTCGTGGCTGATGAAGACGAGCGTGCCCTCGTATTGCCGGAGCGCTTGGATCAATGCGTCGATACTCGACATATCGAGGTGCGTGGTCGGTTCGTCGAGAAGCAAGAAATTGGGCGGCTGGAGGAGGATCTTCACAAGCGCCAGGCGGCTTTTCTCTCCGCCGCTTAGCACCGCGACTGTCTTGAAGACATCATCGCCGCGAAAGAGAAATGAACCAAGCACAGCACGAGTGGTCTGCTCTCCGACACTCCGGGCGTCTGCCACAGCTTCCTCAAGCACGGTGCGCTTCGCATCCAGGGTCTCAGTGCGGTGCTGCGCGAAGTAGCCAATACTAATATTATGACCAAGCCGGCGTTCACCCGCCTGGATCCCAACAAGTCCGCCGAGTATTTTTAGGAGGGTCGATTTGCCTGCCCCGTTTGGGCCGACAAGGACTGTGCGCTGGCCGCGCTCGACGCTAAGGTTAAGATCGCTATAGACGATATGCCCTCCATAGGCCTGCTGGACGCGGTCGAGTGTCATCACCCGCTGGCCGCCACGGGCGGGCTGAGGGAATCTGAACTTGATTGTAGCCTCTCCGCCTTGCGGCGCATCGAGACGATCCATCTTTTCCAGACGCTTTAGGCGTTCTTGCGCTTGCGATGCCTTGCTGGCCTTGGCTCTAAAACGGTTTACGAACTCTTCGAGGTGGGCGATTTCCTTCTGCTGGTTCTTATAGGCGGCAAGATAGCTTTCCTCTCTAGCGCGCTTCTGTGATACAAAATCGTCGTAGTTGCCAGTGTAGCGATGAAGGCGCTGGCGGGAGATCTCGACGATAATCTTGCAGATCGCGTTGAGAAATGCGCGGTCGTGAGAAATCACCAGGAGCGCTCCTGTGTACATAGTCAGATAGTTCTGGAACCAGACAAGCGATTCCAGGTCAAGGTGGTTGGTCGGCTCGTCAAGCATGAGCAAGTCGGGCTCCATCACGAGCAGCCGAGCAAGGTGGGCTCGCATGATCCATCCGCCGGACATCGAACGGGCAGGGCGATGAAAGTCGCTTTCGCGGAAGGCGAGTCCTGCAAGTATGCGCTTGGCTTTTGCCTCGATGTTATAACCATCCAGTTCGGCGAATCGCGCGATGGCATCATGATGTTGATCCGAGGTCTCGTTTGGGTTTTCGCGCAAAGCCTTCTGCACTTCTGTAAGGCTCGTCGAGATCGCCATGGCGAGTTCAAGGACGGTTTCATCGCCGCTCGGAGCGCTTTCTTGGGGAAGGAAGCCCAGACTCACTCCCCGCGGAAGCGAGATCGTACCTGAGTCCGGAGAGTTCGTGCCGAGAATGAGTGAAAAAAGAGTCGATTTGCCAGCTCCGTTGGGTCCGATCAGGCCGGTCCGATCGCCCGCGTTGATCTGCAGCGACGCATCCACGAAAAGAGCGCGTCCCGCATATGCTTTGGTGAGCTGTGAAACTGTCAGCATGGCAAAAGGTGCGAAAGCTAGCGCGCTAGGTCAGCATCCGCAAGCCCCCGACCACGGCGCCGGGCAGAGGCCGTGAACCGTTGCCTCCAAGTTCTGAATCAACGCGTTCGAGCCGGCGGATCAAGTCGAGAACCTCCGGGCGCGAATAGGGCCCGCCTGCGGCGTCGCAAAAATGGGTGCGACAGCCGAAAGGACGGGCCTGATAGATCAGGCAGCGTGAAGTCTTCGGATCGAGAAGCGGACATGCTCCGTCCTTTCGATCCGGAATTTTCGTGCGTCCTGAAGCTCGCAGGGCTTTCGCGGCGAGCAGGGCTTCGCCCGTGGTCAGAAATGGAGTCAGTCCGGTGCGCTTGAAGTGACAGCATTCCGTGCGCAGCACGCACCGCCGATCGATCGCCCGGGCGGCCAGATCGGAGTAAATGGCCTGCACCTCAGCCAAGGCGGCAAGGCGCTGGGCCTCGTGAACGCGGTAAGATTTCATTGGGGCAACTCTAACGGCGATCAGCGCTCAGACAACCAGTCCGGCTGCATAGCCGCTCGCCCAGGCCCACTGGAAATTATACCCGCCGAGCCAGCCGGTCACATCGACGACTTCCCCGATAAAGAAAAGGCCGCGGACGTTTCGCGATTCCAGAGTCTTGGAGGAGAGCTCACCGGTATCAACGCCGCCAAGAGTGACCTCGGCCTTTGGATAACCTTCTGTGCCCGAAAATTGAACAGGCCAATTGTGAAGCAGTCTATCAAGATCCCGCAGTTCTTGAGGGTTGTAACGCGAGAAAGGTTTCGCCGAAGCATATCGCTTGCTCCACGCTTCGGCGAATCGGCGCGGCAAGTAACGGCCCAAGAGAGCGGCGGCGTCCGGAGCGCGTTCGGTGGAGAGCCAGCGCGACTCCTTGATCTGTGGGAGAAGATCGATGAACACGCTTTCGCGATCTTTCAAGTACGATGAAACCTGGAGGATCGCGGGTCCGCTCAGGCCACGATGAGTGAAAAGCATCGCTTCGCCGAATGACGCGCTCCCGGCGCGCGCAACGACCGGCATCGCGACGCCGCTCAGCTTTTGGAAATGCGCCCGTTCCTCGTCATGAAAGGTAAGAGGCACCAAGCCGGGACGCAGCTCTGTGACGCGCAAGCCGAACTGCGCAGCCGTGCGATATCCAAAGTCTGTCGCACCCAGCCTGGCAAAGGACAATCCGCCCGTGGCGATGACCAGGGAATCGCAGGCGAGACTCCCTGCCTGTGTCCTTACGTGAAAGCGATCCGATTTTCGCAAGTCGGTTACGCGGCAATTGCAGCGGACCTGGACGTTGGCGGCACGGCACTCATCGAGCAGCATCGCGATGATCGCACGTGAACTGCTGTTACAGAATTGTTGTCCGAGTTTCTTCTCGTGGTAGGCGATCCCATGCTTTTCAACGAGTTCGATAAAATCCCAAGGCGTATAGCGTGCCAGCGCAGATCGGCAGAAGTCGCGATTCTTCGAAAGAAAATTCTCCGGTCCGGCTTCTACGTTGGTGAAATTGCAGCGTCCCCCGCCGGAGATCGCGATCTTGTTGCCTGCGCGATCATTGTGCTCCAACAGGGCTACACGGCGTCCGCGCCGCCCGGCTGTGAACGCGCACATCATTCCGGCGGCCCCGCCTCCGACGACGACAACGTCGAAGAAAGGCGAAGTCTCCGGAGCCATTCCGTTTTTCAGCGTGACGATGCCGCGGACGGCTCGGGAAATTCAGGGCCTTGCGGCGAATTGATCCTGTGCGGCTTTCAGGCGTTCGTACAGCGGCTTCAGAGCTTCGGGGATGATGCGGACGCCTCCGACAACGGTCATGAAGTTCGCATCACCCACCCACCGCGGGACTATGTGGAGGTGGAGATGATCGTGGACTCCGGCGCCCGCAGGAGTTCCTAGATTCCATCCGATATTGAACCCTTGGGCTTTGACGCATTCCTTGAGCAGGCGCTGGGCATGGATGCAGAGATGCCAAAGTTCAAGCACCTCATCGTCGGTAAGCTCCGTCATCTCGGAGACCTTGCGATAGGGCACCGCCATCAAATGCCCCGCCGAATATGGATACTTATTCATTAGGAGGAAGGCGGCCTTGCGGCGGGTGACAACGAGATGGGCGCCGTCGTCATCGGCTTGCGCGGCCTCGCTGAGGAAATCGGACCCGGTCTGGTGCTCCGCGCGAAAATACTCGACGCGCCACGGCGCCCAGATGGATTCCAAATGGGTCTTAAGGAAGGACTCGTTCATGCGGTGCTCTTGATCGTGTAGGTGCGAGCGCTTTCGGTCTTGCCCTTAAGGGAAATTTCTCCTGCCGGCTCGAAGGGAAAACGGCTGCGCGTGGCGACATAGGTGTATTCACTTACGAGGATGTCCACACCGCGACCCGGTGTTGCTTGTTCGAGACGCGCGGCAAGGTTGATCGAATCGCCGATGGCTGTAAACTCCATGCGCTGCTTTGAACCGATATTTCCCACTATGGCAAGGCCTGTATTGATGCCGATGCCGATGCGGAGGGATGTCAGGGCGTCCCGCGCTCTGCTTTCAGAGGTGGACCATTTCTCCTGCAGATGCTTGAGAGCGGCGCGCATGTCGAGCGCAGCCTGCACGGAGTGTTCCTCTTGGAATTCGTCGTCGCGAAGGGCGCCGAATAGCGCCATGAGGCCATCGCCCATGAATTTGTTCAAGTGCCCAAAATTCTTGAAGACTGCTTCGATCATCTTTTCGAAATAATCGTTCAGCATTGTGACCGTTTCCTCCGGGCTCAGCTGTTCGGAGAAATTGGTGAATCCGCGCACGTCGGCGAAGAGTGCGGTGACTTTCTTGCGCTGGCTGTAGAGCTCGGAGGGTTTGCCCGCATAAATGATCTCATTGAGGATGTCCTCGGAAACATAGCGCGCCAGCGCGCTCTTGAGATCCTCTCGCTGTTGCAGACCGAGGGTCATCTTGTTGAGGGCGCTGGCTACTTCTCCGAATTCATCTTTCGAAGCGATGCTTAGCGTTCTGCTATAGTCGCCCGCTGCGACGCGTTCGACAGCGTCGCGGATAGTGACCAGCGGCCGGGCGATCCTTCGCGAGGCGAAGCTCGCCAGCACGTAGGCGGCAATCAAGGAAACTCCAAGGGCCAGTGCGCCATGCCAAAACAATCCCTTGAGGCGCTGTATTGCCTCCGTCGCGCTGATATCAACGCCAACAGCCCCCACAGTCTGATTGCGGGTATCACGAATCGGCGCATTGGCGGTGAGCCAATGACCCCATTGATCGCTTACAAATTCCTCATCGGCTTGAAAATCGTTGAAGTGGACAATGTAGTTTGGGTTTTCGGTTTTATAGATGTCGCCAACATTTGACTTGTTCACTCCCTCTTCCTCGGCGTCCAGGACGAATTCGGCCGTCTTGGGATCCTGAGCATAGGGGCGCATCGAATAGATGTATTTGACATAGATGTCCCGGCGCCGGTTTGCGTCTCGAGCGCGCCTCAATTCGGATTCGAGTTTCTGGTAGGTGGGCGTATCCTGATCCGCGCGCGTGCGAATCTTGTTATGGGAGTCCGCGTCCAGCATCGCGGCGGCTGTCGCGGCGATGGAAAGCACGTTTGTGCGCAACAGATCCATGAAGATCTGCTTGGTCGGTCCATAGATGAAGCCGGCGATGATCAAGCTGGTCAGGATAGCCATGACCAGAAAGAGGGTGAAGACTCTTGTCTGAAATCGCATCGATTAGGGTCCGAAACTGAGAATCTCTTGAAATTGTCGAAAGCAAATCTCGAAGTCGGAAATTTTTATCGGAGCGCATCGAGGATCGCTTGCGAGGCGCGGCGGGTTGCGCCCTCTGCTTCGAGAGTTGTTACGATCTCGTTGACCTTGGCGACAAGGTCCGTGCGTGCCTGTGGCTCGTTCAGCAGGCGAAGGGCTTCGGAGGCGAGAGCTCCGGGCGTAGCGAAATGCTGGATAAACTCACGCACAACGTGTGGCGCTGGTTTTGCGGGCAGGCGAGGGTCTGCGGGAGGGTTCTGTTTGTAGTTATTGAGGATGTTGATTATGCCCAGGCAATCGACATCGACAAGTCGGCGGCCCACCTCAAAGGTGAGCCACGCGACCCGGTACACGAGAAAGTAGGGCAGTCCAAAAAATGCGGCCTCGAGAGTGGCCGTGCCGGAGCAAACGATGCCGGCACATGCGCGCTGCATCAGTTGGTGAGCCGTGCCCGACCGGATTACGATCGGCGAATCGCTGGCCATTTGCCGCATTCGAACGGCATGTGCTTCGCTCGCTGCGGCAGCCTCCAGACGCACGTCCGGCCTTCGTTCGAGGATCAAGCGGCTCCCTTCGACCATAATGGGGAATATCCGCTTCACCTCGCGTTCGCGGCTGCCCGGGAAAAGCCCGAGGAGATTTTCATCGCGAGGAGCGCCGGATCTTTCGGTTGCCAGAGCTTCCAGAAGGGGATGTCCGACAAAGATCGTGTGGAGCCCGCTCGCCTCGTACATCGGCTTCTCGAAGGGAAAGACACAGATCATCAAGTCGAGAAGGCGTGCCATTTTTGGAATCCGTCCGCGGTTCCAGGCCCAGACTTGAGGACTGATGAAAAAGAGGATCTTCCCCGGGAAGCGCCTTGCGCGTAGGGCTTTAGCGAGCCGGAGATTGAAGCCAGGATAATCAACGAGAACGATCGCGTTTGGTTTCGTCTCCTCGATCTGCTCGATCATGCGGTGAAATTTCTTCCGGAAGTAGCCGTAGTGCTTCAGGACGTCCCACAGGCCCAGCACGGCGGCCTCCGCGATCCAGTCGTCAAAGGGATCCGCCGCGATCGCTCGCATTCTTGGACCTCCCGCGCCAAGAAAGCGAATTTTCGGTCCGATGGTGTCCAGGACCTTCATCACCTCGGCGGCCCGGGCGTCCCCGCTGGCTTCGCCGGCAACGAACCAGAGGGTGGTCATGGAAGTTGCTGACCGGACTTCTTTCTGGGATCGGCTTCCTCGATGCGGCGCGTGATCTCCAAGGCGATGTCCAATGCATCGGCAGCCTCGTGACCGGAGACCTTTGGCTTTGCGCCTTCGCGGGCGCAATGAATAAAGGCCTCGAGCTCGATCTTGAGAGGTTCTCCGCGCAGGATCTCCACCTTGTCGCGAATAATTTCCTTGCCTTTCGGGCCATCGTCGAGCCGGTACATCACGCCGTCCTGCTTTTGATAATCGAGCGAAAGGTAAGCGTTCTCCTGGAAGACGCGGATTTTCCGAACCCTATCGCGACTGATTCGGCTGGCAGTGACATTGGCGACGCAACCGCTCTCAAAACGAAACCGTACGTTAGCAATATCCTCACCGTTGCTCAGCACAGCGATTCCAACTGGGTCCATGCTCACGATCGGCGAGCGCACGATGTGCAGGATGATCTCGATGTCATGGATCATCAGGTCGAGAACAACGCCGATATCGGTGCTTCGGTTCGGATATGGCGAGAGACGAGTGACTTCGAGAAACCGCGGGTTCTTAAGCTTGCGTTCGAGCGCGGTTAGGACCGGATTGAAACGCTCGACGTGCCCGACTTGAAGAACGCAAGAACGACTCGCGGCGAGCTCGGAGAGAGCGCGAGCGCTCGCTGGCGTGTCGGCGATGGGCTTCTCGACGAGCAGGTGCTTGCCACGTTCCAGGAGGAAGGCGCCGATCTCGTAGTGGGTGACGGTGGGTGTGCAAATTGTGGCGGCATCCACGAGCCCCGCAAATTCCTCAAGGGAGCTGGCGGCATACGTACCGTATTTCTTCGCCACATGGCGTGCGGCGTCGTGATTTTTATCGTAAACGGCCGAGAAGGTGCAGCCCTCGAGACGCGAATAGATGCGGGCATGATTTGTGCCCATATGGCCGACGCCGACCACGCCCGTGCGAAGAGTGCTCATTCTGAAATTCCGTAAAGAGTGATCCCGGCCTTTGAAGCTGCGCGGCACACTGCAGGACTATCAAGCAGAAGAGTGCAGTTCGCTTCGCAGGCAATGATCTTCAACTTCGCCTCGCGACCCACCGCAATAGTCTTTTCGCCTATGACGGGAACATCGAAGCGCATATCCTGATTCGGTTTGGTTACCTTGACCAGGACCGCGTCCTTGCGCGCGAGGCTGCCTCCGCGGCGGATGCACTCGTTGGTTCCTTCAAAGGCCTCGACGGCAAGGACCGTGCCTGTCTTGACGATCGCTGCCTGTCCGATATTGAGGCGGCTGATTTCCTTGGCAATGTCGAACCCGAATCGGATGTCCTCCATGTCGCGCGGCTTCAGCCGAGGTCCCGCCATATGACCCGCGTGAGCAACGTGGGCATCGAGGAAGGTCATAGCGTTCAGGAGCTCCAGGCCGGCCTTTGCGAGCTGATTCGCGACTTCTCCGAAGAGTGTCTCGGCGTTGCGCCGCTTCAATCGGGCAAGGAGAATTAAGGCCCGAAGGTCTGGACGCAGATCGAACAGGTTGGCCGGAGCAAGCTGGCCAGCCATCATGGCGTGACGAGCGCCAGATTTTTTCGCGGCATCGAGCAGCTTTCCGAGCTGGCCGACTCGCAGCCAATACACTTCGTCTGCGATGGCGCTTGCGGCTTCGGAGGTTTCGCCCTCGAACGCCGCGACGCAAATCTTTTTCACGCCGGAGGCCCGCGCCGACTCAATCAGAAGGGAAGGGTAGCGGCCTCTTCCGGCGATAAGAAAAAGGGTTTCAGGTATCGTCAACAAGCGCTTTTACTCGGGCTGATCGGCGGTGACAAGCGGAGCGTGAGGCATGCTAATCCGAGAAGAGATCGCTGAAACGATTCACCCGAAAGGGATCTCGTTTTTTCGAGGGCGCCGAGGAGGTGTCTGATGGAGGGCTATCTGATCCGCGGGCTTCGCGCGCTGTCGACTCGCTCGGCGGCGGCCCCTCCCTTGCCTGCGCCTGCTGCGGCGCTTCCCTTCCCTGAAGCTTGAAGGTGTTGACTGCCACGAGCGCGCTGCGGCCTGCTCCGTACAGTTTGCGCCGTTGAGCGATGAATGAACTGGGGACGTAGTAATTGGAATAGTCTTTGCCGAAGGAACGTTGGTTGTACCCAATGAAGAGATTTTTCCGAATCTCGAAGTGGAGGTGGGCGGTGTACATTCCGCGATTGGTTCCGATGGTTCCGATCTGCTGGCCGCGAACAATCTGCTGTCCCTCGCGCACGAGGATCTTGTCGAGGTGGGCGTAAACGGAGTCCACTGTTTTCATTTGCTGGTCCTCCAGAAAGATATGGCGGACGATCACCAAGTTTCCCCAGCCCATTCGCAGATCGCGAGCGAGAACAGCGATCCCGTTCGCCGTTGCATAAACCGGCTTTCCCAGATCTTTGTTTCCTCCTTCGAGACCGTTCCAGTCCTCACCCATGTGATATTTCGGACGGAAGCCGCGCGAGGTATAGTACCCTGTCGCGTCAGGCTTTCCTACGGGTTGGTCGAATCCGTCTGCGAGCCGGGTTCTGGCCGTATCCGGGGACGGGGCGCTTACCAAGGCAGTGACAAGGAAAACAAGGAACACCCAGAAAGCATATTTACGGAGGAACCGCATCGCTCGGACTTTAATGTTTGCAACGCGCGCGTTGCAACTTTTTCGGTTGCTGCGGCTTGTCGCGCGCACGGGAATCCACTAACCATTTCGCTTAATGCCATCCGTAACTTTTCTTGGAACGGGGCCAGGAAACGTAACTGCCGGACGTTTTCAGTCCAGCGTCCTCCTCCAAGTTGAGCACAACTGCGTTCTGCTTGATGCCGGGGAGCCGTGCTGTTCAAAGCTTCTAGAGATGGGCGTGTTCCTTCCGGATCTTGACGCGGTGTGGATCACGCACGCGCACACAGATCACATCGGCGGGCTGCCTCTGTTGCTGCAGGCAAGCTGGCTGCACGGGCGACAAACGCCGCTACCGGTTGGCGTACCGCGCCATCTTTCTACGCCGCTTCGCGCATGGCTCGATGCGATCTTGCTGCCGCCGGAGGTGCTTGGCTTTCCTGTCGAGATCTTCTCCTGGCAGATGAACACCGCGATTGACCTCGGTCACCTGACAGTGTGCCCACATCCCACGACCCACCTCGACAACACCCGGGAAAAGACGGGCAATGCCGCGATCGAATCCTTCCTTTTTGAGATCCTTGCGGCGGAAAAACGATTCGTTTACTCGGGCGATCTGGGATCTGCGGAGGACCTCCGTGGCGTGCTGGATGAGCCCGTAGATCTTCTCATCTGCGAACTCGCCCACTTCGCTCCGGAGCAGCTGGTTGCCGTATTGCGCGATGCGCGCGTCGGCACTCTGTGTTTGACGCATGTTTCCACACATCTTGACGAGCGCCGCGGCGACCTTCAAATGTTGTTCGAGCGCGAACTCCCGGGCACGGATGCCGTCTATTTGCCGGACGATGGCGAAAATTTCGTTATTTAAGTTGACGGCGATCCGGGTTGCGAAACCCGGACTACTGGCAGAGGAAACCGCATCTCGAGCTCGTCGTCGAGATGAATCTCGACATGGTAAATGCCATATTGCTGAAATTGAACGCCGCCGAGGACGTGGACATTTGTGACGTAGGAATCCAGCCCCGGCAAAGAGAACCTCAGGTCGCTTTGAGCGATGACTTGTTCGTCATCGCAACCAAGGATAAGTGACTTCTCCATAAACGAACCGGTGCCGCCGCACCAGCGTGTCCAAAGGCAAAGCTTAAGAAACCCGATCGGCAACACCTGCGCGGGAATCATTCCGAAGACACCGATGAGGGTTTGCTGCCCGCTGATTTCCGTGCGCACATCCTCACAAAATACGGCGGCTTGGAGATCAGGCGGGATCAACCCTGCGGTCATGCTTTAGTGACTAAGCCATCCACCCAGGATCAGGACGGTCACCACGATCGCAAGCAGAATGCGGTAGTACCCGAAAATCTGCATGCCGTGCTTCTTGAGATAGGCCACCATCCACTTGACGGCCAGAACCGCGGAGACCCACGCTCCAAGGAAACCAAAAAAGAGCGCGAGCGCGCCGAAGGACTGCATCATTTCTTCTCCGTGCTTCAATCCGTCGTACACGGTGGCGGCACTCAGAGTCAGCAGTCCGAGCAAGAAACTGAACTCCACCGCGGCAGGTAGGCTTAATCCGACAACGACGCCTCCGACGATCGTAACCAAGCTGCGGCTGACCCCCGGCCACATGGCTATACATTGGATCAAGCCGACACCGACAGCCATTTTCCACGTGAGCGAATCCAAGCTGAGACCCGATTGGTGGGTCTTCGTTTGACGTGAGGCCTGCCACCAACTCACGACAAGAATGGCCACTCCGCCAAAAAGCCAGGCCGCCACAATGGGCCAAAGGCCCCAAGCTTCGCCTCCGAAAAGGTACTTCTTGATCGGCTTCTCAAAAATCAGCCCAATGATGGCCGCGGGCAGGAAAGCCGCTACGACGTTAATAGACATTTTGAGCCCTTCGGAATCACGGCCCGTAAGGCCGAGGACCATCTGCCGAACACGCGAAAAGTAAAGACCAAGGACGGCGACAATCGCCCCTGCTTGAATGCAGATGGCAAAGGCATCCGCAGACGCGCTCTGGGGAATTCCCAAGGCGCGTTGAGTTAGAAGAAGGTGACCGGTCGAGCTGACCGGAAGGTATTCTGTGATGCCCTCGACGATGCCGAGAATTAAAGCTTTCCACCAATCCATAGAAAAAGAATTGAAGGGCGCCTAACTGCCTAACCCAGGCGCCGTGTTCCGCTAGATTGCGTTTTCTCCGGTTTCTTCGGTGCGGATTCGAATTGCGTTCTCTATCGGGAGAACAAAGATCTTTCCATCGCCGATTTTGCCGGTCTTCGCAGAATCTGAGATCGCCTTGACAGCTTTCTCGACTATGCTATCTACGACAACGATTTCAAATTTGACCTTGGGAAGAAAATCGACGGTGTATTCGCTGCCGCGGTAGATTTCGGTGTGGCCCTTTTGGCGTCCAAAACCCTTCACCTCGCTGACGGTCATTCCCTCGATGCCAACTTCCGCCAGAGCTTCTTTGACGTCTTCCATTTTGAAGGGTTTAATGATGGCCTCAATCTTCTTCATGAACGCAGTGTTTAAGCAGCTTGATGTCCCTTGGCAAGCCGAGATGCGGAGGAAAATAGCCCCGCGCTTCTCAGCCGGATGAAGCCTCGGCAGTGGCGGCGAAGTTCGGTTGGGGCTTATTTGCGGTATCTTCCGCGAATTAAGCACATGCGGGGTACGTGGCTGCATCGCAAGCTGGGCGACCGATTATTCTCGCATGAGATGTGGCAACCTGAGCGCGCGCGCTTTGCAGCGGGGTGCGCGATTGGTGTCTTTTTTTCGATGATGCCTATGCCTTTTCAGATGCTGGGGGCCGCCCTGATTGCGTTTCTGGCTCGGGTGAACATCCCGGCAGCCATCGCCTGCACTTGGATTAGCAACCCTCTGACGACAGCGCCTTTCCTTCTCGCGCAATACAAGCTCGGCTCTTTGATCATAGGGCAGGCTCCTGCAAACGAACCGCCCGTAGACGTGCTGGCTCTTCTCTCTCGGGCACCATTGCCGCTCCTGGTGGGAGCATTGGTCTCGGGAATAATTTTTTCTTTTGGTACCTATCCCCTTGCTCTCAAGGGTTGGGATTGGTTCAAGGAGCGGTTTCTTCAGCCTCGCTGCGAACCGGGCCGGAAAAAAATCTCCTGCAAGAACCAAAAATCCTCTTTAGTCTAGGTTGGAAAAAACGGGGGCATAGCTCAACGGTCAGAGCAGGCGGCTCATAACTGCTTGGTTCACGGTTCGAATCCGTGTGCCCCCAGTCTACCGTGACCCTGAAAAGTGACGGGTGTTTGCTTCTTTTTCTTGCCACCGCCCATCGCGGACTCATCACTTTCCTCGATGACGGCTTCGCTTCGGCTTCTGGCGAGGAGCATTTTTTTGCTTTGTGTCCTGTTCCTGCTGGTCCTTGGACTCGCTCTCGCGTGGCTTGCGTCATGGCGCGCGGACAGGATTGCCGCTCTGGATTCCGCCAGCGAGATGGCAAAGACGGCTCTTGGAACCGTGGAGTTTGTTAGCCGTGGCGAGGGGCGCGTGGTACTAGTATTTCACGGTGCGCCGGGTGGATACGACCAGGCCATGCTTTTGAGCGCTTCTCTTCCGGAGAACGAGTTTCAAGTCATTGCGCCGTCGCGTCCCGGCTATTTGCGGACACCGTTGGCCACGGGGCCTGTGCCCGAGCAGCAAGCTGACGCGATGGCCGCCTTGATGGATACGATGGGAATTTCCAGCGCGGCGGTTCTGGCAATTTCGTCGGGAGCGCCCGCAGCAATCCAATTTGCCATTCGGCACCCCGAAAAAGCTTGGGCATTGGTCCTGATCTCCGCCGTGACAGCGAAATTCGATCCCAAAGCGAAGCCGCCGGGGGCGGAACCTGGAAGGCTTGTGCTCGAGGGATTTCGGAATGATCTTGGAGCATTGCTTAGTGTTAAGATGACAGAGAGGGACCCGCTTCGAATTCTTTCGTCGGTCCTCGAGTCCGAGAATAGCGGAACCGCGGCAGAGCGCGAACGGTTGGCGAACTATGTCCTCGGCGATTCGGATCAACTGGAAGGGTTCCGGAGCCTTATTGGAACGTTTGCGCCGCTGAGCGTGAGAGAGACTGGCACTCGCAATGACCTCGATCAGATTCGTGCGTTAGCAGATTTTCCCTTCGAGCAAATCAACGCGCCAACGCTTGTCGTCCATGGCACAGCGGACAAATGCGTGCCCTTTTCCAGCGCGGAGGCGATCGCCGCCCGAATTCCAGGAGCGATTTTGCTTCCGGTCGAAGGAACTGGACATCTCGTTGAGATCGGTCCGCTGGCTGTCGAAGTGCAAGAGAAGATCGCCGAATTCCTTCGCCAGCATTCTCAAGGCCAATCCCAGCCTTGATGGGTAATGGGTTCGGTGATGAGCGCGCAACGCGAGATGAACTGGCTTCGGCCCGCGCTCGCCGCAGAGTTTGCTTTGCAGGGAACGGACGCGTATCGGATCGCCGGCGGCGAAGGATGCCGCATCGAGCGCTTCGGCGATGGCGTGATCGTCTCGGATTCCGCGGAAGCGCCTGTATCGGGCGTTTTCGAGGAACTCGGCGCGTGGTGTGAAAAGGCGGGAGTGGTGCTTGAAAAGATCTACGTCCGTCGCCTCGTTGTCGGCCCGGGCCGGGACGACGCGCCACGGTCGATGGGACGCGTTCCGGCCCAACACACCTCCGTCGCTCACGAGGAGGGTCTGTGTTACGAGGTCGATTTTCTGGCGGGGTATTCCTGCGGTTTGTTTCTCGACCAGCGCGCAAACCGCAGACTGTTGCGCACGTTGAACGCAGGCAGCGTGCTCAATCTTTTCTCCTACACATGTTCGTTTTCCGTGGCCGCAGCCGTGGGCGGTGCGCGAACTCTTAGCGTCGATCTGTCGAAGACCGCTCTCGAACGCGGACGCCGCAACTTCGCGCTCAACGGGCTTTCGCTCGACGGCCATCGCTTTATAGCGGACGACGCCTTTGAGGTATTGCCTCGCCTCGCTCGCCGGGGCGAGAAATTCGACGCTATCGTTCTGGATCCTCCCACTTTTTCAAGGGGACGCAACGGCCGGCTTTTTCGCGCGGAGAACGATTACGGACGCCTTATCGAAATGGCGCTGGAGTGTGCGCTTCCCGGCACAAACATTCTTCTTTCGACAAGCTGTTCGAAGTTCAACGCGTTGCGGTTGCGCGCTCTTGCCAGCCGGCATGCTCGCCTCCCCGTTACGTTCGTCGCCTCGCCGGCGCTGCCCGACATTCCGTCCGGGCATGGCGCTGCAACCGTTTGGATGCAGATCGACCAGTGACCTGTCGGGTCGCGGGAAAAAAATTCAACGCGCAATTGTTGTGATTGTTCTGGTGCGAATATCTTCCGATGAACTGCCGGCTTCGATCTCGTAGTCGCCAGGCTCGAGAACGTAGTCCTTTCGTTGGATGTCCCAAACGCGAAGACACTTTTTTGGGATTTTTATTTCGACGATGCGCGATTCTCCTTTGCGGAGGGAGATGCGTTTGAAGCCAGCCAGACTTCGGTTGGTCGGCGATTCCCTAGGTTCGAGATGCCGCACGTAGATCTGCACGACTTCATCACCATCGCGGTGGCCGGTGTTGCTGATCGCGAGCCGGGTTCGGATGGCGGCGGCATTCTCATCGATGGCGACATCGATTGGACCATAGGTGAAACTTGTGTAGCTTAGCCCGTGGCCAAAGGGAAATAGGGTCCGACCCCTAAAATATCGGTAGGTGCGGCCGGACATCGCATAGTCCGCGAAATCGGGAAGATCTTCGGTGGAATTGTAGAATGTGATAGGAAGCCGGCCAGCGGGGTTGATTCTGCCAAAAAGGACATCTGCGACTGCAGTACCTCCTGCCTGGCCCGGGTACCATGCCTGAATCATTGCCGAGAGATTTTTCGCTTCCAAGGGCATCGCAGTGGCGCTGCCGCTGCAATTGACGAATACTATTGCCTTACTCACAGCGTGGAGCGCTTCGAGGAACGCAGTTTGAGGACTCGGCAATTCAATTCGTGTCCTATCGCCGCCCTTGAAACCTTCGTAATCGACACGCATCTCTTCGCCTTCCAGCACAGGGCTGAGCCCGCCGACGTAAACGACAACACTGGCGCTCCGAGCGACTCTGAGTGCTTCTTGGAAAGCCGGTGTGTCCGGGCCGAAGGATTCTCCCGGCTTCAGGGCAAGTGGGGCTCCCTGCGAATAAACGACATCGGCAGAACCTCCCACCTCGCTCTTGATTCCCTCAAGCACCGTCACCGGGCGGGAGGGGGTGCCATTGTAGTTGCCGAGCAGCATCTCAACGGAAGCGGCATTCGCCCCGATGACTGCAATGCGCTCGAGCTTTGCTTTGTCAAGCGGCAGGATGCCATCGTTCTTCAATAGCACGATGGACTCACGTGCCGCCCGCAAGGCCAGTTCTCCATGCTCGGTGCAGTCGTTCTTCGAGGGAGGAATCTTCGCGTAGGGCACACGGTTTGGGGGATCAAACATGCCAAGCCGGAACCTTGCCTCGAATATGCGCCCAAGCGCATTGTCGATTTCCTTTTCGGAGACCAGTCCCGCGTTAACCGCGGCGACAAGCGCGCGATAATCATTGCCGCACTCCAAATCGCATCCTGCCTTCAGCGCGCGCGCGGCTGCGTCCTCCATCGTTGAGGCCGCCTTATGCTGCTGCCAAATGTCGGTGATTGCGCCGCAATCAGACACGACGTGGCCTTTGAATCCCCATTTCTTTCGAAGCAGATCCTCCAGCAGAAACGTACTGGAGCAGGCGGGTTCACCGTAAAGGCGGTTGTAAGCGCCCATGACGGACCAGACATGGGCCTCCCGCACGGCGGCTTCGAAATGGGGGAGATACGTTTCATACAGATCGCGCTCCGGCGGAGAAGCGTTGAAATGGTGGCGGGGTGCCTCGGGCCCGCTGTGAACCGCGAAATGTTTGGCGCATGCCATCGCCTTGAGGTAGCGGGGGTCGTCACCTTGCAGGCCTTTAATGAAGGCCACAGCCATGCGTGCCGTGAGAAACGGATCTTCTCCGTAGGTTTCCTGGCCTCGTCCCCAGCGGGGGTCCCTGAAGATATTGATGTTGGGCGTCCAGAAGTTCAGCCCGTGGTAACGAGGATGGTCTCCGGTGATGGCATTATACTTGGCGCGCGCTTCCGTCGCGATCACATCGGCGACGGACCGAATGAGTTCCACGTCCCATGTGGCTGCCATCCCGATGGCTTGGGGAAATACGGTCGCGACTCCCGCGCGGCCGACCCCATGGAGTGCTTCGTTCCAATAGCCGTAGGCGGGGACCCCGAGGCGTTCAATCGATGGCGCCTGATCTTGCATTTGGCCGACCTTTTCCTTTAACGACATGCGGCGAACGAGGTCAGCCACGCGCTCGTCAATCGGCAAATCGGGGTCCATGTAAACCGGCGGCTCGATGATGTCCGGTACGACGGCAGCGCCGGGTAGATCCGTGTCCACGAGATCCTTTGCTTTGATGCTGGCAACCGTCGCTCCGCTCGCATCCCGGAGGTGGATCGCGTGAAATTTGGCATCGCCGATTTTCGCCTTGAAGACGATCGTCAGCGGTCCGCGCAAGGCATCGCCCAAGTGCTCCACTTCACCGGTCACGCGGAGCGCCCTTGCGAAGCCGCCCGCGGCTTCGAGAATGTCCAGGTCCTCGGCGAGCTTCGTATCTCCGCAGGCAATGTCGATGATCCGCGAACCCGCCTCCCTGTGAAGGACCTCCGCCAGATCGATTTCAACCGTGTACGAGCCCTCTGGCAGCCATGGCACCGTCGCCCTGAACGACCGGCCGTACACCTCCTCCGCAAAAACTGCTGCGTCTCCGCCGGCAACGGTTATATCGGCGGGAGTCTTGTAGTGCTGGATTTTGCCTGAGACCATGAACGTTCGGCCGCAACATGAAGGCGCTGTCTCCTCGATCTCCAGCAGGTTGACGGGATCGGTGGGCGAGGTCATGGCTCGAGCTCCACAGGATTGGTCAGCCTGCCGATTCTTTCAATTTCAATGGTGACGCTGTCGCCGGGTTTGAGCCAGCGCGGCGGATTCCCAGCCATTCCGACCCCGTGCGGTGTCCCGGTCAGAATTGTCGCGCCGGGAAGGAGAGTGGTGCTACCGCTGAGAAACTCAATGATGGCAGGAACATCAAAGATCATGTCGCTCGTGTTACAGTCCTGGACCGTGCTTCCATTCAGAATGGTGCGGATGCCCAGAGAGTTGGGATTGGGAATTTCATCGGGAGTGACGAGGCAGGGGCCGAGTGGACAAAAAGAGTCGAAGGATTTCCCGCGGCTCCATTGACCGCCTCCACGCTTCTTTTGCCAATCCCGCGCACTCACGTCGTTGGCGCACGTGTAGCCGAGCACAAAATCCAAAGCGTTCTCGCGGGATACGTTCTTGCAGGGCCTTGCGATGACGACAGCAAGCTCGCATTCGTAATCGACTTCCTCACTGGCCAGATGAGTGGGAATGAATATCGGATCGCCCGGATTTTGAAGGCTATTGAGCCCTTTGCCGAACAAGACGGGATACTCGGGAATTTTCGCTTTGGTTTCCTCGGCATGCCGGCGGTAATTGAGCCCGATCCCCAAAATCTGAGATGGCACGAGAGGCGCGAGAAGCTTTTTCGGCTCGGCCCGGCGACTCGCCGGTTTCAATTGCGAAAACAGATCGCCGGCAAGTTCGATCGCCAAACCATCTTCCTGTTCCGCGCCGTAGTGTTCGATCCCATGGCGATCAAGATAGCGAATTATCTTCATGAATCTGTTGAAGATTGCCGGCCTTTCCATCGGTCGTCGAGCGAAGTGTCGGGAATTTCTTGGAAAGGGCCGCTTCGCGCCAGTGGGTGAAGGCTCTGCCGGTGCGCCAGCGTCCCCACGAGCCTTTGCAAACTCAAACGCGACAGCCGGCCAAAGCGCGTCTCAGGCGGCCATCGAACGTTTGTTCTTCTTTTCATTCCGGAGGCAAGCCTCGCAGGTCCCGTAAAGAATGATCTCGTGGTCTTCGACTCGAAAAGCCGAGGCCTGCATAGTCGCCTATTTCAAACCTTCGACGATAGCGCTGATATTGTGTCGCACCATATCTGGATATGTGGAGGCTTCCTTGTCACCCAGTCCGTCGGCGTAGAGTTCGCCGCCGACCTTTGCGCCGGTTTCCTTGGTAATTTCCGTCACGACCTTCGGATTCTCGATGCTCTCGAAAAAGACCGCCTTCACGCCCTCCCTCCTAATCGTGTTGATAAGATCCGTGACCCGCTTGGAAGAGGGCTCGTCCTGCGTGCTGAGGCCTTCGATCGCATAAATTTTGAAGCCGAAATCCCTCGCGAAATATTGGAAGGCATCGTGCGACGTGACGAGCTTGCGCATTTCGCGTGGCAACTTGGAAACCTCGCGCCTGGCCCATTTTTCCAAATCGTCCAATTCGGCGAGATACGCGGCGACGTTCTTTTCATAGGTCGCTTCGTTGGCAGGGTCCGCTGCGATGAAACGCTTCTTCACCACGGTGGCAGCCTTCTTGACGTTGTCGATGCTATGCCACCAGTGCGGGTCTTCGACAACGTGGCCTTCCTCTTCGAGCTTAAGAGAAGGAAATGCGGCTCCCGTGTCCACAAACTTTCCCGCCCCGCCAGTGGATCGCTCCAGTTTTGTCAAATACCCTTCAACGTGTTTGCCCGTTATCAGTACGAGATCGGCCTTGGTCATTTGCTTCACGTCTTCAGGGGTGGGCTGGAACTCGTGCGGATCCATGCCCGCCTTTATGATCGGGATGACCTTCACCTTATCGCCGCCAACCTTCCGCGCGATGTCGGTGGTGATTGTCGAGAGAGACGCGACGTTGAGTTCGGCCCGTGCTCCGACCAGCGAAGCAATTGACAAGACGATTATGACAAGAACGGATTTCATATTGAGAACGACATATCAATATCATTAAACTGGGTAACGGCACGCATTCTAATTTGAGTGTGGATTGTCACGTTCGTTGTCATGTTCTGCAAGGAATCTGCTTCTTCGGCACTGTCGCCGAGGCTTAGGCGAACGTGGAGCAACCAGCACAATCCCCGTAGATGACGATTTCGTGTCGCCGCATGTGATAGCCTTTGGGAAGTAGGTTGGGAATCCCGCGCAGACATCCCATCATGTCGAAAACGTGCTTACACTTCTCGCACAAGAAGAAGTGGTGATGATGCCTAGCGGAGCTTTCGTAATGAGGCTGAGCGCCTGCAAGCTCGATATGTTTCACCTGCCCCTCCTCGACAAGTTGCTTGAGCGTACGGTAAACCGTCGCAATTCCCAACCCCTTCACGCGTTGAGCCGCCCTCTGGCGGATGGCCTGGGCCGTCAGTGGTTGTGCCGACGCATCGATCACTTCCCAGATGGCGTCCCGCTGACGTGTTTTATAGGCCACAGAAGAAGAATGCCTTGATCCGTTTTGATAGTCAAGTATCACTCGGAAAGTCGAGAATAGACTATCAGGAGCCTACGAAAGAGAGAGAAAAGTGAGCCGCTCGGCAAAAGAACATGTAAGCAATGACAACCTCGCAGCGGTTGACCTTGATCGGCGAACGCAGAATATGGTCAGATAACTGGAGAATTCATGGGCTTGGCCGTCTTCACACTCATCCACATCCTCATCAGCCTCGCGGGCATTGTTTCGGGACTCGTCGTGCTCGGCGGATGGCTTGCAGGAAAACAATATCCAGGATGGACCGCATTTTTTCTGGTGACCACGGTCATGACGAGTGTTACCGGATTCTTTTTTCCATTTCGCGGTTTCACACCCGCTTACGGAGTGGGCGTAATCTCTCTCTTCGTGCTGGCTGCGGCGATCTACGCACTTTATGTGCGCCGCCTTTCAGGTGTCTGGAGTAAGGTATTTGTTATCAATGGACTGATTGCTCTTTACCTGAATTTTTTCGTTCTGGTCGCACAGCTCTTCCAAAAGACTCCCGCTTTGAAGGAGCTCGCGCCAACCCAGACCGAACCATCCTTCGCCATTTCGCAAGGAACCGTGTTGCTGCTATTCGTTGCGTTGGGAGTTTCCGCGGTGCGGCGATTCCGAGTCGTCTGAGCGGATCTGAAAAAGTCCTTGCGTCGGAAAAGGAAAGCCTTGGTTCCCTACTTGGACCGCCAATCTAAAGGACGATGCCTTTTCCAGGTTCAGGTATGATGACTTCCGTTTCAGGCAGCTCCCGATAGAGCTTGAGCTGGAACCACTCGATTGCCGGTCGATCGCCGTGAACAAGAATGATCTTTTTTGGGCGCAAGGCGATCGCGTAGGTGAGGAGACTTTCACGGTTGGCGTGGGCGCTGAAGTTGAATTCTTCGATGTGGCAACGCAGTTTTTCGGCCGGCTGTTTGGGATCGAGAAAGACGTCATCGCCCAGATTGGCAGATCGGATGCGACCGGCAGGTGACTCGGGATCGGAGTAACCGACAAAGAACAAACTCTGGTTCTCGTCGCCCAGGACGCGGCGGGCGAAGAGATTGGAAAGTGTGTTTTCGGTCATCATGCCGCTGGAGAGTGCGAAGATGCATTTTTTTCGGGGCGCGATGCTGTAGGCTTCATTCCCCGAGAGAACGTAAGGAGCGAGTTCCTGGAGAAGTTGCAGCTCGGGATGGGCGCGCTGTGCGTCGTGCGACATGGCGTCATAGAGTCCGCTGAGCTTCGTGCTGAGCCCGCCAATGTAGATGGGGACCGGCGCGAGCAGGCCGCGCAATCGCATCCGCCAGAGCATTGCAAGAAGCTCCTGAGTCTTTCCAAGCGCGAAAACTGGAATGGTGACGCTTCCGCCTCGGTCGAACGCGGCGCGAATGGCGCGTGTGAGACGCTCTTCCTCTTTCGCACGCGTGTACCCGATGGGAGTCGGAGAGTCTCCTCGCGTCGTTTCCATCAGGAGAACGTCGACACTTTGCTCGGGAAAATCCGCACCGCGCACAAGGGTTTGGTTCTCGAAGTTTACGTCGCCTGTATAGAAGATGGTCTTGCCTTCGGCGCGGATCATCACTCCCACGGCGCCCAGGATATGGCCTGAATGATAGAATTCGAACGTCAATCCGTCGTTGCCACCGCGTTCGCTGCCCAAGCAGTATTGACGCCCGACGACGCAGGGATGCCAGGACTGCCGCGAGAACTCCACCCCCCGGTGTGTGTAGAGAGGATAGTCCGCAATCCCGTGTTCCTCCTTTTGCCGCAGCATGACGTTTACCGAATTGTGCAGCATCACGTCGGCGATGCGCGTCGTCGGCTCTGTCATGAAAACCTTAGCTTTCGGTTCGCGCCGCGTGAGGAATGGCAGCGAGCCGACGTGGTCTTGATGGGCGTGTGTAACGATGACGGAGTCAACACCTCCCTGGCCAATGGGGCGGAAATCCGGGGTCGCGGCGGCGCCCTCTTTCTTTGGATGCATTCCGCTATCGAGGATAATTGACTTCCCCTTTGAGCGAAGAAGGTAGGAATTTGCCCCGATTTCCACATCCCTCGTCAGATTCCAAAGCTCCATTGAACCAGACTATTAATAGAAAACTACGGCAGGGAGCGCAAAATTCATCTTTTATGGAACGGCTCGAAGTTGTCGGCACTCCCGGTCTTGCTTGAGGTGTCAGCAGCGGCTATCTTCTTCGTCTTTTCTCATGAGCACAAAGCCCGTCTCTCTCTACGACACGACTCTGCGTGACGGAACGCAGGGCACCGGAATTTCTTTTTCGGTGCTTGATAAGATTCGCGTGGCAGAGAAGTTGGATGCCTTCGGTATTGATTACATTGAGGGCGGCTGGCCCGGTTCGAATCCGAAAGACGCAGCGTTTTTCGATGAAGCGGCAAAGCGTGAATGGAAGCATGCGAAGATCGCGGCTTTTGGAATGACGCGGCGGGGTCGCATGAGGGTGGAAGACGATTCCCAGGTGCAGATGCTCCTCGATGCGAAGACCTCCGTCGTCACGATCGTGGGGAAAACCTGGCCGCTGCACGTCACCGAGGTCTTTGGCGTCAGCCTCGAGGAAAATCTTGCCATGATCGCCGACACCGTCCGCTTCCTCAAGGAGCAGGGACGAGAAGTCTTCTATGACGCGGAGCATTTTTTTGACAGTTTTCATGAGGATCCAGACTACTCGCTGGCAACGATTAAGGCAGCGAACAAAGCCGGCGCTGATCTTGTTGTGCTTTGTGACACAAATGGCGGTTCTTTGCCGCAGTTTGTGGGCGAAGTGACCGAGAGGGCCGTCGCGTGCCTTGGAACGTCCGTTGGAATTCATACGCACAACGATGGGGGCTTCGGTGTCGCCAATGCCCTTATCGCGGTCAGCGCGGGCGCGGTGCAGGTTCAGGGAACGATAAATGGTTATGGCGAGCGAGTGGGGAACTGCAATCTCACCACTCTGATCCCGACTTTGCATCTGAAGCTAGGAATGAAAGTCGTGCCGAACCTGGGGATGTTGCGTGATGTCTCTGTTTTCGTGGACGAGTTGGCGAATGTTCCCCACGACGTTCGCGCGCCCTACGTCGGGTTAGCGGCGTTCACACATAAAGGGGGGCTGCACGTGCACGCTGTGCAGAAGCTAGCCCGCACCTACGAACACGTGGATCCTTCTTTGGTCGGCAATCGCCAAACCATCGTGGTCTCCGATATGTCCGGGCAGACAAATATTTTAATGAAAGCGCGGGATCTCGGTTTTGCATTGGACAAGGGGTCGCCTGAGGTCTCACGCATTCTGCGCCAGATCAAGGAAGCCGAGGCTCAAGGCTATGAATATGAGGCAGCGGAAGGTTCGTTCGAGTTGCTGATTCGGAGGGCCCTTGGGAAATATCAGCCGCTTTTTGACCTGAAGGAATACCATTGCCACTATCGCTACACGGGACGCGGCGGCTCTGATCCGTGCGAAGCGACGGTGAAGCTCCTGGTTGGCGGCGTTCCAGAATACACCGTTGCCGAAGGCGACGGACCCGTCAACGCGTTGGACGCAGCTTTGAGAAAAGCCCTCAAGCCGTTTTACTCATGGACGGAGGCAGTGCGACTTACCGACTACAAAGTTCGGATCATCGATGGCGCTCGCGGCACGGCGTCGCGTACGCGCGTGCTCATTGTCTCAACAAATGGTCATGATACCTGGGGGACCGTGGGAGTGTCCGATAACATTATCGAAGCAAGCTGGCGCGCGTTGGTGGATAGCTTCGAGCTGTACGGACTGAGGGTTCCAGGAAAGTGACGCGCAGGGGCGGATAGTTCGCGCGCTCCGGTCTCAACCCGGGAAACGATGCGGCTTACCCAAAGCTTCGGGTAGTGATTTGCGGTCGTGAGGTTCTTCTGGACTGGCGGGCAGCGATTCTTCGGCTGGTTGCCGTTCCGCGAAATACGTCCTCCAACTCCGCCGGGCAATTCTCGTCGTAAGACCTGTTACTGCGAGCGTCGCGACGAGTCCGAGGCCGTAAAATGTCCATGTGACGGGATCGTGCGACCCCACACCGGCGCTTGTTCGCAGCGCCTTACCCACCACAGCTCCGACATAGGTATAGGCTGCGCTTGGTGGCAGGAAGCCGATAAATGATGCGAGGGTGAATCTCCAGAACGAAATCCGAATGAGTCCCGCCGCGTAGCTGACAAGACTATGAGGAACGATCGGCGACATACGGCTGATCAGAATCATGCGCCAGCCTTCGGCGCTAACGGCTTTCTCCAAAGCTCGGAATTTTGCGTTATGACCGAGTTTCCTCAGCATCCAGTTCCTCGCCAGATATCGGCTCGTGAGAAAATTGACCACGGCTCCCACGGTTGAACTGATGGTGACCAGACCCGTACTGAACCAGAACCCATACACGGCTCCTGCGCCAATGGTCAGGACTGAGCCTGGCAGAAAAAATACGCACGTGAGCGTGTAAAGGACAACGAACCACAAAACTCCGATCCACCCGCTCTGCTCGATCCACTCCATCGAGTAGTGGAGGAACTCTGTTAGACCCATTTCTGATGCGGAACTCGGCCGGCTGAAGTTATCTTCGTGCGAAACAGAATTTCCGGCAAGTGGAAGCCGGACTTCCGTGCGGCACAATCGCGCCCGGAATATCTGGAAGTGAACAAAGCCATACCGATATGTCCTATCGGAAGCCGGGCGCGACGTCGATACAAGAGGCCGCGAAAAAGATTAGACAAGACTGGCTTGCTCCCGGCCTCAGATGGGAGGCTGCAAATGCGGTTGGATAAACTACTTCAAGAAAAGCAAAGGGCGGACGGTTACCCGTCCGCCTTCTCATTTGCCTCCCGCTTTGGGAAACACTCCTACTGTGATGGCTTGGCAGATTTCTCCTTTTTCTCCGCTTCAGCGGTGGTTTGTTCGGCCGCGATGAGATCGACCCATTCGATGAAGGCCATCGGGGCGGAGTCGCTCGAGCGGGGTCCGAGCTTGACTACCCGTGTGTAGCCGCCATTTCGGCCGGCATTCCGCGGAGCAATCTCCGAGAACAGCTTTCCGACGGCCTTTACCGTGCGGGTGCTGTTGTTGTGGAGCAGAGCGAGAGCGCGCCGGCGTGCGTGGAGACCGCCGCGCTTGGCCAGAGTGACCATTTTTTCCGCCAAGGGTCGAACAGCCTTCGCCTTGGCGAGAGTCGTCTTGATCCGCCCATGCTCGATCAGGCTGCAAGCCTGGTTGGCGAGCAGCGCGTTTCGATGCTCGGCTGTTCGGCCTAGCTTGGTCGTTTTCTTACGATGACGCATGATGGGTTTACTTGATTTCGCCGGCCGGATCGACAAGACCTGTTTCGAACTTCATACCGAGGCCCAGGCCAAGTTGCTGCAACTTGTCCTTGATCTCGTTCAGCGACTTCTTGCCAAAATTGCGATATTTGAGCATTTCGGCCTCTGTTTTCATGGCAAGCTGGCCGACGGTAGTGATGTTGGCGTTATTAAGGCAGTTTGCTGCGCGAACGGAGAGTTCGATCTCGTTGACGCTCATGTTCAGAAGCTTCTTGAGCCGTGTGTTTTCCTGGCTGACTTCCTCCGGTGTCTCATCGAATTCGACCTTCTTATCGTCGTATCCGACAAAGACGTCGAGGTGGTGCCGCAGAATGGCCGAGGCCTGGAGCAGGGCTTCGTCTGGCGTGATTCGCCCATCCGTCCAGACGTCGAGAATCAGCTTGTCGTAGTCGGTGCGCTGGCCAACTCTCGTGTTCTCGACCGCGTATTTGACGCGGGTAACCGGAGAGAAAATGGAGTCGATGGCAATTACGCCAATCGGCTGGTCGGGACGCTTGTTTTCGTCGCCGGTTGCGAAACCGCGTCCGACGTTGATTTCCAGCTCAACATCAAATTTTTGCTTGCGATCGAGCGTGCAGATGTGTTGCTCGGGATTTACGACGTCAACGCCTTGCGCGCACTGAATATCGGCCGCAGTAACCGCGCCCTCCTTGAGGACCGAGATGGTCGCGGTGCGAAGATCGTGATCGGCCGCCTTGAATTTGACCTTTTTGAGATTGAGGATGATGTCAACCACGTCTTCCACCACTCCCGGCAAGCTGGTGAACTCGTGGGCGGCGCCGTCAATGCGCACGGAGGTAATCGCGGCACCCTCCAAAGAGGAAAGAAGCACACGGCGCAGAGAGTTGCCCAGGGTGTGACCGTAACCGGCTTCAAAGGGCTCGGCGACGAATTTTGCGTACGTATCTGTGGCCGTAGCCTCATCTCTCGCGAGGGTCTTCGGCATCTCGAATCTTCCGAGACGAACTGGCATGTCTTTTTGGGAATCTATTCGCCGGGTTTCCCTGGGCGCTTTCAGCGGGACATCGATGATGCCCGCTCCAGGACCAACGGCGCAGTTTTTTTAAGCGCGGGAGAGAACCAGTAGTGCCAAGCTCGAGAATGTCAAGAAAAAATCAAGTGCCGAGTCGCTCGCTGGCATCCTTTTTCAACGCGTCCCAAAGGCGGTCGAGCGAGGAAGTGACACGGGCCTTGATAGGCTCGAGCTCGCTCGGAGCGATTGTGTCGCCCGCGGCGAGGGGTTCGGCGGCGAACATGTAATACTTGATTTTCGGCTCCGTGCCCGAGGGGCGGACGGCGACCCGCCTGTTGTCGCCGAGCGTGATCATGAGCATGGCTTCAGAGGGAATGCGGTCGCCTTCATTGTCTGAAATGGTTTCCGTCGCGAAGTTTACCGTGGAGTTCACGGGAGCGCCGTCGATTTTGGCGGGCGGTTTCGAGGCGTAGGAATCCACGAGTTTTTTGATCTGCGCGGCACCCTCAGCGCCTTCCATCGTCAAGGACTCTCCGCGCTCGAGATAGAAGCCAAACTCGGAAAAGATGCGGTCGAGGAGGCCGATGAGGGTGGTTCCTTCAGCCTTGGCATAAGCGGCGACCTCGGCGATCATCACGGCGGCGCTGTTGCCGTCCTTATCGCGAACAAAATCCGAGCCGCTATAGCCATAACTTTCTTCGCCTCCGAACACGTAGAGCGAGGAGTGATCGAGCCGGAGCTTGCGTGTAACGTCCTCTGGCAACTCGGCGTAGCCTTTCCGGAGGTCTGCAGGAATCGCCTCCTCGTATTTGCGCAGCTTCTCGCCGATGTATTTGAATCCGGTGAGCGTCTCGACGCAACGGAGCCCAGATTTTTCCGCGATGGCCTTTTGGAGGTCCGTAGTGACAAATGTCTTAATGATGACCCCGTGGGATTTGTTCGAGTCATTCAGGATTCCCTTTTCGAAGTGCTTCATGGCGCGGTACCAAGCCATTAGCGAACCGATCTGATTTCCGGTGAGGAGGGTCATCTTGCCCGAGGTGTCACGAGCGGCAATGCCCATGCGATCGCAATCCGGGTCTGTTGCGATCACCAGGTCGGCTCCGGTTTCGTCGGCAAGCTTCATGGCCATTGTGAGAGCTTCGGCGTTTTCGGGGTTTGGGGACTTCACAGTTGGGAAGCGGCCATCGGGGACGTCCTGTTCAGCCACCGTTTCACAATGGAAGCCAAGTCGGCCAAGCATCGGTTTGATGATTACGCCTCCCACGCCGTGAAGCGCGGTAAAGATCACCTTAAAGGAATTTTGGGCTCGGATGAGTTCCGGATCGAGCGGAAGGGTTTCCAGCCGTTTCATGTACGCTTCGTCAATATCGGCGCCCATCGAGATGATTTTACCCTGTTCCGCGACCGGAAGAGGCGTGTACACGTCGCTTTCCACGGCGTTGACCTTCGCGATAATTCCGGAGGCGTAAGGCTCGACGACCTGGCCGCCATCTTCGAAATAAACCTTGTAACCGTTGTATTCGGGAGGATTGTGGCTGGCAGTAATGTTAATTCCGGCCTGCGATTTCGTGTAGCGGACCGCAAACGACAGCTCTGGGGTTGAGCGAGCATCCTCAAACAGGTAGGCATCGCAGCCATTCTCAACCATCACCTTTGCGGCCAGTTCCGCGAACTCCCGCGAGAAAAAACGGGTGTCATGGCTGATGCAGATCGAGGGCCTCCCGCTGCGACCAGATTTGGAAAAATACTCCTTCACATAGGCAACCAGCCCCTGTGTGGCGCGGCTGATGTTGTAGTAATTCATTGCGTTCGTGCCGACGCACGGAAATTCTGGCCGATCGAGCGCCTGGGGCGTCCCCTGTTCGGCGCGTGTCAAGACGGCGCCGATGGTTTTGCCACGCAGGCCACCGGTTCCAAAGGCAAGGGTCCGGAAAAAGCGGTTATCGAGTTCTTTCCAGTCGCCTGCATCAGCGAGTTCGCGGATCGATGCCTCGTCGATTGGGGACGAACTCTTCGCCAGAAGGGCGACAAGGTTCTTTGCGGAGGATTCCAGGAGTTGCTCGCGGGCGGCGGCTGTTTGAATTTTTTCGGTCAGGTCACTCATTGTGGGAAGGGGATTTTCCCCTTCGGGATAGCATCCGCACAGCGGCATGCAAGGTTGATTTCGACGCTCAGCTGCATGGAGATCATATTGATCATGGAGATTTTGAGGCTTCCTGGATCGACAGGCGTCCATTCGCGTCCGCTGGTCACCAGAGCGTTCTGCCGCTAGCGGTTCAGCGATGTCGCTGCCGAGGCGCGTTCGGAACTCTTCCTACTTCAGCGCGGCGATTTCCCCGGCGACGTCAGTTGCTTTGAAGATGGAGGTTCCTGCCACCATCACGTTTGCGCCGGCTTCGCGCGATGCCCGTGCCGTGGCAACATTGATGCCGCCGTCCACTTCGATGTGATAGTGGAGTTTGCGCTCCTCCCGCCAATCCGCGCCTGTGCGCACCTTGTCAAGCGTCTCCGAAATGAAGGCCTGCCCACCGAAACCCGGATTGACGGTCATCACGAGCAGAATGTCGAAAAGATCCAAAAAGGGCTTAACGGAATCTATGGGTGTCGGCGGATTGATAGCAAGGCCCGCCTTGCAGCCAGCGGAACGGATGCGTTTGAGAGTTTCGGCGACGTCATGGTTCGACTCGAAGTGAACGGATATCGAGCTGGCGACCGTCGCAAATCTGGGAAAGAACTTGTCCGGTCTCTCGATCATGAGGTGAACATCGAGTGGCAATTCGGTATGGCGCGAAGCGGTCTCCACGATGTCCGGACCAAAGGAAATGTTGTCCACAAAGTGGCCATCCATCACGTCGCAATGAATCCAGTCGGCGCCTGCTTCGGTGACGCGCGCGATTTCCTTGCCGAGTTGAGCAAAATCGGCTGCGAGGATCGAAGGGGCGACGATGGTTTTGCGCGAATCCATATGCTATGTCATAGCTTGTCATGACGGATTTCACCAGCGATGAGTTTTTTCTGGGTGAAGCGCTACGCCTTGCCCGCAAGGCGTTCGCGGGTGACGAGGTGCCCGTTGGTGCGGTTATTGTTCGGAATGGCGAAATTATCGCGCGAGCGTGGAATCAAGTCGAGTCGTTGAAAGATGCGACCGCTCATGCGGAAATGCTGGCCATTACGCAGGCCGAGAGTGCGGTCGAGGATTGGCGGCTTACGGATTGCGACATTTTCGTTACGAAGGAGCCGTGCCCAATGTGTGCCGGAGCCATCGTTCTGGCCCGGCTGCGCCGTGTAATTTTCGGCTGCCCTGATCCAAAGGCCGGCGCAGCAGGGGGACTGCTGAACATCCTTCAGATGCCGCAGCTCAATCACCGTTGCGAGATCACAGGAGGGGTCAGATCCGCCGAGTGCGCTCAGATCCTAAAGGATTTCTTCCTGTCTCGGCGGGTTCAAATAACCAGCATGCAGTCGCCGTAACTAAAAAAGCGATAACGCTCTCGGATGGCCTCCGCGTATGCGGCTAGAACCTCTTCGCGACCGGCGAAGGCGCACACCAGCATCAGCAGCGTCGATTTGGGCAGATGGAAGTTCGTAAGTAAGGCTCCGACACGCCGGAAAGTGTATGGCGGGTAAATAAAGATGTTGGTCGAGCCTGAACGGGGCGTGATCGGGCCCGTAGGCTGGCTCTCGAGAACGCGGACCGATGTCGTGCCCACCGCGAGGATTCGCGCAGCAGCATTTATGGCGCGAGCGGCATTTTCGCTGATGAGATAGCGCTCCGAGTGCATGCTATGATCTGCGATGCGTTCGACCTTGATCGGCAGGAAGGTGCCGATTCCAACATGAAGCGTCACCTGAGCGTGCGGAATTCGCGATAGCAGTTCCGGAGTGAAATGAAGGCCCGCGGTAGGAGCTGCCACAGAGCCGGGGGCTTCGGCAAAAACAGTCTGATATCGGATCTCATCCTGCTCGTCGGCCTCGCGGCGGAAATACGGCGGAATCGGCATACTTCCGAGACGTGCGAGGTCCGGTTCAGAATCAAATTCCACGAGACGCGATCCGTCCTCGAGAATCTCTCTGACGCGGGCAGTAGTGCCTGCGATCACGAGTTCGAAACCGGGACGCATTTTGCGGCCAGGCTTGACGAGGCAGTTCCATTTGCGAGGCCCCATGGACTCAATAAGGAGCAACTCAACGCGGCGGTCGTGGGAAAGGAGTCTGGCTTTGATGACTCTTGAATCGTTGAGGACGACGAGGTCACCCGGCTTTAGGTAATCACAAAGATCGCGGAACCGGCGATGTTCGATTTGGCCCAAACCGCGGTGCAATACCAGCATTCGCGACGCATCGCGTTCAGCCAGCGGACGCGACGCGATGAGTTCGGCTGGAAGGGCGAAATCGTAGTCGGCTGCGAGCTCGTTCAATCAGCTTGCGGGATGGGCTTCTTCTTGATCCGCACGAATCCGCGCCGCTGCGCGGCGGCGTCCACCAGCTCGGCGACACGCTTTTTGAGGCGATAGCCGCGACTTGCGAGAAAGCAAACTCCGATGACGTAGGGAATCCAGAGCCATAGGTCGCTGCCCGGCACGAAGAACTGACGGAAACCCAAAATGGCGAGGAGCGCGAGATTGATGAGCAGCGTTGTCGCGACCATATGTGTATCAAGCTTGATGCGTGTCAGGCACTTTGGGCCTCCGTGGTATTCTGTTACGCTGCGCAGCTTGATGCCCCACCAGAAGCTTCCATAGACTTGGATGTCCCAGTCTTTCCAGCCGGTGTCGATTGAGTGGTTCCAACCTTCAGTGTCGAGTGCTCTAATGATTTCGGGCAGAAGCTGTTCACGGCCCTGGCCGTTCTCCGTCCAAAAGTTCAACTTCGAGATGCTGCCGCGGGTGGGGATGTAGTTCTCTTCGCGTGAGGCGATAACTGCAGGCGGCGTGCGTTTGAACTTCAGCCATGTGAAGTAGCGTGACCAGCCGCGTACAAGCGGCTGGGTGAGGGCGAGGAATACAACGAGGAGGCGGGCGCGGGTCGTGTCGTGCTTGGGCTCGAGCTTAGCGTGGATCATGTAGGACAGAGCGACCAGGAAGGTGCCGCCGAACATGAGATAAGGCACGATCCGAAGGAAGGGCAGAGGGATCGAGAGGCAGAAGACAAATAACGTGAGCACCACCCATTCGATGCTGCTCAGATACGCGGCGATATCGGATTGCGGGGTGGGGTAGATGGACTGGAAGAGGCCTTCTCCAAAGATGCCATGATAGATGATTGGCCGGTTAATGAGCCACGTGAACCTCGGTGCACCATAAATCTGACCTTTCCATTTTGCAGTGCCCGTTGGACCGAAGAAGACCAGATGTTTGAAGCGAAGGAGGGACTCCGCCTCTCCGTAGCCGTTCTGCTGTTTCCGGAATGCAGCGAGAGTGAAGCGACGGTAGTGCCAGACAATTGCCGAGGGGCTGAAGGCGATGATTTGCCCCTCCTGCTGCAAACGCCAGCAAAAGTCCACATCATCGCCAGCCTTGCGATACTCAGGATCGAAGCCGCCCACTTTCTCGAAGGCCCATTTGTAGAAAGCCATATTGCAGCCGGGAATATGCTCGGCGACGAGATCAGTCAGGAGCACATGGTTCGGACCCCCGGGCGCCGCCGCGACGCAAGCCTGAATCCAGTTGTCGGCCGGTGGAGAGATATTGGGGCCGCCCACGCCCGCGTAGTTGCCGCTCAGCAACGTGCCTACCATGAAATAAAGCCATTCGGGATCAGCCATGCAGTCGCTGTCCGTATAGGCTAGCACCTCTCCCCTCGCTGCCTGGGCGCCGACATTCCGAGCCACGCTGAGCCCTGAATTTTCCTGACGAATATTTGCGATCCAGCTGTGTTTCGCGGCGATTTCTTGCGTGTTGTCCTTCGATCCGTCGTCCACAAGAATCACTTCGTAATCGGGATATTCGAGGTGTTTGAGGGACTCGAGGCATCGATCCAGGGTCTTCGCGCCGTTGTAGGAACAGACAATCACAGAGACCTTCGGATAGCTGGGCAGCTTGACCTTGCGGGTCATGGACTGACTGTCGGCAAAGAGGGCCTTGACTCTGGAAAGGGCTTCTTTCGGCTTGCGTTCGCGCGTGGTGAGTCCAAATGCCCAGTCGGTTATGTCCTGTCCGTTGCACCACCACTCATCCGTCCAGGTATAGAGAAACGTCCCGGCGAGGCCGCCCCGAACGACGCTTTCGATGTGCCAGCTGAGCATTTCGGCTTGTTCCTCTTGGGGGTGGCGCAGGGTGTCCATGCCGAACTCACCCATGATCAAGGGTCGGTCCTCAGCGAGATTCTGCAGCCGGGCGAGGTAACGGTCGAAGTCGCTCTGTCGATGCAGATACACATTGAAGGTATAAAAGTCCATGTTCGCCGGCAGGAGATATTCCGTGGGAGGATAACTCGCGTAAGAAAACAAGACGTCGTCGTCGGCATCCCGTCCGACATTGATCATGTTTTCGACGAATTCCGTGACGCGCCGTACGCCATACCACCGGACCATCGTGCTGGAGATTTCGTTGGCCACCAGATAGCCTAAGAGGGCAGGGTGGCCGGCATTCGACTTCACATCGGAATGGACTTTCTCGAGAATCTCGCGGCGTCGCTTTGCGGTACTGAGGAAGTCAACATTCTGTCCCCACCAAAGAGTCACCATTACGCGGACGCCAAATTCGGAGGCGAGGTCGAGAAACCATTTCGGCGGAGCGTGGTAAACGCGCACCCCGTTCACGCCTGTCTCGCGCATCATTGAGAGATCGACCTGGGCCTTTTCCGGAGGACCGACGTAATAGCCCTCGGCGTCTGGCGCGAACGTGCCATAGGTGACACCCTTGAGGAAAAACTTGCGTTCGCCTTCGAAGAAGAACTTTGCGCGTGCGCGCACCCGGTGGTTCACGGCGATACGGGTACGGAAAGTGATCCCACTTGTCCAGAGGGCAAAATTTTCAAAGCGAATCCGGAGGAACTCATTGTCACGGGCGTCGACTCAGCGTGTCTCTGCAGTTTCAATAGCCGGCGACCCGCAGGGCGTCGGCGGCAATTTGTGCGGTCTGCTCAATGTCCGCTTTCGCATGTGCGAGCGAGAGAAATCCGGCCTCGAACTGCGAAGGCGCAAAATAGACACCGCGATCGAGGCAGGCATGGAAATACCGGGAATAGGCCGCTTGGTCGCTTTTTCGAGCATCGGCGAGGTTGCAAACCGGGCCCTCGCAGAAATAGAGGCAAAACATTGAACCTATGCGATGAAAAGTGAGCGGCTTTCCCTCGATGGCGGGTCGCATGCGTTCCTCAAGTTCTTCGCCAAGGTCCTCCAATCGCGACCAGCCGCCTTGCTGGATGAGTTGGCCCAGTTGGGCCAGGCCCGCCGCCATCGCCAACGGATTTCCGGAGAGAGTACCCGCCTGATAGACGGCTCCGTCGGGTGAAAGCATGTCCATGATGGCAGCGCGTCCGCCGAAAGCGCCGACAGGCAAGCCTCCGCCAATCACCTTGCCTAAGGCCGTGAGGTCCGGCATGACCTCGTAGAGCTCCTGTGCCCCGCCGGGGGCAATGCGAAAGCCCGTCATGACTTCATCGAAAATCAGGACGGCGCCCTCCGTGTCGCAGAGCGCACGGAGTGCTTCGAGAAAGCCAGGTTCCGGAAGATAGAGTCCCGCATTGGCGGGAACCGGCTCGAGAATGACGGCCGCTATTTCGCTCTTATTGGCTGCGAACGCCCGTCGGACGGCGCTCAGATCGTTGAAGGGCACCGTAATCGTAAGACTTGCGAGAGCTACAGGAACCCCAGCGCTATCCGGATGGCCATGAGTGAGAGCACCGCTTCCGGCCTTGACGAGTAGGGAATCGACATGCCCGTGGTAGCAGCCGTCAAACTTGATGATTTTGTCCCTGCCAGTGAAGCCCCGAGCCAGCCGGATGCAGCTCATGGTGGCCTCGGTACCGCTGTTGACCATGCGCACTTTCTCCACCGAGGGAACCAGATTGCAGATCGTTTGCGCCATCTCGACCTCCAATGGATTCGGAATTCCGAAGCTCACTCCGTTGGAAGCGGCACCACAGACGGCGGCAACAACGGCGTCCGGAGCGTGTCCAAGTATGGCGGGCCCCCATGTGCCCACGTAGTCAATGAGCTCCCGGTCTTCGACGGTGAAGACACGGGCTCCCTCGGCTCTTGCAACGAAGAACGGCTCGCCGCCGACGCTGCGGAAGGCTCGGACCGGAGAGTTCACGCCGCCGGGAATAACGCGTTTGGCGTTCTGGAAGAGGTCGTGGGACGTCATTGATGGATAAAGCCTGCGCCGCGTCGTTACGCAAAGGGGACTGCTAGCACTCTGAGTTTGCGGCGGCAAGCAATCTATCAGAAGCTCGACGCAGCAATCTTGAAAGCGGCGAGTCAACCGGTAACTGAGGAGCGCCTGCTCGTGAGACAAAGGCCAGCTGCTAAGCCCGTCCTTCAAATGCAATGGAAGCAGCTTCTTTTCTTGCATTGGTCATGGGACGCGCGAGAGATCCAAGCGACCCTTCCGGCCGGCTTGTTTGCCGACACGTTCGAGGGAAAGGCTTGGCTGGCGATCGTCCCTTTTATCATGAGGCGGGTTCGTCCGAGGGGCTTACCATGTCTTCCTTGGATTTCGAATTTTCTCGAGCTGAATGTGCGCACCTATGTGCACGATGGCGCTGGAGTGCCAGGTGTGTGGTTTTATTCCCTGGTTTGCAACCAACCGCTGGCGGTCGAACTCGCTCGGCGCTGGTATCATCTCAACTACGTCCACGCACGCATGGAAGCGGGAGTGGATCGGAGCGGAACGTGTTCCTACAAAGCACGGCGTCGCGGCTTCGAGGAGGCCTCTTATCGTTACGGGCCTTCCGGAGCGAAGGCGGCCACCGAGCCGGGTACGCTCGAGTTCTTTCTTGTCGAACGTTATGTACTCTTCTCCGCCGGGCGCAGCCGGCAACTATATGCTGGACGGGTCCATCATAGCCCTTACCGCGCTGGGCCCGCTTGCATTGGAGAGTGGAGCTTTGTTCCTGCAATGGCGGACGGATTCAAGAGTCCCGGCCGGCCTGCCGACCACATGATGGTCGCGGAAGATCTCGAAGTGCAAGCCTGGCCGATCAGGGCTCATTCTGCCGGTCGTTGATTAGGTGCGTGCATTTGTCGCAACCACCGGAATGCGCTGAAGGGGACCGTATTGTCGTTTAGACACGATCAGATTTCGCAACTATACTCGACCTCTATGGTAAAGAAACTTCTTCATACACGTTACCGCGTGACTGACTTGGAAAAGACGGTTCACTTCTATAAGGATGTGCTCGGTCTCGAGGAGGTGAGACGCATGACCAGCGGACGCGGCTCTCAATTGGTTTTCTTCAAAGCGCCCGGAAGCGAGGAACTCATCGAGATCTGCAAGTATGATGCCAGCGGTCCGGTGCAGGTGGGCCCGGATTTGACGCACTTAGCCTTTGAGGTCGAAGATATGGAGGCGTTTGCCCGCCATTCGGCGGCTCTTGGATATCCGCTAAGTGATGGACCGCACAAGAGTTCCAGCGGTGTCATTGCTTTCATTGACGCTCCCGAAGGCTATGAAGTCGAACTCATTCAACCTGGCCGGGAATCGTGATGGGATTTCCTCGGGACAGCGATTAAGATAAAGCATTTTGGAGACCGGGAGTTTTCCATCGTAGAGGCCGAATCCCAGACCGCCCGCCCACTACCATTCTAAAGAACAAACAGCCCGGTCATTGTTGCCCTAACCGGAGGCATCCCCCATACCTCCGATAACTCCCTTGACCGGGCTGTTCACTTGAAATGAACTAAGCACGTCGCGTGCCAAACCTCGCCGGAGGAAACGGTAAATTCCGTCGTCCCTGAAAATGAGGGAGTTAGCCAACTTGTGATTGTTTGTTCCTTGACCGGCGGGCGATGAGTACGTTCCGGATGTTCCAATTTGCGCATTCGAGAAGGCTTCTCGCCTTGGATGTACTGAGAGCAAGGCGCTCAGCGACGATGCGTGTGGCGCGATCCCGCAGCTTCTTGTTTGTGGGCTGGAGGCAGGCCATCAAGTTTCCGTCCACGCGACCCAGCCGGATCATTACGCAGGAGGAAAGGATGTTGAGGGCGACTTTGGTGGCGGTGCCAGCTTTCAGGCGGGTTGATCCGGTGATGAGTTCCGGACCTGTGGGCAGATCAATTTCGACGTCGGCCTGGATGGATCCCTTTTCCCGATTGGGATTGCATGTCAGAAGGATTGTTCCGGCGCCGGCGGCCCTTGCGGCTTGCAGAGCTCCGCGTACGAACGGCGTGCGACCGCTAGCGGTGATTCCGCAAACCGCGTCGCCTTTGGCCACCCCACGTTCTTGGACGGCAAGCGTCCCCGCCATGGAGTCGTCTTCGGCACCCTCGACGCTCGCCTGAATCGCAGGGGCTCCTCCGGCGATGATTGCCTGCACGCGGTCGGGAGACAGGCCGAAGGTTGGTGGCATCTCACTCGCGTCGAGCACGCCCAGACGTCCGCTGGTTCCCGCGCCCGCGTAAAATAGTCTGCCACCATTCTCAAGTGATCTTGTGGCAAGTTTGATGGCGGCGACCAATGCGTCCGCATTCCCTGCGAGCGCTTCCTCCACCCGGCGTTCCTCATGAACGAAGAGGGAGACCAAGTCGCGTAGAGACATTCGATCAAGCTGGCGTGATCGAGGGTTGCGTTCTTCGGTGAGAGCCCGGTGTAGCGCGACCTCATCGAGTCGCTCGTCCTTGCGAGGCAGGATCTTCGTGACATCCGACGCGATAAGAGCCGCTCCGAGACTGGCTGGAGTCCTGCACACCGCAATCTCGGAACCTGGCCACTCTCGCGCAAACGTTTCGGTGAACAAGCGAGCGTAGAGAGGGTGGTTGAGGAAAACTCCGCCCATGAGTTGGACGCTCGGGCGGGGGAACTCGAGCCTGCGGCATACGGCCGCGGCCAGTAGCGCGAGGGTCTCCGCCCCCTCTTGCAGGATTTCCCTTACCTCCGGCTCGTGTTCGAAGAGCAGTGGCGTGAGGCGCGCGAGATCGTTTTTTTGCGCCGTCTGTGCCCAGGTGGTGAGGTCGCGCAGCGTATTGAGGCCGAGTGTGCGAAGAATATCGCGCGCCAACGCTGTGATGCGGTGCCCGGTATCAAAATCGAACAACACTCGCCGCAAGGCGCGAATCGCAAGGTCATACCCGCCTCCGCTATCGCCGAGAAGGTGGCCCCATCCGCCGGCGCGGTCTTCGCTCCCGGCTTTTCGACCCGTAACCGCGGAGCCCGTTCCGGCGATCACAGCTATTCCGTCGCCGTTTCCAAAGGCAGCGGCGAACCCCGACTCGCGATCGCTGCCGACCCGGATCGAGGCATCGGGCCATATCGACGATGCGACTTCCTCTAGACGACTGCGATCCTGCGCAGTAGCGCAACCGGCCAGGAAAACGCCGACCCGGGAGACCTCGCGCGGCAGAGCGCCCAGTAGCCTCTGTAAGTTTACGGGATCGAGAAGCTTCATGCTCCCGGGACCGAGCCGGCCTTCTTTGACAGGACGCAGCCCGTGAGGCATCATTTCGCAAAGCGCCCAGTCTGTTTTTGTCGCTCCGCCGTCGATTCCCAAGATAATTTGCTTCGACACGCCCCCCACGCCTACATTGTAGCGCAAATGGTAAAGGGCACTTCTTTTTTCTCGGTTTTCCTTGGTTTCTTGTTTGGGGCTTGGCTGGTGACGCTGTGGGTCCTCTCTGCGCTTCCGGGCCAGGACGTTCATCTTCCGCCGTTTCCACTGGCAGACAAAGTGGCTCACTTTGGCTATTTCTTCATTGGGGGATTTCTTCTGGCATGGATTCTGAGCCGGACGCCGGGCTGGCGGGGCTGGCGGCTGATCTGCAGCGGGCTGTTGGCGATCGGCTTGATTGGAGCGCTGGATGAGCTTCATCAACTGTATACTCGGGATCGATCGGGTGGCGATCTTGCCGACTGGTTGGTGGACTGCGCCGGTGGCGCTTTGGGTGCAGTTGTGATTGGATGGATCTATGTCCGAGGAAGAGATCGAAGACCCCAAGTGCCGGGCGCAGCGGTTGCGCAAGGAGATTGAGCGGCACAGCCGGCTCTATTACGACGAAGCAGCGCCGGAGATTTCTGACCAGGAGTTCGATGTCCTCTTTCGTGAGCTGCGAGAACTCGAGGAAAAGCATCCTGAACTCGCGACTCCAGATTCGCCGACGCAGCGCGTCGGCGGGAGTCCAAGCCAGGGGTTCTCGCAGGTGCGTCACATGCAGCCGATGCTTTCTCTTGATAACCTCTTTGCGAAGGACGGTCTTGACGGGTTGCGGAAGTTCGTCGCGAGCGTTGCGCGAAGCGTGCCAGACGAGGCGCTGGAATGGCTGGTCGAACCGAAGGTTGATGGAGTCGCGATCAGTCTGCGTTACGAGCACGGCTCACTCGTGAGTGGGGCGACACGAGGGGATGGCGAAACGGGCGATGACATCACCAAAAACTTAAAAACGGTACGGGCGATTCCCTTGCGCTTGCGAGGCCCGAAGGTTCCGAGTGTTTTGGAAGTGCGTGGAGAGGTTTATATGACCTCTTCAGGCTTTGGGCGCCTGCGTGAGGAACTGCGCTCCGCCGGCCAGGAGCCCTTCGCCAATCCGCGGAACGCCGCGGCAGGCTCGCTCAAAATGCTGGACTCTCGCCTTGTCGCGCGGCGCCCACTCGATTTTCTCGCATTCGGTCTGGGAGAGGTCAGCGACGAGAGCAATCTTCCCTCCACCCAAAAGGGCATTCTGGATTGGCTGCAATCGCTGGGCCACCGCACGCATCAATGGACGAAGATTTGCCGTTCAGCGGAGGAAATCCTTGGGGCGATAAGTGAGCTCGACGCCCTCCGCCCCGGATTCGGATTTGAGACCGACGGAGCCGTGATCAAGCTCAACGACATTGCTTTGCGGGAGCGTGTGGGTGATAACGCGCGTGCGCCCAAGTGGGCTCGCGCCTGGAAATACGCCGCGGAGCAGGCTGCCACACGCCTGTGGAATGTCACGGTTCAAGTTGGGCGCACCGGCGTGCTGACTCCCGTTGCGGAGCTCGAACCGGTCTTTCTTCGCGGAAGCACCATCGCTCGCGCTACCCTCCACAACGAGGATGAAATTCGGCGCAAGGATATTCGCATCGGAGATACGGTGATCATCGAAAAGGCAGGTGAAGTGATTCCCGCGGTCGTGGGTGTCATTTTGGAAAAGCGTCCATCCGACACGAGGCCGTTCGATTTCTTCGCGCACATTGGCGGCCGCTGCCCGGCGTGTGGCGGTCCCATAGAGCGAGACCCGCAGTTCGCCGTCTGGGTTTGCAAGAATCCGCAGTGCCCGGCTCAGAAGACCCGCCGTCTCGAATATTTCGGCAAGCGCGGTGCACTTGAACTCGATGCACTCGGTGGGATCGTCGCCGACAAACTTGTCGAGCGCGGTCTTGTCGAGGAGCCTTTGGACGTTTTCGAGCTCACGCTGGACCAGCTTTCCACGCTCAATCTCGGAACCAGCTCGGAGCCGCGTGTCTTCGGTGAGAAGAACGCGCGAAAGCTGCTGGAGGCGATCGAACGCGCCCGGCAGCTCCCTCTTTCACGCTGGCTGCACGCGCTCGCCATTCCCGAGATCGGCGAAGAGACTGCTCATGACCTCGCAAGGTTCCACGAATCGTTGGACGATGTGACCGGCTCCCAGCTCCTTCAAGATGTTGTCGCCCTCGATCGCTTGCGCGGTGAGATCGCGGAAACCAATCCGCGAGCCAGAAAGAACCGCGACAAGAGCGAAGCTGAGCGCCAGAGGCTCGCTGAAAATCATGAGAAGCTTGTCAAGGAGGCGCAAGAGATCGGGGGCCGGCTTATCTCGAAAGGCTTTGCCGAGAAAGCCCGGAAGAAGGATTCCAGCAATTGGGATGCTGTCGTGAAGGTCGGACCTGTGGCTGCGCGGGCTGCGCTTGACTGGTTCGCGAGTCAACGCGGGAAGGAAGTGCTGCAAAGGCTCAGCGTGCTTGGCATTCGCCCGCAGGGGAGGGCGCCTTCTCACAAGGTGGATGCATTTGCCGGTAAGACATTTGTCCTTACCGGCTCGCTCGAGACGATGACACGCGGCGAGGCACAAGAGCGAATTCGATCTCGCGGCGGCAATGTCAGTGGAAGTGTGAGTCGCAAGACCGACTACGTGATCGCAGGACCTGGCGCAGGCTCCAAACTTGCCGATGCAAGGGAACACGGAGTGTGTGTGCTCTCGGAGGAGCAGTTCCTTGCTTTACTGGATGAGAAGTCTTCAAAGAGCTGAAGCGAATTGGGGCCCATGCTTCCCGGAAGGGACATAGGTCTCGAAGAAAAAATTATCCGAGTAGCGCAACGCCGCATCCTGTTCGCCGACGCTTCGCACCGTCCAAGCCAGCAGGGGCATTCCAAGAACTCGGCGCAGGAGCCATGGAACGATTGCGGGCAATTGTTTCCAATGGTGAGAGATGAATTGGGGCCGGCTCATCCAGTTCATGCCATAGTTTGCCAGGATAATCTTCTTCCAACCGGCCATGTCGTCGGTGTCGAACGAGCAGGAAATCTGACCGCGGCAGAGGCTGGGATGGTTGCTGCGAAACCAGCCCAGTGAAAACGGATTAAACGAGTGAATGACAGCATCCCCAGGGTAATCGCGTAGGATCCTTGACACCTCCTGTTCGAGAGCACACGGACGTTTGCGGTTCTTGATCTCGATGATCACTCCCTGCCTTCCACCAATGAGATCGAGAACGTCCTCAAGCAAGGGAATCCTCTCGCTCCCGCCCTCGATCCGCAGCTTTGCGATTTCCGCCGAACTTGTCATCTTCACCCGGGCGTCGAAGCCTGTGAGGCGAAGCAGATTCCAGTCATGGAAAACCACGGCCCGTCCGTCTGCACTCACCTGAACGTCGATCTCGACGGGAAAGCCGCGCTGAAGGGCAGCCTCTATCGCACTGAGCGAATTTTCCGGGTGCGTTTCGTCATGGAGGCCGCGATGAGCGATCGGTGTTGCAACGAGCCAAGCTGGAGCAGGCACCGCGTGAGCCTATTGCATCGGTTGCCCGGCCTCATAGCGGGCGAGTTTTTCAATGCGACCTGCGTGGCGACCCCCTTCGAAGGTAGTTCTGAGCCAAGTATCGACGATGCGCAGCGCAATCTCGATGGAAATCATGCGCTGCCCTAAGGAAAGCACGTTTGCATTATTGTGTTGACGGGAGAGTTCGGCCGTTTCGTCGTTCCAGCATAGAGCGCACCGTACGCCCTTAACCTTGTTGGCTGCGATGGCTTCGCCGTTGCCGGACCCGCCGAGTACGATACCCAGTTCCGCCTCACCTCTGACGACCGCTTCGGCCGTCGGAATGATCCACAATGGGTAATCGGTGGATTCGGGGCTGTGGGTGCCAAAATCGACGACTTCGTGGCCTTTCTCCTGGAGGTGAGCGATGATTTGCTGCTTGTAATTGTAGCCGGCGTGGTCGGAACCGATGGCGATTTTCATGCGGGTTCAGGAATATTGGAGAACGGGGCCTGGGGCTGAAGGTCGAGCGCACGAAGAAGTTCTCTGTCCGCATTCGAGGAAGGATTGGATGCGGTGAGAAGCTTGTCGCCGTAGAAGATGGAGTTTGCTCCGGCGAAGTAGCAGAGCGCCTGAGCTTCGCGTGAAAGCCGGTTTCGGCCTGCCGAGAGGCGCACCTTGGCGTTGGGCAATGCAATACGTGTCGTGGCGATGAGCCGCACAAGCTCGAAAGTGTCAACGGGATCGCAATGCTCCAGGGGAGTGCCGGGCATAGGAACTAGGCAGTTGATGGGTACACTCTCCGGGGGCGGATCGAAGGAACAGAGTACTTCCAGCATACGCAAACGGTCCTCCTCCGTTTCACCCATGCCGATGATTCCACCACAACAGACGCTCATTCCCGCGCGCTGCACGGCGGCGATGGTATTCAACCGATCTTCGAACGTGTGGGTGCTAACGATTTTCGGATAGTGGGCAGGCGACGTGTCGATATTGTGGTTGTAGGCGGTGACTCCCGCTTCTTTGAGCTTCCGTGCTTCGGTGTCGTTCAACTGCCCGAGGGTCACGCAGACTTCCATCCCGAGCTTGCTCACGCTGCGCACAGTCTCGAGCATTTGCTCGAATTTCCGATCGCCGTCGCGCACACCTTTCCAGGCAGCACCCATGCAAAATCGTGTTGACCCGTTTTCCTTGGCTCTCTCCGCGTAGGGAAGCACTTCCTCAACGCTCATCAATCTCTCGCGTGCGAGGCCGGTGTTGTAGCGGGAGCTTTGGGCGCAGTACGCGCAGTCCTCGCTGCATCCACCCGTCTTCACGCTCAAGAGCGTGCAAAGCTGCACTTCGTTTTCCGGCCAATGCATGGCGTGGATGCGCCGGCTTTCCTGAAGCAGATCGAAAAGCGGGCGACGGTAAACTGCTTCAAGTTCGGAAAAGGTCTTTCTCACGCGAGCATCTTTCTTAACCGCTCCCCTGCATCAGCGTCAACGTTTCGCGGCGATCGAATGCGCCTCACCGTCTTGAAACTGTGTTCTAAGCAGCATTCCAGCTTCGATTTCCCTTGCGAAAGTCAGAGGACCGCCTTCGGCGTCCATCGTGATTGTATAACCTCGCATAAGGGTCGCTCGAGGATCGAGGGCATTAAGTATCCCCGCCGCGCGTTCCAAGCGAGCCCGCCGCGCCGTCAGTTCCCTTGCTGCGGTTTCCGTGATCCGTTGGGCGAGCATCTGGCAGCGGAACCGGCTTTCTTTTATCGCCCGGACGGGAAGCTGTCCGAACAGACGGCTCGCAAGCCGGTCGAACCGATACTTTTCACGCTCGAGGCGCAGCGCCGCGCATTTTCCAACGGCGTCCACGCTACGATCCAGCGTCTGTGCGAGTTCCAGGACCCTGCGTGCGGGCTCCCGGAAAAGGGAGGATCGCTGACTCGTGTTTAGCCGGGCCGCCAGCAATTCCAGCTTGCTCATACAGGCCTGGGTGAGCCGCAGTAAGTCTTGCCTCAGTCGGGCGACTACTTCCGTCCGCTCGGCGGCGAGAATTTCCGCTGCGGCGCTTGGAGTGGCCGCTCTCAGGTCCGCGGCGAAATCGGCGATCGTGAAATCGATCTCATGTCCGATTGCGCTCAACAGTGGGATGGGCGAAGCGGCGATGGCGCGCGCCACGATTTCCTCGTTGAACTCCCAGAGATCTTCGATGCTTCCTCCGCCCCGCGTAACGACGATCACGTCAACCTGCGGGAGGCCGATCTTGTCCCACTGGCCAAAGTCGCGGATAGCCCGCGCGATTTCCGCAGCGGCGCCCCGGCCTTGAACGCGCACGGGGCTGATGAGTACTTCGATGCCAGGATGACGACGATGCAGCACCTTGAGAAAGTCGCGGATGGCAGCGCCGGTCGGCGAAGTGACCAGTCCGACTCGCTTTGGGAAACGTGGCAAAGGACGCTTGCGCCGGGCATCGAAAAGTCCTTCGGCTGCCAGCTTCTGTTTCAGGGCTTCAAACTTTGCCTGCAACATGCCCTGTCCGTGGGTCTGGATCAGTCGCACAATCATCTGATATTGCCCGCGCGGTTCGTAAACCGACAACATCCCAAAGGCTTGCACGCGCTGCCCGTCCGCCAGCTTCACTGCGTGCAAAGCCGCTGCGGCGCCACTGAAAAGCACGCAGGGAAGCTGGCAGAACGCGTCCTTCAGGGTGAAGTATTGGTGCCCCGACGCCTGGCGCCGGTAATTCGAAATCTCACCCTCGACCCACACCTCGCCGACCCCGCGCTCAATCAGGTCGCGGACACGCCTGGTCAACTCCGTGACCGTATGGATTTTCGGCTCGGACGGCGTGGACGTCCCATGAAAGTCGAGGTCAAGTTGCATGCTGGAAGCCCGTCGGACTTAGCCTCCGAGAGGCAAACTGTGATGGAAAATCTCCGAAAAAATCGACCGGCCACTCCAACGGCGGTTCTTCGTAGTGATCGACCCTGGCAAATCGCGCGCCCATGCCCCTCTTTACCCTCTTTGTCTCTGCTCAGCAATCATGCACCGCGTCGCGAAGCAACATTGGCAGCTTATCGAAATGGCCATAACGTTGCGGAAACCCTTTTTCAAGCAATAATCCGCCTTGGCAGTAAGCCCGGCAAGCTGCCTCCGAATGGCGGGAAAATCAGAGGAAGCTTGTCAGAAAGGGGCTCGCCGAATTAATGAATGATCGCTCCCGACTCGATGAAATCGGCTTTTCCACGCCATGAACCCCTTTCCTGATACCGACGTCAACTCCCTCGATCCGAAAAACCGAGAGCAGATCATCAACATGGCCAGACGATTGCTAAAGGCCGACAATCCCGGAATTCTCTGCACGGTGGATCAAAGCGGATTTCCTCAATCCCGTTGGATGGCGACCATGTCGTTCGATGATTTTCCGGACCTCTACACTTTGACCGCTGCCAACAGCCGAAAGGTCGGGCAAATCCGCGAGCATCCGATCGTCCACTGGATGTTTTCCAATAACAACTTGAGTTTCGTTGTGAATCTGACGGGAAGGGCGGAGATTTACTTACGCGACGCAGAGACGATGAAAAGGATATGGAAGCAAATCACCGACAAGTCCCGAGCTTTTTTTCTCGATGATCCCGTCGAGGGAGCCGGCTTTGCCGTGATTCACACGAAGGTCGAAGCGATCGAATGCACCCTTCCCCGAAAGGTGCTCAGAATCTTGATCGATCCCGCGGAGATGAGTTCAGGTCCCAGTGTCGCAAAAGCTTGATCTGATGCAGCGCCCCTCACCCTCGAGGCGACCTCGTACCGTCGCGAAGCGATAGCCGCTCAACTTTTGCCTCGAACGGAACGGAATTGCATGCGACAAGTCCTCTTCTATGCCTGCAAAGCCCATCCCTGACGGTTACGAAGGGGCAACGCCCTACTTGTGTTGCAAGGACGCCGCGAACGCTCTGGAGTTTTACAAGACGGCCTTCGGCGCCGAGGAATTAATGCGAATGCCAATGCCGGACGGAAAGGTCGGACACGCGGAAATCCAAATCGGCGGCGCTCGAATTATGCTCTCCGACGAATTCCCTGACTGGGGTTGTCTCAGCCCTTTATCCATTGGTGGTTCAGCTACGAGCGTGATGATTTACTTCGAGGACGTTGATGCGGTCGTTGAGCGTGCGGTGGCCGCCGGCGCTAAGGTGCTGCAGCCGCTTGCGGATCAGTTCTATGGGGACAGGAGCTGTAAGCTTCAAGACCCCTCCGGCCACTCGTGGATGTTTGCCACGCATAAAGAGGATGTAGCACCAGATGAATTGAAGAGGCGCGCCGAAGCGATGTTCAGCGGAGGCTAGCCGCTCAAACAGGCGCAGTCGCAATTGAGGAGATCGGTGGAAGATCGCCGGCGAGGACTCGCCAAGAGTACCCTTCGTCCCTCCACGCAAAGATCTTTCCGATGTCTGTGCCGAAGTATCCGGATCCAACGAGTCGGTCGCATGCTTTCGCGGCATATTTCCACGTCTTTTTGCGACAGACCATTGACAAGGGCCTGCCAAGATTCACCACCCCCGCGGCTCACAAACATCAAAAATCCCTTCTTAGTGCCTGCAAGCGGTAAACCAATGTCACAGTTGTTGAGTAACAATTAACGTAACATACACGACACGAGAATCTAACACGACATCGATAACTCTCTTATGAATGGTCTGCCGGTTTTTTGCAGACGTTCTTCGAGCCGTTGTGTGCAGGTGCAATTGCTGCAGGCCCAGGGTTCCGTGCCGTTTTCGTGACGGCAGTTGCGCCGCGAATGGGCGTCTTGAATTCGGATGAGGTCGAAGAATTCTTCCCAGTAAGGACGTTCCTCCTGCAAGGGTTTTGCGCAGTAACACACCTCCACCCACTGCGTGCTTCCGTCGTCCTGCAGACGCGCCCGTTCCATGTCGGAAAGGTACTCGTCACCGGCGATCGATCCACGACCCAGGGTGCCCTCCGCGACGGCCTTGAGGAGTGCCTTTTCCATTCCCTGTTTTAGGCGTGCCTTAACGAGGTAGCGCATGACTCGAAAGATACACGAGATATGGATGGGCGAAACTCCTGGTCGCCTTTCTCCAACGCTTCCCGGAATCCGCGAAGCGGAACCGAGCAAGCTGTCGAACAGGCCGCGTCGCATTCGCGAGAAATACTCCTCACCTCATGCCCATGCCGAATCCGGCGGGCCTGCTACCGGCTCAACTCGAGCATCCGGCGGACCGAACGTTCGGCTTTGAGGCGAACTGGTTCCGGAATACTGATCTCGGGTTCAAGATAGTCTAGACAGTCGCGAAGCTTCTCGAGCGTGTTGAGCTTCATGTACCGGCAATCATTGCACGCGCAGAGATCGGTCGGACCGGGGATAAATAGCTTTCCGGGCACTTCCTTTTTTAGGCGGTGCAGCATGCCGCTTTCGGTGACGATGATAAACGCATTGGCGGGACTTTCGCGACAGTAGCTAACCATTTTCTCCGTCGAGCAGACTTCATCAGCGAGCATTCGGACGGCGAATGTGCATTCCGGGTGGGCGACGACCTTCGCGTCGGGGTACTCTCTTCGAATCGAGGCAATGCTGTTGCGGGTGAACTCGACGTGGACGTAACAATTGCCCTGCCAGAGATCCATTTTACGCCCGGTCTTCTCCATCACCCAAGAGCCGAGATTTTGATCCGGAACGAAAAGAATGGGACGGTCCTCCGGGGCACTCTCTACGATCTTGATGGCGTTGCCGCTTGTGCAGATCACGTCCGCCAGTGCTTTGACCCCGGCGCTGCAATTGATGTAGGCGATGACATAGTAGTTCTTCTCGGCATGGGCATGCAGGAAGGCGGCAAGGTCCTCCGGCGGGCAGGAGTCCGAGAGCGAGCAGCCCGCGTCCATGTCCGGAATGACGACTTTTTTGGCCGGATTGATGATCTTTGCAGTCTCGCCCATGAAGTGGACGCCACAAAAGGCAATCACTTCGGCGTCCGTTTCGGAGGCCTTGTAGCTCAGACCCAGCGAGTCCCCAACGAAATCCGCCAGATCTTGAATCGGCCCGACCTGGTAATTGTGGGCCAGGATCACGGCGTTTCGCCTCTCTTTTAAGTCAAAAATCTCTTCTACGATGTCGGTGGCGACGGCTGCCATGATCCACTTTCCCAAATTATTGTTCTTCTTCAAGTGTCAGTCCTCAACGTGGGTGCTTTTCATCGATTTTTGCTCGGATGCAGCTCCGCTTCGAAAACCCTTCCTTCCAGCCTGTCGATGACGCGTCGTCGCCTCTTAACGTTCGGGGCGGCGGCTTCCCTTGGTGCCGGGACGAAACTCACGAGAAGTCCGGAGGGCTAACATGGTAAGCCCGGTCGAGGGGAAGAGGGCTTCGAAGTGACCGTGATAGACGCGACCGAGACTGCGAAGACTGTAAGGATTTTCGACGTCGGGATTCCCCACAGGAGGTCCGGATTCTATGAGTGTCATCGCTTCGACGACCTTCACGGCGCCATTCCCTAGTCAGCACATTTTAGTCCCTCTATCTGCGAGTCTCGATGCTGGCGATCATGCACTGCTTTTCGGCGGCTCTCGGTTTGGCGCGACAGGAGAAGGATCGATGACTACAAACAACACAAGCGTCCCGGGAAACGCGTCTTTCTTCTTCTGGGCAGGGACGGGCGGATGGTTTGATAGCCATCCCGCTGATAGGGGCTATCGCTTTGTGGTTAGAGGTGTTTCCGCAAGTGTCCCAGACGCGGGCAGCACAGCTGCGCTTCTGGCGCTTGGTCTAGCCGAGGTCTAGCCGGGATTACTTTCCTACGAAAGAAGGTGCTCGTGCCTTGAGCGAGGTCTTCATTCTTAGCATCGACTCCTCAAATGTTGGCTGGCGGGCTTCAGTGGCAAGGCGGGTGAGTTGCGAATCGGGCAGCAGCAGTTGATCGAAGAGCGGATCAAGGACTCGAAATCGTTCATGACCGTCGACCTAGACGCCCCAGATCTTCTTGTACGCTTCGCGATAGCCGTTCTGCGGGTCGTACGTCGCTTTGTCGCCGCCGTCGAACTGGACGTTCTCGGGCGTGACGATAGCAACGCTTGGAGGCTCTCCTACGAATGCCCGGTTAATTAAGTTCATCGATCATTGGTTCGCTGATGAGCGACGCAGGTCGCGCCACGACCGGCCCTTACGCCGCCGCAAAGGGCGGTCTGAAAATGCTCACAAAGGCGATGTGTGCGGACTGGGCGCAGTTCAATATCGAGGTGAATGCGGTCGGACCGGGCTACTTCACTACCGAGATGACCCAACTGCTGGCGGAGGACCCGAAATTTGACGCGTGGGTAAGATCGGACGCCATCGCGGCGGTGGGGCCATCCGGCCGAACTTGCCGGCGCGACCGTTTTCTTTTGCAGCGAAGCCTCTGCGTTCATCAACGGGCAGATCGTCTACGTCGACGGGGGAATGATTTCCGTCCTGTAATTCTCCTCACTGTCATGATAGGTAGCATTTTTGATTCAGGAGTTGCCATGATCATTATTGTGATGGGCGTGTCCGGGTCCGGCAAAACGACTATTGGACAAGCGCTGGCGGCGGTTTTGCATTGGAGCTTCAGCGATGCGGACGACTTTCACAGTCCCGCAAACGTCGAAAAGATGAAGAACGGCATTCCGTTGACCGACGAAGATCGCGAGCCTTGGCTGCGGAGCATTCGAACGGCGATCGAGCAGTGGAGGCGGGACGAGCCCGGCCATGTGCTTGCGTGCTCCGCGCTCAAGGGGGCTTACCGTGAGATCTTGGGGCAGGACGACCCGGGGGTGAAATTCGTGTATCTCCAAGGGGGATTCGATCTCATCTGCAAGAGGCTGAAGGAGAGGAGGAGCCATTTCTTCAATCCTGCACTTTTGCGCAGTCAATTCGATACGCTGGAAATCCCCAAAGACGCACTGGTCGTCGATGTCTCCGGGCGGCTGCAAGACATCGTCGACGGGATCCTGGCCACGCTCAAGCCGGACGCTGGCTGATCAGATTGCGGGCCCGTGTAGCCGAGGGAAAATTTTCTGAAACGGTATGCGGCTCGGAATTTCCTGGTTGCTGTGTTCCTTTCGGTGATTCAGGCATTGATGCCGAATCAGCGGCGCCGCGGCAGGAATCTCGATCCGCTTCATGAAACGGCCTCGGTGCTGCGCAGGGTCGTCCAACCGGAATGTGAAGAGATCATAGAAAGGCATCCGGTGTGACCGGGTCCAGTAACAACCACGTGCATGGAGACGTGGTCGCCGACGAGTCCCAAGTCTCCGCAAACTTCTTTCCGACCCGGCTTAGGCCTGGCTTAGGCCAGCGTTCTGAGCGCTTCCGTAAGGCTGGCGCAATCGGAAATGGAAATCACAGGTGTTCCTTTGCGAATGCGGCCCACGAGGCCGGCTAGGATGCCGCCTGGCCCGAGTTCAAGCAACTGATTGCAATGGAGATCATCGAGAAGGTACTCTACGCTTTCGGTCCACCGAACGCTACCGGTCACCTGGTCGGCGAGAGTACGCCGGATGGCGTCCGGGTCGCTGACAGTCGCCGCGTCCACATTGCAAACAACGGGGACCTCCGGTGCGTTGATGGGAGTAATTTCCAGGACTTCTTTTAGCTTGAGATAAGCGCTTTCCATCAGGCGCGAATGGAAGGCGCCAGAGACTTGGAGTTGCACCGCCTTGCGGGCTCCGTATTCCCTGGCAAGGGAGACCGCGAGGGCGATCTTGGACGATTCTCCGGACAGGACGATCTGGCCTGGACTGTTGAGATTGGCGACGTCGACATCGGTCGCCGCGGCGAGTTCGCGGATGCGATTTTCCTCGCCGCCGATCACGGCTGCCATTCCGCCCTCCGTGCTTTCGCACGCATCCTGCATGGCCTTGGAGCGTTTTGCCACGAGGCCAAGGCCGGTTTCGAAGTCAAACGTCCCGGCTGCGGCATGCGCCGTAAACTCACCGAGAGAAAGACCCGCCGTGGCCTGAAAGGCGAAGGCGGGCAGTTCTTCCTTAAGAACGGTGAGACAGGCCAGGCCATGCACGTAGAGCGCCGGCTGGCAGATTGAGGTCTTTGTCAGTTCATCCGCCGGGCCTTCGAATGCGGTCTGCGAGAGCGGAAAGCCCAGAATTTCGTCGGCCCTTTTGAAGAGGCTCTCGGCGGCGGGGTATTCTGCGGCCAGGTCCTTGCCCATGCCGATTGCCTGGGCGCCCTGTCCGGCAAACAACAATGCGATTTTCTTACTCATAGCGTAATTCGGAGCAGGCGAGCAGTTCTTGCTGCGGCGGCACGCAGGAGATCTGTGGCGCGCCGACGGGATTCATCGAGCGTCAAAGGCCCGTTGGCGATTGGCACGCAGGCGTCGAATTCTGAAAGATCTTCTTGCACAAGACCCGCAAACCCAATCACGGGCTTGCCATGGCGCCTGGCGAGCCGGGCGATCTCGTAGGGAGCTTTTCCCTGCAAAGATTGCGCGTCCAGGCGGCCTTCGCCTGTGATCACCAGATCCGCATTGGCGGCTTTGCTTTCCAGATCCATCAGACGCGCCACAGCCTGAAAGCCGGATTCAAGGGATGCCTGGCAAAAAGCCAGCAAGCCGAAGCCGAGGCCCCCTGCCGCGCCTGCGCCCGGCGTGGTGCTGTAGTCACTGCCGAATTGCTCACGGCAGAGGCGCGCGAGATGACTTAGCGACTCCTCCAGACTCGTCAGCATTTCGGACGTCGCGCCCTTTTGCGGGCCGAAGACGCGCGTGGCGCCAAGCTCTCCGAGAAGGGGGTTCTTGACGTCGCAAAGACCGATCACTTTGCAGGGGAGTTGAGTCTCGGGTGGGACGATTTGTCGTATACGAAGAAACTCCGCAGGGCAGCAAGAGACGGGCTGTTCTTGCTCATCGAGAAACTTCCAGCCGAGAGCTGTCGCCATGCCAACCCCGGCATCATTTGTCGCGCTTCCACCCAGGCCGACAATGAGATGCTTTGCTCCGTGCGAGACGGCATCGGCCATCAGCTCGCCCGTGCCAAGGGTGGAGGCTCGTGACGGATCGCGTTCGGCCTCTGCTAGCCGCCAAAGTCCCGAAGCCGAGCTCATATCGATCACCGAGAGCTCGCGTCCGGAAACCCGTGAATAGGAGGCGCTGACGAGGCGTCCGCGCGCGTCGTGAATCCCAATCTCGATCCGGCTTCCGCCAAGCGCCTCGAGGAAGATCTCGGCGGTTCCTTCTCCGCCGTCGGCCACGGGCACAATGTCGAAATTTGCCTCGGGAAAGATTGAATGAAAGCCGGCACGAATGGCGGAAGCCACCTCTCTCGCGGTGAGAGATTCCTTGAATTTGTCCGGGGCGATCAGAACGCGCATGAGCTACTCAAACTTCTTGTTCAGCTCCAAGAGCAGGAGATCAACATCGGCCCCGGAGATGAGTTCAGGTCTATCGATGCCTGCCAGTATGACTTCAGCGCGAGTCTTCCCGGCTTCTGTCTGAAATTTGACCGCCGTAACGTGATCAAGATTGAGATAGACCTTCGATTCTTCGAGATAGACGAACTTTGCCATGCGACCTTTTAGCTCAAGGAAGAGGAAGGATGGAAGAAGGAAGACCACCGAATCCAAAGCAGTTCGCGATTGACTTTCCAGACGCAGTTTGTTTTGCCAGCGTCGGATGATCCCAAAAATTGGACTAACCAGCTTTTCAGGAAGCTCTTCGGTTATCGTCGATGGCAGGTATCAGAAGAGCCTGACCGAGCACTTGCAAAAGGCGGGCCTGGTCGTTCGGGACGTCGTTCCTTGTGATCGAAGAATATTGGGATTCAAATGGGTGGGCGGCGAGATGATTCCGGTTATCGATCCCTCTTTGGAAAAGACCTCCGAGGTATGGATTAAGCTGGAGGATCGAAACCATGAAGCCGGACAAGTGATCGGATCCTGGTTCGGCAGGCAGTTCAAGGGAGATGATTCTCCTGCCGATTGAGGCCTGCCGAGGTTCGCTCATGACGCCACTTAGCAGTCAATTGCCCGGCAATCCTCGGGCACAACAACGGCGAGGGAAAAAAGCCGTCACCGCTCGCGCTTGGAAGGGCTGGGCAATTGGGCAAGCCTACGCGCTTTGAGTATGGACGACGAAGAAAACACACCGAAGGATAATCTGCTCGAAACCATCCAACAATTATCGGACTGGAGCAAATGGCTGATGAGTTTGGATGTCGTCGCCGCCACAGGTTGTGTGCTCGTCTTAAAGGGAGACACCGCCGAAGCTGTGAGGCCAATGCTTTTGTTAGCAATTATACTCTTCAGTCTTTCAACGCTTTGCTCGAGCCTATTTGTCTTCCTGTTGAGCAGCCAGATCGAAAAGATCGCCGAGGTAAGGGAAATCAAATTTAAGCGGTTTGGCATCGCTCAGCTTGTCCTGTTCGCCGCCGGGCTACTTTGCCTTCTCGCTTGGGTAGCGATGCTTTCGAGAGTCTTTTCCTAACAGACTGTTACGAGTGCGTAGTGGGAAAGGCGCAACAGTCTGCTAAGGTGCTACAGTTTCTAGATAGGTGAATTTTCCATCTTGGACACGGATCACGATTGCCGGTTTTTTTGGATCACGGCTCTTGTCGAAGCTGATGCTTCCTGTGACGCCGGGAAAGTCCCGCGTAGCGGCGAGCGCTTCGCGAAGGGCGGCGGGGTCAGCGCTGCCTGATCGCTTTAGAGCGTCCGCGAGCAACCAAACGGAATCATATGTCAGGGCAGCAAGCGGCGGGGGCGCAGACTGGAATTTTGCGTTGTAGGCCTCGGTGAAGGCCTTCGCTTTGTCGGAGGCGTGTTCGCTTGAAAAGTGAGATGCAAAGTAGCAGTTGTTTACGGCCTCTCCGCCGACTTTCAGGAACTCGGACGACTCCCATCCATCCGTGCCGAGAAATGGAGCATCGATCCCAAGCTGACGGGCTTGCCGAATGATGAGCGCCGCTTCGGTATGATAGCTTGGAAGAAAAATGCTATCAGGATTCTTCTCCTTGATTGCGTTGAGTTGTGCGGCGAAGTCAGTATCGCCAGCGCGGTAGGACTCTTCGGCTGTGACCGTGCCACCGTGCTCGAGAAAGTCCCTTTTAAAGGCTTCCGCAGGGCCGGTGCCGTACGGACTCGACGCATCGAAGAGGATGGCTGCCTTCTCGACATCGATCGAGCGCGCGAATTTTGCCATGACGGCGGATTGGAAGGCATCCGTGTAGCATGCGCGAAAAATGTAATCTCCTGCCGCGGTGACCTCTTCGTTGGTAGCGCCAGGAGTGATCATTGGGATACCGCGCGCGTGCGCTATTTGCGCGGCAATGAGCGATCGATCGGCCGCGATTTCCCCGACCAGGGCGGTAACCTTCGCGGTATTTATCAATTCGCTGACCACAGTGCTGGTCTGTTCCGGTAGGGATTCGGTGTCCTTGATGATGAGCGTCATCGGATGCCCAAGAACCCCTCCTGCGAGGTTGATTTCCTCGATAGCCAGATTCGCGCCGTTCAGCGCGTCCGTTCCTAAAGCGGCTTGCACGCCCGATAGCGGGGCAAAAAAACCGATCCGTGTCGCTAGCGGATCCTCAGGTGCTGCGGAAGGCTTCGGGGTTTCCTTAGGGGCTGGTGGCGTTTCCGCGGCAGTGGACGGTGGCGTCTCCCCAGCAGTCGGTACCGGCGTCTGTTCGACGGACGGCCTTGGTGCCTCAACAGCTGGTTTCCTCTCACAGCTCGCGAAGGCAAAAGCTATAATGAGGGCCAGGAGAAAAAGGGGCGTCCGCTTCACCGCGCGAAGTGTAGGGAACCCGCCGTCGTGCGCAACCGAGTTATTCGAGAATAGCAGGTCGAGTTGGTTGCGCCTGACATGTGGCACACGGTCAGCCAGAGGTGCTGAGCCGGGAATCGGCGATGTTGCTCTGGAGGGCGAGTCAGGAAATACTATACTGAGTGTATGGCCCTAGAATACGACCTCCAGGCGGAGAAAAAAGCCTTCGAAATCAATATGGACCCGCGCATCTACGGCGCCTTCGCGGAGATCGGCGCGGGTCAGGAAGTCGCCCGAAGGTTCTTCTCGGTCGGCGGAGCTGCTGGCACAGTGGCGAAGACAATTTCCGCTTACGACATGACATTTTCAGACGCCATTTACGGCGCCTGCGGACGCTACGTAAGCCGCGCCCGGCTTGATAGCATGCTGACCCACGAGTACAAACTGCTCATCGAGCGCCTTGATGCGCAGGTCGGCGGGGTGCGGACGTTTTTCGCGTTTGCGGATACCGTCGCGGCGAGAAGTTTTCGCCGGCACGCCGAATCCCAAGGCTGGATGGGAATCCGCTTCCAGACCGAGCCGCGTGGCGAAACGAACGAAATCATCATTCATGTCCGCATGCTCGATCCGCGCAACCTCCAGCAGCAAGAGGCGCTCGGAATCGTAGGCGTCAATCTGATCTACGGCGCCTTTTTCCTGACAAAGAATCCGGAAGCTCTCGTTGGTTCCCTGCTCGACGACCTCGCTCCTGGCCGCATCGAAATCGACATGATCCGTTTTAGCGGGCCGGATTTTGCCGATGTGGACGATCGTATCATGGCGTTGCAACTGGTGACGCAGAATCTGACCAACGCAGCATTGTTCCGAGCCAACGGCGAGATCGTCAATGCAGCCGACGCTCTTTACAAGAAGCCGTTGCTGATAGAGCGGGGAAGCTTTCGGCCGGTCACCCTTGTGGCTGACGACATGTTGAATTGCGCACGAGCCATGTTCGTGCGTGAGGAAAGCGTGAAGGACGCGGAGCCAGAGATTCTCATGGAAATCACGATGAAGAATTTGCTGGCGAGCGGAGAACTCGATCTACGTGATTTTCTGGACAGGGTGGACATGCTCGGCGCCATGGGCCGCACGGTGCTCATTTCGAACTATGGCGCCTACTACCGCCTTGTTAACTACGTGACACGCTACACTGATCGGATGATCGGCCTGCCCCTTGGTATTCCGGCGATGGCTGAAATCCTGGAGGAGGAATATTATAGAGATCTCGAAGGCGGGATTCTCGAGGCCCTTGGACGGCTCTTCAAGACAGGGGTTAAGCTTTACGTTTACCCTTTTCTGAATCCGAACGGCGGGCTTGTGACGGCTCAGAATTTCGAAGTGGCGCCTAACCTGATGCACCTCTACACGCATCTTGTTGAAAATGGTTTCATCGAGACGGTGGAAGGCCACAATCCGAGCTACCTGCCGATCAAATCGTCAGAAGTCCTCGCCAAAATCCGAGCCGGCGCTGCGGGCTGGGAACGGATGGTCTCGCCCGAGGTGGCGAAGATCATAAAGGAACGGCAGCTTTTCGGGTTTCAGCCTGAGCTCGCGAGCAAGAGCTGAGAATGTGATTTTCTTGCTGCGCCCGAAGGGTTGAGGGCGGAAGGGTTGTTTGTTTCTACCGTTTGGATATATCCTAGAACATGCCCCTGATCTATCACACAGAGATTGAAACTGGCACTCGCAGTGTTCCGCGCCGCTCCGACGTTCATCCGAGCGACACCTGGGATCTGACACCCCTTTATCCAAGCGACGAAGCTTGGGAGGAGGACTTCAAGAGGTTGCAGGCCGACTACGGGAAGATCTCTGACTTCCGTGGGAGGGTTGGAGAGAGTCCTTCGACGCTGCGGGATGCCCTGGAATTCGAGAAGAGCGTCGATATGCGTATCGAACGTATCGGCCAGTACGCCGCTCTTCGCATGGCGGAGGACGCTTCCAACGATGCCTCCCTTTCCCGCGAGGCTCGACTCGACAGCCTCCGTGTCCGAATCGGCGAGGCATTTTCTTTCCTGTTCCCCGAAATCCAGGCCATTGCCGATGAGGTGTTCGATCGCTATCTCGCCGACACGGTCCTCGTCGAATGGGTGATTCCTCTTAAGAAACTTCGACGGCTGAAGCCTCACACATTGACGGCGGGCGAGGAACGCCTCCTTGCTTTGGGCTCTTCTGCGCTTCGTGGACATCAGGAGACCTTTTCTCAGCTTACAAACGTGGACATGATCTTCGGCTTTATCCGCGACACGTCAGGAAACGAGCGTGAGCTGACACAAAGTTCCTTTTCCTCGTTGCTTCAGCAGCGGGATCCCAATGTGAGAAATGAAGCGTTTCATAAGTTCTACGCGGAATTTAAGGCTCATCAATTTACACTCGCGTCCTCGCTCGCCAGCTCGATTCGCGCAGATGTTTTCGATGCCCGTGCAAGAAACTATCCCTCGGCAATCGAAGCGGCGCTTTTTTTGGACGATCTGCCCCTGAGCGTTTATGACAACCTGATATCAACCGTTCGCGGCCGCCTTACGCCACTCTATCGTTACTTCGATTTGCGCAAGCGCGTTCTGGGGCTGCAAGAGATCCATCACTACGACACTTACGTTCCGATGGTCGGCGACATTCAAACCTCCTTGGAATGGGACGAAGCTGTGGATAACGTGCTCAATGCGCTCACTCCGCTCGGAGATGAGTACCTCTCCACGCTCGGCAACGGCTTACGCGGAGGCCGATGGTGCGACCGCTATGAAAACAAGGGAAAACGCAGCGGGGCATTCAGTTACGGCACGTACAGCAGCCCGCCATACATCATGATGAATTACAAGTCCGACGTATTTTCCGATGTGTATACACTGGCGCACGAGGCGGGCCATTCGATGCACACCTGGTATTCCCAGCGAGCGCAAAGCTATCAGAATTACCACTATCCCATTTTTCTTGCGGAAGTGGTATCTACCTTCAATGAGATCCTACTTACCGAGCATCTCTTGAAGACGACGAGCGAACGCAAGATGCGAGCCTATGTCATCAACCGGCAGATTGATGACCTGCGCGGCACTCTTTACCGCCAGACCATGTTTGCAGAATTCGAAAAGGCGATTCACGCGGCCGAGGAAGCTGGCGATGCGCTCACGCTCGAAGGCTTCAAAAAGATTTACCGCGGGTTGCTCGACGCCTACTTTGGCCCCGATTTCGTTATCGATCCGGAGCTCGAACTCGAGGGGCTGCGGATTCCGCATTTCTACAGCGCGTTTTATGTCTATAAATACGCCACCGGAATCTCAGCGGCAGTGGCCCTGGCCAGCCAGGTCCTCGAGAGTGGGACCCCTGCGAGTTACTTGAATTTCCTCCGAAGCGGGGGCGTCCGATTTCCCATTGAAGCGCTTGCCGAAGCCGGGGTGGACATAAGCTCTCCGGCCCCCGTTCAGGCGGCACTGAGGCTCTTCGAAAGACGAGTGACGGAATTGGAGGAATTGCTAGCCTAAGACTGGCTGAAGTTCCAAGTGATGGAAAGATCGCGGCTGCCAAGCGACGCTCTCCTGCTCTCATGACTGGCGATCCCACAGTGTGGCGCAGGCGTAGTCCTGGCGATCTTTCGGTGGAATTGCCTGAGGTTTCCACGGGAGACGTGCCCGCAGCGGTGGAAAGATCCAAGCGCGCATTTGCGGGCTGGCGGCGATTGAGCCTCGAAGCGCGGAAGGCGGCTCTCGCTCTATGCCGGGAACGCCTGAAGGCAAAGCAAGAGGAGCTTGCGCGCTTGATCGCGTTGGAGGTTGGCAAGCCTCTGCGGGAGGCCCGCCTTGAACTTGCTGCCGTAGTCGCCAAGTTCGAACTCACGTTCTCTGATGGGGATCGATATCTCGCTGACCAATCCATCGCGGACGGCCCGCATCCCGCGACGGTGCGGCGACGGGCACGGGGACCAGCAGCGGTCGTCGCCCCATTCAATTTTCCGATTCATTTGGGACATGGCGCGGCACTAGCTTATTTGCTTGCGGGTAACACCGTGATCTTCAAGCCGTCTCCGCTCGCGGCCAATGTTGGCGCCGCGTATGCGGCGGAAATGCAGGCCGTCCTGCCGGAAGGCGTCTTTGAACTCGTCCAAGGATGGGGCGCGACGGGACGCGCATTGTGCCTACATCCCGGCGTCCGATCAGTTTGCTTTACAGGTTCAATTCCAGTTGGAATGGCCCTCGCGAAAGAATTGGCCGCTGATTACTCGAAATCACTCGCGCTCGAACTCGGCGGGAAGAACGCTCTAATCGTCTTTCCGGATGCGGACCTCGATCGGGCCGCCGATGCAACCGCAGATGGACTTTGTCTGACAGCGGGTCAGCGCTGCAATTCCACGAGCCGAATCCTTGTTCATCGTGACGTGGAAGAACGATTCATTGGGAAACTCCTTGATTCATTACGCCGCTATCTCCCTGGAGATCCAATGAATGAAGCGACAACTCTAGGTCCCCTCGCAAACGAATCTGCGCTTGATCGGTACCGAGAGGTGACGAATCGTCCCGGCGAATGGCTTCTTGCGGGAGAGGTTTGCTCCGAGGTGTCCGGCAAGCGGGGTTACTACGTCAAACCCGCGATTCTCTGTTCACGAGAGAGCTTATCTCTCGGAGAGCAGGAAGTGTTTTGCCCGGTGGCTTCCTTCGAATCCTTTCTCAATTTTGCCGATGCCATTGCGCGGCACGAGTCGACTCCCTTCGGCCTTGCCGCGGCGATCTTTACGAGCTCAGAACAGACCTTTCGCTCCGCCGGCGAGGCCCTGGAAGTGGGAAACCTGTATTGGAATCTGCCGACGACCTTCTCGCCATCCACTCTGCCGTTTGGCGGCCTTCGGGCGTCCGGCAACGGCAAGCCAGGCGCCCGCGGATTTATACGTTTCGCTGCGGATGAGCAGGCCGTTCAATGGACAGCGTGAATCAGGGAAGAGTTTTCATCTCGCTGCGCACTTCTTATTTTCGCGTGACTTAGTATGAAGCGCGGATTCCTCGAGAAACTCATTGAACGCATCGGACTCGTACAACCGGGCGACGTGCAGAGCTATCTTGTCGAGATTGCTCGCGAGAAGGGGTTTCTTGAAACGATCTTCAACGCGATTCTCGAAGGCGTGATCGTCACCGATCCGGCTGGCCGCATTATCTACCTGAATCGCGCCGCCTGCGGGTTCTTCGCAATCAACGCGGAAGCCAGCCTCGGCAAATCGCTCGGGGAGGTCGTGCGCGGGCTCGATATCGGGCAAACTTCGCATCCAGGCGAGGTAGTCAGCCGCGATCTCGAGGTCTTTTATCCTGAGAATCGCTTCCTGAATTTCTATATCGTTCCGATTACTAGCGAAGAGGCGAACAAGGAACTCGTCGGCCGGGCGATCATCTTACGTGATATCACCCAGAACCGTCGCGCAACACAAGAGACAATAGAGAGCGAGCGCTTTTCAGCTCTCACTCTGCTTGCGGCTGGTGTTGCCCACGAGATCGGAAATCCGCTTAACTCGTTGGATATTCATCTTCAGTTGATGCAGCGGCGGATCAAAAAACTGCCGGCCAAGACTCGGCCCGAATTTGCTGAATCCATTCAGGTCGCTCGGCAGGAAGTCGCGCGCCTTGATCACATCATTACGCAGTTTCTGCGCGCGATACGGCCGCAACCGCTCGCTACGCGAATGGAAAATGTCAATGCGGTCATCGAGGAATCCGTCGCGTTTCTCGACGCCGAACTCAAGGATCGGGATATCCTGGTGGAGTTGGAACTCGACAGATCCCTTGCTCCGATCGAGATGGACCGTGACCAGATTAAGCAGGCATTCTACAATGTTATTCGCAACGCTTTTCAAGCCATGAAAAGCGACGGAATTCTGCGAATCCGTTCAGGCGCCGACGAAACTCACCAATACATTTCCTTCTCCGATACCGGGGGAGGGATCGGCCCGGAAGACATCAGCCGCGTTTTTGAGCCTTACTTCACCACGAAGTCGGCCGGGTCGGGTCTCGGACTGCTAATCGTTCGCCGCATCGTGCGGGCCCACGGCGGTGAAGTTATCATAGAAAGTCAGCAAAATCGGGGGCTGACACTGACGATTCGATTGCCGCGAGCCGACCGGCGCGTTCGCTTCCTCCAACAGGGGACCGCAGGCGACGGAAGAAATCCGCCCTGAGGTCGCGCAAATCTTGTGCCGCGGGGATCGCAACCAGGAGTTAGGCCTTGCCCAACGGCGCGCTGGGAGCTAACCTCAAGCTGTGCTTTTCGCGTTGGCTCCATTGATTGGAGGAATTGTGGGGACTGCCGCCATGAGCGCCCTACTCCTTCTGCCACGCTGGCTGGGTGTCGGAAAGATCGATGTGATTCCGGCGGTTGGAGCGCTCATTACGGGAAAGACCGAGCACGCGTTTTCGATTGGTTACATTGTCCATTTCACCTCAGGAATCATTTTTGCCTACATCTACTGGGGACTCCTGCTTCTGATGAAGCTGCCCGTTGTGTGGTGGGCGTTTGGAATGGCAGGATTCATTCATGGAATCGTCGTGATGCTCCTGGTGTGCATTACGGTGATGGAACACCACCCGATCGCTCGCTATCACGAGCGCGGGCCGATGACCGGACTTGCCCAACTGCTCGCGCACATCCTTTACGGCGTTGTGGTGGGTTTGATCGTTGACGCCCTGCAATGAGCTTGGCGTGCCAGCTTGAGGAGGTACGCTGCCGGGCGTGATCCTAGACCAAATTAGAAGCGCGGTGGAGTTTGCCTCGCATCTGCCGCGCTATAGAGAAATTATCGGCATCCTTTGGAAGTACGGCTTTGCGGACGTCTTGCGCTTGGTCGCCCTTCAGCGCTTTCTCGGTATCGAGGATGCGACGATCACCCTTCGAGAGGAGGGACTGCTCTCGAAACCTCTTCCGGAAAGAATGCGCCTCGCACTCGAGGAACTTGGCCCGACCTTCGTCAAGTTTGGCCAACTTGTCAGCTCGCGACGCGATCTCGTCACCGATGAATACTACATCGAGCTTTGCAAGCTGCAGACCGAGGTGCCTCCATTTCCTGCAGACAAGGCAAGAGCCATCATTGCTAGCGAATTGGGCAATCCGGTTTCCAAACTTTTCAATAAGTTCGATGACATGCCGGTTGGAAGCGCGTCTGTTGCGCAGGTGCATGCCGCGCAGTTGCCGGACGGAACGCGGGTAGCTGTCAAGGTTCAGCGCCCGGACATTGAGGAAGTTATCGAACTCGATCTCGCCGTTCTTCTCGATCTTGCGCGGTTCGTAGACAAACACGTTCCTGAGATCTCTGGCGCCAATCCGATCGGTGTGGTCCTGGAATTCTCGTCCACACTGCGTAGGGAACTCGACTTTAACAATGAGGCGGTTAACATCGAGCGGTTCGGCGCGCAGTTCGCCGAGAGCCCGTGGATCAAGGTGCCTGGAGTCTTTCGCGACTTGACGACGCCGCGAGTGCTTACGATGGAATACCTGTCAGGGCTCGACATCATGGACGTGGCTGCACTCGAGCGAGCCGGCATCGATCCGGCAACGCTCTCCGAGCACATCACTGAGCTCATCTATCAGCAGATTTTCGATCACGGCTTTTTCCACGGCGACCCGCATCCGGGAAATATGATGATTCTGCCCGGCGGTGTGACGGGCCTGCTTGACTACGGGATGATGGGCTCGTTTTCGCCCTCGTTTCGCTCGAGCATCGCGAATTTGATAGCGGGGCTTGCGGAGAAGAACCATCAGGAAGTGATGGGTTCGATTCTGGACATGAGTGAGGAGGGATTTACCGTCAATCCAGGGAGGATGCTTACCGATGTCGAGGCTTTCAGCGAGCAGTATCTCAATCAGCCGTTGCGCGACATCAAGATTGGCGAGGTGCTAAACAGGCTTCTCGTAGTGCTGCGCAGTAATCACCTTCGCATGAAGAGGAGCTTCTACCTTGGAGTCAAGGCACTCACGCAGGTGGAAGCCATCGGTCGCTCTCTCAACCCGGAGCTCAACTTCATAAAGCTCGGAGAGCCTTACGCAATGAGGCAGATTCAAGGCAAGTACCATCCCACAAGGCTCTTGTCCCTGGCGCGAAAGCTCTTCGGGGAGAGTCTCGACTTCCTTGAAGACTTCCCGCATGACTTTCGCCAGCTTTATCAGCGCGTCAAGCACGGGAAAATCAATATCCCGCTCGAACACAAGATCAACCCGGAAGGTTTCGAGCCGCTTCGGAAGACCCTCGACTCGATCGCGAATCGGCTTGCAAACGCAATTCTCACGGCGTCCGTCTTGATTTGCTCGAGCATTCTCGTGCTATCGGGCATCCCTCCGAAGATTGGTGGCGTTTCAATTGTCGGTTTGGTGGGGCTCATCTGGGGAACGTTCATGTGTCTTCGGCTCGTCCTCTCGATCTGGAAACACGGCGGTTTGTAGCGGGCCTTGCCGATGCCGTTTGCGGCCGAGACTGCGCCTTTGCTGGAAGTCCGGCTGCGCGGAGGTATACTTCTTATCCATGGACAGCTTTGGACGCGTGATCGACTATTTGCGCATTTCGGTGACCGACCGGTGCAATGAGCGCTGCCTATACTGCATGCCGGAAGGCTATAAGGGCTGGGCGCAAAAAGCGGATCACCTCACCGCCGACGAAATCATCCGTGTGGCAGGAGTGGCCTGTCGTCTTGGATTTCGAAAATTCCGACTGACTGGCGGCGAGCCCTGTATTCGTAAGGACCTGGTTCAGATAGCCTCTGGAATCTCGAGGCAGCCAGCGGTACGGTCGCTTGGCATATCCACCAACGGCACGCGTCTGGCCTTGCTGGCGGTGCCGTTGCGCGAGGCAGGAGTCGATTCGGTCAACATTAGCCTCGATACGCTTGATGCAGCCGTTTATCGCAAAATTACGGGGGGGGATATCTCTGCTGTTCATTCAGGGATTCAGGCAGCGCTTGAGGCCGGGATTCCAAACATCAAGTTGAATAGCGTGCTAATGCGAGGGATCAACGAGGGAGAAATCTGGTCGCTGATTCATTTTGCCGCGGAGCGTGAGCTGCCGATCCGTTTCATTGAGCTGATGCCGGTTTCGCGCGCAGATGTCCTGACGGAAGAGAATTTTCTTTCCGTTCAGGAAGTCCGGTTGCGGCTGGCTGAGCGGGACGAACTTGCCGCCATGGACACCGCGGCTCTCGGTCACGGGCCGGCCCGCTACTACCGACTCTCGAAGGCTGGGGCGACAGTTGGCTTTATTGGCGCAATGACGGCCACCGATTTTTGCGCAGGCTGCAACAAGATCCGTCTGACAGCCGACGGGAAGATCCGGCCGTGCCTGGGCCGTCACAACGAACTGGACTTGCTTGGCGCTCTCCGCCGCGGAGAAGGCGATGTGGACCAGGTGATTCGGGCGGCGATCGCAGCCAAGCCCGAAGATCACGAGTTCGCTGGCTGCTATCAGCCTGGGAGGCCAATGACAGCCATCGGAGGATAAACGGGTGGGGGAGCTTCGTGTGCTTTTTTTTGCGTCCGCGCGCCACGCGGCGGGATGTGCCGAGGCTACGGTGGCGTGTGAGCGAGAGGGGATTAGCGAGGCGGTCTTTTGGGAGCGGCTTCTGGCTGATTTTCCCTCGTTAGCCTCGCTGCGCGGATCGATCAGGGTGGCCAAGAATTGTGAATATCTTACCGCTGGTGAAGATCTTCGGCCGGGAGACGAAGCCGCCCTAATTCCACCGGTTTCGGGAGGTTAGGTTGATTTCACCGAGATCAGCTCTTGAAACGCGCGGGATGCCGTTTTCAGATCCCTCTGAGATTCAGCTTCCTGAGTGCTGAATCGTCGAACAAGGAGGCGTATGGATGTCAAAATCGAGTTCACTGACCAATCGATCCACGGATCGGAGGCTCTTACGAGCGATGGCGCCGGCGCCTTGGTCGAGTTTCGGGGGGTTGTGCGAGGCGTCGAAGGGGAAACAAAAATCTCCGGGCTGCTGTATGAGATCTACGAGCCAATGGCGGATCGAGTGGTGAGGCGGATTGTCGAAGAATTAAACGCCGAGCATCCCTGTCTTTCGTTCGAGCTCGTGCATCGCCACGGTCTGGTGCCGGTCGGAGAGAGCGCCGTTTATGTTCGCGTTGAAGCCCACCATCGCACCGAGGCCATCAGGATGCTGGAGCAGTTTATGAATCGTCTGAAGGCTGACGTTCCCATCTGGAAATCAGGCTCTGTGCCATGCTAAGCGTCGATGAAGTCTGGGCCTTGATTGACCGCCAAGTGGGTCCGTTGCCTCCAGTTCGCATGCCGCTCGGCGAGTCGCTTAGGCGCTGCCTTGCCAAGGAAATTTTAGCGGACGCCGACATGCCTGCGTTCTGCCGTTCGGCAATTGACGGATATGAAGTAGCTGAAGGGTCCGGGCCGGGCTGGTTTCGTATCATTGGAGAGACCAGACCAGGGATGCCGCCGTCTCGCGCTCCGGGAGCGGGAGAAGCCGTCAGGATCTTCACAGGATCCGCACTTGCGGAATCGGGCATCGGCCTCGTCATGGTGGAGGATACGGTTGGCGAAGCGGACATGGTTCTGATTCGTGCGGTCGCAACTTGCAGACACGTGCGGGCGAGAGGCTCGCAGGCCAAACGCGGCGATTTGGTGGTTCCTGCGGGAGCTGTTGTCAATCCAGGCACCGTGGCTTTGCTTGCATCGGTTGGCGCAATGGAGCCTCTCGTCTCGGCCGAAGTAAGAGCTGCCCATCTCGTAACGGGAAGCGAACTCGTTCCCTCGGATTCCGATCCGCCGCCCGGCTTTATCCGCGACAGCAACACCCCGCTTGTGGCCGCCCTCCTGGCGGAAGCTGGCGCGAACCGGTGCTTCCATCGCCATGTCTCCGAAAGTGTCGAGGATGCCGTCGCAGCCCTGAGGAACGTGAACGCCGATTTGCTATTGATCAGCGGCGGCGCAAGCGTCGGCGCCTACGACGGAACGATGGAAATCCTGCGGCGATTGGGCTTCGCTATTCATTGTTCGAAGGTCAAGAGCCGGCCGGGTAAACCTCTGATTTTTGCAACACGGGGCGCTTGCGCCGCCTTCGGCCTCCCGGGTAATCCGCTGTCGCACTTCGTATGCTTTCATCTTTTTGTGCGGCGCGCGATCGATGCGATGTCAAACCGCGCCTCGCAGCGAACGATTCATGTTCGGATCGAAGGAGAACTCCCCCTGCCCGATCCGCGAGAGACTTGGTGGCCTGCCAAGGTTCGAGCCGACGGAGCGCAACTCGAGGCCGAGGCCATCCCATGGAAGGATTCTTCGGATCTGACCGCACTTGCTCCGGCCAACGCTCTCCTGCGCATAGGTACCGGCGCAGCGAACGGACTGGTCGGCGCCCTGCTTTTTGGCAGTCTGTGGGAATGAGTGAGTTTTCCCATCTCGAGCCGGGCGGTGCTGCGCGAATGGTCGATGTCGGCGGTAAGGCGGAGCAGGAGCGCAGGGCGGTCGCCGCAGGCCACGTTGTTTGCGAGCCAAGAACTATTGTGGCCCTTAGGGACAACGCGCTTCCGAAAGGCGATGCTCTCACCGTGGCGCGCGTCGCGGCGATTCAGGCCGCGAAGCTCACTTCTCATCTGATTCCCCTTTGCCATCCTCTCCCGCTGAATCACGTCGCCGTGGACTTCGAAGTCGGAGAGAATGGAATCGCGATACGGTGTGAGGTCGCCACCCGTTCCGTGACCGGCGTCGAGATGGAGGCATTGACGGGAGTGGCCGTCGCCGCTCTGACACTTTACGACATGATGAAATCGGCTGATAAAACGATGCGCATCGAAGGGATCACCCTTGTCACAAAGGTCAAGAAATGAAGGTGGCGCGACTGACAATCAGCGATAGGGCCTCGGCGGGTATCTACGCGGATAAGAGCGGCCCCGAAATCGAACGCATTTTCTGGGAGACATGGAAGGAGCCTTGCGACATGGTCGCGCGGGTCATTCCGGACGAGCGCGAAAATATCAGCCGCACCCTTGCCTTTCTCGCCGACCAGGAACGTTGTGATTTGATCTTGACGACCGGAGGAACCGGGCCGGCTGCACGGGATGTCACGCCAGAGGCGACCCTTGATGTAATAGAAAAGGAACTACCCGGCTTTGGAGAAGCGCAACGGGCCCTCTCATTCCGCAGTGTGCCGACCGCGATTCTCTCCCGAGCAACCGCGGGCGTGCGAGGCAGGTCGTTGATTGTGAATCTTCCCGGCAACCCAAAGGCAATAGCCGAATGTCTTCCTCCGCTTGTTCCGGCGATCCGCGAAGCCCTGCGGCATCTGGCGGAATGAGCCCCTTCCGGCACGCAGTGCCGGTTAAGAACTTGTCGAGAGGACGGCGTCGCTAGCTCGCTCAGACGGCTTCCCAAATTTCACCAGACCTACTCTTCGAATTCCGACAAACTTCTCGCTAGACCTTGTTGATAACCTTGTGCAGCGTGGAAGTGCTTTCGCTTAGGAGGTTGCCCAGAACAGATGACGCCTTGTTCAGAAGGCCATGCGCCTGCTGTTTTGCTTCGAGACGGGTCTTGTGAGTTGTCTCGGCGCCGCTGCGAATGCCTTTCCGCAGGAGAGCCGCAGCCTTGTCAACGAGCTTCAGGGCTTCAGTAGCGATCTCTTCTTCTCGCGGCCCAGTGGTGGGCTTTTTCGACGCCGCTGTTCGTGAAGTGGTTTTCTTGGGGTCGGATTTCCTTGCGATCTCTTTTTTCTTGGTGGTAACCATGCAAGCAAATTAGCTCCAAGCGGCACGCTTGCCAAGAGGCGGAGCTAAGGCAATTATTGCGTATGCCATGGAAGCCCTGATCGATCTTCTTCAGAAAAATGCTCTCACTCCGCGCGAGGATATTGCCCGAATGCTCGACATGACTCGTGGGCAAGTCGAGGCGGAAATCTCGCGACTCGAACGTGAAGGGGTGATCCTTGGTTATCAGGCAATCATCAACCGTGAAAAGTGGGATACTGACATAGTCACCGCGGTTATCGAAGTGAAGATCACACCCGAGCGTGACGGAGGATTCGATCGCATTGCCTCGCGCATCGCCAAATTCGAGGAGGTGCAAACCTGCTATCTGATGAGCGGCGGGTACGATCTTCTCATCATCGTCGAGGCGAAAAACCTCCGGGGTGTCGCAGCGTTCGTCGCCGAAAAGTTGAGCACCATCGGCGCCGTGCAATCGACGGCGACACACTTCCGGCTCAAGACGTACAAGGAAAACGGCGCCTTTCATCATTTCGAGCATACCCCCGAGCGCCTCGCCGTCTCGCCATGAGCATTCAAATCGCCGACCACGTTCGCGACATCCCCCGCTCGGGAATTCGCGATTTCTTCGAGATCGTCCAAAGCATGGACGACGTGATTTCGCTGGGAATTGGCGAGCCGGACTTTGCCACGCCCTGGCATATCAGGGAGGCGGCCATTTATTCTCTGGAGAAGGGACGCACTGGTTACAGCTCCAATCTTGGCCTCCCACGCCTGAGGCGCGCCATTTCCGGCTACATTGCGGATCATTTCGGGGTTTGCTACGAACCACTGAGCGAAGTTCTTGTCTCCGTTGGTGTTTCAGAGGCCATCGACATCGCTTTGCGGGCCATCTTGAATCCGGGCGACGAGGTCCTCTACCATGAGCCTTGCTACGTTTCCTACAGCCCGAGCGTCGCTCTTGCACGCGGCGTGGCCCGCGCTATTCCGACAAGAGCGGCGGACCATTTCGTCCTTCGCGCTGACTCCCTGGAACGCGCCATTACGCCGCGTACGAAGGTTCTCATGCTGAATTTCCCGACCAATCCCACGGGCGCCACCATGCCGGCTGAGGAGCTCGAAAAGATTGCCGCAGTTTGCGTCAAACACGAGTTGGTGGTCCTCTCGGACGAAATCTACAGCGAGTTGACCTACGACTCGGCGGGTCATCCTTCCCTCGCCGCTTTGCCGGGCATGCGGGATCGCACGATTCTTCTTCACGGCGTGTCGAAGGCCTACGCGATGACAGGATGGCGGATCGGTTTTGCTTGCGCGCCGCAAACCGTGATCGAAGCGATGATGAAGATTCACCAGTACGCAATCCTTTGCGCGCCCATCATGGGGCAGGAGGCGGCCATCGAGGCCCTCGAGCGCGGAGAGGAGAGTATGCTCAAGATGCGCCGTGAGTATGAGCTGCGGCGCAACTATATCGTGCGCGGCTTTAACGAACTCGGCCTGGAATGCTTGAAACCTCGCGGTGCATTCTACGTGTTTCCAAAAATCTCCTCGACCGGCCTGACGAGCCGGGAGTTTTCCCTGCAGTTGCTACGAGAGAAGATGGTTGCGGTTGTGCCCGGCAGTGCCTTTGGTGCAAGCGGCGAAGGCCATGTGCGTTGCAGCTACGCCACCGCTCTCGATCAGATTAAAATCGCCATCGAGCGGATCGGCGAGTTTTGCAGCAGCCTTGGCGTCAATAGAGCGGCGGCTTAAGCGCCGCCTTGACTCGGAATATCTTCTCTGTTCGATTCGGTCGCTATGAGATCGGTCTGCGCACTCTGGATTTCGGTAGCGCTAGGATTCCCTTTCGCAATGGCGTCCAGCGTCGCAGATGAGACGCTTTCCAAGGAAAAGTTTCTCTCCCGTGTCACGGCCGAGGTCATTCGAAAGAAGTTTTCACGAATTGAAGGCGGCGATTGGGATGACCACAAAGATCGAATCTCCTTCAAGATAAAGCTTCGGAACGGAGACCCGAACCTCTCCTTTGACGGCTTGAGGTTGGAGCTGTTCATTTTCGGACAGAGCATGGTCGATCAGAAGGCGCTCAAGCTGCTTCAGCGCGCAACGCAGTCGTTTTCTTTGGCTCCGCTCAAGGAATTCGAATTCGAGAGTCCTGAGATCGTCTCAATGTGGGACAACACCGGCGCCATCTTCGGCGAGAAATATAAGGGCTGGTATTTGCAGATTTACGGCCCCGATGGCGAACTCTTGATAGAGAAGAATGCTGTCTCGCTGCTGACTTCTACAAAGGATCTGCCGTCACTTACTGAGGGCAGTTATTACAATAAGAAGCTCGAACCGATTGCCGTCAGCGGTCCCTCCGGTAAATCGCCTTGAGCGGATGCTCGTCGAGGACGTTGGGTTCAATGCCGCCAAGTTTGGCGGGGTCGTAGAGCTGAATTCCTACATAATAGTAAATTGGACAAACCGGCGCTTGCTGAAAGACGAGGAGAGCCTCTGCCTGGCGGAGAATCTCGAAGCGCTTCGCGGGATCGGTTTCCCTCGCCGCAGCCGCGATAAGCCGGTCATAGGCCGGATCGCTCCACCCGGTGCGATTGTTGCCATTTCCCGTGACGAACATGTCGAGAAAAGTATTGGGATCCGGATAATCTCCGACCCAACTTGATCGGGCAATGCCGTAATCGAGAGAAGAAAGCGAGTTTAGGTAAACCTTCCATTCCTGGAGAGCCAGGTTGACTTTCACGCCGAGGTGTTGGAGCCACATGGCTTGAAGCTCAACGGCTATGTCGCGATTTTGCTGGCTTTCGTTGTAGAGGAAAGTAGTGAGCGGAAAGCCCTTTCCATCCGGATAGCCTGCCTCGGCCAGAAGCCGGCGAGCCAGTTTAGGATCGTACGGCAAGCCTTCTGGCGACTCATAACCGGCAATGCCCGGTGGCACGAAGGTCGTGGCGGGCAATTCTCCTGCGCGGGTGATCTTCTCGACTATCCGGCGCTTGTCCACGGCCATGGCAAAAGCGCGACGTACGCGCGGGTCGTCGAACGGGGGCTTCGAGCAGTTGAAACGCACAAAATAGATGCCAAGAAAAGGAGCAGAATGGAAGGTGGGCGTGCCCTTCAACTCGTCGAGCAGGGCGCTGGGAGTGAGATTTTTGTCCACGATCAGGTCGGCGATTCCACCTGCAAGGAAATTGAAGGCGACCGTGGCAACACTGATGGGGAGGGCTTCGATGGTTTCCAGAGCGACCTTTTTGGCGTTCCAGTAGTTGGGGTTCTTGCGCAGCCGGATCTTCTCATTGATGCGCCAGTCTTCGAGCACGTACGCCCCATTGCCGACAATTCGGCCGGGCTTGACCCAGTCGTCTCCAAATTGCTTGATGCGCTCCACGGGCACGGGCTGCAAAGGCGGAGTGGCGCAAAGATCGAGAAAGAACGGCGTGGGATTCTCCAGCGTCACTTCAAGGGTTTGGTCATCCAATGCTTTTACACCGACCTTCGAGAAGTCCGTGATCTTTCCCTCGGCGAAAGCCTGAGCATTTTTGACGTAGAAGAGTTGGTAGTTGTAGCTGGCGGCAGTCTCCGGCGAGAGCGTGCGTTTCCAGGATTCCACGAAATCGTCCGCAGTGAGTTGGCGGCCATCGCTCCATTTCGCGTCCCGCCGGATTCTAAACGTGTAAACCGTCCCGTCTCCGGAAATGGTCCACGACTCCGCCGTTCCCGGACCTGGTTTGCCGCGAGCGTCAAAAGTAGTAAGTCCCTCGAAAAGGGCGCTCACGATGCGCCCCTCCGGCTGGCCGGTAATTATGGAAGGATCGAGCGTCTCGGGCTCCGCTCCGTTGACGAAGATCAGGTCGGCCCGTTTCTGCGCTGGTCCACAACCGCCGACGACAAACAGGAAAAGAAGGCCGAGCAGGCGCAGAATCATCAATGATCAATGAGCCCTCGGGTGCCCGAGGGAGCAATTCCAGAAAGAATCCTACAAAAGCTCAGCAATCTGTACAGCATTCAGCGCTGCGCCTTTGAGAAGCTGATCGCCGCAGACCCAGAAGGCCAAGCCATTTTCGAGCGCGCAATCGACACGCAGCCTCCCGACGGCGCAAACATCCTCCCCCGCATAGTCCAGTGGCATTGGATAGACGCTGTCGGTCGGATCATCGCGCAACTCGATCCCGCGGAAGGATATGATGGCCTCCCGAGCTTCGACGACAGTTACTCGCTCTTCAAACTCGGCACTTATGGCTACCGAATGCGCGCGAAAAACCGGGACGCGCACACAGGTGACCGAAGCCTTGAACCTGGGCAAATGCATGATCCGGCGCCCTTCATTCTGCAACTTCATTTCCTCCTTCGTGTAGCCCGAATCGACGAAGGAATCCACCTGCGGAATAACGTTGAAGGCAATCTGATGCGGGAAAACTTCGCGTTCAATAGGTTTGCTGGTTACGACCGCCTTCGCTTGCTGCTTCAGTTCCTCGATGGCCAGCGCACCAGCTCCGGAAACCGCCTGGTAACTGGACGCAAATACCCGCTTCACTTGGAACTTCCGGTGCAGAGGATAGAGCGCCATCAAGGCAATTGCGGTGGTGCAGTTCGGATTGGCAATGATGCCCCCATGGCTGGCAACATCTCCGGAATTGATTTCGGGAATCACCAGCGGAACGTTCTCCTGCATTCGAAAAGCCGATGAATTATCGATGACGACGGCTCCGGACTGCACCGCGATCGGCGCAAATTCCCGCGATATCGCAGCACCCGCGCTGAAAAAAGCCAGATCAATATCCTCAAAGGAATTGATGCCCAGCGTCTGGGCAGCGATCTCTTGACCGTGGAATCGGTGCGTCTTGCCCGCAGATCGCGCGGACGCGAGAAGCTTGACGGAGGCGGCCGGAAATTTCCGGCGTTCCATCACGTGAAGCATTTCAATACCCACGGCGCCAGTTGCGCCAACGATTGCGACTCGATATTGTCGGGACATAGGGAGAGATGCTAATGATTAACAGCTCCTTGAAAGATGTCCACGTTCCATTGCGTCTTCGAATCGATGCCTCGCGCCAGTCGCTCGAGGTTTTCCGCTATGGCGAATTGCAAAAGTCTTATCCGGTATCGACTTCAAAATTTGGCCTGGGCTTTGAGGACGGGAGTAACAAGACGCCGCTTGGCTGGTTCGCCGTAGGTAAGAAGATTGGAGCAGATGCGCCGGCTGGCTCAGTATTCAGAAGCCGCGAATCCACCGGTGAGATCGCGCCCCAGGGGGGTGAGGAAGACCTCGTTTTGACACGAATCCTTTGGCTCGATGGCCTTCAGGAGGTCAACGCTAATACCAAGGAGCGCTACATTTACATTCACGGCACCAACCAAGAGGCCTTGCTGGGTACCCCTGCCAGTCACGGTTGTGTACGCATGAACAACGCCGATATTGTCGAGTGTTTCGACGAAATTCCAGAAGGCACGCTCGTTGAGATCGTTGCGTGATTTCTTTGTCAGGCTGCCGGCCGCGCCCGACCGAGCAATTTCATGCCGGCTGGACAAATGTCGGCGAGTTCACAGTGCTCGCAGTCCGGTTTTCTGGCGAAGCAGCGCCGCCGGCCGTGCCAGATCAGCCAGTGGCTAAGCAGCGTCCATTTGTTGCGAGAGAACCGCTTCATCAGGTCGCGTTCGATTTTCGCGGGATCCGCGTGTTTTGTGAGGCCGAGACGGGCGGAAACGCGAGCGACGTGCGTATCGACAACGACCCCTTCTTCAATGCCGAACGCGTTTCCAAGCACGACGTTTGCGGTCTTGCGCCCTACGCCGGGCAGAGCAGCGAGCGTCTCTAGGGAGCGGGGGACCTCTCCAGTGTGTTCATAGACGAGCTTCGCGGCCATCGCGCGAATGTTTTTCGTCTTGTTTCGATAAAATCCCGTCGAGCGAATGATCCCTTCAAGCTCTTCTTGCGATATGTCCGCATAGTCCTGCGCCGTTTTGCAACGACGGAAGAGTTCTTTTGTGACAAGGTTGACGCGCTTGTCGGTGCACTGTGCGGAAAGGATCGTGGCCACGAGAAGCTCGAGCGGACTCCGATAGTCCAATTCGCAGTGGGCGTCGGGGTAAACCCTCGGAAAGCGATGTGCGAGTTCGCGGGCTCTTTCGGCAGCGGTCATAACGAGTTCATCAAGATCTCATCCGAGGCGGGATCGTGGTCATAGATTCGACACGCCGATCACTGCGGATGGTCTCGGAGCGCATAGGCTTGAAATACGGATTTTCGGTAGGACCATCGCGAGTATCCCGCATTGCCATTGGCGAATTTTCAGTCAGGTGTCGCCGCGCCGGCCCTTGAGCAGGTATGCCCGTTGCTGGCCCCGGCCTTTGATATCGATCTTGCCACGGGGTTCGAAGACATACTTTTCCCGCATTCGCTCATAGACTGCGTCGGTCACTTGAATCTCGCCGGTCACACCGTGACTTTCCATGCGGCTGGCGAGATTTACAGTGTCGCCCCAGAGATCGTAAATAAACTTCTTGATGCCGATCACGCCGGCGACCACTGGGCCTGTGTTGATTCCGACTCGCATTGTAAGAGGCATTTGAGCGTCGTGGCTCAGCCGCGTGCAGGCGTCGAGCATGGCAAGCGCCATCTCGACCACGGCTTCGATGTGATCTTGCCGCGGCGTCGGCACGCCGCCAACAACCATGTAGGCGTCGCCGATGGTCTTGATTTTTTCCAGTCCGTGGTGCTGCGCGAGTTGGTCGAACTCCGAGAAGATCACGTTGAGGTAGCTGACAACGGCTTGCGGCGCGATGTTGGCGGAGAGCCGCGTGAAATCGACGATGTCCGCAAAGAGGACGGTGGCCTCGTTGTAGTGATCGGCGATCAGCCCTTCACCGCGCCGCAGTCGCTGGGCGATGGTGCTCGGTAGAATGTTGAGGAGCAACTGCTCGGCACGCTCGCGCTCGCGCGCAGCTTCGGCCTCGGCACGGCGCCGCTCGGCAGCCTCGAAGGTGACAGCGATCATATTTCCCACGGCCGCGGCGAAGGCGAGTTCGTTATCGTCCCAGACGCGGGGGCCGCCGACGTGCTCGAGACAGAGAACCCCGGCGAGGCGGCCTTTGATAAAGATGGGCACGTCGAGCATCGCCGTGATTCCAAGCGGGCGAAGATAGCTCTCGGTGAATTCGCTGGTGCGAGCATCGGTGGTTGCGTCGTGGGCGACGATGTAGGTTTCGCGACGCAGCGCCGCGAAGTAGCGAGGATAGCTGACCGCATTCAGCATGAATTCGTCGGTGACGTGCTCGTTTCTTGCGAACTCGAAGAGATCGAGAAGCACTATCGCTTCGCGTTCGGTGTCTTTTTCCATGAGGCGCCAGACGCTCGCACGAGCGACGCCAAGGGTGCAACTCGTTGTCTCTACCAACACCCGCAACGCGGCTCCAAAGTCACTCTTGTCGAACTGAGAAAGGTCGAGCAGGCATCGCTGATGGCGCAATTCACGCTGGGTGCGGAGTTCGTGTTCATTTTCGTTCTGCTTGCGGTCAGTGATGTCGGTGACGGTGCCTTCGTAGAAGGATACTGCCCCGTCCTTGTCCCGCACGGCGTGAGCGTTCTCACTGATCCAAGCAAGGCTGCCGTCGCGACGGCGGATCTGCGATTCGAAGCCTGCAATTTCGCCGCTACTTCGCATCTCGCGCATGAAGGCCTCCCGCCGGGTGGGATCGATGTAATGCTCTGTGCCGGCGCTTGTCATCGAACGGATCAAATCCTCGGGTGACGCATAGCCGAACAGCCGCGCGAGAGCGGAGTTGGCCGCAAGATAGCGGCCGTCGGGAGCAGTTTGAAAAATCCCCTCGCCAGCATTCTCGAAGATGCTGCGATATTTTGTCTCGGCGGCGCGGGCGTTGGCGCGCGATTCTTCGGCACGGGCTATCGCCGCGCGCAACTCCCGCGCCGTATTGGCGAGCCGGCGGTTAAGAATCGTGAAGAGCACGAGCAGCAGGGCTACCCCTACAGCGTAAATATGATGGCTCGCGACGATGAGCCAGTCCCGCAGCAGCAGGTAGCCGCACGCGCCCACAAGAATGAAACCCGCAGCGAGAAAAAGCCAGTTTGCGCGCTTCATCCGCGGTCAGGACACACGAGGGCGCTGTCGAAAGAAGCGGATGCCTCGGGTTCCTAAAGTTCGCCCGTCAGGGCGGCTCCTGGACATCTGGCAGGACAGTAATCTTGGCAGCGAGCTTTCCGTCCCCTGGATCAGCATCCACCGCGACGCGCGTCCCTTCGACCAGATCGAGCAGCTGGCTGGGCTTGCCGCCAGCGGTCACAATAACAGTCTCGGAAATCACCTTGAACGTCTGAGTCGTCTCGTGTGCCGGATCTGTTACCGTCAAATAACCGTTCCCAGCATCGAGATCGGAGACTTCGCCGCTGAAAGTTCCTGCATGGCTGCTGGTCGAAAAGGCGAAAAAACATCCGAAACAGAAAGCGACAACCTGCGGAAAAGAATGCATTTTCATGTCAAGAGGAGCATTGCCGGTCTCCATTAAGGCCGGTTCTGTCGCACAAAAGCAACGAGATTCTAGAACAAATAACCGGCGTGAATCAGTGCGGCTTCTCAGCTTCGGCGCGAGGCGGTCGGCCAAGCAGCTCCCACATGGCCTCATGGGGAGGCTTGTTCAAGTAGAGGACCGCATGGACTTCGGAAGTGATCGGAGCCTCCACATCGAGCCTTTGGGCACATTGCCAGGCGCTCAGCGCCGTGGGAATCCCCTCGGCAACCATCTGCATGGAAGATTGAATCTCAGCGGGCGACTCTCCGCGGCCCAAGCGCTCTCCGACCTTGCGATTGCGACTGTGGCGGCTAAAACAGGTTACCATCAAATCTCCGACTCCACTGAGGCCAAAAAACGTTTCCCGGCGTCCACCCAGGGCGACGCCAAGACGCATCATTTCCGCCAGGGCGCGTGTCACAAGCCCTGCTTTGGCATTGTCGCCCATATTGAAGCCGTCGGAGACCCCCGCGCCGATGGCGAAAACATTCTTAAGCGCCCCGCCGAGCTGGATGCCAGTGACATCGTCGCTTGTATAGGCACGGAAGGTGGGGAGTGAAAATGTCTTTTGCAACGGATCGAGCAACTCGGCGTGTGCGGCGCCGATCACACCCGCGGCAGGAATGCGTTGCGCCACCTCGACGGCATGGTTTGGACCGGAAAGAACTGCGACGCGATTTGCCGGCAAGCATTCTTCAAGAATCTGGCTCATTAGCTTGCCTGTGTTGTGCTCGATGCCCTTGGTGCAACTGACAAACACCGTCCTGGGATCCGGTCTCAGAGCGGCCAGCTGGGTTGCTACTTCTCGGACAGCTTTCGAGGGGGTGACAATGAGCGCGAGCTCGGCATCCAGCGTATCCGCAAGACTTCCTGTAGCATAAACGTTCGGGGGGAGGCGCACTCCTGGCAAATAGGTCTCGTTCGTGCGTCTCGAGACCAGCTCTTCCGCAAGGGAGGGATTGTGCGCCCAGAGCCGGACCTGAGCGCGATTCTCAGCAAGGAGCAGGGCGAGCGCTGTTCCCCACCCGCCTGCGCCAATTACACCGATTTTTTTATGCATCGAAACTATTCAAGCTCTTGATGTGGAGTGCTTTTTATCGAATTTTTTCTCTGTTCCAGCAAAAAGGCGTTCGATGTTTGATTTATGCCGCCAGACGGCGAGGATGCACATGAGGATGGCGATCACCACAAGGCGCCAGTCGCAGCGTCCATAGAGCATGAGAATGCTGCTGGATACGGGTAACGAGATGGCCGCTCCAATCGATGCCACGGAAACGTAACGCGTGGTGTAAAACAAAACGATCCAGACCAAGAAGGCGCATAGAAAGACCCACACCGGGAACAGTCCAAGGAGGATTCCGCCCGCTGTGGCGATCCCCTTTCCACCCTTGAAGCCGAGCCAAACCGGGAAGATATGGCCGACCATCGCGAAAACCCCTGCGATGATTCCGGCGACAATGGCTTGCTCAGGTGGAAAGCGGCTCGCTGCTGCTACGGCGATCACGACGGAGAGCCAGCCCTTGAGAAAATCCGCAGCGAAGACAAAATAGCCCCATTTCTTACCGAGGACGCGCAGGGCATTCGTCGCGCCGATATTGCCGCTGCCTGCCGTGCGCAAGTCCACACCTTTGATCCGCCCAACGATATAGCCGCTCGGAATGGAACCGAGCAGGTAGGCGCCAAGGGCTACTGCGGGGGCGAAAATCAACATATGCGAGGTAATGAATGTCGCGGAGATTGCTCTCAAGGAAAAATCATGCACCTTTTCTCATGAAAGTCGCCACCGCGGTTTATCTTTTTATCCTATTTTTCCAAGCGACGATGAAAATTGCTCTTACCGAGAATCTCCCTGCTGAAGTAACGGTTTGCCTGCTGAGCCCTGACGGCGCGGCCCTTCCGCCCGAAAAGGTGCCAAGCGTCAGAAAATCCGACGAGGACTGGCTAAAGCAACTTGGGCCGGAACGCTTTCGCATCCTCCGCACCCAGGGCACCGAGCGGCCTTTTTGCGGGACGCTCCTGGACAACAAGAAGACAGGTATTTACTTTTGCGCCGGCTGTGAGCTGCCGCTATTCAGCTCAAAGACAAAGTTCCATTCCGGCACGGGGTGGCCGAGCTTTTTCGAGCCCTTTGCGCGCGAGAACGTCATTGAGATCCAGGATAGAAGTCATGGCATGCTTCGCACGGAAATTCGCTGTGCCCGATGCGATGGACATCTGGGACACGTCTTTCCTGACGGTCCCCCGCCCACAGGGCTCCGATACTGCCTGAATTCCGAAGCGCTCAGCTTTCGCGAAACGAGTGAACGTTGAGATGATTTCGACGAAGGCCTTTTCACTGCGAGGGTCCTTACCTCTTTGGCTCGCTGTCCTCGCGGTGGGCGTTGCGACGGCGCTGCAGAGAGCGGATGGCTCGTCAACCGTTCTCGATGACGCAAAAGTCGAGAAGTTTACTGGCGGCCATACGCGGGTCGTGTGGCTCACAGATCTCAGAAACAACGATAGTTTCGCGGAGCGAAGCTATCTTCAGTTGGTTGGTTATGATTCGCGTGATGGAAAGGGCGAACGCGTTATTTGGGGTGACCGCGCGAACTATTACCGGCCGCTTATCACGCCGGATGGAGAGCAGATTGTCTTCAGCAACAGGCAGGCCCGGAAGATCTACGTGATCAAGTGGGATGGATCGCCTCCGCGGCTGCTCAAGGAGCCCGGTTGCGCCGCCGAGGTCTGGCGGGATCCGAATACCGGCAAGACTTGGGTCTATTATCAGGAGGACGCAAAAGACGTTACGAAGCCCGTTCTGCGCTTTCCGATCGACGAACCTGCCAAAGTGCAGAAGGTTTGGTCCTCGTCCGTTGTCGAAGCCTTGCCATGCTTCCAGCTCTCCCGCGATGGCAAGATGGCTGCATCGACGTTCCCATGGCCAAGCTCCGGAGTGGCAGAGCTCCCAGACGTGGCCTGGCGCAAGCATCGCGATGGGTGCTGGCCCTCGATGGCGCCGGACGACAGCTATATCTCATGGACCTTCGATGGCCCGCATCGAAACTTGTTCATGACAAGGCCAGGCGGGGAAGGATCCTGGACGGTGAATATTTCCCATGCCCCTGGCGTGAGAGACTTCGAGGTTTACCATCCGCGGTGGAGTAACGATGTCCGATACATGGTGATGACCGGGCCCTACACGTCCGGCGATCAGAAGATCAAGCTCTGGGATGGCGCGGACGGAGTGGAAATCTACATCGGCAAATTTAGCAAGGACATTCGTCGAATCGACGGCTGGCTCAAACTGACTAATTCGCAAGTCGGCGAGTTTTTTCCCGATGTTTGGATCGCTGGAGGAGAAGAAAAATCGAGCAAGTTTGGGCGCCCCCCACCAGTTTCCACGGCGGCAAATTCGCCGCTGGCTCGGATTTTCGAGTCACTTTTCGGCAAGGCCCATGAAAAAGTGTGGCCGGGCAGCAGAAGCGGGCTGCTCTTTCAGTGGCGCGACAACAAGGACAACGGTCAGTTCGTCAATGGCTCTGGGGACTCCCGCAACGTTCGTCTGAGAGCCGAGGGCGGCGCGCGCTTCGGTTCCAATGGAGAGATGCACATTCTTGGTGGGGCATTTGTTCCTGACGGAAACTTTAGCAGGGAGATCCGGGACGCCTGCAGGAAGACCAACGAACTGGCAATCGAGGCAATCGTCACGACATCGCGTATTCCGCAGGTCGGTCCTGCACGGATCATAAGCCTGTCAAGAAGTCCATCGAAAAGAAACTTCACGTTGGGCCAGCAGGATGATCACCTCGTGCTTAGGCTTCAAACCTCGAATACCGACAGGAACGGCATCGATTTCAAGCTCGCACCCCTTGAACCTGGCAAGCCGTATCATGCGCTGGTTACCTACAAGCCCGGGCTGCTGGTTTGCTACCTCAACGGGATCATCGCCAGCAAGACGAGCTTTGAAAACGGATCCTTCGACAAATGGCAGGGCAGCAGTTATTCGCTCATCTTTGGAAACGAGGCCGGTGGCGTGCGGCCTTGGGAGGGCTATCTGGACGGCGTCGCGATCTACAGTCGATACGTCGGTCCCGAAGAGGCGGCGAGGAAGTTCACGTTGGCCAGTGTGCGGATTGCTCAGAGGCCCAAAATCGATCGGAAAATCGTGAAGGCGCAAATGCTCCAGAAGGCCGATTCTCCCCCGCCCGAGGCGATTGCTCCCTATCGCAGAGCTCTGGTGATCAATCGCTACATGATCAAGGAGGCCGAGGACTCCAGCCTTGTGAATCAAACCGTTCAGGTCGCAGAGTGGGCCTTGCTTGATACGAAGATTCCCGCGACGTATACGAGTGCGAGGCTAGGCCAGGTTATCGAGCTCGAGCTCGAGCCTTACGAAGCGAATCCTCAGCTCGAAAGCGAACGGCTTGCAAGCGAGATGCCCTCTTTGGATGAGGATCTCTATTACAGCGTAAGTTCGGGACGCTAAGAGATCCTAAGAGCCGTGGTTTTCAGCTCGCACCTGTTCATTTTCTATTTCCTGCCGCTCTCCATGGTGGTCTATTACGCCCTTTTTCGCGCGCCGCAGCGCTGGCGCAATTTTGTTCTGATCATCTTCGGGTATGCATTTTACGGCTGGGCGGAGCCGCGCTTCATCCCGCTGATGTTTGGAACAACGCTGCTCGATTGGCTCATCAGTCTGGTTATTGCCCGCAACAGCTGGAACATCTGGCGCACGCGGCGCGAACCCGTCGTGGTACTGGAGCGCGGCGAAGATCGAAGCAAAACTCAGAAGCAGGCGATTGCTTTGTCCGTAATCTCGAACCTGGCGGTCCTTGGCTTCTTCAAGTACTTCAACTTCGGCATCGACAGCTACAATGCTCTCGCGCAATCACTCGGTTTGGAGAACTGGCAATGGAACACGTTCTTTCGGGTGGTCCTTCCGTTGGGCATTAGCTTCTACACCTTTCAAGCGATGAGCTACACCATCGACGTCTATCGTGGTGACGCGAAGGCTATGAGGAACTTCACGGACTTCTCTTGCTTTGTTTCCATGTTTCCGCATCTGGTGGCGGGACCGATCCTAAAGTTCTCATATCTGGCTAACCAATTGGAAAGCCGGACGCTAAGTCTTGAGAAATTCGCTCGCGGTGTGACGTTCGTTGCCTTGGGACTCGCCAAGAAGATCCTATTGGCAAATCCGGCGGGGAAGGTCGCAGATACGACCTTCAATGCGGGATCGGTCGGTTTCCTGGACGCATGGTTCGGGGCGGTTGCTTACGCTTTTCAGATCTATTTCGACTTTAGCGCGTATTCGGATATGGCGATCGGGCTGGGATTGATGCTCGGCTTTGTCTTCGCCAAGAACTTTGACTCACCATATAAGGCGGCTTCGATCACGGAATTTTGGCACCGCTGGCATATTTCTCTTTCCTCCTGGCTGCGGGATTACCTCTACATCCCGCTCGGTGGCAACCGCCATGGACACCTTCGAACATACGGCAACCTAATGCTTGTGATGCTGCTCGGAGGGCTTTGGCACGGGGCATCGTGGAATTTTGTCATTTGGGGAGGAATCCATGGCGGAATGCTCGCGTTCGAACGCAGTCAGGGGAGGCAGGGCCTATTCAATCGACTGCCGCGTCCCGCGCAGATTTCCCTTACGTTCTTGATTGTTGTGTTCGCTTGGGTTTTTTTCCGGGCACGAGACCTCCCCTCGGCTCTAGCTTACTGCCAAAGCATGCTCGGGTTCGGGACGCCTCAAGTTGGCGCCGGACTGATCGCCGGATTGATCTATCAACCCTACTATCTCCTAAGCGTGATGCTTGCCGCCGTGATCACCTGGACTGGTGTTCAGACTTGGGACTGGACCCGCACCATCACTGCCCCAAAAGGCGCCGTTATCTTTGCTCTCTTCTGGATTTCCCTCCTGGTTATGACAACCCAGGCATACAATCCTTTCATCTATTTTATCTTTTGAGTCATGCCCGACTCCCCATACACCAAACTAAGCCGTGAAGCGATTGCCGAGATGGAAATCGGCGCAACCTCGATCACTCGCTCGATGAGCGTCGCTCTGGTTGCTGCCTTTCTCCTGACGATCGCTAGCGTGCCGGTGACTCAACATGTTATCGAGATTCGTGCAGGCTTTGCGAAAAGCGGAGGGTGGGTCGGACCGTCCGTTTTCAAGGTTTTCAATTATCCGCTTCAGGCGTGGACGGTTTTGACGAACCCTGCGAACGGTGACCTGATCAGACGATTGAATGAAGCCAACGGCGTTCTGATGCGGGGTCTTCAGGATTACGAGGAAGCTCTCGAAAGCGATTCCTTCATAGCGCGCGCCGCACTCCCCCCTGCGCAGGCATTTACTGCGGAATTCCTGGGCTTGGGCAACGAACAGGTCGACCTTGGCCGCGAGCGCTGGTTGTTTTACCAGCCCGACACCGCATATCTTACCGGGCCGGGATTTCTCGATCCTTCTTTCCATCACGGCCGTGCACGCAGCGGAGATTCCAGCGCGACAAGAACCATCCAGCCCGATCCGCTAAAAGCGATCATTCAGTTTCGCGACCAATTGAAAAGCAGGGACATTCATCTCGTCATCATGCCGATTCCGGTCAAACCGATGATTGAGCCAGAGTTTCTCTCTTCCTCATACCGTGCGCCTTTGCCGATTCCCTTGCAGAATCCATCCTACCGGGAGTTCTTGAAGAGCTTGGAGAAAGCCGGGATCGATTACCTTGATGTTTCACACACCTTAGCCGAGAAGAAGCGCACAACTGGGCGCTCCCAATTCTTGCGCACAGATACGCATTGGACACCGGAAGCGATGCAGGACGCCGTGGCTTTGCTGGCCGAAAAGCTCCGCGCAGCCGGGCTGGCGGAACCTGCCGCCACCGTCGAACTGAATCGCTCCCCTGAGTTCATCCACGGACTCGGCGATATTGTCGCGATGCTTAAGCTTCCCGCAACCTCTCGCCTCTATCCAAGAGAGACCGTAACGATTCACCCCGTGCTGCGCCCGGGTCGCAAGCCGTGGTCGGCGGATTCCCATGCTGACGTCCTTGTTCTGGGTGACAGCTTCTTCAATATTTTTTCACTGGAGGGGATGGGTTGGGGAGCTTCGGCTGGCTTCGTTGAGCAACTGAGCCACACTTTGCAACGGCCCATCGATGCAATAATTCGCAATGACGGAGGAGCCCTTGCGACTCGTGAAGTTCTCGGCCAGGAACTCGCTCGCGGTCGCGATCGTTTGAATGGGAAGCGGCTTGTTGTCTGGGAGTTTGCCGTGCGCGAGCTGGCAGCTGGCAACTGGGACTTCGTCCCATTGAAGGTTCCCAAGCGGACCGCGACAGATTTCCTTATTCTCGAGTCCGGTGAGCGACGGGCCGTGCGCGCCATCGTCAGGAGCGCCGGACCTCTGCCGCGCCCGGGCACGACCCCGTACAAAGACTATCTGACGGCCTTTCATCTCGAAGGCATCGAAGCCGACTCGGCTGGAGAGGCGATCGTCTATCTCCAAACCATGAAGGATCAGCAATTGACCCCTGCCGCGCGTTTGCGTCCTGGGGATAGGGTTTCTCTCCTGCTGACAAGCTGGGCCGACGCGGAGTCCCAATACGGAGGAATCAATCGTGGCGAACTCGAGGACGAGAATCTCCTGCTCGAGGAACCGAACTTTGCCGAACTGGCACCATGAACAAACTGCTCTTTTCCTTCATTCTCGCCACGCTCGCATCCAGCGAGGCTATCGAGAGCAATGCGATCCTGAAGGAGCGGCTGGAATCCGCGCAGTCCTCGGCAATCGAAGGCGTGGATGGCTGGCGATTTCTGCCGGCCGAAATCAAGCATCTGCTTGCCGGCGACCCCTCCGAAGATCCTAAGAAGCCTTTTGAGGCCATCGTGGACTTTGGCGAGCAGCTCAAGCGCCTCGGCGTCCGCTTGATCGTCGTCCCCGTGCCGGCGAAGGCCACAGTGCATCCTGAATTTCTGGATTCGCGATTGAAAGGACAAAGCGTCCCGGCTCGCGAAACCAGCTTTTATGAGAGCTTGCGCGCAAGGGGCGTTGAGGTTCTCGACCTGGCGCCGGAATTCGTCAATGCGAAATCTAAGGGCCCCCTCTATTGTGAAAGGGACACGCACTGGAACGGTAGCGCCATCGCGCTGGGCGCCAAAAAGCTAGCTCCAATGCTTCAGGGCGTCGCCCCGAAAACCCTCGTTCTCGATACGAAGGAAGAACTGGTTGAAATCCAAGGCGATCTCGGCGGCGACAAGGAAAAGGTCTCCTTGCGCTTCGTGCGCCCGCAGGGAGAGGACGGACGTGTGGAACCTGACCGCGCGAGTCCGATTCTCGTGCTGGGCGACAGCCACGTGCTTGTTTTTCACGATGGGGGCGACATGCATGCCGCCGGCGCTGGCCTGCCCGACCACCTCGCGCTTGAGCTTGGCGCGCCGGTGGACGTCCTTGGGGTGCGCGGATCGGGCGCCACACCCGCCCGGGTGAGCCTCGCGCGGCGTGCGCGGGCAAACTTGGATTATCTCGCGCAAAAAAAAGTGATCATCTGGTGCTTCGGCGCGCGTGAGTTGACTCAAGCTGACGCCTGGAAGCAAATTCCCCTATTGAAATCTCAGGAACCTTCGCAATAACAGGGGATTTCGGGGCTAGAAGCGGCGCGGCTCGTGCGGAAGACGGATGAGGTTCACCAGAATCCCCATTGTTTTGTCGCCATAATGTAGATGCCCAATGAAAAATTGGCCACGGCGTGAGCGACGACACACGCCCAGAGGCTCCTCGTGAGCACGGCAAGGCCATTGAGGATCAATCCTGTGAACAGCGCGGGAATCCAGTCGGCGCTCGAATGAGCCAGCATGAACAGAACGGCAACGCCGAAAAACGAAAACGGCCGGAAGCTTCCGAAGACTACTGCAGTGAATTTTTCGTTGATGAGATAACGCATCAAAAATCCACGCCAGAAGATTTCTTCGATCAAGGGCACCACGACGACGAGACGGGCAAAACGCGCCGCCACAGTCATCGCATAAAGCGGGCCTGATTCGCGGAAGATCTCCGGATTGAACCCTGTGGTTCGATCAGGAACACCAAAGAAAGCCTGCGGACTTATCCAAATGACGAAGGCGACGATGCCTGCCAAAGCGCCCAGCGCCCAAGCTCTGAACGTTGGAAACGGATAACACTTCCAAAAACTCACGAGCAGGCCGGCGCAAACTACTGTCTGTAACGGAAAAATCCAATATCGTGGCTGAGAGAGCAACAGCCGGTCCGACGTTTGGAAGAGGCTCTCAAGCCCGGAACACAGGACGAGGAAGGCCATGAAGACAGCGAAGGGCAGAGTGTATGCGATGAAATCACGCCGGGCGGTTCTCACTTTGGAGATCCTATGAAGGAGGCTGACGCGGAGGCGACACTTTTGCTTTTCGCCGCGCACCTCGCTTGCTAGCTTCCGCGCCGTGTCAAACAATCCCGTTTACTCCTTCTTTGCGACTCCGGGGAGCTTTGCGCCCTTTTTTCTGAGGCTAGCGCTTGCGGCGGTGTTTTTCTACCATGGCGTGCAGAAGACGTTTGGTTGGTTCGGCGGACCGGGCTGGAACAACACTATTGCGCTGTGGACGAGCGCCGAGAACTACAACCTTCCGTATGTCCTGGTTGCTTTCCTTCTCGCCGCGGAGCTTGCCGTGTGCCTTGCGTTGTTGTTGGGTTTCCTCACCCGGTTGGCCGCTTTCGCTGTCGTTCTCATCATGGCGGTCGCCTTGGTTCTTGCTTACCGGGGGACAACATTCGAGGCCGTCGAATTTCCGATTATGCTGATCGCGGCCGGGCTCTCGTTGATGATCACTGGAGGCGGATCTTTTTCCGTGGACCGGGCCATCAGCGTCAATCTGCTTCCGCAGGTTGGTTAGGGCGAACACCGAGATAAATTTTCCTTCGGAATCTGCTCTCGATGGGAAAGCCGTTGACGGAACCGTCTTCCAGCGCATACTTCTCGGGACGCTTTGCGGGTATAGCTTAATGGTAAAGTTCCTGCCTTCCAAGCAGGCCACGCGGGTTCGATTCCCGCTACCCGCTATTTTCTTTTCCCATCGCCAACTACTCGGTAAAGCGCATAAATAAAGGTTCTACGGGCAATCTGCGCGAGAACTCGAAATTGCAGTTGAATGCCGATCTTTGCGGAAAGCTTGTCACAGGTTGTCACAGGATTGCGGTCTTGATGAGCGCTAGCGCAAAAGCATCCACAGCCGTTCTTGCGGAGTGGATATCGCGGGTCTTGCAAGGAATTAGGGCGCATGCTCGCCGAGGTGAAGACGAATTCGCGCTCGCTACCCAATTCAGAAAAGCGGTGGATGCGATTACAGACGAGGACTGCAATCGGCTGATCATCGTTCACAACGGTCTGCGACATTCGTTTACTACGTACCTGATGGCCGTTCTCAAGAATGCCGCATAGGTCGCGTCGGAGGCCGGGAACAGCCCGCGAATGAATGAACTTGTCTCCAAAGCGGAGGCGAATGGTTCGTGAATGAGGCGTCGGCGAGCACGCGGACGCATTTTCATCTCGCAAACGGGCTTACTCTGTGCTTAAGCGCATCGCTCTTAATAAGAGCGGTTATTGCAAAATAGCTCCAACTGTAGGTTGCCTCCGTGCTTGCTGGAAATCACGAAGACCGCCCCCAGGGCAGTGACATTCAAGGGCTTTCGGCCGTACCTGCTCGAGGCGGCGCGGCGCCGGAACCCTTCGGCTAACAGCCTGGCGGCCTATGAGCGCGCCTGGACACGATTTCTTGCCTGGGCGGCTGCCTCGAATTTCGATCCCCGGAGTCTTCCTTCCCCTGATACTGCCTTGGAGGCCTATCGGTTCCTAGGCGAGGGAAAGAACGCAGCGAGCCTTCGCAGGATCGCAGTTTGTGTTTGCGGGGTATTCGGGCGCGCCGTCTTCCAACCGGGCGTTCAACCTTCGGTTACGCGCGGCGTGCAGAGCGCTCGGGGTGGAGGAGATCACAGCCCATGGATTACGGCACTCGGCGGCGACCATCCTCCTCAACCAGGTGGGAAAGGATTTGCGAGAAATCCAGGAACTGCTTCGCCACAAGAATATCCGCACCACTGTTCGCTACACCCACGTCGGCTATGAGCAGACTCGGCAGACGGCCGAGGCGTTGAGTCGGGCTTTGGAATGAAAGCGGCAGAGACTCTTCATTGTCAGGTTATAATGAGTGGGCACCCCGCTTTGTGCTCATCCGAAGAAAAAAGCGACAAACCACCTGATCGATGACCACTGATCGAGCCTCCTCGAAGCGTTTACATACCATCCTTGGCGCTGGAGGAGCAGTTGCGCGCGAACTCACTCGTGAGCTCTTGGCCGCCGGAGAGTCCGTGCGCCTTGTCAGCCGGCGGCAGACTTCGCAGGCTGGCGTGGCCGAAAGCAAGAACGCCAACGTGTCCGACTACGCGCAGGCGCTCGAGGCCGTCAGCGGCTCAGCAATCGTCTATTTGTGCGTGGGCCTGAAGTACGACATCAAAATCTGGCGAGAACTCTGGCCAAAGATCATGCAGAACACGATCGAGGCCTGCAAAGCCCACAACGCCAGGCTCGTCTTTTTCGACAATGTTTACATGTATGGGCGTGTCAACGGTCCCATGAGCGAGGAGACTCCCTACAATCCATGCAGCAAAAAGGGAGAACTGCGGGCGCAAATCGCGACCCGTCTCATGGAGGAGGTCCGGGCGGGCAACCTCACCGCCATGATCGCACGTGCGGCGGATTTCTACGGCCCCGCCTGCGCGACGAGCATTCTCAATCTCCTTGTGATCGACCGCCTGGCCGTCGGAAAAAAGGCGTGGTGGCTTGGCAGCACCCGGACGAAACACTCGTTCACCTTCACACCTGACATCGGCAAGGCGCTTGTCCGCCTCGCCCTCGAAGATCAGGCCTATCAACAGATCTGGCATCTGCCAACAGCCCAGCCGGCACCGACCGGGCGCGAGTGGCTCGATCTTTGTGCGGAGGCCACGGGGAAGATGCCCCGACATCTGATCCTTTCGGGGCCGATTGTGAAATTCATGGGCTTGTTTGATTCCAACGTGCGGGAAATTTATGAGATGCTCTACCAGAATAATGAGGATTACATCTTCAACTCCTCGAAAATCGAGCGTGCCTTCGGCATTAATGCCACTCCCGTTCGCGAGGGGATTGCGCAAGTCGTCGCGCCCGTCCACTCCACCCGCACATCCCGGAGCCGATGAACGAGCGAACTTCTCCCGGAGCGCTCTCCCTTTCCCCATCGGCAGAGAGCAAAGGTGAAGATCCTCAACAGCAAAGGAATTTGTCCACACTGGAGGCGATGCTCTTGACGTTTGGGCGCCTCCCGACGGAAACATTGCGCCATCCGGTCTATACTTCTTGTTCACTGTCAACCGCCAAGGCCTTCCCTCTGCAGGGATCACGCTTTACGTGAGCACGAATCCCCAGTCACAGAGCGAACGCGAGTGGAACGCACTGTTTTCTCGGTGAGTCCGTCGGTACTTGCGCGTATACTTTAGTGCGCTGACGGGGCCCGATGTACGGCAGCCCTGCGCAGGTCAGATAGTCGGTGGCCGAACGTGCCCGTAGGCAGAGAAGAACCGCGCAAAAAATCTTCAAACCGCCAAAATCTGCGAAGGTTCGGCTAGCCGTTGAACAAGACGCACTTACTGCATGACTGCCACGTGCAGTGCTACTTTGCCCCTGGTGACACGAATGTTTTCACTGGGCCATATTGCTTTGCGTCGTTAGGTCCTATTCATGTATATGGCGAACCATTTGGATAAATATAGTGCTTTGACGTTGGATGAGCTTTTTGTCCGGCACGACGAACCCGCCACCGAGCCTGTGCCGCCGCGAAGCGATGTTCATGAATACATCTTCGAGGGAAGCGCTGAGGCCGCTCTATCATGCGAGTCTGTCGGATCGACGGTACGTATCCGCGCGACCGGTGATCTAACACCCGTGCACGCTGTGGCGCGTGGAGGCGAGCGGATGTCGGTCGACGAACTCACTCAGATCTCGGAGAAGGCCCCCACACCCCAAGCCTTCAGACCAAACTGGCTCGACGTCATGACGGCACCGCGCATCCGCCCCCATCAGCTCGACGTCAATTTACCGGGGGTCATGAAGCCCCTTATCTTTGAGTCTACCGGGACCGAGTGGCCATGGTCCGCGATTGGCAAAGTGTTCATCACACGACGTGGCCAGCGACCGAAAGTTGGAAGCGGCGTGCTCGTCGGACCGCGGCTCTTGCTTACGGCAAGTCACGCCATGCCGTGGGACACCGACGATTCCTCTGTGCGATTTGTCCCAGGCTATCGAAATGGCAACGATCCCCGATTTGGACATGCGTACGTCGATATCTGGCGCGGTGTGCGAAATGAAGACGACGTAACAGGCCTTGACTACGTTATCTGCAAACTCAACTGGCGCATCGGTGACCGCACCGGCTGGCTTGGATCCGAATGGCATTCGGACGAGGACTGGTATTACAATGATCCTTGGATCAGTGTAGGTTATCCGACGTCGGAGCCAAACGGCGGCGAGCGTCCATCAATCGAAATCCCCGTGTGGGTTCGAGACATCGATAATGAATCCGATGGACTCGAAATCGAGACTCACAAGTTCGCGCTTGGCGGATGGTCAGGCGGTCCGCTGTGGGGATGGCGGGGCGGCGAACCGAGAGTAGTGGGTATCGAAAGCGGTTTCGAGAAAGACTTCCTCGACCCAACCCGCACTGTGTTCGCAGGCGGTCAGCATCTCGTTAATCTGGTGAAGTACGGGTGGGCTAACTGGAATTGATGGCGATGACCCCAACTGCTCAGGAAGCGAGCGATTCGCCGCGATTGAGTTGCAACTGCACGCGCCGCCGAATGTCCTCCTCGTGGATGTAGCGCAGTATGAAGATCGTCTTAACGATTCGGCCGAGCGTCGTTAGCGCCTTGGCAACGCGGTCAGACGGTGATGCGCTGCTCAAAACGTTGGAGCACTATGTGGGCCGGAACTACGCGGTTCCGAAGGCTCGCCCCTACTCTTACCAACTGGTCCCACTGCTCTGGGATGCGATCCAGATCGACGGAGGAGTGAAATAGGCGTGCGATAACGCCCCAGGCGAATGGAGCCCGGGAGATCATGCACCTGCTTACGCGTAAGAACGTAAGAACGGCGGGAAGGAAGTCGTGATCCTTGGTGCGCACCTGGGAGAAGACGCGCCACAAGGGGCGCTGGAGCAACTCGACAAAGAAGAGCTTTGCGCAGGCCAGCGTCTGGCGGATCGTCTTTGGCTTCCAGTGCTTGTGGAGCTTGATGTGAAGCAGGTAGTCGCGCAGATGCGTTTCCTCCAGGGTGGCAGGGTCGCACTGGAAGTGCTCGTGCAGCACACGCATCGCACGGTAGTACGCGTGACGAGTGCGCTTGGCATCAAAGCGCAGCGCGAGCAACTCCGCATACTGCGCCATCGACGGGTAAGGATGCTTGTAATCGACAGGATCAGCCTCTCTGCCGCGCCATGCGCCGCAAGAAGCCTGAGCATGGCTTTCCGGTGGAACGATTTTAGTCCTGTGCATAGACCCCCAGTGTCCTACCCCTTGGCTATGCAATCACTCCTGGCTTCCCGCCGCTGAACCGGGGCGTTAGAATTTACAAGAATTGAGTTTCATTCGCTCGAAATTTCTTATGAGATTATCTGAGATTTCGGATCATCTATGAAAGTATCGCTTGTACTCTTATTGTTAATTATCACACCCATCCTTTGTGAAGCAGCTGAAGCTTATAAATATCACAACTTAAATCAAAACACCGAAATCATCAATATTGATCTATACAGAAAAGAAACACCGGAACTTACAAGCCTTAATGTTCCTAATGAGATCTCTAACGGCATAAAAACAGCGCCCTTAAAGTATTTAGATAAACTTATTATCCATTTAACTAAATGGACAGAAGACGAATACCTGAAGGTCAAATCAATACATGATTGGATATGTCTAAACATTGATTACGATATGGTCGGCTATAATAAGGGTGACATCAACATAGCGGAACCTCACATCAGTTTACGTCTTAAGAGAGCTGTTTGTGGGGGTTACGCAGCATTATTCAGATATATGACTTATAAAGCTGGTTTTGAATCTACAATAGTTAAAGGTTTTACGAAAGGAAAAAGCAAGTATGCTCTGGGGGAACAAAAAATATTGACTCAACATGCATGGAATTGCATTAAGATCAAAAATATCTATTACTTAGTGGACGTAACCTGGGATGCTGGATATGTGCCTAACAATGAATACATAAGGAGTTATTCCACTGAGTATTTCTTGGCTAATCCAAATGACTTTGTGAGAACTCACTACCCCGAAGCTCCTGGATGGTTATTACTAGATACTTTCATTACACTAGAAGATTTTAAAAGAATAAAATGAGAAACCCTAAAGTTTCGTTCGGGCGAAGCCTGGAATGAAACTGACTATTGAGGATGTCGGCCAACGGTCTTGGCAGAATTCTCTTTCAGTATGCCGAATGGTGCTCGGGCAGGGGATATTGCCGGAATACGATTCACCAGTATACCCAAGCGGTGGAGCATTTCGGATTCTGGCGGGCAAAGAGGCACCCTTTCTCGCAAGGTTGAAGAGTTTTTGACTTCGCATTTGTCCCGTTGTCATTGCCCGCAACCGGCGGTGACAACACTTGATTTAGATCAATGGCCGTGGATACATCGGGCAGTGCTCCAAGAGAGTCTTCGCCCCTCGCGGAACAATATTGATCTTGGCATTCTACATGATATCATTATCATGTGAAGACGACTATTACTGAACGGGGCCAAGTGTCCATTCCTGCCGAGCTTCGGCGCGACATGAATCTCAGGCCAGGTCAAACCATTGTTTGGGAGAAAGTGTCCGCGAAGGAGTGTCGTCTCATTATAGAGCCACGCACAGCCATTAAACCTGATCCGGTGGGTGCTTTGAACTTCGCGATGGAGCATGGACTTCCGCAACGCCGCACCGATGAGGTGCTTGCGGAACTGCGGGAAGGCGAGGAGGAAAGCTAGCTACGGTGGCTTGGGTCGTTGATACCTCGGTCCTTCTCGATATTCGCCAGAACGATTCGCAGTTTGGGCTCGCTGCCGCCGAGTGCCTAGTGCGGCACCTGCCGGAGGGCTTGGTCCTCTGTCCGGTTACCTACATCGAGCTGGCGCCCGAATTCCGCGGCGATCTTGCCCTGCAGGAGGAGTTTTTCCAGAGGGTAGGGGTGGAGTGGCTCGAGCCATGGACCCGTCAGGACACTCAAAGCGCATTTCACCTGTGGGCCCATTACGTAGAGAGAAAGCGCGCCGGTCACGTGGCCAAGCGCCCAGTTGCCGACGTGCTCATCGAAGCCTTCGCTCAGCGCTTCCAAGGATTGATAACGCGAAACGTCAAGGACTTCTCGACCGTGGTTGTCGTGACGCCCCTAAAGAGCTACGCACCGTAGTCAGGGTGGGGGAGGCCCGCGCAAAGCGGAACTCTGAAAGGCCTTTCAGAGTTCCGGGAAAAGCGAAACACCGCAGAGAACCATAATATTACGTTTTTATCTGTACGCCGGATTGTGGCCTCAGTTTCGTTGCTTTTTCGCTCAAGTGCAGCTCTGAGGTGCCTTCAAAAAGCTTTAGAGCGGAAGTGGCTAATCTGAGTGCGTAGCTCCCGGCTCCCATGTCAGCCAGAATCACCTCTCCACTTTCATCGAGCGAAAGATCAATCAGCCGGTCAAGTCCGTTGCGCGTTTGAATGTCAATCTTCTCCACAGCTGGTGCCGGAAGTTGAGGCCGCTTTTCGCATGATTCTCCGCGTCAAAATCAACCAATTGGACAGCAACCTTCTTGGTTCGGTAATAATCATAGAGACCGGCGAGAACGATTCGGACGAAATCCTCACGGATCATCGTCTACGGTCACGCCAACGCGGACATACGGCGTTGGCGCTTTTACTCAAAAAAGGACCTGGCACGCATCCCCAACTTCCCGGGATTCTCTCGCGTATTCGGTCTGAATCTCGCCGTTGCGAGCATTCAGCACGAGCTGCCAGCGGATCTCGACGCACAGGTTCTCGCGCAGGTGATTAAGCGGATGCCGAGCGTGCTTCCCAACCCATATCAGTTTCGATTGTTCATGTAGTGATCTGTCCCTCACCAGTATTGAAGGCGGCACTATTGAGACGCCGCAAAGCTTTCAGATGCGTCATTTCAAGACGAACAAAGACGGCAAAGAACTGCGCTTCAAGAAAGGCCTGATCGGCGGCGGCGCTTGTTCCGGTCGAATGGCTGTAAGAGCGCGGGAGTGCAGGCTCAACAAAAGGTAACAATTTCTCCGCCGGAACTGCGGTCAACTGCACTTTCAAAAAGAACT
>DATDAL010000017.1:0-21432 GCA_036525415.1 Terrimicrobiaceae bacterium | reverse complement strand
GGCTAGCGTTGAGGGCCAGCGCGCCAGCGCTCTGCGTTTTGGCGACGCGCGCGTGCAGTGCCTCTTCGCCGTGCTCCTGCTGCTTTGCCTCCAGCTCGAAGGCTTCCGCAACCGGCAACTGCGGCCATTACTTGCGCAGATGCTCGGGTTGGAAGAAAGCAACATCAGTGCGGGCCGCGTGAGTTATGAACTGCGTCGCCTGCGTCTGCACGGGCTCATCGAGCGTATCGAAGGCACTCATCGATACCGCTTGACTCCCGAGGGCCTGGGCACGGTGGTCTTCTATCAACGCGCCTATGCCAGAATCATCCGCCCGGGCCTCTCCGTTATCCCCAGCCCCTCCTGCCCTCAGGACCTGCCAATGGTTCGCGCATTCCATAAACTCCAATCAGAAATCGATGCTTATATTATCCAAAAGGCAGCCTGAAAAACTTGACTCAAATACACCGACTTCGTCGGTTCAAGGACTCTAGTCCCCTTGAGGCTTTGCACGCGCAGTTTTGGGAGCGCGTGCGTCTCGCATGCGGTATTCGGCGTCTCGCCGAACATATCGTCTCCGTCCGGCGAGACGCCGGACGGCGCACCCGGGACGGGTGCGCTCCCCAGAGCAAAGATTAGGGTCATTCTACCGATTTCCGGATAGAGTATGTGGTGGATTCGTTGACGCAGATTGCTCTTGGCGGCGCGGTGGCGGCGTTGGTTGCGCCGGCACGGCACCGCCGTGCCGCATTGATTGCCGGCGGCGTTCTCGGGACCTTGCCTGACCTCGACGTGGTTCCGCTGGCCCTGCTTAGGGCCGATGCGGTCAGTCTCATGACGTGGCATCGTGGCCCTTCGCATTCTTTGCCTGTGCTGGCGATCTTTGGTGGGCTGCTCTGGCTGGTGCTGCGCCGGTGGTGGTCCCCGGCTAGGGAAGAGCCCACTCGATGGCTAGGGGCGATTCAACTGGCCTTGCTCACTCATCCCTTGTTGGATGCCTTCACAGTTTACGGCACGCAGTTGTTCTGGCCGTTGCCAGGGTCTCCGGTGATGGTAGCCAGCATATTCATCATCGATCCGGTTTATACCACTCCGTTGCTCGTCGCCTGCGGCGCCGCCTGGCAGCTGCGCGAACGGAGGGCAGCGAACTGGTGGTTGCTTGCGGGTATTTTATTGAGCACGGCTTATCTAAGTTGGTCGCTGGCGGCCAAGGCCATCGTCGAGCGGACGGCGGAGCGCACCCTTGCCGCGGAAGGTCTGCAGGATGCGCCGCGCTTCTCGGCGCCTATGCCATTCAACACCCTTCTCTGGCGCGTGGTGGTGATGACGCCAGATGGATTCCTGGAAGGCGAGCGTTCACTGGTAGCTGATCGAGGGCCGATCGTGTTTCGACGCCATACGAGCGACCGGGGCGCGCTTGAGGCCGTAGCCGGATATCCGTCGGTGCGGCGGCTCGTCTGGTTCACTCACGGCTTCCTAAAGGCTGAGCGGCGTGATGGCCGCCTGGTGCTTTCCGATCTCCGGATGGGAGTCGAACCCGATTACGTTTTCCGTTATTGTGTCGCTGAAAGCGAGGGGCAGGGTGGCTGGCGAGAAATCGCCGTCGAACAACTCAATTGGCCTCGGCCCGATCGGCTTCGTTTGGCGGGGATCTGGCGGCGCATCTGGAAGGAACCAAACCAGAAACATAGACGTTGAACTCCGGGAACGGCACGCCCCATTCTTGAAAGCGCTCGACCATTGCCGGCACATCGGATAGGTGCGCCTGCCGGAGACAAACATCTGCCAGCCCCAATAGAAGCCGGACAACGAGGAGGAAGGGCGATTTCAAGCTGGAAGCGCCGGCGATAAGAAGTTCGTAGCCCGTGCGAGCAAAACGAGTGAGATGTCGTGAGTTCATTGTCGTTTCCATATGCGTTTAAGTGGTCAACGTGGGTGATGTGTGTGAGAGAGGTCTTCGTGGACGAGGTTGGCGGCCTTGCGCACCAGGCGTTCCAGATGCTCGCCATTCTCCATCCGTCCGCTCATGAGTTTTTGCATGGTGTCGTCGAGTCCGGGCAGATGCATGAGCAACTCCTGAAAGGCTTCGCGCGACACAGCGACGGTATCGAGCGGTGCGGTTGCTCGAATCGTCGCATTGCGAGGTTGGTTGGAAATAAGCGCGGCTTCGCCGAACACGTCGCCAGAGTGGAGCTTGGCGATCAAGCCACCGTCTCGCTCGACATCCGCTCCACCCTTCACGATGAAGTAAATTTTGTCGCCGAAATCGCCGCATGCGAAAACGGTCTCGCCTTCCTCGAAATGTTCGCGGTGGACGGCTTCCTCGCGAAAGAGCCGGAGCTGCGTGATGTCGCGCGGCAGGAACGCGTCGAGAAACCAATCGGCAATCAGACGGATTTGGCCGTCGAAGCCCGGAAACTTTGTAACGTAAACTCCGCGCCACAGGAGCCAGGCAAAAAGCCCCTTGAAGCGAAAACCCAGAATTTCCGCGACCGCCGAGCGCCGGCCAAGTGATCCAAGTTTTCCGAGGCCGGTAAAGCCAAAGTGCGTTTTTGGCGCGCCCCGATAGGATGCAACGATGTTCGCGGCACAGGTCTTGGCCTGTCGGAGGGCATGCTGCGCGGTGGGCGGCGAAATATTGCCGTCCACTTGCTTGATCGCCGCGCAGTCGCCGATGGCCCATACTCCGGGCCAATCGGGGACCTCTGTCGTCTGATCCACGACGATGCGGCCTTTATTTTGGGGCAATGGAAGCGCCGTGAGGATGGGGTGTGGTCCTGCCGGTACAGTGGCAACAGCCGTGCGTGTGTCGATCACTTCCGTCTGGCGCGTCTGCTTGTCTTCGATAACGACGGCGTTGGCGGTGACCGCTTTCAGATCCGCGCCAAGCCGGATCTCGACGCCACGTTTTTCGAGAAGCTTGTGCGCGAAGGCTGCGAGCGATGGTGTCACCTCCGGCAAGATGCGCTCGCCGCGCTGAAGCAAGATCAGCCGGAGATCTTGTTCCGCAATATTATGATAGGCGTTCACAGCCTCGCGCAAAAAATCGTTCATCTCAGCGATGCACTCGACGCCAGAAAATCCGCCGCCGGCCACGACGAATGTCAGAAGACGCTTGCGCATCTCTGGATCGTTCTCCGCTTCCGCTTCCTCGAGCATTCGGACGAGCTGGTTTCGAAGATACAAGGCATGCCCGAGATACTTGAATGGGCTCGCGTGCTCGCGCATGCCTGGAATCTTTGAATAGTCGAGCCGGGTTCCCATCGCGATGACGAGATGGTCGTAGCTCAGAGTAAGGGGAGTGGGCCGAACGCCCGGACTCAACGTTACGGTGCGTGCGACGGGATCGATCGACTCGATGTCCCGCGTGTAAAGGTTTGTCCGGGGCGCCATGCGCCTGATCGGAGCGATGACGTGACTGAGCTCGACAGAGCCCGAAATCACCTCAGGCAGCAGAGGTTGGAAAACGATGTAGTTCTCGCGGTTGACCAGCGCGATCTCGGTTTCCTCCAGTTCGCGCTGAGAAAGCATCTTGCCGAGATGCACCGCGACATAGACTCCGCCGAATCCGCCGCCCAGAATGAGAATGCGCTTCTTAGCCACAGCAATTTGTCGCACGTCGCTGACGATCCTTACAAGAGGCAGTGTGGCGGTTCTTTAGTTTGTTGCTTCGCGAGCGTTTCGGGGAGCACCCCGTCTCGGGTGTGTAGACCGGCGTCCCGCCGGACGGATTATGTGTTCGGCGGGACGCGGAACACCGCACCCGAGGAGGGGTGCGTTTCCCCCAAGCTCGCGTCGAGCTCCCCTTATTTCGATGCTGCGACGTAGACGCCATGCCAATCCGGAGGGGGCGGCGCCTTAAGAAACGCGGCGCATCGCTCGACCAACACGGCGCTTGGAGGGTCGCTTTCGTGTTCCCGCAAGATGTTCAGTGCGGCTTCGAAATCGCGGGCTGCATACGCGGCAAATGCGGTTTCGTACGCATCCACCATTTCCTGACGCTGCGCCTTGGCGCCCTTTGCTCCGAGCAATTCGTAGATTGTGATCGGGTCGCTCTTACCCTTCACCGCAACGACATCCAGGAGGCGAAAATCGAAAGCCAGGTTTGCGCGTTGGGCGATACTTTCGCTCGCGATGATCGAGGTGCCGTATTGTTTGTTGAGTGCTTCAAGCCGGGAGGCGAGGTTGATTGCATCGCCGATGGCCGTGTAGTTCATCCGGTCGCGCGCGCCGAAATGCCCGACGAGGGCCATTGCGGAATGCAAACCAAAGCGCGTTTCGAACACGGGAAACCCGCGCCATTCGGGTGTTTGTGCAAGAGCGCGCGATGCGTCGCGGCAACGCAATGCGGCAAGGCACGCCATGTGCGGGTGGTCGGGGACAGGCTCCGGAGCGTTCCAAATCGTCATAATGGCATCGCCGATATATTTATCGATTGTGCCGCGGGCCTCTTGTTGGATAATCCGTGAAAGCGCGTCGAGGTAGAGACCGAGCACGTCAGCGAGCTGATTGGGATCGAGCTGTTCTGAGAACGTGGTAAAGCCCTTGATATCGCTGAACATGATGGAAATCTCCATCAATTCTCCGCCAAGCACGGGCTCGCTTTTCTCGCGATAGAGCCTTCGAACAAGATCGACCGGCGCGTACTTTCCCATTACGCGCATCGCGGCCTTTGCTTTTTCCAAGCTCTCGAGCACTTGGCTGACATCACGGAACGCCGAGTTTGCCGGGGCCGGAGAAAATTCGAATGCATTCATCTTCAGGCTCTCGCGTGTGATCTGTTCCTGCGCGCGTTTGACGCTGCGCAAGATCACAATCCCGGCTGCGACCAACAGCACAATGACGCCCAACGTAACGACAAGCAGACGGTCGCGCATGGCCACCAGCTTTCCGAGATAAAACGCGCGCGGTACCACGATGCCGACGATCCAGTCCTGTGTTCCTGGAAGAATGCGAAAAGTCGTCAAATACTCCTGGCCGTCATGGCTGAAGTGCCCTGATACGACGGGCGCGGTTTCGCTGACAGCCCGCAGCTTTGGTTCAGCAAGCGCGCTGGCAATTTCCGCTTCGAGATTACCTGGCGCGATGCGCAGATCCTCCCCGAAAGCCACTGCCCGGTCCGAAACAACGCCGCGTGTGATCAGCCGGCCGTCGCGATCGGCGAGGAAGATGCGATGCGGATCGGATTCGTCCGCCGGCGTGAGTTTGAGCTGCACTGCCCGATCGAGTTGCTCGGCAAGGAGTCCAACACGAATGACACCTGCGAACCCGCCCGCCGCGTCTTCCACCGTCCGCTGGACGCTGACTTCGATGTCTTGATGCTCCACGGGCTGGTTCGCATCGATTTGCGACCAATGCAGATCGCTCCACAAAAGCCGTCCATAGAAATCCCTGCTGGCCGGCGTGGCGAAGGTAAGGTGGGAGGTCGGATCGCTCACTGCGGTGGTGGTTTCGAAGCTGGATGATGCGGAGGAAAAATTCGGGTTCGGTTGCAAATTTCGGCGATAAACGACGAAGGCTCCGTTCTCCTGGCGCACTTGGCGACTCCAGAAATGCTCGGCGCCTTTGTCATCCGTTGATCGGACAACGCTAAGCTGCCATCGCGGCGCCGGCGCGAGCTGGATCCCCCCATCGTGAGCGAAGCCGGTCTGTTTGCCGTAGGTAAGTGTGATTTCACCAACTTCGTTCTTGGCCAACAGCAGGGCGAAGAGTGTGGACTCGACCGCTTGCGGATCGCTCGGGTCCACAAGGCCGAGCCTTATCTGCTGCTGGAATGCCGAGACCGTAGCGGGGGCTTTTGAAAGGAAGCTAGTCACTCGTTCGGTGATCTCGCGACTCGCCTGGTCGCGAATGCGCTCAGAGCTTTCAATGATCGCGGCGCGCGACTGGTTCAGGACGATGGCGAACAAGAGGCCGAGCGAGAGGGCAAGTCCGAGGAGGCTCAAGGCAAGTATTTGTCCAAGCGTCGGCTTCATCATTGCAAATCCAGTTGCCAATTCGCATCTGTATTATACCGCGGTAGAGCGCGCCGAGGAGAAATCGGTTGTTGTCGGCGCAGAGTGAGCAGCCGAGAGGTCAGCCAGCAAGCGTCAGCCCAGGGCTTAGGCGAGCTTCTGTCAATAGCTTTTTGCCAATCATTCGATTTCTCGGTGCGATCCAGCTGCCTCCTCTGCCAGAGGACAAAACAGAATTGTCGTTGTCCTAAGCGGCTGGTCGGAGTTGTTGTTCCTTCGCACCGACTCGCAATACAAACTTTGTCTCTTACACGTTGAGCTGTGACGGGGGAAGCGTCACTACAGCAGCGCCGCGCTGGAGGGCTTTTTTGCCAATGCGGAGATTCGATGCCGGCAGTGCGAGGGGCTTTGGAAAGTGCGTTCTTGAGGCTCTTCATCCCGGCCGAAAGGGTCAGCTCCCGGTCGTCCAGGGCTACAAAGGCATGGAAATGACACAAGACGGGAATCTGAGTCAGGTCAGGCGGCTCCTGTTGATTCAATGGCCAGGACAGCAGCGCCCGTGAGCCGGCCCGAGCGAAGCCGATCCAAGGCAAGGTTTGCTTCGCCCAGCGGGAAGGTCTCGACTTCCGTATGCACGGGAACGCGCGGCGCAATGGCAAAGAACTCCTCGGCGTCGCGCCGGGTGAGATTTGCCACCGAGCAGAGTGTTCGCTCCTGCCAGAGTTCATGGTAGGGGAACGAGGGGATATCGCTCATATGGATCCCGCCGCAGACCACGGTGCCTCCTTTCTCTAAGGCGCGCAGAGCGTAGGGAACAAGCGGTCCCGCGGGAGCGAAGATGATGGCCGCATCGAGCTTTTCTGGCGGCGATTCGTCGGAACCCCCGGCCCAAACTGCGCCCAAGCGGTGCGCAAATTCCTGCGCTGTCACGTCCCCGGGGCGCGTAAAGGCGAAGACCTGGCGGCCCTGAAATCGCGCGACCTGCGCAACGATGTGCGCGGCGGCACCGAATCCATAAAGCCCGAGGCGGCGAGCGTCGCAGGTCTTTCGAAGTGAACGATATCCGATTAGTCCGGCGCAGAGGAGGGGAGCGGCCGCGGTATCGCTAAATGACTCTGGCAGCGGAAAACAATAGGATGCATGGGCAACGGTGTAGTCTGCGTACCCGCCGTCAATCGTGTAGCCAGTGAAGCGAGCCCGGTCGCAAAGGTTTTCGCGATTCGAAAGACAAAAAGCGCATTGGCCGCATGTCCAGCCGAGCCACGGAATTCCCACGCGTTCACCCGGCTGGAAACGGGTTACATCTTCGCCGGCTTTCTCGACGCGGCCGACGATTTCGTGACCGGGAATCAGAGGAAGCTTGGGATCAGGCAGTTCGCCATCGACAACATGGAGATCGGTGCGGCACACGGCGCATGCGGCGACACGCACAAGCACTTCGCCGGGACCGGGTTGTGGAAGAGGTACCTCTCGCGAGATCAGCAGTCGGCCAGGCGCTTCGAGAACCATCGCTCGCATGCGTTACTTCTCGCGCAGAATCCGGGGAGCCGCAACGACCACGTCGGCTCAGCGCTAAGGTCGCTCTTCTCTCTCAGCCACTAGCGGACTCGAGTAAGAGTTTGTTCTTCCTCGGCAAATTCGGTTTCCTCGAGTTCTTCAAGTGGCGCAAAGCGGTCGCTTCGGAAGCCCATCTCTTCTCCGGTGCCATCGCGCATGTAGGGATCGTCGGGATTTCGAAGTTCCTCGAGGAGGACGAGGTAGGAAATAGGGTTTTCGCCGCCCGCGGCGCTCGTCACGTTCAAGCGACCAATTCGCACGTCACGAACCGTGTAAATCTGATCTTTTCTCGGGAGTTGTCTATAGAGGCGCCGAACGGTAGCGGAGAAGTCGTCGTTAACGCAGGCAAGCTTTTGACCTTTATCGAACATGGGAATCTTAATTTCTCTCGGTAATTTTACGCCCCGGGGCCGGGCTGAGGCGAGACTTTCCTGCGAGCGTATGGCGCATGCAAGCCCGGCTGTTTGCCGCGGCCCGGGATCTACGGAAGACAAGTGACGTATTGCGGAGTGGGAGTAGAGTATGAACATGCAGGCATCCGTTTCTATTGCCCGCGCCGCGACGCCGCGGAAATGGTATGTATGTGTGGGTTTCGTCGCAGGGGTTGGCGCCATGATCGGGCTGGTTGTTGGCATTCTCGCTCGGCAGCCCGAGCAAGCCTTTTGGATTATAATTTTCGCTTCAGCCCTGCTCGTGTTCGCGTTTTTTGTCCTGGATCGCTCCAAACACGTCCGATTTGAGATCGCGGACGGTCGCTTGTTCGTTCGTGGTGATATCTTTTGCTGGCGGTTTCCCCTTTCTTCCATGAATCTTGGTCCTTCTGTCGTGCTGGACTTGACGCAGTGGCCTGAGTTCAGGCCTAGAAGGAAGATCATCGGGACGAGTATGCCCGGCTATCAGTCCGGCGAATTCTTACTTCGGAATGGCCGCCGAGCCATCGTCTTTCTCTCCGACCTGCGCCGGGTGCTTTGCATCCTGATGGATGACGGAAAGTTTTTGCTGTTGAGCTGCGCGGACCCGGAAGAGCTTCTCGCTCTTCTCGCCGCAGAAAAGCGCGGCTAGCAGCTTGCGGAGCTTACGGCGACGGCCGATTTTTGCTCGAAAGGGTTTCCTACAGCACGGTGGCCCCTATCGACAAGCTGCTGGAAATTGCTCCGCGACACGGGGCAGGATTGCTGAGCGGACTCAACTACGAGAAGGAGGGGCATGCGCGCATGTCTTGCTAGCCCTGCTTCTTTTTTCCTGACACGGCCACAAACTCGCCTGGTATCTCGTATCGGCCATCGCTGCTACGGAATTCCGATATGGATTCGAGGTATTCGGCGTGCGCTTCTTCGCGTGTTTTAACGTCGAAGCGTGAATACGCCAGCGCCACTGGGCCGCCTGCGAATGCGGCGGAAAGGGCCTCTTCGGCGGAACCGTAACGCAGGGTCGTATTGATCCGTTCCATCACAGCGGATTCTATTCCCGCACGTTCAAAGGCACGTCTCAATGACTCCCCGGTTCCGAGTTGAAAAAAAAGCGGGCAGACCTCGGTTCTCACCCGGAGATCGACGATAGGAAAAATACCAGCCCATCCACAGCTCTCGCGTCGGCCCCAGACTGCGGCCGCCGCGGTGCCGCGCGGCTTAAGCGTTCTGTGCATTTCTGCTATCGCGCGAGCTGGATCCGGTACATACATCAAGCCGAGAGCGCTGAGAACAACATCAAACCTATCGTCTTCCATAGGGAGATTCTCCGCATCGGAACGCTCGAACGAAACGTTTGAAACATTGAGTTCAGCAGCCCGTTGGGCGGAGCGCTCGACCATTTCGCTGGAAATATCCACTCCGACCACATGTCCCTTCGGTCCCGTCATTTCTGCCGCCCGAAACGTTACGAGGCCGGTTCCGCAGGCGATATCCAGGACATGATCGCCAGAACGAATTGCTGCAAGCGCGAGCATACGCGTTTGGGCGGGCTCGAGTTGATCCTTCCACGCCCGCTCATAGTCCGCCGCCGCGCGGTCCCAGCCATATCGCTGAATGCGACGCTGGAGTTTGGCGTCCATTAAGAAAAGCCGTCCGACATGCTTCGTGAACGGTCGCTTACGCTTTTGCGACGGGAGCAACCTCGACGATGCGCTTGAGATTCTGCGGACGTCGAAACACGTCGAACCACGGGCAGTGCGCGTCGCCTTCGTCAAGGACCCTGCGGATTGCTTCTTCTGGCGCATCGCTTTCAATCTTTACGCGGTAGCGTACTTCGAGATAGCCGGGCGGTAGGTCCGCGAGACCATAGTAGCCGCGCGCATCATAGTCGCCCTCAACCTCGACTTCGATTGCTTCGATTGGGACGCTCAATTTCGCCGCCCAATTTGCATAGTTCATCGCAAGACAGGAACCTAGCGCCCCCCGGCCGAAAGTGCCGGGGTCCGGGCCGGCATTGACTCCTCCCGAGCTTTCGGAGACGCCTGCTGTGAGTTTCCACGGGCCGTCTTCGATCTCGCAAGTCAGTCCCTTGCGCAGACGAACGCGTGTCTTTCCCGTGCCTTTTCCTATCGCCGGCCGCAGTTGCAACGCCTGCGCATTGCGTTCGAGGACCGTCTTGAGTTGTTCCGGGATCAGTCCACTCATCGCTTCACAACGCTATAGCAGAAAGCGAGTTGGCGAAAGAAGGTTTTGCTAGTGATAGATCCACACTGGCGTCCCCACTTTTGCGGCAAGGTAAAAGCGTTTGGCCCAACGATTGGGCAGCCTGATGCAACCGTGAGAAGCGGGGTAGCCGGGCACGTGGCCGGCATGCAGCCCGTAGGACGGAGCAATCTGCAGATAATAGGGCATTGGCGCTCCGGCGAAGACCGCGCCAGGTGGTTTGGGGTCCTTTCTCACATCGACACCCGCCTTTACCACGCGACCGTCTCTCACATAGGCGCCATAGAGGCTGGATCGGTGATCGATATCCTTGCCGATCACCCGATGTTTGCCTGTAGGCGTGCTGTAGCCCTCCCTTCCCGTTGAAGCCCGGCAGATGGCGACAAGTTCGTCGCCCTTGTAAAGAAACGCCCTTTGATCGGAAAGTCGAACAATGATCGAGCGACCGGCGGTTCCCTGATCCGTGAGCATGCCAAGCTCGGGGGAATTTCTTGTAAGCGAGTTCAGGGAGCGCCTCCCAACTTCAGGAACTGACCGTGTCATAGTCCCCAATGACGCGGTGTAGTCGCTGAAATCCGGCAGAGAAGAGCACCCGACGAAAAAGAACACAGAACAGGCGAGGAGGACGCCAACATTGTTGGTTAGAATCATGATTGAGGACAGAGAGCGCTTCATTGCGAAGCTGGGAAGGCACAATACTATGAACGAAAATCAGGCTGGGGCAAAGATTCGACGCATTCGAGTCGCTGCGACAGGAGGAGCTTTTTCAGCGGACGAAAACCTCATGGGATATCTCGCGATTTCATCCATTTCGGATACCGGTCGGAGATCGACCGCCTTCGAATTGCGGCCGTCGCGCAAAGCGTGGGGCTTGCAAGAACAGTAATGAGAGATACGGTTGACTTCATTCTTCGCGAGTCTGTCTTTATTTCGAATTGATTGGCCCTAAAACTGTAGCTGAACCTGTAATATCTCTTGGAAAAGGTCGTTAAACTCAAATGGTTTCATAGTCAGATCGAGGGTCTTGCCTACGAACTCTCTAGCGCTCGGTACGCTCAACCTGAGGGTTGGAGACCCGCCATGAATGCCTACCGTTGCGAGGGTTGCATTCGGATTTGCTTTGATCTCGCGGGCGTGGATAAAGCCGGCATCGATTTGAGGATCGAGCCGGACAGGATAATTCTCAAGGGAACGAGACCGACGCCCGAACCTGCGTCCGCAGAGGGGCGCCCGCAGCAAATCGTAGCCATGGAGATTGATCACGGGCCTTTCGCGCGCGAATTGCGCCTGCCCGCTGAGGTCATTCCCGGAGAGGTCACTGCCGAGCAGCGCAATGGTCTGCTTTGGGTCAGGTTGCCGTTGCGCTCTGCGCCGTGAGTGAGGAGCCCTTCGCCGTCAAGGAAGGCGTTGAAAAGGCGCCAGCAGGAAGCGGCTTGCCGGCGGCAGGTAGTCTTGAAAAGGACAACCAACCGGTGATTCCCGACGTGCTGCCGATCCTGCCAATCAGGGAGGTGGTTGTTTTCCCAGGCACGGTCGCTCCGCTGACGATTCGCCGAGAACCGTCGCTCAAGATGCTGGATGCGTCGTTACCCGAGAGCAAGATTATTGGGTTAGTGACGCAGCGTGATGGCTCCAAAGACGAACCGGGCCCGGAGGATTTGTTCGGCGTCGGCACGGCGGCGGCGGTGCTCAAGCTGCTGCGTCAGCCTGACGAGACGATCGTTATCCTTGTGCAAGCCGTTCAACGCTTCGCCGTCACAAAATTCATTTCGACCCATCCTTTTCTCAAGGCGGAGGTGCGCACTCTTGAATCCAGTGCTCCGCCTGCGGAAAGCAAGCAATGGGAAGCGGAGATCAAGACGTTGCGCGAAAATGCCATGAGGATCATGGAGATGTCTCCAGAGGTTCCGGAGCAAGCCCGTGCAGTCTTGATGAACATCACCGATGGTGGGCAGCTGGCCGATTTTCTCGCGACCAACCTCAACGTCGATATCGCCCAAAAACAAGCTCTGCTCGAAGAACTCGATGTTGCGAAACGTGTCAAAGCCGTGCAGACGCATATCGCGGGTCAGCTGGAGATCGCGCAGATCCAGCAGAAGTTGCAGAAGGACTTGGCGTCTCAGTTTTCGGACGCGCAGCGGCGTGCGTATCTTCGTGAACAGCTAAAAGCCATCAAACGTGAGCTTGGCGAAGACGACACCGGCGAGGAAACCGTTCAATTGCGAACGCGGCTCGAAGCAGCGCATCCGCCAGCGGAGGTCATGGCGCAGGCCGAGCGAGAATTGAAGCGCTTGGATGTCATACCGCCCGCGAGCCCCGAATTTTCCGTCATAGTCAGCTACATTGAAACGCTTGCGGATCTGCCCTGGCAAAAGATGAGCGAGGACAATCTCGATCTCGACGAAGCCCAAAGAATTCTTGATCGCGATCATTTTGGGCTCGAAAAAGTAAAGCGCCGATTAGTCGAGTACCTTGCAGTCCGCAAACTGAATCCTCAGGGCCGGGGCGCAATTCTGTGCTTTCTTGGCCCGCCGGGGGTGGGAAAGACAAGCCTCGGGCAGTCGATTGCCGATGCGCTCGGTCGGAAATTTTCGCGCATGAGCCTGGGGGGAATCCGCGATGAGGCCGAGATCCGCGGGCATCGCCGCACCTACATCGGTTCCATGCCGGGACGCCTTATCCAAGAACTCCGGCGCACCGGCACGCGCAATCCTGTGCTCATGCTCGACGAAATCGACAAGATCGGCGCGGACTTTCGCGGCGATCCAGCCAGCGCCTTGCTCGAAGTGCTCGATCCAAGGCAGAACAATGCGTTCGTCGATCACTACCTCGATGTGCCTTTCGACCTCTCCCAGGTCATTTTTATTGCGACGGCGAACTATATGGATCCCGTCCCGCCGGCGCTCCGTGACCGAATGGAAGTAATCGAAATTCCTGGCTATACGGAGAACGAGAAGCTGGAGATTGCTCGCCGGTATCTCCTGCCGCGCCAGCTTAGTGAGAACGGCCTGAAGACAGATCAATGCCAATGGGATGACGGTTCGCTTAAGGCGATCATCAGCGACTACACGCACGAGGCCGGTGTGCGCGAACTCGAACGCCAGATCGGTGCGGTCTGTCGGGGCGTGGCCGCCGAGATCGCCCGCGGCGAACAGCAATCTGTCAATGTCACACCACGCGTCGTGGAGGTCTTGTTGGGTCCTCCTCGTTATGTGCGCGAGAAGCGCTTGAAAACCGATGTGCCAGGGGTTGTCACCGGCCTGGCCTATACGCCTGCGGGCGGCGAAGTCCTGCATATCGAGGCCATAAGATACGCGGGTAAGGGCGGGATTACACTCACCGGACAAATAGGCAACGTGATGAAAGAGTCGGTTCAGGCTGCCTTGAGCCTTTTGCGGGGTCGCGTGTCAGCGCTCGGAATCGACGCCGAGGCCTTCAAGGACACAGATATTCACGTGCATGTGCCGGCGGGAGCGGTTCCCAAGGACGGGCCATCCGCCGGTGTTGCGATGTTTACCGCTCTCGCTTCTCTTTTCACCAACCGGCGTGTCCGTGCCGATGTCGGCATGACCGGCGAAATCACTTTGCGTGGCCTGGTGCTACCTATCGGCGGGTTGAAAGAAAAGAGTCTTGCGGCAATGCGGGCTGGACTAAAGACGGTGATCATTCCGAAACTGAACGAGAAGGACCTCCCTGACGTGCCCGCCGAGGCAAAGGAAACGCTGCGATTCATCCCCGTGGAGAATGTCGACGAAGTGCTGGCCAACGCCTTGGAGGAACCCGCGGCAGTTCCCGGGTAGTGTGACACGACTATTCGGCGGACCCGAAGGAAGCAGTGACCGGGGGCCGCGGATCCGCAGGCCGCAGCGCATGCTCGAAGACCCAATCTGCGACGTTTGCCCCCTGAGTATAGCCGGCGTTTACCGCGGTCGAAAAATGAATCCCCGCTAGGATTCGGGACGCACCGTTCTCCCGTGCTGCTTCAGAGAAGCTCCAAAACTTGCGTGTGATGCCCGGGTATGGCGCGCCGCTCGTCATCGAGAAACTGATGAAATCCGTGTTGAGGAACCGAGCCATCACCGTAGCTGCGGCCGCTCCGAGCACCGTATGAGTCGAGGGGTAATCCGGCACGGGTGGAGTTGGGAGGTAACTCAGCCATTCTCTGTCGCCACCCTCGCGAATGGCAGTGGCTGGACGCCAGTAGTTGCAGTGGTATTTGCTTTCGAAACCGGCGATGAAACCGTCAGCCATCGCGAGATTCACCAAGGCGAACAGTCGAGCGTTCTCCCACACGTCGAATTGCCTCGCAGCGGTCACTTCGCGCGCGATCCGGTTCCAACCCTGGGACGAATGTTCGTACCAATAGCGCGCGATCTCGCTTTGTTCGCCGGTCCGCGTGACACTCTTGCTTCCGCCGATCGCCTTGACCTCTTCAAGGTCTGCAACAGCACGTGAACTATTCACCGCCGGCGGATCCGAGCAGCGAAACTGAGCGGACGAATTTAGCACAAATGGCGTGACTCTGCCCCAGTGCGGCTTGAATGCCGGCTTGAAGTCCGGCGGTGTCGGGCAATACTCGCCAAGCTTGGTCCCCGGCTTGTACTCCACCGCTTGATTTTCACCATCGTTTTCCCGCGCGGCGAGAATCGCCGCGGCTGCCGTTCGCCCAACCTCTAGACCGGTTGCTTTCCTCGGCCCATCGGCGACAGTGCGAAGCGTTTCGTCCAGCGCCGCGTCAAAACTCGGTTTCGACTCCGGTAGCAAGGCGACGAGCGCGGCGTGCGCCGCGCCGGCAATGGCGGCCTCGATCGAGGCGGCGGGCGTCGCCGCGGATGCTTGCGGCCGGTATGGCTCATAGCGCGGCTCAACGGCATTCACCGCATCATGAATCGCCACGTGCAGAATCGCAAAGACCCGACTCTCCGTGAGCGGATCAGTATTGGCCGCGGCACTGGCGTCAGTCGCAATTTGATTCCACCGCGTCACTTCGTCCGCCATCCCGGTGCTGGAGAAGGCAATGGTCAGTAGCGCGGCGGCTAGGACACCGAAACGTGGAACTGACCACGCCGTCGAGCGCTTAGGGTCAAGGTGGTCGCTCAGATCGAAAGCAGAATCCATAGCCGTCCTCATGTTGGATTCATTCCGATGTTCGAACGGGCGGTGTCAAACCCATACGCAGCAGGAATTGCTTTTTCTGCGAATGAGGCATCAAGAAGGAGCCAGGGATCGAGCGCAACTCCGATGCTCGCCAGAGCGAGATCATCATTTGCACGTTCTTGCGCCGTTCTACTTCCAAGAGCCGCTGCCAAATGCTATTCGATTACGCTTCGGCGACTTTTTTGCCACCTGACTGCGGCGGTACACGAGCGCACACGCGAATTCGCGCTCACGGCAGGTCACTTTCAACTAACTCAGAAATCGTAAAAACCGCGATTAGTTAATTTATCGATAATGCCTTAGATGCTGGAAATATCGGCAACAGAAGCAGATCGGCTGAATCGCCGGTACCCTCACGGTGACGCTGATAACCTTTTCAGCGAGAACGTGAGTTCCCTACGGTACTGTTGAAGACCCTACCGCGGGGCCTTGATTGCCAATATGACCAATACGACCAGCTTGACGTGCTACTAGCTGTTGACGCTCCTTTTGTGCACGCCAAAGGGGTGAGTCGTTCGTCGATACGGATGGACTGCTAGCGCATCCGAGAACGATCAACATGATCGCGCTTGCGAGTCCAACAAAGCGAAACCTCATTCAAAACTATACCGCTATCACCTTGCAGTGGAAAGCAAAGACGTTGCCGAGGCGAACTGGGCGGACCTTCCGCATCAAAAAAGATCGTCTCTCGTTGAGATCGCCTTCGCCAATCTCAAGCATAGCCTGACCCCCCCTTTGGGTGGCCGATGTGGTCACAGCCGGAGTGCACGGATTGGTTCCCGAAACATTTTTGGTTGGCTTCGCAAGCGACTTCGCCCGCTTGCCCTGCTGGCGAAAGCGAGGACCTTTCGTTATGAGAGAGCAGACCATTGAACAAGTGCGCGAGAAAGTAGATGCCCTGTATTGTTCGGAGTCGCGCCGGATCTTTGCCACCTTGATTCGCCTGCTCGGCGATTTCGAGCTCGCCGAAGATGCCCTGCACGATGCTTTCAGGGCCGCGCTCGAGCAATGGCCGAAGGAAGGCGTGCCCGCCAATCCGCGAACATGGCTCGTCTCGACGGGGCGTTTCAAGAGCATCGACACCGTTCGGCGACGGGCCCGATTTGATGCCGCGCAGGCGACGCTCGCCGAGCAATTCTATGCCGACACCGGTGACACCGAGAAGTGGGACGACGAGAGCATCGAGGACGACCGGCTTCGCCTGATCTTCACCTGCTGTCATCCCGCGCTGGCGCCGGAAGCCCGAGTGGCGCTGACGCTGCGCGAGGTCTGTGGTTTGACAACCGAGGAAATTGCACGCGCTTTCCTCACCGCGCCGTCCACGCTGGCGCAGCGTATCGTGCGCGCCAAGGCAAAGATCCGGGATGCGCGCATTCCGTATCAGGTGCCGTCGCCTACCGAGCTGCCGGACCGCCTGGACACTGTGCTCCAGGTAATTTACCTCGTGTTCAACGAGGGTTACTCCGCCTCATCGGGTGCATCGCTCACGCGACCTGATTTTTCAGGCGAAGCGATCCGCCTTGGGCGGCTGCTGACCGAACTGTTGCCCGAACCGGAGGTGATGGGACTCCTTGCGCTGATGCTGCTGCAGGAATCGCGGCGCGGCGCGCGGACCTCACCCGCAGGCGATCTGATCGTGCTTGAAGACCAGGACCGCTCGCTTTGGAATCGCGATCAGATTGCCGAAGGAAAGGTATTGGTGGAAAGGGCGCTGTCGTCCCGCCGGTTCGGTCCATACGCGCTTCAGGCGGCAATCGCGGCCCTGCACGCCGACGCGCCCAACGCCGCGGCAACGGACTGGGCGCAAATTGCCGGACTATACGACGTGCTGGTGCAAGCGGAACCGTCGCCCGTGGTTGAGCTGAATCGCGCCGTCGCGGTGGCGATGCGCGATGGTCCAGCGGCGGGCTTGGCTCTGATCGATGCTATCCTCGCACGCGGTAATCTGGCTGATTACCACCTGGCGCACGCGGCACGGGCGGACCTGTGCCGCTGATTGGGGAGGAGGACGGAAGCCAAAGCCTCCTACAAGCGCGCGCTCGCGCTGGCGCAGCAGGAGCCTGAACGGCGATATCTCGAAGGGCGGCTGGCTGTGTTGGGTTGAGACGCGTTTATGCCGAGGAGCAGGCTTGGACCGCGCGGCGGCTGTCGCTTCGCGATGGAGGTTCGCATCGCCCGACGCTGACCCCAAACCGGAGGTTTTTTCCGCACCGCTGTCGATTTCCGATGTTCCCGAACGACCAACTAGTGGAAAAACAATTCCACCGAACCCAAAAACAAGGAGATACAAAAAATGCGATTCATGGTGATAGTTAAAGCAACCAAGTCCTCAGAGGCAGGCGCCCTCCCGAGCGAGCAGCTCCTCGCCGAGATGGGAAAGTTCAACGAAGACCTCGCCAAAGCCGGCGTGCTGCTCGCGGGCGAGGGGCTCCAGGCAAGCTCAAAGGGGGCACGGGTCAAGTTCGCGGGCGAGAAGCGGACGGTGATCGACGGGCCGTTTGCCGAGACCAAGGAGTTGGTCGCCGGCTTCTGGCTATGGAAGTGCGCGTCGTTGCACGAGGCGATCGAATGGGTAAAGCGCTGTCCCAATCCCATGCCCGGCGAAGAGAGTGACATCGAGATTCGCCAGGTGTTCGAGCCGGAGGACTTCAGCAGTTAGAGGTGCGAGTTATGAAATATCTGTGTTTGATATATTAGGACGCGGCAACGAAGGATGGGGGAGAGCGCCGATTCTTCGCGGAAAAGGCCGAAGCTGAGGGGTGGGCATTCTTGCAACGCATCAAGCGGAGCAACGAGGGTAATCGGGGTTTCAATGATCTTTTCGCCGGCCTGCGCCTTGCCGAGATCAAGGCGTTGGATTGGAAGGGCGTGGATCTTGCCGGGGGGGTTTATCCACGTTGGGGCGAAAATCTCAAAGCCGCGTGCGCGCCGGCTCGTGCCAATCCTCGAGAACCTTCGAGCTTTGCCAGCCAGCTCCACGAAGTAAATGAGGTTGTGTCGCAAAAGACCAGCCTTGTTTGGCTGAAGAGGGCACGCAAGCGGTCAGAGCGCCCTCCTCAGCCCTGGTTCGTCATCGTGCACAAACACCCGCACCGGCAGATCCGTAAAGAAGGGAAGGCATCTTGCGGGATGCGGCAACCCGCGCCAAGCATTGAGACAATTCCGGTTTCCTTTGAGGGGCAAAATGAAATCCTGCCAGGGCATCAGGCCGCCCTCGACTAGCGCAACACGCTCGCGCCGCACTGCCGCAGGGCCAGTTCGCGCGGCTTCCGCGAAAGGGTCCATGCCGTTATACGCTCTCACACTTGACATCCATCCGCGCACCACATAGGGCATTGGAGGCTGCAAGCAACGACTCCCAGTAGAGAAGCGCTTTTTTTTCATGTGGAGTATTAAGGGTTTAAGAAACGTCAGCTCTTGGTTTTTCCCGCGACTGGTTTGTTTCCTCCTGTTGATGGTCATTGCACATCGGGTAGGCGGCTGGATAAAGGGGTTGCTCTGGCTTGCGGTGTTTTTTGTCGGTGTGTGGACCTTTCTGGCCCTGATGCGCGAATCCCGAGCGGCCTTGGATTTTCTCATTCCGAGACTGGAGCATGCATGGCGATGGATGGCGGGGCGAGCCGGTAAGTCGCAGAGAGCTTGGAAGATCGCAGGTCTACTCTGCGCCGCAGCGATTGTTGCGATCACCCTCTATCGCGCCTGGCCAATATGGCATTTCAAGGCCACCTCCTCCCTTCGTGAGGATGAGATCATGAGTATCGTGAAGTATACCTCGCGAGGATTTGTGCCGGCAATCAGCACCTACAGCATCGCCAGGAATCACATTTTCTATAATGTCGTCAGTTCCCTTATTCCGGGGGCGGATTCGACCCTGCCACTCCGAGCCCGGCTGATTTCCTTTGTTTCCGTCATCGCTTCGCTTGGGCTGCTAGTCGCTTACGCCGCGAGACGCGGGTGGCTTCTGCCAGGTCTCGCTTGCGCGGGGCTTGTCGCGGTGAATTTCTTTGCGATGGACCGCGTTCTCGAAGCGCGGGGCTATGGTCTGATTTTCCTGTTCGCGATGCTGAGTTGCGTGGCTTTCGCCGAGTGGCTGCGCACCCGCAGAAAGGTTTGGCTCAACCTTATGGCGGTCTCGTGTATTCTGGGAACCTATACCCTCCCTTTTTATGTTGTGTTCGCGGGTGGCCTCTTGCTTCTGGCGTTCCTCTATCGTCCGTCGCGGGAGACCTTGCTGGCGGGTTTCCTCTCCCTGGCGGCCCTTCTCATGTTGTATCTGCCCATTTTCGGCAATGTCTATGCGGTTTTCGCGGGATACAGGGACCGTTATAGAAATAGGTTCATCTCCCCCTTTGACTCCATCGACGGAGTTTTTTCAGCGTTTGAATACTTCCTTCCTGTGCAGATCGAGGCGCTCGCTCTTGTTCTGCTCGCTCTGGTTGCGCTGCTCTATGTGGCCTTTGGACGCTTCGCAGCGAGATTCGACCGTCTTACTCTCGCGGGCGTCGCAGCGGCCATTTTGGGTTTCTTGGCGTTCTGTCTTTACTGCAAGACGGTTCCCCTTCGGGTTGCGTCCTACATGGCGGCACCGCTTGCGTTCCTCGCCACTCTCATGACGGGTTCGGTGCTCTCGACCCGCATGCTCGCGCCAGTTCGTCCCTTCGTCGAGGTGCTCTTCACTGTGTTTGTTGCTGTGATCCTGTGGAAATCCGAAGTTTCCCAGCCCCTGATGCCGAGTAAAGATTGGAGGGGCCTGGGAGTCCTGATAGAGCGCGCTTTTCCGAAGGAGGTGAGTATTTGGATTTCGGAAAACGATCGCACCCTGTTGCAATGGAATCTTTCGTCCCGCGCTAAACCGGAGCGAGGGGCGCTCGATTACGATGCGCTCGGCAATGGAAGGCTCATCGCGGTGGAGGTCTTCTCCAAACCTGGTGACGAGCAGCAACGCTTTCGCTGGGAAGATCTGCCGCAGGGAGTGCGTTTTGTCACAATACCCTTGGCTGTGAACTACCAACGAGTATTTTTCATGCCACCCAGGCGGCATGGAATTGCCTCAATCAGCGCCAACAATCAGCGGGTAGATGTAGAAGTTTCCGGGCGCCAACCGTATGATCCTAGCCTGCTGTCGCAGTCGCTGGGCGATGGCGATCTTCTGCGACCTAAGGACAGGGAGAATACAAAGCCCGGCCCCCCAACGAGCCCGGAGGCCCGGATTGCGCAACCTGCGGAAATCTCGCTTCCCGCCGTAATGACAGTGGAACTCGATCCCGAAGCATCGACTGGAACATGCAATTTGCTGTTCAGCCAGGGTTTGCAAGATAAGTTGATCTCCGCCGAAGTAAAAAATGTCGGCAGCGACTGGCGAGCGACCTCGAATATCTTCGTTCGAGGAGAATTGCTGAGTGTCGCGCTGGATCCAGACGGCTGCACCGCGGTAAGAATCCACGTAAAAAAGCAACCATCATTTTCAAATCGGACTTCAGACACGGCACGTCCGCCCTTTGGTTTGATTGATGCCTGGACAGCTGCCGGCAAACCTCGGCTGCCGTAACCAGTCCTTGCGTTTGCGTATCCCTATTGACTCCATAACCAGACCGTCCGCGACGTCGTCAAATAGGCAGGTATGAGGCGGCCTTTACCGTTTTGGGTCGGCGAATTGCTTACGGGGCCATCCGATGATAATCGGACGCTATGCCATCGAGTTCACAAAGCCAAAAGTCTTCGAAGAGGCAGTGAATTTCAAAGGGGCCGTCGAAGACGGCGACAATCTAGCCCGTCTTTCGCTACTGGCGGCGATTGACAACCGTAAGTGATTGAAAATCAGACGAGGGCTTAAAAGGTCTCCCCTACATCAGGGGTTTTGGTGAGAGGTTATCGAGAAGATCTCCTTTTGCGGTGATGCGTGGCGGGGATTGAGGAGGCAGTTGGAGACCGAGGTGGGCGAGCAGAAGGCGGTGATCTTTTTCGGGCTGGGTGTAACGGGCAAAAATCAGCCAGCGACCGTCAGTGGTCGGGAAATAAGCATCAAGCATCTGGATGGCGGCGAACTTTTCGAGCACGGCGCGTGGGGTAAGTCCCGGGGCGTATTGGCGCAGACGATGGTGCAGGGTGACGTGCAGGCAATAAGCCAGGAAGGCGACGAAGATGTGGGCTTC
>DATDAL010000016.1:0-2245 GCA_036525415.1 Terrimicrobiaceae bacterium | reverse complement strand
CTTTGTGCCAATTCGCGAAAGGGTTGGAGCCGACTGAGCTTGGCGCGCTTGCACCACCAGCGCAGGGCCTCTTCATCTTCGTCGGCGAGGACGTCTTGGAGCATGTCGCGCAGGCCAATGGCGCGACCGAGTTTCGGATAGACGAAGCCAATAGGCTTGAGAGTTACAACGACTTGCCATGACCCCAGAGGTGAGATACTTCATAACTGAAATTCTGCGGGTTCGTTGGTTCGTTTGCTGATTCCTCGAAAGTTCACCGCCTGGCTCAAGCGTGATGGGACGGAGCCAAGCGGAGTTCGCTGGATGTGATTGTTGAGCCATTGGTTCAGTCCTTTGGGATTCTAGAAGCTTGTGGACTTCATCAAATTCCTGAACCCTGCTGGATACCGGAAGAACCTCACCAAGAAGTGTGGAATCGCACAATCGGAGCGTGGTGCGGCTTAGTGTACTTATCAGCGTGACGCCGGTAATTGGCCTTACTGGCCGGCGCCTTGCCTTCGTTGACGGGTGATTTTACTCCCAATTGCTGATCTCATCACAAGAGAGCCCGTATTTATTGAGCGTCTCGTCGATTTCTTCAAGCGTGACGCCGTTCGGGAAAAGGACATGAAAACATCCAATGCTCCGGCTCAAGATTGGGTCTGCGGATTATTGGCACGGGATTTTCCTTTCTCAATTCCGCTCGAGCATACGTTGCCGGTTTTCTTGGAATTGCTCCCGCTCTTTGTGCTCCCAGGCGAATTCGCAGATCGTTTCAGCCATTTTCATCGACGTTGTAAACCGTGGTTAAAGGTGAAGGTCGCACCCGGTGGCTCGTCGGACTCAGGCTCCGATTCGAAATCTTCTGGCCGCATTATTGATAGCCGGCGGAGCACCGTATCCGTCAGAGCAACCCACCTAGCGGATGGGGCGTGTTTTGATGCACTGTCGTGCATGACGGAATCGGAGAGGTTGGCGTTCGGAAGTGGCAGGTCTCGCGCACAATTCTCCAAGTTAACCAAGTCAGCAGCCTTGAATCGCTATCCCGGCCGATTCCAGCCCCGTCCCTGATCGCCGAAGCCCACGCAACCCTCTTCGGTGACCGCAATCGTATCCTCGAGCTTGATGAAGCCGCGCTTAGGATGCGCCATCGTGGTCTCGATGGAGAGGACCATGTCGGCCTCCAGCGGTCGGGTCGCGTCATAGCCCTCATAAGCCCAAGGCTTGTAGTCGGTCAGGCGTGGCGCTTCATGACTGACGAGGCCCATGCCATGCGCCACAAAATCCAGATATACCCGGTGGGACGAGGCGTCCAAAAGCTCATGGGCCGCCGCGAAAATCTCAGCCCCTGTTGCGCCGCGGCGGATCGGGCGGCGCGCCCGCTGTTGGATCTCCTCGATCACACCGAGAAGGTCCACAAGCTCGGCATCTGGCTCACCCAGAATCCCCATCCGGCACAAATCGCCGATATAGCCCTTGTAATTTCCCCCGGAATCGAGGGAAAAGATGTCGCCGGATTCGAGGCGCTGATCGGAAGGCGCCCGATTGAAGCTCTTGCCGGCCGACATCAGGCAGTATTCGAAGGTCAGGCCCCGCTCGACCTCCTCGCGCCGCAATCGGTCGACGAGCTCATGTTTCGTTTGGCCGGGCGCAGACCCGTTGAACACAGCGAGCATCGAGGCCAGGACACGCTCGGAGGCCTCCCGCAACAGCATGAGTTCGGCTTTCGTTTTTCGCGCGCGTAGCCGCTCCAGCGGGAAATAGGCGTCGACGATTTGGCAATTGTTTAGGCCGTCCTGTAGCAGCTTGGCACCATCCCAAGGCAGGAAGGACGCCTCGACGCCGACCTTGCCGATCGGCCCGGGTAGACCCCTGATATGCTCGACGGCCCGCTGGATCGCGCTGGTGCTGTCGCGTGAGGTCGTCTCGACGACCCGAGGCCAGAACTTGCCGAGCTGCCTCTCATGGCTTTCGAGATGGCATCCGATATATGCCGAGTTGTCGGGGCGGCCCTTCTGATAGACCACGACCGGCAGATAGCGACTCACCCCGATCGCTCAGCAGCGTCACGCCAGCGTCGGCGGCCTACCTTGCTCCATCCGGCGACGGAACGCTGAGAGTCCCTGAAAAATCTCTACCTCTATATCAATTACTTACGCAACCCATACCCCTGAAACTGCGAAACCTCGGCTAAAGCTTAGGGGCTCGCATAAATGGCCTTAGGCGTTGCTCGTCACGCGACGTCAAAGTATTACTCGCGCCCCTG
>DATDAL010000015.1:0-3258 GCA_036525415.1 Terrimicrobiaceae bacterium | reverse complement strand
TTTGCCCCGTAAACGGAGCGCCGTCCCCCGCGCGGCGGCTCAGTCCAACAACGTGTATCCGCCATGCCGAAAGCCGCCTGTCCCGAGACTCGCATCTCTCGCGGCACGGCGGATACACTTCTGAACATTGAACATTAGGCGGGTGCGTTTAGACAACGCGGCAGTAGCTATGAGTAACCATCTCCAGTTCATCGGCATGCATGTCACCCGATACGGCTTGGTGCTCGTGCTGCTCTGGATCGGAGGGATGAAGTTCACCGCCTACGAGGCCGAGGGCATCAGGCCGCTGGTGGCGAACAGCCCGCTGATGGGCTGGGTCTACAACCTCATGAGTGTGACGGCGTTCTCGTCACTGTTGGGGGTGGTTGAGATCGCCATCGGAGTGCTGATCGCGTTGCGGCCGGTGTGGCCGGCGGGGTCGGCCCTTGGCAGTGGGTTGGCGGTGGGGATGTTCCTGACCACCCTCAGCTTCCTGGTGACGACGCCCGGGTGGGAGCCGAGTCTCGGCGGGTTCCCGGCCGTGTCGGCGATGCCGGGGCAGTTCGTGCTCAAAGACATCGTGTTGTTGGGTGCCGCCCTGTGGACGGCCGGCGAGGCATGGGCAGCGCGGCCAGTTCGGACCGGCGCACCAGACGCCTAACCCCTATAAAAGGTGTCAAGTGAGCTTTGGCGCTGCAGCGAACACGCGCCGCAGTCACGCCGGCTGCTCCCACCGCCTTCACCCCCGCCGCCTTCCGCAGCGGGCGCGCCCGCGACGCGTGTCGCGGCCTTGCGGGCCGCTGGCGCCGAGGTGGTAGTCGGAGACCTGCTCGAACCGGCCGCCGTCTATCGGATCGTCAGCGGCTGTCGGCGGGTCTACTTCGGCATGTCCGTATCCGCCGGTTACCTGGAAGGGACCGTGACCATGGCGGCGGTAGCTCGGGAACTTGGAGTCAACGCTCTGGTCAACATGTCGCGAATGACGATCTCCCAGATGAACATCCAGAACAGCACGCCGAGCCCTCAGCAGCCGCAGCATTGGCTCAGCGCTAATGTTTGTCTTATTCATCAATAGTTCCATACTTCAACAGGAGGTTCACAGATGAAAATTCTTGTTGCAGGGGGAACGGGAGTGATCGGTCGTGGTTACACATTGAGGACGCGGCGATTGCCACCGTTGCAGCAGCAGAGCAAGGCACTCCCTGGGATTTATCTGATTGCGAATGATCACCCTTTAGCGGTGCGCGAATGGCTCCCTGCGTTTGCTCAATGGCTGAATGCTCCACCACCGCCGCAGATATCGGTTGAGGATGCTCTGAAAGCGAGTGGTGCGGATGCGGTTTACTACGGGACTCAGATGCGAGGCGTATCGAATGCCAAGGCAAAACGCGAACTGCATTTTCAGCCGCGACCGTTGGAGTGGATCGGTGACACCGCCGTGAGTCATGCCAGTTAACAAGTTACGAGAAGCAAGATGAAGATTGCTCAAAACAAAGCCTTCGGCCGTTCCCAGTCTTTCGTAGCGGGACCACCTAAGATCGGGCTTCAGTTTATGGTCAAGGACTCGAGAAAGTACGCCTCAACCCGCGGCTGGGGTACTTTCGCGGATTTCTGGGCCATCGCTTTGCGTCGACGAAATCGGCGGCGGGCAAGAGCGAATCTTTTGTGCGCGAGATCATGAAGTTCGTTCGGCGCGAGAAGAGCGCCCTGGTGCGGTTTGAGAAAAGGGGTGCGCAAATGGCTGCGCAAGCTGCCGCACCCCTTTACCAGCAAGGAACGGGGACGCGATGACCGCGACTCTGGGCGGGCTCGCGGTCAATGGAAAATTGATCATCTTGGGCGCAGCGGCCGAGCCGCTGCAGGTTCCCGGCATTCGGCTCCTCCTGGGAAGACGCTAACGGGGCAAGGGCCGCTGAGCGTGAGGGAGTTCGTCAGGAAGAATGCGGCGAAATTCACCGCGTCTGCAAAAAAGGACCCCACTAAATGGAAAAGACGAGAGGCAGGATGATGTCACGCGCTACCGGCTCACCAGTACCCCGCAGTGAAAGAGCCGACGGTTAGTAGATAAAGGAGCACGAAGGTAGCAACGAGTGCTTTTCAACAATCGCTAGAAATTTATCGGAGGATTTATGGCATCGTCCAGGGCACTCTGGACCTGCTCATCATGAAAGCTATCTCCAGGGAGTCAAACCGGTCGACATGAAGTTCGAAGTCGTGGTGCTCGGCGTTTCCGACGTCGACCGCGCGAAGGCGTTCTACCAATCGAAGCATGGCTGCCAGTAGCCACCAGCACCGACCATGACCACCGCATAACGGCTTCGACCATAGCCTGACCTGCAACAGGCGAGCCGGTCAGAGCCAAAGACCTCCATGACATCAAGCAACTGCAAACGCTCACAAGATCAGAACAACGCCCGAATTACGACGACCTGCCGGCGGCCTACGAGGGATTGAAAGGTCCTATGCTGAGGGCAGGCAAAGCCGCGCGCGGCACGGAGCGCGTTCCGATAGAAACTACCTACGGGAATATGGAGGGCTTCAAGGCCGATGCAGTGACGAAGCTTGTGTTAGAGATCGTTGAGAGTTTGTGCTACGCCGACGTAATCGGAACGCTGCGACTGTTTGCGGCCGACTGCCGAACGAACGATATTTGTATTGTGAAGAATCAAGAGCATTCGCCGCAAATCATACACGTCTCATGGGGTCGGCTTGAGGTTGAAGGAAGAGTCAGGCCTTACAAGGACGCGAAGCTCTTCCCCGGCGGTTCAAGGGAGTGGAACTGGCGCGAGACAGACACAGAGCACGTGCCGGGTATTCAGCCCGCCGATGTGCAGGAACTCGGGGACCATGGTGCCGAGGTCGTGGTGCTCTCTCGAGAGGGATGGCGGAATGTCTCCAGGTCGCTCGTCAAACCCTGGAGTTCCTGAAGGAGCGGCGGATCGAAGCGCACGTGCTCCCTACACCCCAGGCCGCAAAGCTCTACAACCGACTTGCCAAAGATCAGGCGGTCGGCGGGTTGTTTCACACGACCTGCTAAATCACTCCTCGGCTAGGCTGGTCGGATCTGCCAATAGAGGAAGGTGGGAACCAACGTTGAAAACGCCTTGACTTCGACTTGGTAAGACGGAATCTTACCAATGATGACGACAACAATGTCCAGCAAGGGCCAAATCGTCTTGCCTGCAGCCATCCGCGAGCAAGACAGCATTAAGCCTGGCCAGGAATTTGAGGTCGAGCGGATCGATCAGGGCGTATACCGTCTGACGCGAAAAACGCTTA
>DATDAL010000014.1:0-2608 GCA_036525415.1 Terrimicrobiaceae bacterium | reverse complement strand
CATCCCGGGGCGAAACGTAAACTTCTGCCACCAGCGCGTCGTCGGGCGAAAGGTCGCCCAGGCGCTGCCCTTGCTGCACGAAGGCTCCCGGGGCGAGTGGTGCAAAGTCAACCAGCGTGCCGTTCGCCGGTGACTTGATCGTGCAGTTTGCCATCTCTTCGCGGATGCGCACGGACTCCGACGTGAGATTGTCCAGCGCGCGACTTCGTGAGGCGAATTCCGCTTGCCAGCGCGTGACCCGCTGCTTACGCGCGGTCTCCTCGCGCAGCTTGGTCTGCTGGAGTTCATATCGCCGCTGATCCACGTCCTGACCCGAGACAGTATTTGACACATAGAGAGTCTGTAGCGGCGGAGTTCGTGCTCGGCCTGTTCGCGGTTGCTGCGCAACTCGTCCGCCTCGGCAAGATAGCTCACGTAGTCCTTCGCATAGACCGGGGATTGAAGGAGGCTCTCCGGAGACGGGCTGGCCGAGATGGGACGAATGAGAATGTCTTTCTTCGGTTCCAAATCGGTGCGCTTCTCTTGGCGACCGGAAGCACGTTCGGCGCCGGCAGGCGGCGAATTGCCCCTGGAATCCAGCGGCTTGAATTCGCCAAGCAGTCGTACGAGGAAATCCAGATCGTGAAGCTCGCGCACGGCGCGTTCCTGTTCGGCACGATTGCTAGCGAGGCTGGCCTCGAGCGATGCGGTGCTGAGGACCATCAGACGGTCGCCGCGTTTCACGCGCAGGTCCGTCCTTCCGACGATCTCGACGACCTGTCCAGCCAGCGGCGAACTGATCTCCATCTTGTCCGTGAGCGGGCGAATGAGACCGGCGCCCATCGCCGAAACATCCACTTTCACAACAAAAATTGCCGCGATCGCCGCAACGCAGATGAGAAGTGTCGTAAAGTAAAGAGTGCGGAGTCGCCACTCCGTATCCAATGCGACAATGCTCTCGACGGTATGAGCGACAATGTCACCAGAGAACAACTGCCGCTCTTCGCGGTTGGTCTCGTCTGTCCCAGCTGCCATGAGGAAACATGCTTAGTTAGCAGCCTTCATTCGTTATGACAATTCGTGAAGCAAGCGATCTCAATAGGCGAAGAATGGCGACAGGCGTACCGAGATGCTTCTAATGAGGCAAGCACACGGGAGCGGGTTCCGTGTGCCTTCTGGAGAATTCCCGGAAGTGTTTCGCAAAGCTCCTTGCGGAAAGTTCCACCCGAGAACCTTGCCGTTAGGTTGCCAATTCCGGCGCCGGTGCCGGTGTGCCCCCTCTGAGAAGGAGGAGCAGTAGAAGGAGAACGATCAGGCCACCAAGCCTGGGCCGCCCGCCACGAGACCGCCACTAATAGCCTCCATCTCGGAAGGGCTGAGTTCTGCTAATTCGGGTGTTTTCATAGATTAGGGTTGATATGTTTTGCAACGCCAAAGCTGCGTTACAGTTCTCAGTATAGTCGAAGCCGGGTTGAGTGAGAAGCCACGCCGCGAGGAGAGTGATAAGCGCATTCGTATCAGATGTGAATGGGTAAAAGACCACGCCATCCTGACCTTACTAATGTATCGTGAAATAGTCTTGTCGGACCGCCATGCCCAACAACAGGAGACATCGCATTTCCTCGAAATGGCACGGGCAAACCGTTGCTTTAGCGAGACGACGTCTGCTATCGACAGGCGCGCTCCTTTGAGATCCCTAAGCTCACAACGCGAAGGCAGCTCTCAAGTGCTGCATGGACAACTTCCCATTTGATTTCATGCGCGCATCCGGGCGCCACCGGTGTCAGGAGGCGAACCTCTCGTTCGCCCGTCGCTCGCGGGAAGGAATGTCGCGTGCGGCTTGAGGGAGGAAACCTTTCTATTCCAAAGAGGCGATCCAGTCCCGCAAACCTCGGAGGTCTTCGTCGCAAACAGCCAGTTCCCGGATTTCCTTATCAAGGGAAATTGCGTGTTTGAGACGCTCTTTCGCCTCTTCGATGCGGCCAGTGACGCTGGCATAACATGCGAGATTAAAGGCAATTACGGCGTTCGTCGGATGAATATCGCGCGCTCGCAGCAAGATCGCTTCTGCGTCCTCGATGCTCTCTGAGCGACGCGACGAATAGGCAAGATTGATCCACCACTCAGGTCTTTCTGCTTCAATCTCGACAAGATGCCTGGCCACGGCTGCGGCCATGTCCCATTTGCCAATGGTCATGTAGAGCTGAAGCCGCGCGGCAAGCACCTCCATGCGACCTTTGTCCTCCGACGATATCTCATCCAGCGAGCGTGCCGCCTCTTCGAACATCCCCAGCTCAAGGTAGCCGCTGGAAGCAATGACCTGCTTCTGCCAATCCAATTTCAAGGAATGAACCAGTCTCGCAAGGAGAAGAAACGGCCCCGGGGAGCGACCCGAATCAATACGTCAGCCGTCATTGCCAAGACCAGGGGGGAATTATGATCATCAAGTCGCAGGCGCAACGTATTTCTCGTCCAGTTCGTGTGCATATACGAGATTCGCGGGCAACCGTCAACGTGTCTGGAATGTCAACTGCTTTGCGCCACTACGTTTCATTGCTCTCTTGCACCATTCCTTGTACGCGTGCATATCAAACTCGATTTGAATCCATAAGTTGTTACAGATCAACAT
>DATDAL010000013.1:0-13520 GCA_036525415.1 Terrimicrobiaceae bacterium | reverse complement strand
CCATCGGCTCTCCCAAAGATAGCGGACACACGCCTGCTCATCGGCAAACCTCTCGCGGAATCCCCTCAAGGTCTTGGGAAAGGTGGGTCGCACCTCCCAATTTCAGGTCTCTACGAACCTGAGTCAAGGGGATAAGCATAACATGGTAATATGTCGACCGATTTGGAGATGAAAAGAGGCCGGGTCAGCATTTGCCCATAGTTCGCCAGCATGCGCCAGTCTTCCGCGGTTGGCTAAAGTCTTATTGTCTGGGCGTGGCAGGCCCAGATTGTCAAAGACCGCGGCGATTTTCAATTTGTATTTTGGCTCGTTGTTCCAACGAATCACGGCTTCCGAAATGTCGTGGCTTCGTTCCGGCGTCCAACCTGGGGCAACAGCTCGAAAAATCTCCGTTAAAGAAGCTTCGATTTTAATCCGTTCTTGCGAGCCAGATTTCAGTACAATCGGCAAGTGTGCGTCAATCTGAGCTGGGCAGTCAGATTTATAAAATTCTTTGGACGTCAATCGATCGAGTAAGATCGAGTGAATAAGACCAGCAACCTCAACTATTGGGTTTTCGAGGGCGAAGGCGAACCAGTCAAGGGTCACGCGCCACCATTGCGGGTCTGCTTTGTAGACGGTATATGCGGTCTCGATGAAGGTTTTCAGCTCTCCTGAACCTTCGTTGGGAATCGGCCTTCTTCGAGAAGGGCGTGTTGCCACTGAGACTCCGCGTTCCTGAATGAAATCTTCTTCCGCTCCGTTTCTGCGAGTAAGTTGTTTCCATGACACTTTTTGTCCCATCGGGACTTGCATAAGGTAGCAAATGTCATCTGCGATCTGATTCACTGGCTTCCGGCGCGGGGGATAGCTTTCGATCACCTCAGCCAGATTGTCTGCGACTACGCCTGAGCTCTTAGCGTACGATTTGGAACAGATTCTGCGATGACCCCTGGTGGCCTGCGTCATTTGCGGATGAAAGCGAAGGAGGAAGTAGACAAGAACTACCGCTCGACGCCCGGCTCCAGTCGGACGCTCATTCCCTTCTACCGCTCTCTCAGGACAATCGAGCACATCTGCGCGGGTAATCTGGTGGATCCAGGCGGCATGACCCAGAGTGAACGACACGTGTTGCTCAACCTGATCGTGCAAGCGAGAGGGAAACTCGAAGAATTGTGTAAAGAGAACCGGTCGGTGGACGTGAACGGCAGGACGCGGCGCCTTCTGCTTCGGATGTGGTGCATGCTTCAGGCAGTCCAAGCGGCCCAGGACTACGTTGCCGGCCTCAAAGGCCCTGAAAGAGGCGAGCAGCTCGCTATCTTCCTCGATCAGCGGCGTACGGCTTTTGAAGATGGGCTGCAGAAATTCCGGAACGAGCTTAACCCCCTGCCATAAATGGCGAGCGTCCAAAGGTCGGGGGTGCTTACCGGCCACGTTCGACATCATGCAGCGATTCGGAGGGGCATTGTGGTGCGGTACACTGGGGAGAACTCAAGAAAGGGAAATTTACGCACGTTTGCAGCGTGTCCGGATGTTGTTCTGGAGCATTACAGTTTATTAGCTACTTACGTATTCCGTTGACGAGGAACATCAAAGTTTCAGAATATGCTGCATTGGCATCTCGTTGGGCGTCCTGACTCGTGGCCGATTTGGGTTTCTATTTATCTATTGTTGAGTGACTTATATCTCCTCTCTGGCAGTCTTCCGGCGACTAGCGTGCATGAATTTCCCTTTCTTGAGTTCTCCCCCACTACTGCGGCCTCGGTTCCGATCCGGATTTTAGCCGATTCCCGCAGGATTTCGTCCACATTGAGGGTGCCTCTGGCTGTTTACGGAATTCGTAGCGTCCGTTTAGAGTGCCTCTAGCTCGCCACGTTCAAGGACGATCGGACGTTTACCTGGATTCTCCATGTTATTGGCAATGACCGCCTCCAGTATCACCGCCATCTATTTGAACCTCATCGACATGCATGTTGTCGTCAAATATGCTCAGATGTGGTAGAGGGTCATTTTCGAGGCGACTCGATTTAATCCCGGATTGAACCTTTTTGCGGGATATGCAAAGAACCCCAGGTTGGGCACCACTTCCGCGATATCCGCGAAAAGTACAAAATTTCCGCACATCATCCTAAAAGTCGCTCGCGTAAACCAATCTCGGGTAATAGCTCAAGCAGACGACGCTCCGCTTCTGGGCAAGCCGCTCGGAAGTCGAGACAGGGGAACGTCACGAGGCGTAGGTCAATGTCACGGGGATCAACAACGTCTATCACGATGGGAATGATGTGCCGCGAATCCTTGTTCCGGATTGCCCAGTCGACTTCGAACTTGACCCAATTGGACTGGGCCGCTGCGCACGACAAGATGATCAACACCCATCCGGAGTTTGAGAGGGCACGAACAATGAACTGAGCGTACTCCCTGGGAAACCGCGTGTAGTTCAATAGTATGAAATCGATGCGGCGAGTCTTCAGAATCGGAGCTACATGCTTTTCGATGAAAGGCATGTCGGACGCGGTGTGGCTGACGAACGCGAATCTATCGGGGTAAGAGGGAGGCTTGTTCCCAGACAACTCCAGGATCGCCTCCGCGGCTTGCCTGTCCTTGTCGATTACGCCCACTAGAAATCGAGTCGATGCCCTGTCGCGACTTACTACCGCATTAACCCCGTTCCACGACAAGATCTGAGACCAGATCTCCGCCTCGAAGGCTGCGGTGCATTGAAGAACGGTGATCACTTCGGCCAGGACAGCGGCAAGGGATTCTGGTCAAAAACACCGTAGATCTCTTCCATGAGCTGGTATTTCGCACCTGTGTAATCCGTAAATGCTCAGCTCTCGTCTCATTGAACTCACGGATTAAGCCACTTCTTGAAGTGCGCCTCGAGACGCGTAAGCATCTCTTCTTTAATGTCTTTTATATCTGTGAACTGGCCCCAACGAGTGATATCGCAGTCTTTGCGGGCGCCCTCAAACTCCACAACGAATTCCTCCACCAACCCCAGCTTGTCCCGGTATTTTTCCCGGAGATGCTGTTTGCAAATGTCCGCCGTTTGTTTCTGCCGGTTTTTGGTTCCTAATCCCATATTATGCTCAGGATCATACCTTGGAACGCCTTAGGAGCAAATCAGGCGGCGAACGCCGCGGCAAAGGGGAAAGAAACTGGCGCGAATGCGTAGCGGTGAGCGATAAAGGGAGCGCCGTGTGAATGGAGGCAAGCAATAAACCGGCTGCGCATTGGAGCTTTGGAAAGAAGCCCGTTTAGGAGCATGGTTCCGGATGCGGTGGGCAAGGCACTGGTGAAAGCCTTATGGCCCGCAACGGTAAAAAGAAAACCCAAAAGCAAAAGAGTCTGCCCTTTATTGAGCCCGATGCTGCTGGCATCGATATTGGAGCCACCGAGATCTATGTGGCTGTGTCCGAGGAAAGAGACAATCGCCCGGTGAGGAAGTTCAGGACATTTACCGAGGAGTTGCACGCCTTACGAAGCTTCCTCTTTGTGGCCAACGAGGGCAAGATCCGGCGCCGCTATGACGAGGAGCAACTCAATCAGGTAAGCTGCCTCAACTTGGTCACCAACGCCGTCGTGCTCTGGAACACCGTCTATTTGAGCGCGTCTAGATCAGCTCAGAACGGAAGACCACAACGTCGATGATGGTGATGTGGTGCATCTGTCGCCGGCGCGCGCTACGCGCACATCAACCCCTACGGCAAGTATCGCTTCAACGTTGAAGGGGAATTCCATCGCAAAAGGCCTTCGCCCGCTGAGACGGCCCGATTCCGTAATGGCTTAACGTTGTTTTTTGTCCACTTGCTGTCGGAACCCCGAGTAGGAAATGAAAACGTCGGCGATGTGGTATCCCTCAAGTTCTTTTTAAGGAGCTACCGCGCACCGTCCAGAGCGGTTCGCTCCTCGCCGCTGAGCGGCCGGGTTATTCGCGCCGCGGCTTGTTTAATGAGCTCGGCCGGTTGCAACGGCCAGACACACGCCCTTCCGTTTTGCTCTCCCGTAACCAAATAGCGCGCGTCAGGTGTGAGCGCCACGGCGCAGATGCGCGGCCGTTCACGTGAAAGGCGCGCCGGGTGGTTAATGACAGCTACCGCCTCGTTCGTGCGAATGTCCCAGACACGCGCGGTTTCGTCCTGGCTGCCAGTGGCGAGCAGCTTGCCATCGGCACTGAAGGTGACGGAGAGGACCACATCCAGGTGCTTGAACGCGGCGAGTTCGTAGTGTTTGCGCGGATCACGAACTCGCGCGGAGAAGTCGTCACCTCCGGTGGCAAGCAATGTTCCATCCGGACTGAATGCGAGGCACCGGATCTCCCCGTGCGCTGTGACCGTGTCAACGTTCGAGCCGTCTTCAGCGTTCCAGATCTGTACGGCTCCGCCGTAGTGCGCGGTCGCAATGAGCGGTGAACTCGGGCTGCACACGAATTGGGTAAGGAGGGCGTCGAACTTTCTATCAGCAATCCTGCTTCCTTCTTCGTTCCAGATGAGGAGGGATCGGGGGCCCGCCACAGCGAGGCGGTTATCGGTCGAAAAGGCAAGGTGAAGAGCGCGCTCCTCCCCGCCGTCACCGACTGCTTTGTTGATCACGGCCAACTCCTGTCCGGTCTGAGCATCGAAGATTCGCACCGCGTCGTCCGCGGCAACTGCCAGCAGCCTACTGTCCGGACTGAAGCTCGCCAGAAGGGGCGTTCTCGCCAGAAGGGGCGTTGTAAAGCCTTGGAAGGGCCATTTCTCTGTGCCGGTATTCACATCCCAGATGCGTCCCTCGTCTTCAAAAGGGGAGTATCCGGTGGATGGGGTGGTCAGCGGCCGCAATCGCCGCGTCAGGAGCAGGCGCTCATTCGGGCTGAACGCGACCACTTCGACGCTGCCTCGCTCCGCTAGTTTATCAATTTCAGCCAGCATAGAGCGGTGGATCTTGACTTCCGGTCGATCACGAACGGCCGCCCAATCGATCGAGGGGTGCTTGAGTGTCGCAATCAGTTTGCGCGACGCCACATCCCAGACGACGGCGGTTTCGCCGTTGGTGGAGGCGGCAAGCCTAAGATCATCAGTGAGCACAAAACGGGAGGCCTCGTTGTTTGCGGAAAACGCGATTGCAGCTCCGGTTATGGGATCCCAGAGCACACCCTTGTTCTCGATCATCGTGGCCACAACTCGCCCATCCGCGCTGAAGTGGAAATTGGAAGGGGGACTATCCGGCTCGAAATGAAATGCAAGTTCCGGACCGGTTTTCGATTGCCAAACCGCGACCATCCCGTCATCGCCTGCGGTCGCGATGGAGGCTCCATCGGCGCTGAATGCAAGCGCGCGGACCGGCTTCTGGTGGATGATGCGGAGTGTTTCCTGAGCGCTCCCGATGTCGCAGATGCGCGCCGTATTATCTTCACTCGCGGTGACAAAGGACTGCTCATCGGGGGCGAACGTCAATGCGGTGATCCGGGCTTCGTGGACAACCGTCGCTTTCAGCCGATGGCCCTCGGTCGCTTCCCAAACCCGCGCTGCCATATCACTGCTGGCCGTCGCCAGATAAGTTCCGCGCGGGCTGTATGCGACGAGTGTAACATCGCCATACTGTGGTAGGACGAAGAGCTCGCGACCACTGGCCGTTTCGAATATGTGGACCGCTTCATCCGAAAGGCCGGCGCTAGCAAACGTCTCGCCGTCGGGACTGAACGCCAGCGCGTTGGGATGCCTGTTGTGTGAGTTCTTTCGGCTCGCAGGAGCGACCAGATGACCGGTGGCCGTTTCCCAAACCACGGGGTCCATCCGCCACGATGTCGCGACATACTTGCCATCAGGCGAAACCGCGATGGCATCCACACCGCCCGAATTGCTCGGGTCGCCTGTGTTGACGTTAAGGACTTGCGACTGCATCGCCGAACTGCTCATCAGGGAAACAATCTGCACCGTTTGCCCGTCCGAACTTGCTACCAGTAGCCGATTGTCCGCAGTCACTGCGACCGCGTCAATGGGTGCGCGATGCTGAATCGGTGATACAATCTCCCGTCCGTGCTCGGTCTCCCAAACATGAGCGGTGACAAAACCGGCAGTCGCCAACAGCTTGCTATCCGGGCTGAACCGTAACGCACCGACACTCTCGTTATGTGGCAGCGTCGCGATGACGCGGCCCGTTCTTACTTCACGGAGTTCCACTGAATGATTCGCGAGCACGAGAGCGACGAGTCGCGCATCCGGGCTGAACGCGGCGACGGGGGGCTGGTTGTCGCCTTTCGAGTTCTCTATCAGATCTTCCTGTGTGAAACGCGTTACCGGCGCCGCGAGCAGCCAGAGACCCCGGCGCAAGACCTGATCGGCTTCGAGCGAGGGAAACCGCCTCAGCGATTGAGCCGCCAGGAGGACGCTGGTCTGCAATGCATCTGAGCGGCGATCTCGCGTGATCCCCGCTTCCGTCGAAAGCTGGCGGGCGCCTGCGATATTGCGCTGCTGCTCGGCGGATTGGCGCTGAAAGTAAGCTGCGACCGCGAAAGCAGTCGCAATGACCAAGCCTAGCGAGACGGAACCCCAGATAATGCGCTGACGCCTGGCAGCGGCTTTTCGACTGGCGATGATATATTCGGTTTGGAGCGGCGTTGGCTGGCGCTCTTTGTCGGAACCGGCTTCAGTGAGCCAGCGTTCCGCTTCGCGCAGGTCGTCTCCCCTCAGCACAAAGCTGTTATTCTTGCCCTTTGTTTCCCATTCAACGGCCCGGGTGAGCAGACGGGTGTGGGCGCGAACCCACTCCAGATCGGTGTCGAGCGCGCTAATCAGGATCTCGGTTGCCTGCTGAAAGTCGTCGCTGTCGCGGCAGAAGATCCAGTTCAGCTTGGCCAAAGCATCGGGCACTTCGGGGGCGTTTACGTCGCGGGCCACGAGCGGAACCATGCGTTTGTTCTGCGCGATGGCGTGCGCGATTTCCTTTCCGCACACCATTGATGAAATGGACTCCGGTGAGAGCACGAATATGAAGGTGTCGGCGCTCTCGATCGCGCTGTAGATCGCCTGCATGAACTCCTCGGTTGGACGAATGCCTTCCCAATCGACCCACGCCTCGCGCTCACGCTGCCGCAGAGCTTCGTCGAGGCGTTCGACGAATGCCTTGTCCTTGCGCGAGTAGGAAATAAAGACGTCCGCCATGAAAAACGAGGGGTACTAGACCCTACTCTGGACACAAACTAAAAGCTCTGGGATGCCAAGAGAGGGGAACTCCTATCATTACTCGAACTTGAATCAGCCGTTTATGCTGTTGCCTAGCATGGCGAAAGTGTGGCCGCCGGAGAATCAGAGGGGCCGTACAGGAGAGCATTTCAAACCGGGGGCCGGCCAATGAAGTCAACGATTTATCGTTTCTCTGTCCGCGATGGAAATCACTGAAACAGAGCATGCAAACTGCTGGAGGCGCTCGTGCATGATTCGGTCAAGGGTAAAGCGAGTCCGGTATAAACGGCCTACTCCCCGCAAGCGGGTCCCCTCCATTTATTCCGTTTCGCCTCCCTTCGGTCGCCCTTGACCGCGTATGGACACTCACCCCTCTCTGCGCTGGCAGGTACTCCTGAAAGAAGCGGAACACGGCCCGGCCAAGATCGGTGGGAAGACGGCGCTCATCGGGCACCTCCCTCGACGAAATGGCCGAATCGCTGCTCAAAACGCGATCGCTTCGCTGCTTTACCGCAATATCGTGATGTTTCACGATATGTGAACAGTGCGCTTCTCAGCCAGTTGGAGGCACGGCGCCAGCGGGTTCTTTGTCTCACGGCGATCCCGGGTTCGAGGTTCGGGCCTGCGGAGTTTGGCCAGCCATCGCTCAAGTCGGGGTGCCCGGATCGTCGTTTTGGGCGGCTTGAGCTCATCTCTACCAATCTCGTAGAGAATATCGCAGCGCATCCGAAACAGCCGGCAAGTCCGGTCCGGGGCGACTTCCGCCAGTGGGAGCACCTCCTCCAGGTTGGAGGATAAATGACGCAGCGGCGGTCAAAACAAACCAGTCTCATGACACTACATAGTGTATGGCCCGTAATGGTTCGTAGTCGCCGAATTCGGAATAAAAATTCAGGTTTCGCGAACCACCTCCGCGGAATTTCTATCATCGCGTAGAGCGAGGAAGCTGCAGTGCCTCAAGTGCCCAGCATCCGTCCAGTCCACGAACGCCACCTGGGCAGACCAGCTTCGGGGTGGACCCAGCGGCATTGAGCCATTTTCTCTGCAGTGAGCGACTCGCCACACCTGGTTGTTCTGCAAAAGCTGAAAGGAAGGCCTGCCTTGGGGATAGATGGCAACCAGTTCCCGATCGAGAACGAAGTCGCCCTCGAGAGAGGCGAGCGCGGCGACGACTTTTGGGAAGCGTTCGTTGAGCACTTTCTCGTTGCGAGAAAACAATATGACCGCTGAGCCGCACTTCACGGCAATGCAGCGATAACCATCAAATTTGATCTCAAAGGTCGGACTTTTCGCTCGTTGGCGGCGCCGTGACCGGGCTTGAACTTCATCGGTTCAATGAACGCAGGTTCTGTGCGCTTCCTCCGCTTGCTGGGAAATTTCTCGGCGCACCGACCTGAAAATGCCAGATTGATCCACCCCGGTCGTCAACGTGTCCCATCGGAATGCTTCAACAAATGCCTACTCGCTATAATACCCAACCTCTAAGTCACAGAAACAGCCATCATGGAAGCATCCCCAGCCAGAGTCATACAGTATTTCAACGGCGAAAAGCAGAACCTCATCCCGCTTTTTCAAAGGCCCTACACTTGGAAAGAGGCAAACTGGAAGACGCTTTGGGACGACATGATGGTTCAGTATGACTTGGGCGACAACTCAACTCACTTTATGGGAGCTATTGTCTCAGTTCCTGCTCGGAGTGTTCCAGTGGGCGTAAGCAAGTATTTGATCATCGACGGGCAACAGCGATTGACGACCATTTCTTTGCTGCTTTGCGCATTGAGAGACTGTGTCGATGCGAATAGCTCAGCGCGCATTCAAGAGGTCTATCTTACAAATCGTTTTCGCGATCTGGACGACACTTTGAAGTTCGTTCCTACCCAAGCGGACCGCGATACCTACACGGCTATTGCACTTGAGAGGAAAATCCCGAACTGGGAGAGCCTGATGGTTGACGCTTATTCTTTCTTCAAGAAACAGATTTCCGAAGGACTGGACGCGAATGGGGACCCGGTTCAACCTGTCACCGTTCTAAATACGTTGGAGCATTGCCTCGAGGTAGTGATGATCAACTTGGGCGACACCGATGATCCCTATCTGATTTTCGAGAGTCTCAATTTCAAAGGGGAGCCACTCACACAAGCCGACTTGGTTCGGAATTATCTCCTGATGCGGTTCCGACATTCCATCGCAGCGGGAGGCGAGCAAGAGCGTATCTATGCCACGTGGTGGAGGCCCTTGGAGGAAATGCTCGGCGGTAGCCTTACCGAGTTCCTGCGCCACTACGCGATGAAGGACGGTGAAAATATCCGGCAAGGTGGGATTTACGCCGCAACAAAGGAGCGGCTTAGAAAGATCGAAGACCCGGGCGGTGTGGAGAAGGAAATGGAGCAAATGCAGAAATTTGGGAAGTTTTATGCCTCCATACTCCAACCGGCCCTTGAGCCAGATCTGTCGGTTCGCCAACGGCTACAGAACATCAAAGATCTCTCGGTCACGACTTCATACCCGTTATTGCTACGCCTTTTGGACGTCAGAAGCGGCGGTGCCATGACTAATGTTCAGCTGGAGGAATGCTTGGGGCTTATCGAGTCATTCGTAGTAAGGCGGGCCGTATGTGGAGTTCCGACGAACGCATTAAACAAACTTTTCCTGCAGTGGACGAAGAATTTCCCAAATGCGGATCACGGAAAATGGCTGCTTGGCGTATTGTCTGCTGGTGGTTCCCGAATGCCGCCGAATTTGCGGATGCGTTTAAGAATCAGTCACAATATGGGCGCGGACCAATCAGGCATATTCTTCTCCGGCTGGAAGCTGCCTTCGATCACAAGGAAAAGGTCGATCTCGGAACGGCAACAATCGAGCACGTCTTGCCGCAAACATTGACAGATGAATGGAGGGCAGAGCTTGGCAATGATCCCGACACCCTGCATGCAAGTCTCGTCGACACTTTGGGAAACCTAACTCTAACCGGTTACAATGCGGAGCTCGGTAATTTGCCATTTGCCGAAAAGAAGGCGAAGCTCCACAACACACACATTGAACTAACGCGACCCATTCTGGCCTTGGATCGTTGGGGCGAGAAGGAAATCAGCGAGAGAGCGGAGACTCTGCTGAAAAAAGCTGAAGAGCTTTGGACCGGTCCTACGGTCGTGTGATCGAGCACGTCGCGAATGATCACCGAAGGAATCAGCTCGCCATCCAGTGGGTTCAGGACACGGGCTGGAGCTACGCGAACGGCGCCGATCTCGCGCCGGAAGGTGTGACGCCGGAGCGGGCGGATTTTCGGACGGTCGTTGTAAAGGCACGGCTCGCTTCGGCGTTGCAGCGGCTGAATCCGAGGCTTTCGTCCGCAGCAGTGGAGGAGGTGGTGCATGTCGTCATGACGCCAACGGAAACGAATCTGCCTCGGATTAACCGCGCGTTTGACCGACTGTTGATGGATGGGGTGAAGGTCGAATTCCCCAACGCCCAAGGCGAGAAGGAGACCGATTACGCGCAGCTCATCGATTTCCAGAATCCGGCGAAGAACGACTTCCTCGTGGTGAATCAGTTCACCGGCACCGGGATGAAGAAACCGCGGCGGCCGGACCTCGCTATTTTCATCAAGAAGCAAGAGCCAGAACAATCTGCAGAGGGGATTGCGGCATGACCCTCACGGAGTTCCAGAACATCACGCTGATCGAGAATATCCCCTCGATTCTGCAGCACGGGATTGTCTCATACGCCGAAGCGGAGAAGCTGCCCCATCACTCAGTCGCGCTTCAAGGCGTGCAGGACAAACGTAACGTGAAGAGGGTTCCCGGCGGCCTTGCGCTTCACGAATATGCAAATGTCTATTTTCACGCGCGAAATCCCATGATGTCGTGCCGGAGAAACGAGGCATCCCGCCTTTGCGCCCTCCGGGTTTCCCGCGAAATTCTTTCCATTCCCGGTGCCGTGATCACGGATCAGAATGCAGCGAGCAAGTATGTGAAGTTCTCGGCGCCCGATCAATTGCGGTTCATGGACCTGGACTACGTTTTCGCCCGAAATTGGAAACATCCCGACGACCAGATCGAAGAATGGCGGCACAGCAGCGCTAAATGTGCCGAAGTGCTGATCCCGCACCGAATTCCGCCGCATTTTCTACTGGGCGCCTACGTGCTCGACGCGTCGGCTAAGAATCAGTTGGAAGGCCACGGTTTCCGGCTTCCTATTCAAATTGATTCAGATCTATTCTTTCACTGAGCCATGACATCCAGCAGCACAGTCAAACCCCTCATTGGAGATTTGTTCGCGAGCAAGATGCAGACGCTGGTGAACACGGTGAACTGCGTAGGCGTAATGGGCAAAGGCATTGCCCAAATCTTCAAGAAGGAATATCCGGAGATGTTTGCCGACTATGCCACCCGCTGTGAGCGAGGCGAGGTAAAGCTTGGAAAGCCCTATCACTACCGGGATCTCACGGGAGTTTCAATCGTCAATTTTCCAACGAAAGGACATTGGCGGGCCTCAACGCGGCTGGCCGACGTGGAAGCGGGGCTGGACTATTTCGCAGAGCACTTCGAGAAATGGGGAATCACCTCGGTGGCGTTTCCTCCGCTAGGTTGCGGCAACGGCGGCTTGGAGTGGTCTTCCGTCGGTCCTCTGATGTATTTCAAGCTCTCCAAGCTCGGAATTCCGGTGGAAATTTATGCGCCTTTTGGGACGCCTGCGGCCCAATTAAAGCCGGAGTTTTTAGCCGCCCATCAGCAGAGAGAATTTCTCGTGAAGGGCAAAAGGCGGGAGAAGCTTCGCCCGCAGTGGGCGGCCTTGGTTGAAGTCATCTTTGAGCTGGAGCAGCAACCCTATTCCAATCCGGTAGGGCGCACGATTTTTCAGAAGATTTGCTACATCCTGACGAAACAGGGCGTGGACACCGGCTTTCAATTTGAAAAAAGCAGCTACGGTCCATTCGCTGAGGAGGTAAAGGAAGCGATCAATGTTTTAGCGAACAGCAATTGGGTCACGGAGCAGCAGCTCGGGAAAATGACGGCGCTGAGGGTCGGACCTGAATACCGGCGGGCGAGGGAAAAGCTCACCGAAGAGCTGAAGCCGTTTCGGCGGAAAATTGACAAGACGGTCGACCTGTTCAGCCGAATCAAGAATACGGATCAGGCCGAAGAAGTCGCAACGGTGATCTACGCCGTGCAGAGCCTGAAAAAAGAGAAGAGTCCCGACGATGTCTCCGAGCAGGATCTTTTCGATCACATTCTCGATTGGAAGAAGCTGTGGAGAAAAGACGAGAACAAGCAAAGGAGTCTTGCGGAGGCGATTCGAAACTTGGAAATGCTCGGATGGGTGAAGCTTCGCTTTAGTGAGTCTCTCCCTGTGCCTGCCTGATTACCGAAGATCAGCTCGAACAGGCCGCCATCCACTAGTCGTGCATGTCGCTCCTGCAGCAGCCGGAGATGAACAACCCGACACTGGTCGTGGTGACGGATCGCAATGATCTCGACGGGCACCTTTACCAGCAATTCTGCGCGGCGAAGGCCGAGTATCGTTCCCTTTCCGGCAGATCAAACACCCTCTCATGGGCAAGCGCGATGGCTTCCGCTTCGCCGACATCCACCGTCAAGTTCAATGCCGCCACAGTGCCAGTGTTTGTTGGAGCGGCGGCGGTGAGCCACGCCGGTTGGAAGCCGAACTCCGCGATCACGGTAGGGGGAGCGAGGACCGGGTCGAGCAAGGCGGTGAGCAGATCGAGTCGCCCGATGCGTTCGAGTCCGATGAGACAGGTGCTGTCGAGGACGGCAGCGATTTTCACCAATCGGCTTCGGTGGCGAGTTCAGCGGGATCCGAGTCCAGGATGCTCACGCCTTCGCGTCCAAGCACATCGATGAATGCCCGTTTGGAACAACCTGCTGCGCGGGCAGCCTGCCCCAACGTGAGCCGCCCCTTTTCGTAAAGCTTTAGAGCCAGCATGAGCCGGGCTTCCTCGTTCGGGATGGAGTCGGGCAGCACAAGATCGAGCTTTACCGTGCCTGCCGTGTTCATACTGAAAGAATAGAATAGGGCAGCACTCGATTCCAGCAAGAGCAGTGGAAAGGATTGGAAAACTCGAGCTTCGTTCCGGCAGCAGCACCGCTCTTATCCACAATCATGTCGCGGAGCGGGTGAACGCTGGACGCGGGAGCGAGCGCGGCCCTGACCGCTCGGCAAGCGCAGCGTCCAGGACGTCCTTAACGGAGGTTTTCGGTTGGATGTGGCCAGTACGCGGCTATGCAAGTGTCACTGGTCGCTTTCAAGACGCGAAGAAACATCTGCAACGAGCCATCGAGCTGGATAAGGAGATCCGCAGATTAGCGCTCGACGATTACGCTTTCCCCCCAAAAGTTACGTGATCATCGAGGTCGAGAT
>DATDAL010000012.1:0-16096 GCA_036525415.1 Terrimicrobiaceae bacterium | reverse complement strand
GAACTATCTCGTTCCGTTGATGATCGGCACGCGGGACATGGCCTTTCCACGACTCAATGCGTTCGGATTCTGGGTCTTCTTGTTCAGCGGACTGTTCCTTTTCTCGAGCTACTTTACGGCTCCCGGACTTTATAACGCGGGCTCGGCTCCGGACGTGGGCTGGTTTGCCTATTCGCCATTGACCGCGAAAGCGTTTTCCAAGGGGCACAGCACGGATTACTGGACGCTTTCTCTCCTTTTGAATGGCATCGGCAGCATCGCAACCGCGGTCAACATTGTCGTGACGATTTTCTGCCTGCGATGCAAGGGCATGACCCTTGGCAAGATGCCGCTCTTGGTCTGGATGTTTCTTGTGACAGCGTTTCTCGTTGTCATCGCGATGCCGCCGTTCTCAGCCTGTCAGATCATGCTCATTTTGGATCGATATCTCGACGCGAATTTTTTCGACACGCAAGCGGGCGGCTCCGCGGTGCTCTGGGCGCACTTCTTCTGGATCTTTGGGCATCCGGAGGTTTACATCCTTGTGCTTCCCGCCTTCGCGATCGCCTCGGAAGTCATTCCAGTCTTTTCGCGTAAGCCGATCTTTGGCTACCCGGTCATGGTTGCAGCGACTGTCTCGATCGCGTTTATCAGCATGGGCGTCTGGGCGCACCACATGTTCACTGTGGGCATGACTTCCGTCGGCAACATTTTCTTTGCCATTTCAACAATGATCATTGCCATACCAACGGGCATCAAGATCTTCAATTGGCTCGGGACGATGTATGGCGGTAAAATCCGCCTCGAGCTGCCGATGCTCTTCTGTATCGCCTTCCTTTTTCAGTTCCTCATTGCGGGCCTTACAGGTATCATGCTGTCGGTGGCGCCGTTCGACTGGCAGCTGGCCGACTCCTATTTTGTCATAGCGCATTTTCATTACGTGATCATCGGCGCCATAGTCTTCTGCCTCTTCGCGGGCTTCTATTACTGGTACCCAAAAGCGTTTGGGAAAATGCTCGATGTAAAACTCGGCCTCTGGCACTTTTGGCTCTTCTTCATTGGCTTTCACCTGACTTTCGATCCGCAGCACATTGCAGGCTTCCTCGGAATGCCGCGGCGGATCTTCACCTATGAGGCGGGGCGCGGTTGGGAGATTTGGAACCAGATTTCGACCATCGGCGTCTTTTTCCAGGGCGCTGGTGTCCTCTTTTTAGTCGTCAACCTGATCTATTCCTACTTCAAAGGCAAGGAAGCGGGGGACGATCCGTGGGACGCATGGACGCTGGAATGGGCGACAACCTCGCCGCCGCCGGAATACAATTTCGATAGAATCCCCGAGGTACGCAGCCGCCGGCCCTTGTGGGATTTGAAGCACCCCGAAGACCCCGACTGGAAATTCGAATGAGCGCAGAAAAAGTCGTAAGTCTCCATGTTGGCAAGCCCACCCACTTCGTCAACGACCCCACCGAAGAGGCGGGGCCGTGGGTATTGCCTTCCACACGAAAAGTGGGCGTCATTTGTCTAATTCTCACCGAATCTGCGCTGTTCGCGATCTTCGTGGTTGCTTACGTTTATTACATGGGGAAGAGCCTTAATCCGCCCTTTCCGCGCGACGTCATTCCCTTTCCCACCAAAACCCCCTGGCTCGCGAGCTTCGCTCTGTTCGCTTCGAGCTTCACGGTTGTGGTTGCCGAAAAGATGATGCATAAGTTGGATCGCAAGGGGTTTCTGATTTGGTGGGGCATCACCATGGCGCTTGGAGCATATTTCGTTTTCTACTCCGCGACAGAGTGGATGGAACTCATCTATCACGAGGGGCTCACGATCAGCGTGAACGTCTTTGGTTCGACCTTCTATTCGCTGGTCGGACTGCATCTGAGCCACGTCATCGTCGGCCTCATCTTGCTAAGTATAGTCTTTGTGCTCACGCTATTTGGCAAGATTCCCACAGATCACATCGAGCACACCGAGATGATCTCCTGGTATTGGCATTTTGTCGATGGCATCTGGGTGATCGTGCTCACTCTCGTTTACATCATCAGCGCTCGCTATTGACCCATGAGCCACGATCCTCACTCCGACTCGAAAGATTACGTCGAGCTCCCCACGCCAACCGCCTGGCCAATCGTCGCCGCCTTCGGCCTGACGCTCGTTTTCGCCGGATTCGTCACGCATTGGGTGTTCACTGTCGGGGGAGTGGTGGTCGGCCTCGCCGGCGCCGTGGGCTGGTGCCTTGAGCTTTTTCCGCACCCCAAACACGAGCCGGTGCCCATCCGTCCACCCTCGGAGCATCCCGAGCCGATTCGCACGGCTGGCCGGGTCGTGCAGATTCTCGAGGTGGGAGAAAGGTCTCACCGCGCACGGATACCGGTCGAGGTGCATCCCTATACCGCTGGCGCGTTTGGGGGCCTCGTCGGCGCTGTGGCCATGGCCGTACTGGCGTGCCTTTATGGCATCTTCAAATACGGAAGCATCTGGTATCCCATCAATCTGCTGGCGGCTGCCGGCGTTCCTGCACTCGCCGAGGCGAGCTTGGAAACTCTCCGGCAGTTCAGCTTTTCCGGGCTGGTTGTGGGCACAATTGCCCACGTCTCGATCTCAATCCTTGTTGGTCTTCTTTACGCGGTACTGCTTCCGATGTTGCCGGCCCGCTTCGAATGGCTCTGGGGCGGCATCGTAACTCCCCTGATCTGGACCGGACTGATCGCTGCCTCTTTGCGCAGCATTAATCCCAAACTTGCCGCAGGCATCGATTGGCCATGGTTCATTTTCTGCCAGGTCGCATTCGGAATGGTTTGCGGATACGTCGTCTTCAAGTCCGCAAAGGTAGAAACGCAACAGAGCTGGTCCGTCGCGGAGAAGCTTGGCGTCGAGGCGCAACACGAGACGGAGGACAAAGTGTGAGGCCGCTCGTGAACTTCCGACCCGGCAGGGAAATGCTGCCTGTGCGATGTGCGCTTGCCGTGGTGTTGGGTGCGTTGCTTCCGGGATGCGACTGGATGCCCGGAAAGCCCACGCGAGCTCAACAATGGCAAGCGCCACACGCCGTTGTCGACTTCGAGAAGCTCTACGCGGAGAACTGCCGTGGCTGCCACGGCGCACAGGGTGAGATTTCCGGAGCCATCGCCTTGGACAATCCCATGTATCTTGCCGTTGTTCCCCGCGAAACCCTGCGAACGATCATCGCCAATGGCGTCGCAGGCACGGCGATGATCGGCTTCTCCGAGGAGCATGGAGGCTCCCTCACCGAAAAGCAGATCGACGTGCTTGTGGAAGGCATCAGCGCCTGGGCAAAGAATCCACCCTCCGGAAAATTGCCGGCCTATAATGGGTCCCTTGGAGATGCCGGCCGGGGCGCAACCGCTTTCGCAACCTACTGCGCGAGTTGCCATGGCGCTGACGGAAATGGCGCCAAAGCCGGCTCTGTCGTCCATCCCGCCTATGTGGGCCTTGTTAGTGATCAATATTTGCGCACCATCGTTATCGCCGGACGCAACGATCTCGGATGCCCCGATTTTCAGAGCCGCGTTCCTGGCACGCCGATGTCGGAAGAGGAAATTTCCGGCGTTGTTGCCTGGCTGGTGTCTCATAGAAGGAATGAATTCGGGCAACCTCTCCCCCTAACTCAGCGCTAGAAGCCTGTCGGGCTTGGACTGAAGCCGGAATTTGAAGCATGAAAATCCCCGAAAAAACGAACCCACCCATCCAGACAGGCTGCTGGAACTCCGCTTCGCGGAGAAAAAACACGGATTTATGGTTCTTTTTTTTGCACGAAGTGTCAATTTTAGTCCGGCAACTCGGACTTCCAAGCCCGACAGTCTGCTAGGAGGGAGTCATTTCGCATGAGCACGCACAAACCCAAGGACACGAAGGATCCCGCCTCTGAAAGCGGGAATGGCAACGTTAGCCGCCGTGACTTCCTCCTGAAGTTTGCCATTGGGCTCAATGTCGTTGCGGGGGCGATGATTTCCGTACCGCTCATCGGATACGTGATGTCGAGCTTCGTCAAGAGGCTGCCGTTGAAATGGACCTCATTGGGCCCGGTGGACAAGTTTCCGGAAGGCGCGACCCGGCTGGCTACCTACGAGAATGCTTACCATCGCCCATGGGACGGCGAAGCGGCGGTGATTCCCTGCTGGGTTCGCCGCATCACTGGCGAGGAGTTTCAAGTCTTCGCAATCAATTGCACCCATCTTGGCTGCCCGGTGCGCTGGTTCGAAGAGTCCAAGCTTTTCATGTGTCCGTGCCACGGCGGCGTGTTTTATGAAGACGGCGAGCACGCGGCCGGCCCGCCTCCGCGAGCCCTCTACACGTATCAACACAAGGTCGAAAACAAAGAACTCTTCATCGCGGCCGGCGTGATGCCGACCCTTGCGACCCCTGACGTATGAACGGGACGCCGAAGAAATCTCTGGCCACGTCTGCCTTTGAGGCCGCTCAGAGCGTCTTTCTCTGGCTCGATAACCGGCTTCACATTTCGCATTTGTGGGATCACACGGCCGGCCACCCGGTCCCGAAGAGCGCCGCGAGTTGGTTCTACGTTTTCGGCAGCGCCACGCTGCTGTGCTTTATCCTTCAGATCATCACAGGCAGCTTGCTCGCTTTCGCTTACGTTCCCTCCGCCTCCGAAGCCTACGACAGTCTTCTCTATCTCACCTACGAGCAGGATCTTGGATGGTTTATGCGCGCCTTGCACTATTGGGGATCGAATTTCATGGTCGGCATCATGTTGCTGCACATGACGCAGGTCTTTCTCTTTGGCGCCTACAAATATCCGCGCGAGATCACCTGGATGACCGGCGTGATACTGATGCTGTGCACTCTGGGCATGGCGTTTACCGGGCAAGTGCTGCGCTGGGATGAGGACGCCTACTGGGGTCTTGGCATCGGCGCCGCTATCCTGGGTCGAGTCCCCTTTTTCGGCGAAGGCCTCGTGAATTTGATGCTCGGCGGGCCGATCATCGCATCGGAAACTCTGTCGCGCTTCTTCTCGCTCCACGTCTTCATCATTCCCGGCACAATCCTCGCGCTTGTGGCCGTGCACCTGCGCATGGTTCTCACGAAGGGCATCAACGAATATCCGAAGCCCGGGCAACTTGTCCGCCGCGAAACCTACGATAAGGAATACGAGACGATCCTCAAGAAAGAAGGTATTCCCTTTGCGCCTCACGGTATTTGGAAGGACCTCGCGGCGGCGGCGATCACCATCGGCGGAATCCTCTTTTGCTCCATCGTCTTCGGGCCGAAAGGGCCAACCGGCCCGCCGTACCCGGCCGACATCGACACACTTCCGCGCCCTGATTTCTTCTTCATGTGGATCTTCGCGGTCGCCGCTCTCATGCCGGAATATATGGAGACTTTCGGGCTCCTCGTGGTGCCGCCGGTCGTCATTCTTATTCTTTTCGCGCTGCCGTTCTTTAACAACACCGGCGAGAAAAGCTGGCGCCGCCGTCCCATCGCGGTGCTCACTGTCGTTCTCACTTACCTGGTGATGGGCATTCTTACTTATCTAGGCTATGCTTCGCCATGGTCGCCGCAAATGGATGCGTGGAGCGGTACCTCAACGGTTGCATCCCGGGTCAAGGGGCGCGCCCCGCTTGAGCTCCAGGGGCTCGTTATTATGCAAAAGATGCAGTGCCGCAACTGTCATGCCATCGAAGGGGTGGGTGGCAACCGCGGCCCCGATCTCGCCGACGTGGGCTCCCGTATGACCAAGGATCAGCTCGTTCGCCAAGTCGTTCAAGGTGGTGGCAACATGCCGGCGTATGGGAAGAATCTTTCGCCGTACGAGGTCGAAGCTGTCGTCAGTTATATGGCATCGTTGCGTCCGGAGGGCGAGCCGGCTGCGCGCGATTCCACCTTCCCGGCCGTCCCGCCAAAGCAGGAAGCAACCTCCGGGACGCATAAAAAGCACGGCGAAGGTTGAGCCGGAGTTGTCTATTTTCCTGCACATCTGTGTTTCTGCGGTAATGTAGGTTTCCGTGAACGCGCAGTCCGCCGCCCTGGCCTCGTGGGCTTTCCTGCCTGCGGCCGCCTTGGGCCTGATAGCGACGGCGCTGATCTATTTCCGCGGCTGGAGAAAGCTTCGTCGTCAGGTACCGGCGCGCTATCCGCTCTCACGACTGGTAAGCTTCTCCGCCGGGCTGGCCGCAATTTACTTATCGCTGGCTTCGCCCCTGGATGCTTTTTCCTCTTTTCTGCTGACCGCTCACATGGTGCAGCATTTGCTGCTTACCATGGTTGTTCCCCCCCTCGTACTTCTTGGCGCCCCGCAATTGCCGCTGTTATGCGGCCTCCCACGGCGAATCGCAAGCCACGTGCTCGGACCGTTCCTTCAATGGCCATTGCTGAAGAATCTTCTTCATCGGTTGATGCATCCTGCAGTGTGCTGGCTCCTTTTCATCTTCAGCAATATCCTTTGGCACATTCCTGATCTCTACGAACTGGCACTTCGTTCGCCGGCCTGGCATAAGGTCGAGCACTTCTGCTTCCTTGCCACGGCCCTGCTATTCTGGTGGCATGTCGTCCAGCCATGGCCCAGCCGTCCTTATTGGCCGCGCTGGGCGATGATTCCGTATCTTCTTCTTGCCGATCTTCAAAACACGGTGCTGGCCGCATTCCTCTCCTTCTACGATCGTGTCGCTTATTCGAGCTACGCAAACGCGCCGCGTTTTTGGATGAGTCCACTGGCTGATCAGGCCTCTGCAGGCGCCATTATGTGGGTGCCTGGGTCGATCGCATTTATCGTTCCCGCGGCTCTCATCGCCGTGCAGTTTCTGTCACCGAAGAATCTTGTGCGGCCCTCACAAAGAGCCTCCGAGCTTAGGTTGGCGAAGCCAAAAGTAGAAGCATCCGGCGTAAGGACTGTACCTTTCGACTTCATGAAGGTCCCTGTTCTCGGTGCGATGATCCGCTCCCGCTATTTTCGCCGGACGCTCCAGGTGGTCACATTGCTCATAGCCGTAGCGATTGTGCTAGATGGCCTGCTCGGCCCGACGATCAGCCCGATGAACCTTGCGGGGGTGCTTCCTTGGACTCACTGGCGCGCCGCAACGGTCATTGGCCTGCTCGCAATCGGCAACCTGTTTTGCATGGCGTGTCCCTTCACCTTCGTGCGGGATCTGGGCCGGAAGATTCTGCCTGCCCGCTTTCGGTGGCCTCGCGCGTTGAGTTCAAAATGGCTCGCGGTCGGTCTCATTGTCACCTACCTTTGGGCTTACGAGGCGTTCGACCTCTGGGACAGACCCGCGATCACCGCATTGATCATTCTCGGGTATTTTGTTGCCGCCCTCCTCATCGATGGATTTTTCGGCGGTGCCTGCTTTTGCAAGTTTGTGTGTCCGATCGGGCAGTTCCATTTCGTGCAATCTCTCGCTTCACCCTTTGAAGTAAAGGTTCGCAGTCCCGACGTCTGCGCTACGTGCAGGACATTCGATTGCATCAAGGGCAACGCGGCTCAACGCGGATGCGAACTCCAGCTTTTCCAGCCGCGTAAATCGGGCAACATGGATTGCACCTTCTGCCTCGACTGCATCAAGGCGTGTCCGCACGATAATGTTGGCATTCTGGCCGTGCGTCCGGGGAGAGGTTTGATCGACGATGTGCCCAGGTCTTCTGTCAGACGATACGCCAAGCGTCCCGATCTGGCCGCTCTGGTTCTGGTCTTGACGTTTGGAGCCTTTGCGAATGCCGCTGGCATGGTGGCGCCCGTCTTGAGCGGAATTGCGCAAATCGAGAAGGCGCTGAATTTTTCTACGGACCACGGCATTGTTGCGCTTCTCAGCGTCCTATTTCTCGTTGTTCTTCCGGCGGCGCTGGCGGCTGCTGCCGCGGCGTGCAGCAAGGCTGCTGCCGGGAATTCGCTGCAAGAGAACCTTTGCAGGTTTTCGATGTCACTAGCTCCGCTTGGCTTCGGGATGTGGTTGGCGCATTTTGTTTTCCATTTGCTTGCCGCAGCCCTCACGCCAATTCCCGTCGTGGAGCGCGTTGCGAAAGATCTCGGCTTCAGCGACGCCGAGCCGGTGTGGTCCGTCAGTTCCCTGGCCTTCTATGGCCTTCCCGGGCTCGAACTTCTCTTTCTCGATCTGGGCTTTCTCCTCGCGCTGTACGTTGGCTGGCGAATCGCTGGTCAGATGAATTCAAGCCGCAGATTTGCCACTTTTCTTCCATGGGGTCTGCTCGCCGCAGCTCTCTACGCGACAGGCGCATGGATTATTTTTCAGCCGATGGAAATGCGTGGAATGATGATGCACTAGCAGTTGGCCGGACTCATGGCGAAGGCCGATTACGCCGTCGCCGAGCCTTCGCTGTCACCTGACGGACAAACTTTTGGTTGCATACGCCGCAGGACGGCCAGATTCTCGCATTGACAGGATTTCTGGTATGTCGTCAACCGCTGACAGCAAGACCGAAACGGGACCGGAGGCAGAGGTGTCCGTGCCGGAGGTGTTGCCTGTCGATGAAAGCAGGACGAGCGTTCGCAGCTTTTATCGCATCGAGAGCGGCTCTCTGATGCCCTGTGAGCCCAACGCAGCCCAGGTCATCGCCTATACTTCGCCAACCATCGACGACGAGACCGAACTGCAGGAGCAATACAAAATCGATTACCACACCCTTCAGTCCTCTCTCGACCCCGACGAGCTCTCGCGTTTGGAGATAGACTGTGACCATGCTGCGATCATTTTCAAGCGGCCCAAGAGTTTTTGCGCCGGCGACAATTTCCTGATGAAACTGACCTCGACAGGAATCTTCGTTTACGAGAGCTCCTTGGTCATCGTAATGGCGGACGACTCGCCGATCTTCGAAGGCAGAGTTCGCTTCCCAGTCAAGTCAATTCAAGACGTCATTTTACGCCTGCTTTATCAGGCCACAATGCATTTCGAAGGGCACCTCAAGGCAATCAACATGCTGGCGGATTCCCTCGAGCGGCGCATCAACACCTCTTTGGAAAATAAGTATCTCCTCAACATGTTCGCGCTCGAAAAGAGCCTTGTTTACATTCTCAACTCGATCACTTCCAATGGCGCGCTTCTGGAAAGAATGAAGAGTTTATCCGGGAAGCTTGGTTTCAATGGCGATCAGGTCGGTATTCTCGAGGACCTCATTATCGAAAATCAGCAATGTTACCGGCGCGCCGAGATTCACACCCAGGTCCTCGGCAACCTCATGGGGACGCGGGCATCCATCGTCGGCCACAACCTGAACCAGCTCATCAAGAAGTTCACTATCTGGACGGTCGCAATAATGCTTGCGTCGCTTGTCGTCGGCCTCTTCGGGATGAACGTCGCCTTGCCTCTTCCGATGGAAGAGGCCCTCTGGCCGTTTTGGATTATCATCGCTCTGTCGCTGGTTGCTGGAGGCGTTATTTTCTTCGTTCGACGAATGAACAAGTGGTAGTCGGAGGCAATGCTCACTCTGTTTTGCAAGGTCCACGGTATGATGACTTTCCCACGCGACGATCTACTGAGTTTCACCTCCTCCGCGCCTTGCCAGGGCTCCAGCAGATGAGAAAATACTGCCAAGCTCTCTTTTCATTTGCCCTGCTCGCCGCGGTCTGCGCCCGTGCTGACGGCGGCGCAATCCTTGCGAGGCAGACTGTCAACGGTCTAGGCCTGACAGTCTTCGCCTCGCCGGCGCCACTGCGTGCCGGACCCGTTGATGTAAGCGTGCTGGTCCAAGACGGCGAGGCACCCGTTCTCGACGCCGCTGTTGAAGTGACATGGCAGGCGTCTTCCTCCTCATCCGACTGGTTGCCTCCATGCTGCACTATGGAGTCTGGCGCCGCGCGAGTTCCTGCCGTCCGCGCGCACTCGAACAACAAATTTCTCTACTCAGCGATTGTTCCGATGAGGTCCTCTGGACCGTCCGAAATTGTGGTCAAGGTCACGCAAGGCGGCCGGGAAGCGTTGCTCTCTTGCGACGTGGAGGTTGAGGCGCCTTTGCCGCCCGCTCTAGCCTTTTGGCCATGGTTGGTGCTTCCGCCCGTGGCGATCGCCGGGTTCGCGCTTCATCAGAACCTCGTGAAATCCAGGCAAAAGGCCGACTAGACGCAGCGCGTGCGCGCGTTGTTCGCGAAGGATGCGTGGCTTTGAGCGCCCAGCAGCGATCTTTTTGTTGTGGCTTTGGCGCTCTCCTTCTAAAGCTTTTACAGAGATGTCTGCCATTCAGGATAGGTCGCTCGCCGTCTCTTATGCTTTCTTCATCCTCATCTTAATGGCGGTGGGCGTATTGCAACTGGCTACGGTCTTCGTCACAGTCTTGTTCGCCTATCTTGCACTTCGCGCTCTTTCTTTTGGAAAGTACAAGTGGACCTCCATTGGCTTGTTTCTTATTTTGTTGGCGGCGCTCTTTTACGGTTTCGCGCTCTTTGTAAATCACGCGATCGTGGTCTTGCCCGAGATTGCTTCCACTGCGATTGCGGTCATCGTCCGATTTGCCACAGAGCACGGGATCGAACTGCCATTCACCGATATCGAGAGCCTCAAGTCGCTCGCTCTCGAGAGTGCTCAAATGACTGTTGTTTATCTTGGAGGCTACGCAAGGATCGCGACGAAGGAGTTTGTCTTTCTGATCGTGGGAGTTGTGGTGGCTTTGAGCATCTTCATCAACCCTAAGCTTGATTTCGATCAGACGCCGCACCCTCTCAATCTTTATTCCCTGCACTGCGCGCGCATTGCAGAGCTGTTTCGGTCCTTCTATGAGAGCTTTGAAAGGGTCATGAGTGCTCAAGTCATTATTTCAGGAGTCAATACGGTTCTGACTTCGGGCTTCGTCTATGCGACGTCTCTCCCATATGCAATGGTCGTGATTGTTCTAACTTTCTTGTGCGGCCTGCTGCCTGTGATTGGAAATCTGCTCAGCAACGCGATCATCGTCGGCATCGCCTTTACTGTCTCGCCCCAGTTCGCCGCCTGGGCGCTTCTGTATTTGGTTGTGATTCACAAGCTGGAGTATTTCCTAAACAGCAAGATCATTGGAGGGCGCATTCGGCATCCGATGTGGTTGACGCTTCTGGCACTTCTCTTCGGCGAGCGTCTGCTCGGGATCACAGGGATCATCCTCGCTCCGGTGATACTCAGTTTCATCAAAGTCCAGGCATCGAAATTTGAAGTGCTGCATCCTTCAAGGCTGCAAGGGCCGTAGGATGCGGCTTTAGTGAAGCAAGTCCTCCTTATCCATGTTTCTACGGCAAATCAACGACTCGGGCCTTGCCCAATACGCCTACCTCATCGGTTGTCCTCGGACGAGTGACGCACTCGTTATCGATCCCGAGCGGGACATCGATCGGTATCGGTTGCTCGCCGAGGTCCACGATTTGCGTATTGTGGCGGTGGCGGAGACTCATATCCACGCCGACTTTGTGAGCGGTGCGCAAGAGTTTGCTGTGGATCCTTCGATCACGCTCTATCTGTCCGGCGAGGGTGGAGAGGACTGGACTTACCGATGGCCGCGAGATCGGGACAAGGTCGTTTTCCTCCGGCACAACGCGTGCTTTCATGTGGGAAGCATCGACGTGATTGCAATTCACACGCCTGGTCATACTCCCGAACACTTGAGCTTTCTGATCACCGATCGCGGCGCCGGTGCGGATGCTCCGATAGCCCTGGCCACGGGTGACTTTCTCTTTGTCGGTGATGTTGGCCGTCCCGATCTTCTTGAAACGGCCGCCGGAGTGCCCGGTGCAAGGCAGCCCGCTGCCAAGCAACTCCAGAAATCGCTGGTCGAACGGCTTGACGGCCTTCCCGACTTTCTCCAGGTGCTTCCCGCCCATGGCTCCGGAAGTTCATGCGGCAAGGCCCTCAGCGCGATCCCGTTTTCTGTTCTCGGCTATGAACGCAGGTTCAACCGAGCGCTCAGATTGGCGAACACGGATCCCGCAGGCTTTATCGAAGACATCCTATCTGGCCAGCCCGACCCTCCCCTTTATTTTGCCCGCATGAAAAAGGTGAATCGTGACGGGATCTCTGTCACAGGGGTGCCGCCGCGCCCGAGAAAACTAATGGGACGCGACACCGCTGCTTTTATGGCGGGACGCCGGGGGAAGCTCCTCGACACTCGTCCAGACCGCGTCGTCTTTGACGCAGGCCACCCGGAAGGCGCCCTGCACGCGCCGTATCCCGGCGCCTTCTTCCTGGCATGCGCAGGTTCTTATGTTGCTGAGGACGATCAAATCCTACTCCTGGTCGAGCGGGAAGCTGACGTGGAAGAAATGAGCCGCCAACTCTACCGCATCGGGTTGGATCATGTCGCAGGCTATGCATTCGCCGGCGAAATAGCCTCGGAAGGCCTGATGACTAAGAAAACCCGGCGCGTGGATTTTGCGACGTGGAATCACGAGGCTTTGGGTTCTGAGGAGATGATTCTCGACGTGCGCAACGCTTCCGAGTTCGCAGAGGGACACTTGGGTGGCGCGGTAAATGTGCCGTACACGCGGCTCAAACCACGGCTTGATGAACTGCCTCGCCATAAGAGGCTTTATATTCACTGCGGCTCTGGCAAGCGCGCGGCCCTCGCCGCGTCTTTTCTTCGCCAAGAGGGCTTCGACGTTCTTCACGTGGACGGTCTTTGCCAGGACTGTGAACGAATTGCCCGGGCGCGAGGATATTCGCATTGATCAGCGTGACGGTGCCTTGGTTAGTTAGCAGCCGAAGACTTCTTAGGCATGGCGATCGACACGCAACGCGCTGAGAGCTACAAGCGGCAGATTAATAATTCGCGCTCATAGATCAGTTCTTTCGGAAGGTGATCATGCAGCTGGAGGAAGAGTTCTTCGTGGCCGATGACTTCGTTGCGCCAGGCGACCTCATCGACGCGCTGAATTTCCTCAAAGACGGTCCTCGAGAAGTCGAGTCCTTCCCAGTCGACGTCTTCGTAATGCGGCTGCCAGCCGAGAGGAGTTTCCTTCGCCAGCGCGCGGCCGCGGACGCGGTCGACGATCCACTTGAGCACACGCATGTTTTCGCCGAAACCGGGCCATAGAAACTTTCCCTCCGCATCTTTGCGGAACCAATTGACGAGAAAGACGCGGGGCGTTTCGCTGATCGAACGCTGCATCTTGATCCAGTGGCGAAAATAGTCCCCCATATGGTAACCGCAGAATGGAAGCATTGCCATGGGATCCCGACGGACCTTGCCTAAAGTTCCAGCGGCTGCGGCGGTCATTTCGGATCCCATCGTGGCGCCCATGTAAACACCGCCGCTCCAATTGAAGGATTGGCAAACGAGGGGCAGCGTCGTGGCGCGGCGTCCACCGAATACGATGGCGCTGATCGGCACGCCTGCAGGATCTTCCCAGGCGGGATCGATGGTGGGGCATTGGGCGGCAGGTGCCGTGAAGCGGGCGTTCGGGTGAGCGGCCTTCGCACCAGTCTCCCTGGCGATCTTGGGTGTCCACTTCTTGCCCTGCCAATCGAGGCACTCATCGGGAGGGGTGTCCGTCATTCCTTCCCACCAGACGCCACCTTCCGGCGTTAGAGCCACGTTGGTAAATATCGTGTTCTTCGTCAGGGCCGCCATGGCGTTGGGATTGGTTTTGGCGGACGTGCCAGGCGCGACGCCGAAGAAGCCGGTCTCCGGATTAATGGCGCGAAGACGGCCTTCTGAATCGGCGCGCAGCCAAGCAATATCGTCTCCGACTGTCCAGACTTTCCAGCCGTTATTTTGGAAATGAGGAGGCGGGATGAGCATTGCGAAATTGGTCTTCCCGCACGCGCTCGGGAAAGCCGCGGCCACGTAGGTCTTCTCGCCTTTTGGGTGTTCGACTCCGAGGATGAGCATGTGCTCAGCCATCCAGCCCTCGTCGCGCGCGATGTTCGAGGCGATCCGCAGCGCGAAGCATTTCTTGCCGAGCAAGGCGTTGCCACCATAACCTGAGCCGTAACTCCAAATCTCGCGAGTTTCGGGAAAGTGGACGATATACTTGTCAGCGTTACACGGCCACGGGACATCCTTCTGACCCGGTTCGAGCGGCGCTCCGACAGAGTGAACGCATGGGACGACCCTTTTGGAGTGCGTGTCGATCTCCTCGAATACCGGCAGGCCGATCCGTGCCATGATGCGCATGTTCACCACAGCATAAGGCGAGTCGGTAAGCTGGACGCCGATTTGTGCCATGGGCGAACCGATCGGCCCCATTGAAAAGGCCATCACATACATGGTGCGTCCGCGCATGCAGCCGCTAAAGAGCCCCTTGAGCTTGCGGCGCATCTCGAAAGGATCCATCCAGTTGTTGGTCGGACCGGCGTTGTCTTTTGAAAGCGAGCAAATAAAAGTGCGGTCTTCGACGCGCGCGACGTCACTGGGGTCAGACTTCGCAGAGTAGCAGCCTGGCCAGAGCTTCTGATTAAGCTTGGTAAAGGTTCCGCCGGCGATCAAATGTTTGCAAAGATTTTCGTATTCGGCCTGCGAGCCATCGACCCAGTGAATCGCGGCGGGCTGTGTAAGCGCCGCCATTTTCTCGACCCACGTGACGAGGTGCTTGTTCTTGCTGAGGGGTTTGCCGGGTTCCTGAGCAGAAACCTGAGCGGCACCGGCGGCTGATTTCTTGGACTTGCTGTCGTGCAACGCATTCTTGACCTGGGAAGCTGTAGGAGGGGTCCTCATGGTATATTTTCCACTATTGTCATATTAAATGCCTGACGGCAATCGCTGAAAGTAACCTCATTCTTGCCTGAGGCGCTTTCGAGCTTGTGCGGAATTTGGCGGTTCCTGATCGCGCTAAATCACGATTGTCACAATACACGCGAGGCATCCGGCCAGCCTGCTGTAGGACCCGCACGTACCTTCCGTGGCGGGGTGTCGGATAAGGTTGGACCTTAAGGGCCCGAGACTGCGAAGCCCAATCTCGGAAACAAGCGCTGCGACTGCTGGGTCTCCAATGACGGCTCGGCGAACGCCAAAGCCCGTCAATCTAAACAACTTTTAAGCTGCCTTTCAGCTTTGCTTAAGCACTGCCTGCGAGGGTGTAAACGTCAATAAGAAACATAAACCATAAATCTTCTAAACTAAATGAACTCATTTCTCTCACGCAAAAGTACAGAAGCAATGCTCGACAACCCTCGCAGCCGTGCGGCCGAATTTTACTTCAACGGGACTTGCCTAGTAAGGGCGGTTTGCACCGGGCGATTCCAAAAAGTCCCGTTTTTCCTAAGGCACCTCTGGTGCGCGCTTGGTGAATGAAGGCATGAGACGTATGCAAGCTGAGAAACGCGAACGATTCCGCGGTCTACGACTCGAAGAGTTCGAAAAGATACGGAAATCTTAACGAGATTTTAGTTGGAATTAAGCTTCTCTTCAGCCGGCGACGCGAAAGTCACTGACAATGATTCGATCTGTTATGACCTCAAAAGCCCTTTCTCAGCCATTTGGAATGTCGATTGACGGGATCAAGCAAGACGAAAGTCAAGCAACACCGAAGGCGACTTCCAAACCACTTGCAAAAAGGGAGCACCTCCTCAAGTGGGTCGAGAAGATGGCTGCGCTCACCCAGCCGGACGCTATCCACTGGGTGGACGGTTCGCAGGAAGAATACGACGCCCTGTGCGCGCAGATGGTTGAAAGGGGCACCTTCACTAAGCTTAACCAGGATCTCTGGCCTGGGTGTTACTATGCCAAATCTGACCCGGGCGATGTGGCGCGGGTGGAAGACCGCACATACATCTGCTCGCTCTCAAAGGATAATGCGGGTCCGACAAACAACTGGATGGATCCTTTCGAGATGCGTCACAAGCTCAAGGCGCTCTTCAAGGGTTGCATGCGCGGACGCACCATGTATGTGATGGCCTTTTCAATGGGGCCGATCGGCTCACCATTGTCTCAGATCGGTGTTCAGCTTACCGACTCGCCTTATGCAGTGGTCAACATGCGCATCATGGCTCGGATTGGCCTGCCGGTTCTTAAAGAGATCGACACGGACTCCAAGCACGTCGTTCCGTGCGTTCACTCCGTAGGCGCACCGCTCAATCGCGGTCAGAGAGACGTTCCGTGGCCATGCAACCCTGATAAGTATATCGTTCACTTTCCCGAGACGCGCGAGATTTGGAGCTACGGTTCCGGTTATGGCGGCAACGCCCTGCTTGGTAAGAAATGCTTCGCCCTGCGCATCGCCTCAAACATCGCT
>DATDAL010000011.1:0-43006 GCA_036525415.1 Terrimicrobiaceae bacterium | reverse complement strand
TTCAAGATCTGAAATCCGCGGCCCGCGGCTTCCGAAACTTCCACCATTACAGAATCCGCATCCTTTTCTTCTGCGGCAAACTCGACATCCAACCCGCCCTCTCCGCTTGAAGAAAATCCCACGGAAATCCCCGAAGAAGCTATGCATCTCCCAAGAAATTCGCGGGCCGGCAACGCTTTGAGCGTATCCCTTGAAGACAACGGGCCGATTCAAGCCAAGGTCAAGCGACCATAGCACGTTCAGGTGCCGATTTATCTCTGTGAGTTGGTTCCGACAGTTTTCGCGAAGCACCGTGCAAATAGCGCTTATCATTTTGGCGCTCCTGGTCGGCCTGCGCGTAGCGCTTCCCCATATCGTTAAGAAATACGTAAACAAGAAGCTGGATGAGATGCCTGAGTACGATGGGCGCATCGGTGACGTGGATATGCACCTATGGCGCGGGGCTTATTCGATTCAAGACGTTGACGTCATAAAGACCGACGGCGACGTTCCCGTCCCATTCTTCAGCTCCAGGAGAGTGACGTTTTCTGTCGAATGGAAAGCGCTGTTCGATGGCGCGCTCGTCGGCGAGATCGACTTCTATTATCCGGTCATCAACTTCGTGCAAGGGCCTTCCCAAAAGACCCGCCAGGTCGGAGTGGATAAACCCTGGCTGCATGTTATCAAAGAACTCTTCCCTCTTAACATCAATCGCTTCGCGGTTCACGATGGGACGATCCACTACCGCGATTTTCACAGCCGCCCAAAGGTCGATCTGAAAATGGACCAAGTCCAGGTGCTCGGAACCAATCTGACCAATAGTGAGAAGCTTTCCAAATCGCTGGTTGCAGACATCAAAATGACCGGCAGGGCATTTGAATCGGCTCCCATGGAAGTGAAGGCAAAACTCGACCCATCGACACGCCGCGCAACCTTCGATCTGGCCGCAAGGATGAGAGCTGTCGCTTTGATCAAACTCAACGATTTCGCGGAAGCCTACGGAAACTTCTCCTTTGAGAAAGGGACATTCTCCGTGACAAGCGAACTCGCAGCATCAAATGGCAAGCTCACCGGCTACATAAAGCCCCTCTTCGACGACATCGCAGTGATCGACCTTAGCGATGCCAAGGACAACCCACTGAAGCTCGTCTGGGAAAGCATCGTGGCAGGGGTCTCCCGGCTTCTCCGTAATCAGCCCCAGAACCGCTTTGCAACCAAAATCCCCATATCTGGAACCTTGGACGACCCGAAAGTCGACGTTCTTTCGACATTGGGAAACATCCTGAAAAACGAATTCATCCGCGCCTTCACGCATGAGTTCGAAGGAAACATCGAACCAGCGGACGCCGAGAGGGAAAGATCGCAATAGAATAATCGTGCCGCTCATCGCGGGAAGAATCGCAGCGGGCCTCGAGCTGTGAGTCAACGGAACCGAACCTTCTCGGACGGCCTTATATTCGCCTTGAGTCGTTGAGCTATGTGATCGAGCGCGAAGCGATACTGGCGTTTGGTTTCGGAAGCTACGCAATCTGAAGGGACTACGACCTTGAAATCCCGCATATAGGCATCATTTGCCGTATAAAGGACACAAATGTCGGCGGCGAATCCGACAAGAATCAAGCGACGCACCCCCAGTCGCTCCAAGAGCACGTCTAACGTGGTTGAAAAGAAACCCGAGTGCATCGGCTTGAGGACAAAATAGTCATCATCGGACGGCCTGAGGAGCTCAACGATATCCCGACCCGGACGATTCGTCTTTAGACAATGAGCGATCTGCTGGCGAAAGTCAGAACGCCACCGGCCAAAATTGTCGTTCGCGTATATGGCGGGAACCTTTGAGCGCTTCGCGCGATCCTTTAGGGCTGCGATACGCTTGGCGGCAGGCATCGCGAACCGAAGAAGCGCTTCGGCCTGCGGAAAATCAAAGTCGTTGATGACGTCAATAAGCACAAGCGCGTCCTGCTTGTTCTTAGACGTTCCCTTTCGCTCTTTGGATTTCATTAGTTGGGCTGCTTGACTTTAAAGACTGGAGCGGGCAAGAGCGAGGATTTCGAGCGAGGCAACCGTCATCGATTCCGACTCGAACATATCCTGAGCACTTTCGGACAATGAAACTCGACACCCTCAAAGACCTCTTCATCCACGAAATCAAGGATCTCTACGGCACGGAAAAGCAAATTATCAAGGAGACGTGGAAGCCGCCAAGCTGCTGCAGACCACCTTGGAGGAAACCGAAACCGCTCAAGAGCTCCATTCTCTTGGCCACATCCTCAATCAACAGGTATGCAGACAAAGGGTTGACGAGCCGTCACGAGCCGAGCCATGCCGCCCTAGGATCCCGCGGAGCTAGGACTTACGGCGAGCTGCAAGCACATCGTTTGATTCATTCTCTCGCAGCTAGATGCGACCTAGTAGTAGCAAGACAATGAGGATAACGAGAATTAAACCCAAACCAGCACTGGGATAGTAGCCCCAACCTGAGCTGTGTGGCCAAGTCGGCAACGCCCCAAGTAGCAGGAGGATTAACACGATGAGCAGAAGGGTGGACATGATTCTTGATATTTGTTTCCTATGCTTCGCGCGCGATAGGCCGACCGCGCGCCTCGCCTTTCTTGGGTCGATCGGCCAGCGTCACCGGTCACTCGGAGACACGGCGAATGCAGTCGGCTTCCGTCTCCGAACCCACCATTGACGCCGCCGGGAAGTGCCTCGGACGGAAGGGGCTTCGCTTCGACTACGCGCAATCTTGCATGGCCGGCCGAATTCCATCTGATGAAATGGCGTGCCCTAGCCACTGATTTCGACGGCACCATCGCCACGGATGGAATAGTAGACGAACCGACCCGCCTTGCGTTGGTTCGCCTGCGATCGGCAAACGTACGGATGTTTCTGGTTACCGGGCGTGAGCTCTCGGACTTCCAGGGCATGAAGGATTTTCTGCCAATTTTTGATATGATCGTGGCCGAGAATGGCGCCGTGCTGTACGAACCGGGAAGCGATACAACCCGCTCGCTGGGAACCCCGCCGCCGGAATCATTCATCGCCGAACTTTCACGCCGGGGCGTTACGCCAGCCGTTGGCATTTCGATCGTGGCCACGCATGAGCCCTTTCAAAACACGGTGCTTGAAGTGATCAAGGATCTTGGACTCGAGCTTCAAGTGATCTTTAACAAAGGAGCGGTAATGGTGCTGCCTTCCGGAATCAACAAAGCGAGCGGCCTCCGAGCGGCTTTGGAGGTATTTGGTTTATCGCCTGCCGAAGTGATCGCTGTTGGTGACGCGGAGAACGATCACGCGTTCCTCGAAATGTGCGGCCTGCCGGTGGCGGTGGCGAACGCACTGCCGGCTCTCAAGGAGAAGGCGGCTCTGGTCACCCGTCATGGCGCGGGCGCCGGAGTCACCGAACTGATAGATTCCGTGCTAGGAGGAGAGCTCGACAGGCACGTTGGTGTGGAGGCAGCCCGATGAATGTGCTGATGGTGGACGTCGGAGGGACAAACGTGAAAGTCATGGCCCGCCACGATGGAGAAATGCGCAAGATCTCTTCGGACAAAAACCTTACGGCGAGCGAAATGGTTCGTGGTGTGCTCGAGCTCGCTTCCGGGTTTGAATTCGATCGTGTGTCGCTCGGCTACCCCGGTCTTGTCGGAAAGGGTGAGCCGATACTTGAACCTACAAATCTTGGAGAGGGGTGGGTTGGATTTGACTACTCCGCAGCCTTTGGCAAACCTGTGCGTTGTATTAATGATGCCGCGTTGCAGGCCTTGGGCAACTACGAATCCGGCAGCCTTCTCTACCTTGGCTTGGGCACCAGCATTGGAGCTACTATCATCGTTGACGACATTGTTGTTCCGATCGAGGTCGGCCTGATCAAGCTCACAAGAAAGCAACGCCTAATGGACCGGTTGTCCAAGGTCGCTCTGAAGCGCGATGGCCGCCAGCAATGGAGAGCGGCGGTCATCGAGGCCGTGGAGCTGCTGCAAAATGTGTTTAGACCTAGCCAAACGGTTCTCGGCGGAGGAAACGCTCAGTTCGTCGAGCCCCTTCCTGAAAACTGCCACGGCGTGGACAACCGATCCGCCTACGTCGGTGCACGCCGCTTGTGGGAAGGCTCCGACCTCTTCGCAAGTGCTTGCGCGTCGTCGTGGCGAATCCATCGCAACGAGGCGCACATCTGAGGAACCCCAGCGATTTTGCGCGACGGGAGACCTGATCTGGCGGCCCTATGCAGGAATAAGTTGTTTCCCTGACATGCAAGTTCTGATCCGGACCGAAAAAGGAATATGAACGTCAAATTCAAGCGCATCCTTTCCTCAGGTTTTGCTTCACTTGCATTGATGGGAATACTTGCAGCGTGCGATCGACCCGCGCAAACAACGGGTACCGTGCCCGCTGCGACGCCAACTCCCTCTCCGACAATGGCGCCCGCTGCCCCCACGCCGACCCCTGCGGCCCCAACGCAGCCCTGAAGGAGATCGCACGTTGCGCAAAGGCGAATTCCAGGTTACTGAGAGAGGGAGGCGATGGTGTGGCTCTACTTCTCCGCAGGAAGAGCTCTCCTGAATGGCAACGCGGCGGGCTGTCGCGAACCGATTGAACTGCATGCGCAAAGAAGTTGAAATTGTCAACAAGCTCGGGCTACACGCGCGACCTGCGGCCCTGTTCGTCCGGTACGTGATCAGGTTCAGGAGCAAGATCACGATTTGGAAAGGCGAGGAGAGCTTCTCAGCCGCCAGCCTCCTGGAGGTGCTCACTGCCAACTTGGATTGCGGCGCCCGTGTCGTCCTCGAGGCGGTCGGTCCCGATGAGCAAGAGGCACTTAATGAGCTGGAAGCGTTGCTGCTGCGCTTTCGAGACGAAGAACGCGAGACCGCTCGGAGCGAGCAAGAACTCCGCCTATGAGTTCCCAAGGCTCCCTCTGACAAGGGAATCCGCCGCTTCGCAGCTAAAGGACGGTGCGCTATCCCGCTGATTCTCAGGGGAGAACCCTTTGGTCAAGCCTCGCCGCAGCTAGGGCATCGGGTGGAGCAACGAGCGCACCGGATAGCCATTCGAAGTCTTCAAATTTAGTAGCCTTGTAAAGATCTGCTCCGATCTTGTCCCAGTGGACATCGTAGATGGTTCCTAATGAATAGAGCCACACGTGCTTGCCCCCCTTCGAAACGCCATAAGCGAATTTAACCTTTTGAAACATCTGCAGTTGAGTCTGGTCCAATTTGGTGGGCTCCTTCGAGCCCCCTACTCCTGAGAAGCTTTGGTACTTTGGATCCGTCTCCGGCGTTGGCCTATAATTGATTAGCCAATACGATAGGGGAATTGTGTAATACTTCTTGGATTCGAGTGCCACCTTTCGCGAAAATGTATGGTTGAGGTCTCCATCGCGAGGATGATTGACATCCGGATTGTAGTAAATGCCTGTCCATTTTTGCTCATTTACGAGATATGCTGCTAATTCGGTTCCCTTCTTACCGAGCTGCGCGACTTTTTGGGCGACAGGCTTCCGTCCGTCTTTTTCAAACGCGTGCTTAAGTACGTTGATAACATAAGTTATACAGTCTGTAGGCTTTTTATCCGGATGCTGCGCCTTTATCTGGCTTCCAACCTCATCGTTGTGATTGTTGTAGAGGTCCATCATTTTCTCGAGCGCAAAATCGGTGAAGGTCATATTTAGCTTCTATAGATGCCGGCGGACGAATCAAGCTGGGCGTGGGTATTTTGGCAAGGGGTGATTTTAGCGTTTGCGATGATTTATTAACGACTCACGTATGCGCAATACGTTGAACAGTTGGGCGAGGCACTTAGTGTTCGGAACTGAGACGTGGGTCATCCGGTCGGTTTGAGGGTTTCATTTGCTATCGATCAGTGAAGTGTTTTAAATGGGGGGTTTACGCTATGCGAGTGATACCGATCCGGCTTGCGGCCCTGATATTGGGGCTTCTGATGGGAGGATGTTCGTTCGGAGTCGAGGGTGGAAAAGGGTCTGAGGGGACGTTGCTGGCGACGAGTCATAACCCTCGTGCCAACCTCTCTGTCGAATTTTACGGAACTTGGGTGGGGTCGGATGCGGCGCCTCGAGAGAAGTGGGTGGTTACTCGAATCGCCATCAACGATGGCAGCACGGGCAAGAAGATTCGATTTACACCCGACGATCCACAGACACTACGGGATAGTTTCGGTTATTTCGCCGATGTTTGGTCACCGGATTTCAATTACCTAGTGCTTCCCTTGGGACGCTATGAAGGTTTCGTCGTACTCCCAACAGGTGCAGTGACGAAGAAGTTACGCAAACAAGGCCATGGAAAAATCCAAATTAAGCTTGCCGGCGACGATTCACCTTTGTTGTGGCATGAATTCCTCGGATGGCAGCGCCATCACCTGCTTCGCTTCTCGGCGGGATTGTCGGGCGACTCGGTCGAATTCCAATACGATCCCGAGGCGAAGACGGTTTACGGCCTCGCGAACACGCCTGCCTCGTTCCGCGCCATCTCCGCGATGGGAGAGATTCCGATTAAGCCGCTTCGGAGGTAAAACGCACACAGGAAATGCCTGAGGTAAAGGCAAGGCGGAAGTGCAGCTTTAAAGGATACAGGCCGCCGCGACGATGCCGCGACGGCCTGCTCTTCCCCCCAGAACTCCCCTCCAGACGCCGCGAACGTGCACCGGTCCCTCAAGTCCCCCGCATTATCCGAAATCACTGTTCGCTACGTTTGGGTTCATCAATTACAAAGGCATTCAAAGCGTCGAGTTTCAGACTTTCTCCGAAATAGTTGGCCCTAGAGGGTCGACATGTGGCGTCGCGGGTGTTTTGTGGCACAAATTTCCCTTGTTTTTGATAGTCTCTGCTAATCTAGATTAATCGTGACGGGGGGAGAGAAATGAAGCCGGAGCACCAGTCGCCCGCGAACGCCGCGGGACGATTTCACACTACTCACTGGAGCGCTGTGCTTCTTTCAGCTCAGAGCCAGGTTCCAGGTTCTCAAGACGCGCTTGCTGAGCTTTGCAGGATCTACTGGTATCCGATTTATGCGTTTGTGCGACGTCGTGGCTACGATGTCGATGAAGCCAAAGACCTGACTCAGGGCTTTTTTCTGCATTTGCTGGATCATAAAGCGCTGCGGCAGGTTAGTCCCGTCAAGGGAAAATTCCGCTCATTCTTGGCCGCTTCTCTGCAAAACTATCTCTTGGATGTGGCCGACCACGCGCGCCGGCTCAAGCGAGGTGGAAACGTGGAGTTTGTTCCGCTGGACACCGAGCTTGCTGAGTATCGCTACCAGCTGGGAACACCCGATTTATTGACGGCGGACAAGATATTCGATGCCCGCTGGGCAATGACTTTGCTCGACGAGGTAATGACCCGGGTAGGCAAAGTCTACGCTGCCCAAGGAAAGGCTTCCACATTCGAGATGCTTAAGGGCTTTCTCGACCCCATCAACCGCAAGACCTCGCTTTCTTACGAGCAAGTGGCACAGGCGCTGCAGGTCAGTGTCGGGTCAGTCAAGACGCTTATCCACCGCCTGCGCAAGCAATACACTTGCCTGTTGCGCGAGGAGGTTGGCCGAACGGTTAGCGACCCGCGCGAGATCGATGAGGAAATCCATGCTCTCTGCAACGCCCTGATCGCAACCGAAGGACGCCTGGGTCCCTGAACCGGGATGAGAGAGGTACACGTTCGTCACAGCAGCGTCCTTGCTTTCGCCAAGGCCTCATCGACCTTCGACGGGTCTTTGCCACCGCCGCGGGCGTTCTCCGGTCGCCCTCCGCCCTTGCCGCCGACGATCGGCGCAATCTGCTGGATTAATTTACCCGCTTGGATCTTCGAGGTAAACGCAGGCGCCACTGCGGCAAGGAGAGCAACGGAACCGGGATCGGTGACCCCGGCTACGACGATTACCCCTTCGAACCGGTCCTTAAGCGCGTCAGCCACAGCCTGCAGGACGTCGCCGTCAGCGTTCCCGAGATTGGCAACGATGACGGGAATTCCGTTGAGAACTTCCGCTTTGGCAAGAAGCTCCTTCGCCCGGCTGGTCGCTTCACGTTGACTGAGCGCCTTAAGCCCTTTCTCGAGTTCCTTCTGCTGCGCGAGCAACGTGTCGATCTTCTTCTCAATTTCGCCAAGAGGAGTGTTAAGCTTGACCGCGAGGGCCTTCAGGCGCTCGGCTTCCTTCGAGGCGGCTTCATAGGATTGGAGTCCCGCGACCGCCTCGATACGCCGCACGCCGGCGGCAATCGCCGACTCGGCCAGTATGCGGAAGAGGCCGATTTCGCCTGTAGCGCGCGTGTGCGTGCCTGCGCAAAGCTCCATCGAGTAGCCATTCAGCGCAGCCGGTTGGCCCCCGATCTGCACCACGCGGACAGTGCCGCCATATTTGTCGCCAAAGAATTGCATGATGTCGGCGCGCCCACGCACCTCGGCGTAGGGTAATTCCGTCCACGACACGGTACCGTTTTCGATTATGCGCTCGTTCACCAGCTTTTCCACGTCGCGCACTTGCTGCTGCGTGAGCGGTTGGTGATTGAAGTCGAAGGTCAGCTTATCGGGCCCGACATAAGACCCTTTCTGCGCGGCATCCTTGCTCACAATTTCGTGCAGGGCCCAGTGAAGCAGATGGGTGACGGTGTGATGACGTTGGATTGCGCCGCGCCGCGCAGCGTCCACCGCCACACGAACGGCCTCGCCCACCTCCGGAGCGCGGCCGACGGTCAGCACGCCGCGGTGGATGAACACGTCGCCCTTCTTCTGCGTGTTTGAGATTTGCAAACGTCCCACTTCCGACCAGTCGGGCCCTGGCACGTGAACAAGACCGGTATCCCCGACCTGTCCGCCCATCTCGGCGTAAAACGCAGTGCGGTCCACGATCAAATCGAATTCATTTGCCGTCCTCGCCGGCGCAACCGAATCGACTACGGCCTCGGTCTCGAGAAAGTCGTAGCCCAGGAACTTCGTCGGCGCGACCTGCAGATTGTCTTCGGAGACGGTGATGACTTCTTTCTTCTGAGCCTTCCGAGCGCGGGCGCGCTGTTGTTCCATGAGCCTTTCGAACTCGGCGACATCCACCGTCATCCCGCGCTCCCGAGCCATGAGTTCCGTAAGATCAAGGGGAAAGCCGTAAGTGTCGTAAAGCTGAAAAGCGATACTCCCGGATATCTCCTTCTCTAAGATCTTGATTTCGCTCGGAGAGCCTTGGCTTGGCGCGGCAGCGCCAATCGCGTGATTGAATTCTTCGATTCCTCGATCCAGAGTCTTGTTGAACGCCTCCTCTTCCCTCCTCAGCACGTCCTCGACGTGCTTCTGTTTTTCCCGAAGCTCGGGAAAAACATCCCCCATAGTGCGGGATAGAACGTGAACGAGCTTATAGAAAAACGGCTCGCGAAACCCAAGGGTGCGTCCGTAGCGAACTGCCCTGCGCAGGATGCGGCGGAGGACGTAATTTCGATCGCTATTTCCGGGCTGAATAGCATCGGCAACCGCAAAGCTCAGAGTTCGGATATGGTCGGCAATGACGCGGAAAGCCACATCTGTGGCTTGTTGAGGGTTGAGAGTTGAGAGTTGAGAGGGATCAGGAAGCGTGCTGCCATATTTTCTCCCGCTCAGCTTCTCGATCTCATTGAATATTGGCCGAAAGATATCGGTCGCGTAGTTCGAGATTTTCGCGCTTACGAAGTCGGTGAAATTCTTCGTACCCTGGATGATGCTCGTGACCCGTTCGAAGCCCATTCCGGTGTCCACGTGTTTGGCAGGGAGCGGCGAAAAGGCGCCACCCGAGTTCGCGTTGAACTGAATGAAGACGAGGTTCCAAATCTCAATGCACTCGGCGCTTCCCCTGTTGACCAGCGCACCCCGGGTGTCGCCCGCGGGCGTAAGATCAACGTGCAGTTCCGAGCAAGGACCGCACGGGCCCGTGTCGCCCATCATCCAGAAGTTGTCCTTCTTGTCGCCATCGACGATGTGGACCTCCGGATCGAGTCCTGCCGCGGCAAAAAGCTCCGCCCAGCAATCGTGCGCCTCTTGGTCGAATTGACTCGGATCGCCGGGGCCGGGTCGATAGACCGTCGCGTAGAGACGGGCAGGAGGAAACTTCCATCGTTCGACGACCAGCTCCCAGGCCCAGGCGATGGCTTCCTTCTTGAAGTAATCTCCAAACGACCAATTGCCCAGCATTTCGAAGAATGTGTGGTGGTAGGTGTCGAGTCCGACATCCTCGAGATCGTTATGCTTTCCGCCGGCGCGGATGCATTTCTGGGTATCCGCGGCGCGCCCCGGATTGTAGGGACACTTCACGTCTCCGAGAAAAATTGGCACGAATTGGTTCATGCCCGCGTTGGTGAAAAGCAAGTTCGGCGAGTCGGGCATCAGGCTCGATGAGGGCACGATCGTGTGCTGCTTCTCGCGGAAGAAATCGAGGAAGGATGTGCGGATTTCAGCGCTGGTCATGGAAAATACTCCAAAGTGCCGGGCCTGCGGCCGGAGTCAAGCCAGGCAGCCTTCCGGTGGGATTTTAACCACGGAGAACACAGGGAACACGGAGGACAATGTTAAAGCCAGAACTCTGTGTCCTCGGTGTTCTCTGTGGTGAATATTCGTTATACTTCCCTTATGAGTACGCTACAAGAATCCAAATGCACCGCATGCCGCGGCGATTCGCCGCGGGTCACTGACGAGGAAATCGCCGACCTCAAAGCGCAAATCCCCGAGTGGCAAATTGTCGAACGTGAAGGCATCCGCCGATTGGAGCGCGCGTTTCGCCTCAAGAACTTCGTGCAGGCCCTTGATTTGACCAACAAGGTCGGTGCGCTCGCGGAAGCGGAAGGACATCATCCGGCTCTTCTTACGGAGTGGGGAAGCCTCACGGTCACCTGGTGGACGCACAAGATTCGCGGTCTGCACCGCAACGACTTCATCATGGCTGCCAAGACCGACCGCCTCGCGACGAACTCCCTTCCGAAGAGCTAGTGCCGGGAATTTCCGGCGAGTCGCCGAAAGCTGTAACCCATTATCTTGCAGTCAGGTATGGAAGCCGCCGATACCGGATCCAGACGTCGCCATTTCGCCAGTGACAACTATTCCGGAATTTGCCCGGAAGTCTGGCAGGCGCTGGAAGAAGCCAACTTCGGACATACGCCAGGCTACGGCGAAGACCCGTGGACAGCTCGTGCGCGCAAAATGATCCAGGATCTTTTCGAGCGGGATTGCGAGGTGTTCTTTGCGTTCAGCGGCACGGCGGCCAATGGGCTCGTGGCTGCGAGCGCATGCCAGTCTTTTCACTCGGTGCTCTGTCACGAGTTCGCACATCTGGAAACAGACGAATGTGGCGCGCCAGGTTTCTTTGCGCACGGGCTTACACTTGTGACCTTGCCAGGCGAAAACGGAAAGCTGATCCCGGCTAAGCTGGCTGAAGCAGCCGTCCGGCGCACCGACGTGCATGCCTCCCGGCCGGGAGCAATCAGCTTCGCTCAGTCGACAGAAGTCGGGACCGTATATACTCCGAACGAAATTGCGGCGTTCGGCGCCGTGGCACGAAAGTTTGAACTGTCTCTGCACATGGACGGCGCGCGGTTCGCCAATGCGGTCGCTGCGTTGAACGTTGCCCCGGCCGCTCTAACGTGGCGAGCGGGCGTGGATGTCTTGTCGTTCGGCGGCACGAAAAACGGGATGGCTTATGGCGATGCGGTCGTTTTTTTCAACAGAGAGCTTGCGCGAAACTTTGAATACCGGCTGAAACAGTCCGGGCAGCTGGCGTCCAAGATGCGGTTCTTGTCGGCCCAATGGATCGGGATACTGACCGAAGGCGCGTGGCTTCGGCACGCAGCGCACGCGAATAAGATGGCCGAGTTGTTGGAGCAAGGGCTGAGAGGCATTGGGCGCGCCGAGGTGCTTTTCCCGCGGGAGGCGAACGCCGTGTTCGTCAAACTTCCGCCCGAAGTGCTCGATGCCCTGAGAGCGTGCGGGCACAGGTTTTACACGGATGTGGGGCCCGGCGGCGCTGCGCGGTTGATGTGCTCATGGGACACCAGGGAGGACGACGTAGACGCGCTGGTGTCCGACATCGGGCGCCTGCTGGTGGAGTCCAGGTAAAATGCCAGATTCACCACAGAGGACCCAGAGGCGCTCACCAAAAGCGTATCCCTGTTGGTTGCCGTGCGTTTTTGACGCTCCGTTTTTGGAGGGGTAAATTGAGCCGTTCGAAGGCCTATGAAGGGAGTTCAATACGACAGGAACATACGCGTTCTGTTCGATGAGTATCACAGTGAAAGTTGGTCTGTGTCGCGCTTGAGAGCGGAGGAGATCAATCCGGGCGACAGCATCAATTCTTCCTATCAAGAAGCCGCCGAAGCGTTGACCGCGCACGGTTTTTCGATTCGAAGGAATATTGAACAGCCGTTGTGCCCGGCGGTGCTCAAGGACACGGACATCCTTGTGCTACCGCACCCGTGCGATCCGAAATGGGAGAGGACGACATCATCAAACTCACCCAAACTTTCCGACGAAGAAATCGCGGATGTTCGAGCGTTCGTGCGCGTTGGTGGCGGGTTACTGGTGATCTCGGAATACGAGTACGACAAGTACCGGAGCAATCTCAACGAGTTGCTCGCTCCCTTCGGGCTCGCGATGGAGAACTCAACTGTGATCGACCGCGCCGGCTCGCCGGATAATCCGACGCGGATTGCGGCTGAGGCCTTGGATGGGCCGCTCGCGCACGGCGTCCACGCGGCGCGTTTTTACCAGGCCGGCTCGTGCAAAGCCGACGGAGCCGCTCGGGTCGCATGGAAATCGTCCAGCAAGGCGCTTCCGCCAGACGCCGGCTTGGTAAGCATAGCTCTTGCGGGCGAAGGGCGTGTAATTTTGGTGAGCGATTCCAGTTTGTTTGGGGACGAGCATCTCCGAGATTGCGATCACGAGAAGCTCTGGCTGAATCTTTTTTACTGGCTCGCCGTTCCCGCATCTCGCCGCCTGCCGATAGTCGAGGTGGATTCCGCCGCACAGAATTCGGATCCCTGGGGCCGGCTGAAATCTTCTGTGAACGCGTTGAGACTTCTGCAAAACGCGGATGGTTCGGTGGCGGGCGCCGCACATGTCCAGGCCAGCGCTCACGTGTTCGCAGTTCGTTCTGCCCTCGACGAGTTGAAACCCTTATTTCCACACCAGGAACTTTACCTCGGCGAGGCGACGGGCGACTTGCGGGCTTGGGCGGAAAACGGGTTTGGGAAGCCGGACTTTGGGCGGTCGCTTGCTGCATTCAATCCTCAGAAACATCGCGTCCATAACCGCGAACATCTGGTGGTTTTTCCTTTGTATACGCCGAACGCCTCGATGGACACGCGCTTTGAGGCGCTGATCATCCGCACGCCATGGCCGGAGTGGTTGGCCGCGCTTGAAACGGATCTCTATTGGAACGAACGGTTCGTTCCCGGCCACCTGGTTGACTACACTGCGGGATACGATAGCCAGTGTGCTGTGCTGTTTCCCGAGATGATCTCGGTGAAGTCAGGAGCGACGAACAATTTCGCGATAATCTTCTGCGATCGGGAAGCGGCGCGTCTCCAAAGATATGCTGTCAAGGCGACGGCAGCCACGTGCCTGCAACTGCATCCGCAACTCGAATGCTTTCTCGGTTCTCTTGCGATCATGCAGGACGCGACGGGACTCTGGGACTTGATTCACGACAAGTCCCACGGACTTGGCGAACTGCCGTTCGATCCGTTTATGATCCGCCAGCGAGCACCGTATTGGATGTACGCGCTGGAGGAATTGCGCGTCGACCTGCGAAGTTTCTGCGAGGCGGCACGCCTGGCGCGGGATGGTTTTAGCTTCGCGGTCTATGTTACTTACGCTGTGCTGCTCGACCGCATTTTCCGATTCCCGATTACGGGACCGCGAGTGCGGAATTATGACGCGCTGGGGGGGCAGTTGCTGTTTGCGTATCTACACCGGAAAGACGTCCTGATCTGGCGCGATAACAGACTGACGATTGAGTGGGAACGGTTGCTGGAGGCTGTATCGGAACTCCGAGAAGAAATCGCTCGCTTGTATAAGCTTGGGGCGACGTGCTCCCGTATGAACCTCTGGCTCGCGGCGCACGAGCTGATTTCGGCTTATCTTCGGCCGAATATCGCCTCGAAGTGGAAGGCGGACTCCCGAGAGGTAAGCGATGAAACGGATGTGAAGAAATGGCTGGGGATGATACAGGATGACGAGTTTCCCCTGGGAACGTTCCACCTCAATCTCCAGCGAAAGCTGAGTCAACCCGTGTAAAGGGGGAGCATACGCGTCCCGCGTGTGCTGGTAGCGTCCCGCCGAGCAGGAGTGTCCGGCGAGACGCCGGAAACTGCACGCGGGGATGGGGGCGCTCCCCGAACATTTTGTTGGCAAACCAGGTGATGCAACGCGGCTATCCCGGCGAAATCCACGCCGCAGGATCCAATGGGATTGCGGTCATAATGGCCTCGGGAACGCTAAGCACTTCGGGTGTCTCACCGATCTTTACAAAGAGACGGCCGCCTTCCGATTTCCCAATGGCGAGGCTCGCGATGACCTGCTCTCCGGCGCGAGTTTCGGGCGTGTTCTCTGAGAGCACCGCCACAAATGAAACGACGCACTGCGGACGTTCGAGTCCGAAGGCTGCAAGCTTACCGTCCGCAACCGTGTCGTAGGCTGACACCTTGGCCTTGGACAGGGCGTCAGCCAGTGTGCGGACCGCCGCCGCGCTTGCCGGACGCTCCATGGCCCCGTCTTTCACGACCCACCCGTCCTCTTGGCGTCGAAGCGCGAACTCCTTTGCCGGCGTTCGGATGCGGATCATGTCCACGATGTCAAGATTCAGCGGGAGCAAACGACGATCGCGCAGAGCCTCCGGGTTAATTTGCAGAAGCTGCAAGCTTTCAGGTGGCAAGCGGTAAACCGAATTCCGCGCTGTAAACTGTCCGAAGAGAGTTCCCGACTTATCCGTTCCGAGGCGCAACGTTTGATGCCGGCTGCTGCCCTCTGCGTAAAACGTGATCTCGTCTTTGCCCTCCGCAATACCGTAGATGCTTAAGTCCCTTGGGTCCTCGGCGACAAATTCGACGATTCGCTGGCCCACCAACTGCTTGAGAAAGTCCTCCACTTTTTGCTCGTCGGCGAGGGCGTGGAGCGGCTTCACGATTTGCCAGCCCGTGGCATCACGGGAGAGCTCGATTTCTCCACCTTGCCTGCGGACGATCACGCGATCGACTTGATCCGGAGACAAGTCGGTGAGGCGGCGGTCTCGAAAATCGGCGGCATCCCGAAAGGCCAACTTGAGCAACTCATCGCCGACGAGATAGACATCCCGCGAAGCGCTCGTGCGCGCGTAGACGCGCTCTTCGCTCGCCGCGTCCTTGCCAAGGTAGAGGGCCGCCTTTTCGTCACCATCAAACTCGATGGTCCTTTTGGGATTGCGCAGACCGTAGTTGCTCAATTCGCTGTCTGCCTTGAGCTCGCCTCTCGCGATCCTGTCAAAGTACCGCATTCCCGACGCCGCAAGAAGCATCCGTTCGACCAGAGCAGAATCCGCGCGGTCTTTTGATTTCGTGCCAAGCTGCCAGCCGTTGCCAGCTCGTTTGAGTTCAAGAGTGCTGCCTCCGGTGGAAATCCGGATTTCACGCACCTTCGACGGGTCGAGCCGCAGGACGAGTCCTTCGCGAGCAGCCGCGACATTTTCACGCGTGCTCCGTGTCAGCGGCTCGTAAATGGCGAGAAACACGATTGCCGCGAGCGCCAAGGCACATAGCAAGATGGTCGTGAGGCGGCTCATGCGCGCCTCCGCAACCAGACGACCAGGCCGGCGAGCGCGGCAACTCCCGGGATGACGACCATCGTATAGAGAGCAACCGACCCTAGCTGCGCGTCTGTCAGGTTCAACGAAAAGTGCTTCACTGTCTTCGGCGCCGCTCCAGTAAACTGGCCGCGGTCGAGCAGCCAGTTCATCGCGCTAAGAAGAAAGTCGAGCCCTTGCTGGTTGAGCGCGGCATCCAGAGCAAACTCACAGCTTCCCACGGTGATCAACTTCGCGGATTCGACTTCGACGCGCTCATCCTTCACGCCGCCACGCGCAGCGGCAAGGGCCACATAGAGCGGCTGCCCGGCGTCCATTCCCTCTTCATACCGGACGCCTTTTTTTTCGTCGGTCACATAGTCGGCCTCTCCCCAAAATTCGTCACTCGCCCGGATCAGTGGCCAAATCTGCACGCCGGCGGCCTGGGATTGGCCGGCGTCGATCTTGAGCGACTGGGTTGCGCCCGGCAAAAGAATGTTAATGCCGACCATCCGCTTTGTGATGGCGTTTCCGAGAAGAAATTCGGCGGTTACGTCGCGCAGGATTCCGGTGGCGAATGGCAAACGCACGGTGCGCAGGACGCGGTTATCCAAAGGAGTTACCCCCGTTTGTTCGATCAGCGCGGTCAGCCGGGGCGTCTTCGCTTTCGGGTCGAGCAGGACAAGCAGGCGGCCCTTCTCCTTCCAGTACTTTCCGAGGATCATCGCCTCGCGCTCTTCGATATCGAACTGCGGGGCCACGATAATCAGGGTGGCACAATCTGCCGGCACCGCATCCAGGGAAGCGAAGGAAAGCGGCGCCGCGCTCACGTTCTGCCGTTCGATGTAGTCCTTGAAGACAGAAAGAGGGGTCATTTCGCCTATCGCGGGTTCACCATGACCTTGCAGGAAATAGGCCTTGAGACGGTCTGGGCTTAAGAGGGCTATCATGCCGTTGGTAAGCGCCTGCTCACCCTTGAAGGCAAGCAACCGAGGCGGATCTCCGCTCTCGACAGGGCTCATGTCGAAATCGGCCATGTCCGCCACGGCCACAAATTTCGAGCGACCATCGTAGTCCAGGATGAGGACATTTTCGGAGGCACTGAACTTGTATTGCTCCTGCAATTCTCGCGCGCGGGAGAGATTGCGAGTGGGATCGACATATTCGACTTCGATCTTGTTCCGGCCTGAAAAGATCAACTCCTTGAGAAGATTTTGCACATCGGGGAAAAGCCCGGATTCCGGTGAAAGCATGGTCGGCGAGAAAAAAACCGTCACCCGAACAGGCTTCTTCAACTCGCGCAGAACGCGCTTCGTCTGATCAGAAAGCACGAACTTTTGCGAGCGGGAAAAGTCAGCGCGCGCATAGTGATTGAAGCTGAAATAGTTTACCGTGATCAGGAGCGCCAGCATGGCCAGCACTTGCATGGCGACATTCAGCCGGATCGTCTTGCGCGCAATGCCTAGCTTTTCCATCTTCGGTACTGGAAGACATGCAAGGTGAGGAAAAGCGCAAAAAGCGTCATGCTCAGGTAAAAGACGACTGGGCGTGTGTCGAAAAGGCCCCGGGAAAACTCTCCCATGTGCTCGATGGTTGAAAAGTAGTACGTAAGTTCGCGCAACGTGGAACTCGCCTTGAGGAAAAGGAAGGAAAGCAGGCTTAGGAAAAACATCAGGCTGATCAACGCGAAGGCAACGGTTGCGGCCACGATCTGATTTTTCGTCAGGGCCGAGGCCAAACAGCCAATGGAAAGATAGAACATCCCCACGAGAACAAGCATCGAATAGGCTCCGAGGTACGATCCGACGGCATCCGCGGCCCTCTGGCCGGTCAGCCATCGAAAGATTGCAAAGTAAAGCAGGCTCGGCGCCCAGAGTACGAGATAGAAGACAAAGCTGCCGAAGAATTTGGCGAGGACAACCTGTCCATCACGCACGGGCGCGGTCATCAGGGTTTCGATCGTCCCGAGCTTGTACTCCTCGCTGAATAGTCGCATCGTAAGCAGAGGGAAAATCAATACGAACGAAAACCAAAACAGGACGGTGTTGAAAAATGCTTCGACGACAGAGGTCTGGCCCGGCTCCCGATTCAGTGCAACCAGACCGGCGTGAAAGTTTGCCGCGGTAAGGAGCAAAAAAAAGAAAAGGACGATATAGGCTAGTGGCTGATGGAAGTAGTGGCGCACTTCGCGGACCAGCAGAGTGAGGAATCGTTTCATTATTGCTCTTCGGCGTGAGTGACCTCGGCAAAAACCTGTTCAAGCGTAGCCCCGTGCCTCGTCAATTCCCGCACCGGCCACCCCTCTTTAACCGCGAGCGCATGCAAGCTCTCCCTGGGGTCCTTTTCCACATGGAGAGTAAAGCGCGTCCAATCCCCCTTCTTCGTCTGAATCACATCCTTCACGCCAGCCACGGAACGCAGCTTGGCTAGCGCGTGGGGATCTGCGGTCTTGGCCTCCAAGAGCACCTCCCCCTCGGAGCTGATGCGGGAACGCAGGTTCTCTGGAGTATCGAGTGCTTCGATGCGTCCCTTGTTGATGATGATGACGCGTGAACAAATCATCTCTACTTCCGGCAAGATGTGGGTTGAAAGGAGGATCGTGTGATGGCGGCGCAGGTTCTTGATGAGTTCACGCACCTGGCGAATCTGATTCGGGTCCAGGCCGATGGTCGGCTCGTCAAGAATGAGCAGATCAGGCTCATGAATCATCGCGTCGGCAAGCCCCACGCGCTGTCGGAAACCCTTTGACAACGCCGCGATCATCTTGCGATTGACCTCGGCAAGCCCGCAAAGATCGCAAACATCCGCAAGCCTCTCCTTGATCCGGCGGCCTGGGACCCCCTTCAGCGCCGCCCGAAACGACAAGTATTCATTTACTCGCATATCATGGGGCAACGGAACATGCTCGGGCATATAGCCGATATGCTCCCGCGCCCTGAGCGAATCCCCAAAAACGTCGCAGCCCGCCACTTCCGCCCGTCCAGAGGTCGGGGGAAGGAAGCACGCGAGCATTCGCATCGTGGTGCTCTTTCCGGCGCCGTTTGGGCCCAGAAATCCGACAATCTCGCCCTTGTCCACTTCGAAATCGATCTCGTCCACCGCAGTGACGCCGCCGTAGCGCTTGGTGAGCTTTTCGACCTTGATCATCTCGGGAGTTGTTCCGTTTAGCCCGAGATCCTCCGTCTTTCAAGCGGCACCCTTCATAAATCCCAGCCCGTCAGGGGAACCGCGGTGTTCGGCCGATACTGCCTGCTTGCGCAAATCGGAAACATCCCTCACACTATAAGTTCCCTCGATGAGGGCTCGCCGCCGCACCGAAGGGGCCGAACCATGCATTGCATATGAGTACTTTTACCGCCCGTTGGAGCGAGGGGTTGATTGACGAAAACTACGCACGATGGCTCTCCAACCCCCGATCGGTGGATCCTGATTGGGGTGCTTTTTTCGAGGGCTTCGAGCTTGGCTTTGCCAGAAGCGAGGAGGGTGAGAACGGCGCAACCGCCGAAATGGCGCCCGGTGCAGTTACCGAGAGCAGCCTCCAAACGCGAGTCGAGGCTCTCGTTTACGGCTACAGAACTCTCGGTCATACCATCGCGGACCTCGACCCTCTCGATCTGCTCAAACGATCGAATCCGCTTCTCACGCTGAAGGAACTCGGCTTAGACGAAAACGACCTCGACCAAACGGTCTCCTCTCGTTTCTTCAAGGAGGGCAGGAAGATGAAGCTGCGCGAAATGATTCGCGAGCTCGAGGCAATTTACTGCGGCACGACAGGGGCGGAATTCATGCACATCCAGAACCCGCGCATGCGCACCTGGGTGCTATACAAGCTGGAAAACCGCGATAGTTCCCTGCGCACCAACGCGGCAGTTCATAGAGATATCCTTCGAAAGCTGTATGAAGCCGAGACATTTGAGAATTTTTTGCACACCAAGTACGGCGGTAAGCGCTTTTCGCTGGAGGGCGGCGAATCACTCATCCTCGCGCTCGATAGCATTGTTCAAAACTGCGAGAAGCGCGGAATCAAGGAATTGGTGATGGGAATGGCCCATCGGGGACGTTTGAACGTGCTCGCCAACATTCTCAACAAGCCCCTGGATATCATTTTCAATGAGTTCCAAGGCAACTTCGCGCCGGATTCGGTAGGGGGCAACGGTGACGTGAAGTATCACCTCGGGTATCGCAACGTGCGCAAGACGGCGACTGGCTATGAAGTTGAGATCAACCTGGCGGCCAATCCCAGTCACTTGGAAGCGGTGGATCCGATCGTCGAGGGCAAAGCCCGTGCGCGTCAACGTTTGCTCGATGACACCGCCTACCGGAAGAAAGTGGTTCCGATTCTAATCCACGGCGATGCGGCCTTCATCGGTCAGGGTGTGGTCGCGGAGGTCTTCAATATGTCACAGCTTCCGGGATATTGCACCGGCGGGACCGTCCACTTCGTCGTGAACAACCAGATCGGCTTTACGACGCTGCCGGCGGACTCCCGTTCGAGCGAGTATTGCACGGAGATCGCGAAAATGGTTGACGCGCCAATCTTCCACGTGAATGGCGAGGATCCCATCGCCGTCATGGAAATGGCGAAGATCGCCTTGGAATTCCGGCATGAATTCGGGCGTGATGCGGTCGTCGATATTTATTGCTATCGCCGGCACGGCCACAACGAGGGCGATGAGCCAGCCTTCACTCAGCCCGACTTGTATAACCGGATCAAGACCCATCCGCTGCCAAGCGAAGTTTTCGCCGCACAGATTGCTCCACTGGGCACGGTCTCCGCCGAAGAAGCCGCAGCCCTAAAGGCCGAAGCTCTCAAGGAGCTCAACGACGCACTTTCCCAGGTCAAACTTGCTGAGCCGGAGAAGGCGAAGGCGCACGAATTCGCCGGTTCAACCGCCATCTTCCAACCGCCCTATTCCCACGCTCCAATCAATACCGCGATTTCAAAAGAGACCCTGAATCTCGTTTCAAAAGCGCTAACGACAGTCCCGGAAGAATTCCGTGTGCTCCCTAAGATCAAGCGCATCTTGCTCGATCGGCGGCTCCAAATTTGGAAAACTGGAAGCCCTTACAATTGGGCCTTTGCCGAGGCGCTCGCCTTCGGTTCGCTCCTTCTCGAGGGGACTCCCGTGAGGCTTTCTGGCCAGGACAGCCGGCGTGGCACATTCAGCCAGCGGCACAGCGTGCTCTACGACGAACAGAATCGTCAGCGCTATATCCCGCTGAACCATATCCGCTCGAACCAGGCTAAATTCTGCGTCTATAACAGCCCGCTCTCGGAATACGCTGTCCTCGGGTTTGATTATGGATACTCGATGGATTTTCCGACCCAGCTCTACTTGTGGGAGGCGCAATTTGGGGATTTTGCCAACGGAGCGCAGATCATCATCGATCAATTCATTGCGCCTTCGGAGTCCAAATGGCGCCGTCCGAGCGCAATCGTGCTGCTTCTTCCCCACGGCTACGAGGGCCAGGGCCCCGAGCACTCGAGCGCACGGCCAGAGCGCTTTCTCCAGCTCTGTGCCGAGGAGAACATGCAGGTCTGCAATGTAACGACGCCGGCCCAATACTTCCACGTTCTGCGGCGCCAGATGCACCGCAAGTACCGCAAACCGCTCATCGTCATGACACCAAAAAGCCTGCTTACGCATGAGCAGGCGGTCTCGAAGGAGTCGGATTTCACCAACTCCCGGTTCTTCGAGGTTCTCGCCGAGACGGAGGCCTCACCTAAAAAGGTTGAGCGAGTCATCTTCTGCTCGGGAAAGGTGTATTACGATCTGATCAAGTACCGGCAGGAAAACAATCTCAAAGACGCCGCGGCGATCATTCGCATCGAGCAGCTCTATCCCCTTTACGAGGAGAAGGTGAGCCGCCTAGCTAAACCATTTTCGAACGCGAAGAAATTTGTGTGGTGCCAGGAGGAGCCGGAAAATATGGGCGCGTGGACCTTTATCTTGCCCCGCCTGCTCAATCTGTTTCCAGGCTATATCCATTATGCCGGGCGGCCTGCGAGTGCCAGTCCGGCGGCCGGGACCATGCAGGCGCATCAGGCTCAGCAGGCGGCCCTGGTCAAACAGGCCTTCGAAGTCTAGCCACCGCCGCCACTCTTTATGAACGTCGAAGTCAAAGTTCCCACCGTTGGCGAATCCATCACCTCAGGCATCCTGTCCGCTTGGCATAAAAAAGACGGCGATGCGGTAAATGCTGGCGACATTCTTTTCACTCTCGAGACCGACAAAGTCTCGAGTGAGGTCAGTGCGCCCGAGTCGGGCATCCTCAGGACGCAGTCGGCTGAAGGCGATGAAGTCAAGATCGACCAGGTCGTCGCCCTCATCGAGCCGGGCCCGTCCGCCGCCCCGGCGGAAAAGCCCGCCGAGCCAGCGAAGCCCGAACCTGTTGCCCAGACGCCTGCCGCACCGCCGGAAGAGGCGCCGGCCCCGCTTCCCACGCCAAAGCCCGCTCCCGCTCCTCCGAAAAAGGAGGAGGCTCCCGCGCCTAAGCCGAAAATCGCGGCGCCCGATGATCCGCGCACAACGCGCAAAAAGCTGACTCCGCTTCGCCGAAAAATCGCTGCACAACTCGTCATGGCGCAGCACACGGCCGCCATTCTGACGACTTTCAATGAGTGCGATATGACTGGTGTCATGGCGCTGCGCAAGGAAATGCAGGAGGAATTCACCAAAAAGCACGGCGTGAAGCTTGGCTTTATGTCTTTCTTCATCAAATCCGTTGTGGACGCGCTAAAGGCCGTCCCTTCGATCAACTCCCGCATCGATGGCGACGACCTCATCCAGAATCATCACTACGACATTGGCGTGGCCGTCGGCACCGAGCGCGGCCTCATCGTTCCTGTTTTGCGCGATTGCGATCAAAAATCGTTCGCTGACATCGAGGGGGGTCTCGTTGGGTACGCCGTCAAGGCTCGCGAAGGCAAGATCGGCATCGAAGATCTGCAAGGTGGAGTGTTTACTATTTCGAATGGAGGTGTTTACGGCTCTCTTCTGAGCACGCCCATATTGAATCCCCCGCAAAGCGGAATCCTTGGAATGCACAAGATCCAGGAACGCCCGATCGTCGAGAAGGGCCAGATTGCTATTCGTCCAATGATGTATTTGGCGCTGAGCTACGATCACCGTGTCGTCGACGGCAAGGAGGCCGTGACTTTTCTCATCCGTGTAAAGGACTGCATCGAGAATCCGGCACGTCTTTTGTTGGGAACATGAATACGGCGGGCGGCGATGAGGGTTTCTGAATCTCATTGCCACATCTAATTCGGGTCTTCTTCTATTCAGCCTCCGGGCCTGGCCAGTCCGTCGGCCTTGCCAGTTTTGGCCTCTTGTCAGCGACCGGTATTTCGTTTTCCTTGATCCCGCGGGAAGGCGTTGGAACTGGGTCCACGCTGGCGCGTGTGCCGGATTTCTGCTGCTCCCGGACCTAGATAGAGCCGCCTTGCTTTTGTGCTCGTCACCCCGCGACCCCTTCCCCATTCTTTCGTTTTGATCATAGGATGCGAAGCTGGCCGATAAGTCCGACGATGCGCTCGGCTTCGAGGTCGAGGCGGTGCGAGGGCTCCTCCTCGGAGACGAGTTCGCGCACTTTCTTCTCCAGGTCGCCGGACGCGCCGACCGGGGCCATCGCGCCCAGGAGGTAGCGAGTGGCTTGAGTGGGGAACCTCGCGAGCACCCGCGTTGTTCAGCCGACCAACATTCCCGGAACTCTATTCAGTTCCCGAGAAGATCTTCATCCATCGAACTGCGGGTGAGTCTTTGCGGAGTTGTTACGATTCGGATGAGACGCTTTGCAACCACACCGTCATGGTCTGCTTGCCGTGGCAATCGCTACACGGCGTGCGAAACAACTCGCTGAAAAAAGCCGCGCGCTACCGAGGCGAAAAGCCGCGCCCCGATCTGCCGAAGCGCGAGGAACTGGAGACCACCAGCCGCCGCTTCGCCGTGAAATACCTACTCGGCGTGATGAACTCCGGCACAGCCCGCGATTTCCTCCGCGCGAACCGCCGCAGCAACACTGACCTCTACCCCGAAGACTGGAAAAAACTCCCCATCCCTGACGTGCCCGCCGAGCAGCAGCAGCCCATAGTGCAAGTGGTGGACTTATCTTGCCCTCCAGCGCTATTTTCACGCGCACCCTGGCCACCGCACGTCGCGTGACACAGTCCTGCTCGAATTCTTCGAAAACCTGAACGACGGCCTCGTCGCGAAGTCTACACCCCGGACGAGCTCCACGCCCGCAGCCTCCACTTCGGCCAGCTTGTCACCGAAGCCCGCCTTCCCGAGATCACCGCCATCCGCGACGCCTCCCACCTCGATGAAGTGCGCATCGCGATAGAGAGCGCCTACGACATCAATTCTCCCCTGCGCGCCGCCCTCTTCGACCTCGGCTCGCACGCCATAACAGAGCAGGCCGCCGAAGAAGTATGAGCGCCACGCCAGCTCCGCTCAGACTCGCCGCCATCTATCTTTGCGGTTACCGCGGCTTTCAAAATCCCGTAACCATTTGGCTGGCGCAGCACGACAAGGACGGGCGCGTCACCGGCAAGGGAAAGAACCTGCTGCTCTACGGCGAGAACGGTAGCGGCAAATCCTCGCTCGGCAAAGCGCTCCGCGATTTCCTCGACTTCCGTTCCACCGCGGTCGCTTTCGACGAGTTTAAATACCGCCACACCGATCCACCCCGCGAAGACCGTGAAGTCAAGCTGGTCTTCGATCACCCGACCGTGGATCCCTTGTTCTGGACGCCGAAGGAGCGAAACAAAGGCCACCCCCATTTCACCGACATGGCCCGCGCCCGCAGCTGGCTTGACTACCGCAGCGTCTGGCGCATCAGCGAGGTGCAGTTTGGCGATTCGGTGGAGATCTTGCAACCCCTGATCGACGAAATCCTAACGAGTTGCCCGATGGGCACGACAACTCAGACCTTCGGTCATGCGTGGGCGGAAATTCAATCGATGGCGGCGCAAAGTCCGCGAAGGGTTTATGCGGAGAGGCCGCTTCTGGACCCCTTGTGGGCGGCGATCAAGCGGTTCAATGACAACACTAAAGCGTTCTGCTCGATGGTAGAGGCGAGAGCCAATGAGATGCTGGAGGCATTTGCTCCGTGGTCTTCGATGGAGCTCAAGTGGCGACGAGACGTAAGCTATGATCCGAGCAGTCACAGCAACAAGTTCAAACCCGGCTCTGTACGCCTGGGGATGCGGGATCGCGGTGGCGACCCACTCAACAAACCTTCGGAGTTCATCAACGAGGCTCGCGTCACGGCCATCGGCCTTTGCCTCTATCTTGCTGGCATGTCCCAGAGCATCCCTCCTCGGAGGGCAGACGGGTCATCCTACCCTAGGCTGCTCATTCTCGATGATGTGCTCTTGAGTCTGGATATGGCCCACCGCCTGCCGTTGCTAAAACTGCTCAAACTCCGCGGCTTCGCGGACTGGCAAATCTTGCTTCTAACCCACGACCGCGCCTGGTATGAAATTGCCAGACAGCAGCTTGGCGGAGATGGGTGGGCACACTGTGAGTTGTTCACCCAGCGCGTCGGCGATTACGATTCGGCAAGGAAACCTGCTCGAAGCCGACGTGGAGGCTGTAGTGAACACGGTCAACACGGTGGGCGTAATGGGCAAAGGCATCGCCTTGATGTTCAAGGAGCGATTTCCGGAGAATTTTCGCGCCTACGAGGCGGCCTGCAAAGCCGGTGAGGTCCAAATCGGGCGGATGTTCGTCACGGAAACAGGGGAATTAGGCGGCCTCCGATGGATCATCAATTTTCCTACCAAGAAACACTGGAGGCATCCATCCCGGCGCGCGTGGATTGAAGCGGGGCTGAACGACCTGTTGCGTGTGGTGCAGGAAAAGGGCATCCGCTCGCTGGCGCTCCCGCCGCTAGGTTGCGGCAATGGGGGATTGGAGTGGAATGAGGTGCGTCCCTTGATCGAAGCCATGGCGGAAAGCCTTCCGACAGTGGAGATCATCGCTTACGAGCCGACGGCAGAATACCAAAACGTTGCTAAACGGGAAGGGGTGCAAAAGCTTACCGTAGCCAGAGCCTTGATCGCGGAATCCATCCGACGCTACTGGGTGCTGGGTATTGAATGCACGTTGCTGGAAATTCAGAAATTGGCGTGGTTTAGAACGCTCGACTAGAAGGCAAGGTCTCGCGGATGTGTTGAAGCTACAATTCCAGGCGGATCGCTACGGGCCATTTTCTCCCCGCCTGAATCATCTGTTAAACGCTCTAGATGGCAGCTACCTGCGCAGTGACAAACGCATCGCCGACTGTGGGCCGATGGATACCATCGCCTTCACCGACGGGAAGGCGGATATTGTGGCAGCCTATCTGCGTTCCGGGCAGGGCAAGGTCTATGCAGCGGTGCTTGAAGAAACAGATGCCCTCATTGATGGCTTCCAGTCACCGTTGGGAATGGAACTGCTTGCCACAGTCGATTGGCTCATTCGGCGAGAGAATTGTCCAAACAGCGTGCAGGAATTGAGGTCAGCACTGGAAAGATGGCCGGGTGGAGCCGATGCCGGCCAGCGCAAACAGCGCCTCTTCACCGACCGTCTGCTGGCGCAGGCGAGCGCTCGGCTCTGCAATCCGAATGAGACAGATTCTACATGCAGCAATGAGGATGTCGGTGGACCGATCTCCGCGAGAAACGGCCGGGGTCGTCCGCGCTATGATCTTGACCGCGAGAGGCAGGAGTAGGATGCCATTGCATCCCGCCATGGGAGCAGTTCGGTGAAGGCTTACTCGCTTGCCGGCAGCGCGCCGCTGATGCGCAACGATTTTCCTTCGTAGCCGTCCAGTGTGATTCGCAGTTCGCCGGTGTCCGAAAGGCTCCCCTCGATCGTTTCGTTGATCATATCGAGGACGGGCCCTGGCTGCACGCCGGGGAGTGCGATCGTTTCGTCGATCGGCGTTGCGCCGAAATTAAGCGCTGTGACTTGTGTGCCTTTGGCGTCGGGCAATTCGTGGACCAGAATCAGCAACCCGGCACTTTTCACGCCTGGTACAAGTATTTGGCGGCTGGCGTAGAGCCCGCAGCTCTGGCGAACGGCAAGCAGCTTTTGCAATTGGCTGGCAAATGAGTCGGGCCGCTTGAGTTGCTCGTCGATCGGGCCGTACAGCGTTGGGGCTTTGGGCAAGCCCGCCTGCGAAGTGGAGGCCCCGGAGTTCACGCTGACCAAATCGTACGCGCCGCGCTCGATCCAGCGGGTGTCTCCGTCGGCAATCAGCGTTGCGACCGCTTCCGGGGGGAGCGGCAGTGCGCCGACCAGATCCCAGCCGGACAGGGCGAATACGCCGGGCTGAAAAGCGTTATACATCACGAGCAGGAGATGGACCCGCTGGATCTGGCGCTTTTGCTCTTCGGTCAGCGTACGGAGATCGCGGATCTTCAGCGCCGCCGCGATTACGCTGGCGGTGGTGCAAGCGACGCCGTTTGTGACGAAGCGCAAATTGTAGGGCGCATTGTCTCCAGTCAACCGCTCATACATCGCCGCGCGCAGATGTTCGCGCAGCGTCTCGCCCGTCCAGGTTTGACCGCCGAAGGTATAGGTATCTGTGGCGTGAAGAGTCCAAAAATGAACCAATTCGAGTGTCAATTCGTCGTGATTCTGCAGGGCGTGTATAAGCGAGGCCGGATCGATGTCATAGTCGCGCATCGTCTTGAGCATCAATCGTAGAAAGTCCGTATCGCCTGTTACGAGCGCATGGTGGTAGGCGGGCCGGGTGATGAAGTCATACGAGAGGTCCGCGCCGCCCTGGGACATCGCCGCAATGTCATCGACCGTCAGGTTGAGTTCCTGGAAGGTGAAGCCTCCCGCTTTGCGCACCATTCCAGCGATCAATTGGTTACCGACGACCGAGAGCGGATGACCTTCGGACCACGCGGGACCGCCGACCCGGCGCTCGACGCCGAGAAAACCGTTCGCGTCGAGCCGCAGCATCCGCGCTCCAAGCACATCGAGCGAGTGGAGCGCGTCGCCAATGATCATCTGCGGGCCGGCGAACGAGGGGTCAAGCCAGTTTAGGGATGGCTGGCCTTCCTTGAAATAATGCAGATAAACCCAACGTCGCGCCACACCATCAACGCCGACTATCACGTCGGTGGCGCTCCAATCGGTTTCTTTCACGCCGGGCTCGAAAAAAATCACCCGCCGCAGCTGGCCGACGATATGGCCTTTTTCCTTGAGCTGATCCACTGTTGCCGGCGGCAGATTCACCGCCTCGCGGTCGGGAGGCACCGGCGGAAGCAAATCCCAATCGGCCTCCGGGATTGCGACCATATGGTAGATGCCCGGGTATTCGCCATAGGCCAGCTCGGCGAGCCGATAATCGGCTCCCTTGCCCGTATGCGCCGGAACAATATCGTCGACCACGACCGCGTTGTGGGCGGCAGCGGTGCGGCTCATCGCGACGAAATCTGCTTCGGTACCGAATGCCGGATCGATCTCAAAGCTGATCCGGTCGAAATTGCCATCGATTGTCGCCGTAAAGTCGCGGCCGCGGATGCCTCCCGCGCGCTTCATGGGCCCGGTATGCACCCCGCGAACGCCAATCGCCGATAAGGCCGACCACAGGTGCGGATCGCCCAGCGTCTTCAAGACCGATTCGCCCGCCCTCGTCACTATCGCGGCCGGATAAGCGGTAAACCAGACCGACGCGAGCGCAGAGGCCGCACGCGGTCGCGCTTCGGCAAACGGCTGCTGCCACATGCGCCCTTGACCGCCATAAGCCAGGGCGAGCTTCTTGGCTTTGTGAAGCATGGAATGGTCGACAAGCCAGCCTACATAATCGTCCTCGGGGGGAGTTTGTGTCATAAGATTCGCATTCGCCAGTATTACCGTACTCTTTTGGGCGATGCTGATGCAATGTGTTTCGGGTCGTCCGTTTGTCTGGAGTTAGAGCGATCCAGGGGGCGTTTTCTTGTACGAACGAGCGATTTAGAAAAGCCGGGCACTTCGTGTTCTTCGTTATTCGTCCCCTCGTCTCAACGTTTCAACGCCCGACATTCTTGCCGCTTGCGTGAAACTGGATTCGGATCTGAGGAGCTTGGCAAGGTAGGCGTCGCTCTTGGGCAAGGCGGTCCAGCCGGAGATCTTTCCGGGATTTTCCAGTCTTGAAAAGATTGCCCGAGCGATCTTTTTGCGAGGCACCGCACTCTCGCCGAAGCCTCCAGGCCGGTTACTCGACCAAAAGCGAACAGTTTCGACGCCGCCCACCGTTTCCAATCCCAGAAAGACTACCGAATGGCCGCTTTCCTTCTTTCCAACAGCATCCGTCCAAAAAATCTTCAGAAAGTCGCCGGGCCGCGCGGCGGAAAAATCTGTGAAGTTGCGTCCGAGCCCGAGTTTGTGGAAGAGTCGCGCCGTTCCGGGGCCGTTCGCATTCCAGCGTCCCCAGATGCCTTCCCCGTCGGGCAGCGTGTCCTTGCCATCAGGACGCAACCGGGGGACGAGCGCGTTCCAGGTCTGCCGGGACAACGAAATCGCGCCGTTATCTTGGAGGGCTTGGAGCGTCTTAAGAAAAACGAGGTAAGTGGCTCCCGAACAATATCCGGGCATGGCTTGCTCCGCCTGGATTCGAACGACGCGATCGACATCGACCGATGAGGCGAGCGCCCTGTGCGCGTCGAGGGTGGTTGAGTAGCCGCCGCCCTTCGGCATTGTGCGCGTTTCCTCGAGAACCACCGAGTTGAAGTCAGCAAGAGCGGTGGAAACTGTCAGGACCGCCAAAATGAGCGCTCGCGAAATCATCGGTTGTAAACAAGATTCGCTTTGTCATGACCGCAAGACGGATTTTTTTCGGCGTTTTGCTAGCCTTTCTTTGCCTGATTGCTTGGAGCCTCTGGTGGGGGGCGGATTGGAAGAAGGAGAGACCGCTAGGCGCTTCTGGCGGTCTTTATTTTCCCGGACGCCTTGAACTCTACGTTCCCCAGTTCTTTCAATCCGATCCGCGGTGGGGGGAGGACACTCTTGGCTCGACCCCTGGCCGGCTTGCGGCGGAGGGATGCGCAGTCGCTGTGGCGGCGATGGCTTTGGCAAGCTACGGCGTGGATGTGGACCCCGGACGCTTAAACAAGTTTCTGACCGCGTTGCCTGGAGGTTACACTCCGCAGGGCTGGATCTATTGGGAGAAGGCCGCTGAATTCGACTCCGGCTTCACTTCGCGTCTGCTGCCGCACTACGAGGACTTGCCGTCTTATTTTTTAATCGATCGGAACCTCCTTGAAAGGAACCCGGTTATCGCGCGGTTGCGATATCCAAACGGAATAACACATTTTGTGGTCGTTTGCGGAAAAGAGGGTTTCGACTATCTGATCCGCGATCCCGGTCGGGGCGGGGAGAAAGGAGTCTATCCGCTGAAGCAGTTTGGAAGTGGAATCGAGGCGATTCGGTTTTACCAGAAGCCGTAGGCAGGTTTTGAAATTGACGGGGCGTTTCCCGGTGCGGTAACACCAGCTTGTGTATGAGAGTTCGGTGCGCTGCACCGTGAAGGAAGACGGATCTTTTTTTCAAGAGCGCAGGACCGACCGACAATGGAACGCGAACGGCCTCCCCCGTGATTATAGAGGGAAGCTCAGCGATCCATACTGACTTCCGCCGTGTCCGATTCCTCCTATTTCGAACTGCGGTTGTTACTCGAGGAACTGTGCTGCGACCTCAGCCGGTTCGAACATTTGAGCAACGAAGGCCTCGCGCCAGAACATGTGCAGATCGATCGCGAAGTGGCGTCGGGACAGCCGGGAGCTTTTGCGGATATCCGGGTGCGTCCCCGTGGTAGAGAGAGTTACTTCATCGAGGTGAAATACGGATGTCCCGACGAAGCGATCCTGCGCAGCCTGACGCGGAAATATGCGCAACCCGGTGAAGTCGTCCGCCATGCTTCGCGAGTCGTGCTCGTGGTCGATCGGAGGGGCCGCGCGGATTGGGAGGGTCTGGTGTGCGCGGCGCGGGCGGCGCTACTCGGCGCGGATCTGAAGCTGGAGGTGTGGGACGAAGAGCGATTGGCGGCGGCGCTTCGGGCGCACTTCGACGTCGAGTTGGGCGAGATCGTGGCGGAGCGGTTGGTCGATGTGCGTCAGGCGATCGACCACGCGCATGAGTGGCAGCGTCAAATTGACCGTGAGCAGTCATCAGTCGGCCTGCACGCGGGCGTGGCGCTCGGCGATCTCCATCTGCTCTCCCTGCGGCCGTTCAGCCGCACTCACCTGGGCTTCATCGGGGACTGCATCAATGTCGCCGCCCGCCTCATGAGCCATGCGACCGTGGACGAGATCATCGTGAGCAACAGTTTTTACCAGCGGCTTCCCGAGTCGGCTCGCTGCGATTTCTGCCATAATGAACCCGTCGAGGCGAGGAACGTCGGCCGGATCAAGGCGTGGAAGGCAACAATGAGGTGACACTCGACGGGTTCGACGACACGAAGGCGCGACATCACTCAAAGGCTAAGGTAGATAGTCAATTCGCGCCAGCCGTGTTTGCGATACCGCAGCAAGAGCTGGATGCCGCAGTGTGCTCCGCGGCGCCCTGGCAGGTCGGGTACGAAATAAAGGCCAAAGAGCCTGTCGCTTTCTGCGAATACAATTCGGTTTGCTTCGCTACGGCAGGGCGCGTGCGGGTTGCCCGTCCTGCTAAGATAGTCGCAGAACGCCCTTGCGTCGCTCAACTCCGCGGGTGCGCTCTGCGGCCAGTGGCTTCGCGCGTACTCCCTGAAGACCGGCCAGGCAGCCTCGCTGAGTCGCGCGCAAGTCACAGGCAGCAAGCGCCGGATCAGGTCGTAACGTTTGCGAAGAAGCACGGTCGCCTGATATTCGAGATCGGCAGGGGGAAGGCTCACCAGCACCCGAAGATCGGCGTCGCTTACGCTAAACTGTCTTGCCACAGTGATCGGGTCGGCGGCAAAAGCGTCGCGCAGAGAGCCGTCGCGCAGGAGGCGCCCCAAGGCCCTTGTGAAGTCAACTTCGGCCACGGAGTCGTGCCAACTTTGCGAATTCCTCGTCCATCGCCGCTGCGCCGGGGAAATCCGTGTCACGTTCCAGGATGACGCCCCGAACCGGCGCATACTCGGTCACCGCGCGAGCCAGCGCTAATAATTCGTCCTGGATGGGCTGGGCATGGCCATCGGTATAGCGGCCGCTCTCGAACGCATATCCGACGATATGAAGCTGCACGATTCGCGCGGGATGGATTCTATTCAGCCAACCGAGCGGATCAAAGCGATGATTCCTGCTATTGATGAACAGGTTTGTCACGTCGAGCAGCACGCCGCAATCCGCCGTCTCGCAGATCGAATTGATAAAATCTGTTTCGGATAGTTCGCCCTCAATTCGGAGATGCGAGGTAATATTCTCAAGGATGATTGGCCGGCCGCATCGTTCGGCAATCTCACGGGCATGGTCAGCGATGGTTCTTACCATGGCGCGAGTAGGCTGAACAGGGTTGAGATGACCCAGATCGACTTCAGCCGTACGGGTAAAGGCGATGTGCTCGCTGATCCATTCCGGTTGCGCAATTTCGACGACACGTGCATAGCGTCTCAATCGCTGGGGATCCAATTCGCCAGACGTTCCAAGGCTGAGTCCCAATCCGTGAACAAAGAGACGAAACTGGTGCGATAGGTCTCTTAGGACGGGTTCGTTGCGTCCATAAAAGTGTTCCGCAGTGATCTCAAGGCAATCGATGGGGCGGGTGGCAATCCACTCGTGCAGTTCCCGACGATAACCGACGCCGATCATCATCATCCGCAACCTCCACAACCGCCTCCCCCACATCCCCCATCGCTTCCGCAACCGCCTCCGGAATCGCTGCTCAGCGCCCCTCCGTTCGAGCTGCTGCCGCGCGTAAAAAACATAACGCCGCCAACGATCATCATGGGGGCCATGAATCCCCAATTTTGCATGCCGTTAGCCGAACCAATCAAATAGCGCGCCACGCCCAAGCCCTCGAAAAGTACAAATCCTGTGAGAGTCGTTACCCGCGTATCGAATCCCCACCGACGCAAAAGAAGAACTGCCCCGAATAAGAGAAGAAACCAAACGACATAGAGCGCCACGAACTCCGGCCCTTTCATCGTCCCCAGGAAATCAAAGATGCTCATGCCCTTATAGCGGCTACTGGGCGGGCTGCGACGGCTGCCAGTTTCTTTCTATCCAGGTGACGGCCGAATCGACAACGGGGAACAGGCGGTTATGCCAATTTGATATCTCGGCATCCTTCAACGATCTCGACTCTCGCTTGAACGCAAGTAAGTCATGAAGCACGGTACCATCGATCTCGAACACCCTTTCAAACGCACTGATTCGCTGGGTAAAGTCCGACGGCAGCTCTCCCCCGTTCAGCCGGACAATCTCAGAGAGACGAAGAAAAAGAGGTGTCACGCTGCGGTTTAGGAAGGATGCGTAAGACTTGTGCCGCGACCGCGTAGCGTAGGCATAGACCATCCGAAGACGAAGGTTTCGGATCGCTTGTTCACAGAGAAAGCGCTCGAGCTCTGGTTCGATCTCGATGGCTGCGAGTGGGTCGGCACCATACACGACTCGATAATTGCGCTTGATGCTTGCGAATTTGGCCGCGAACGCGCGGACGCTTCGTTCGAAGCCGTGCCGAGCCAATACGAACGGATCGATGCGCACGGTGTTCCCGATGGCGCGTGCGACGCATTCATGCGAGGCGCTGTCAGACGTGTTTAAGACGATCAGAAGGTTGATGTCGGAGACGCCTTCGACGACGTTTCCTCGAACCGCGCTTCCATAGAGGCAGCACGAGTAGAGATTCTCGCCAAGTTCCGCCCGCAAGGCCGCAACCGCTTCGCTTAGCGCCGACTTCATCTCGCCCGCAATCATCGGGCCGCAGTGTGCTTAGTTTCTTGCTCAGGACAATATTAATTTCGGCGAGGTGATCGGGCTCATCGAAATGGGTTAAGGGTGTTATTTAATATACTGGCGACCGAGCGTTGAAATAGCAGACCTGCGTTCAAGTGTGCCACTCGGCATCCCGGGCCTCCTGAAAAGCACTGGCGAATGCCCGGAGACGTTGTGGATCCAGCGGGCCGAGGAAATTCCCGTTTTCGCGAAGGACTGAACCAACGATGAAGCCATCTGCCCAGGGCATGTATCTCGAGATATTCTGCGGAGTCATTCCCGACCCGATGACGACTGGAACGTGGGCCAATTCTTTCACACGTCTCAATTCTTTCAGTTCGGGAGGTTCACCAGTTCGCTGTCCTGTGACGACAATGCCGTCCACGAGAAAGAACTCCGCCTGCTTGACCACATCAGTGATGTCGAGATCGCCCGTGAGTGCGTGCGAACAATGCTTCTTATTAACGTCGCCGAAGATCTTAATGTTTCCGCAGCCGAGTTCCGTGCGCCTTCGCAGTAGTCTGCCCGCGCACCCCTCGACAAGGCCGGCACCGCCAATATGTGCGAAAACATAGCCTTCCACTCGAACAAGATCGAGATCGGCCTCGCAAGCGATCTCCAGGGCGGACTCGTTTGCGGCTTCGAGCATTTGAATGCCGATCGGCCCATCGAAGCGCCTTCGTGCCTCTTTGGCGATGCGCTTCATCAATGCAATGCCCTGGGGATCCAGCGGCGGCTTGATGTAGGGAAGGTCGTGACTGTTCTCGAGGACGATCACGTCTGCGCCGGTTTTCACGTATTGTTCGAGATCGGCGAGAGCGGTGCTGATTACGGCTTTGCTGCCTCCGGAATATCGCGGAGACCCCGGTAGCGGGAGAACGCCGATCATGGCAGCAAGAAACTTGTCGGGCATCATTCGCATGGTGCGTGACTCTGCTTCGAAACGCGGGCATTTGCCACGCCGGATTATCGGTGTTCGGTATCGAGTTGGGAAAAACGAGTGCTCTTCGAGTCGGTCCAGGCGACTGCCATACCGATACATCTTCCGTCCTATCTGCGCGTGATTAGCGGTCTAGTCGGTAGTGCGATCCAGAAGAAGTTCTGGGGTAACCTCAATTGGTTTTTGAAACCGGAAAAACGGCTTGAAGCAATGTTTGCAATTCCTTCCAGGATTGCGCGTCGGCTTCAGCGTTATAAGCAATATCAAGGCTGAACTTCTTTCCGGCCTCGTCAGCTCCCGGATTGCTGAAGCCGTGCTTGGCGCCGGGGTACGAGACGAACTTGAGGTCGGCGTCCGCCTCCTTCATTTCCTCCTGAAAAGCGGCGACTTTTTCGGGCGGGATAAACGAATCAGCTGCTCCGTGGCAAACGAGGATCCTTGGCTTGATGGGCCCTTTAATCGGCAGAAGGCCGCCAAGGGAACCGTGAAAACTTGCTACGGAGTCGAGATTCATTCCCTGGCGCGCGGCATTCAATACGATTGCCCCTCCCATGCAATACCCGATGGCCGCGATCTTCTCAGAATCGACGGTAGGCTGCGATTTGAGGGCGTTCATCGCCGCCCCCAAGCGAGTGAGAGCAACCTGGGGATCCTTCATGACGGAAGCCGCGAAAGCCTCTGCATCTTTCGGGTGCTCCGCTGCTTTGCCGTCGCCATACATGTCCGCGGCCAGAGCCGTATACCCGAGTTCGGCCAGCTGCTTTGCCCGACCGCGTGCGTAGTCGTTAAGACCCCACCACTCATGGACAACGAGAATTCCCGGTCGCTTACCGGAAATCGCGTCGTCCCACGCCAGAAAGCCCTTGAGTGTCGTGCCCCCTTCCGAATACGTGATGTCCTTGGTTTTGATCGCTGCGTTCAGAGAGGATGAGAGAAATACGGCGGCAAGGGTCCAAACGAGGAGGGTCTTCATATTCTTAAGCTAGGCGTCATTTCCGTTCCTCAAATCAGTTTCATACGATACTCGTCGAGTTGTTTCTATGTCCGAGGCACCTTTATACCAGGCGCAAGACGATCCCTGCAATCACTTGATCGAGCGCCTCGATCCTGCACTGGATGCACTCCTTCCGTCTCCTTCACCCATCGAAAAGGTTTGCGAGGGCTTCATTTGGAGTGAAGGGCCCGTTTGGAAGGACGGCGCGCTGTTTTTTTCTGATGTCCCCACGAATATTCTCTACCGGTGGACTCCCGGATCGCGGCACGCCGAGGCTTTCCTTGAGCCGAGCGGCGGAATTCAGGCGAATCCGGATTTTGTGGAGCCGGGATCGAATGGTCTTGCGCTTGACTCCGAAGGCCGCCTGCTTCTTTGCCAGCACGGCGCCCGCAGAGTCGTTCGGCTCGAGGACGATGGCCGCACCCAAACGGTGCTCGCCGATCGTTTCGAAGGCCGTCGCCTCAACAATCCAAACGATCTCGTTTTTCACAGCTCGGGTGCAGTCTATTTTACCGATCCCTCTTACGGCTTTAAGGGACGCGATGCTTCGCCGTTGAAGGAAATTCCCTGGAACGGCGTTTATCGCATCGCACCAGATCGAACGGTTTCTCTTCTCACGAAGGATCTTCCTTTCCCTAACGGCCTGGCATTTAGTCCTGACGAAAAGACTCTCTATGTCGCGGTGAGTGACGCTTTCTTGCCGCAGATCGTGGCGTTCGATGTTAAGAGCGACGGCTTGCTTGGCTCGAGCCGCCTGTTTTTCGATGCCGTTCCCTTGCTGAGGCGGGGTCTTGCGGGAACCTGCGATGGACTCAAGGTGGATGTGCACGGGAACGTTTTTGCTACCGCGCCGGGGGGCGTCGCCGTGCTTTCTCCGGGCGGCAAACATCTGGGAACGATTCTCATCGGCGTCACCTCGAATTGCGGCTGGGGCGACGACGGCGCTACTCTCTACATCACGGCTGACGATCGCCTGTGCCGCATTCGGACGACCACGCGCGGCACGCCGTTTCCTTCGTGACAGCATCTTAAGGATCCGAGCTTGTGCTGCATCAAAGCTTTAATGGCCTTTTGCAGTGAAGTTACTTGGGGGCGGGGGTTCTGGCGAACCGCGTGACCGAATGCCTCGATTATGCGAGGTCCCCTGCTGCCTCGATGCCTTCACTATCGGCTGCCGAAGCCGGGAACAGTTCGACGACTTGTTGAGGCGGATGTCCTAATTGCGGCGGCACAGATCAATTTCCGGATAAGCAGGTCACTATTTTGGCATGTTCTCGATTACTCGGATCCCCGAGCCGACCATTGCGGCGAAAAGAACGCACCACGGAATCACGCCAAGGGCGATCCAAAGCAAGAGGCGGAGAGGCTTTTCTCCGAGGGCGAGAGCGATCAAGGCAGCCAAGTACGGGCCGCATGTAACAGGGGCTAGCAAGGCGAGACCCGGCAGGCCCCATCGCATCCAAACGCGCCATAAGAGTTTCTTCGGATTCGGATGAGGGGAAATCTTGAATTTCTGTTCAAGCCATGTTCGCGCAGTTGTGCCGATTACCAGCATTGCCGTCGCGATCGTGGTATAGCCCGCCCAAGCACAGAGGGCGGCCACGCCGGGATCAAGCCGCAGCGCGACCCCTGTGGGGATCGCTGCCACGAAGTAGGCGACCCCCAAGCCGAAAACTGTCAGCATGGCCCAAAATGTTTCGCTCATGAAAACCTATCAATCGTTGAGAAGTCCGACGGCGCGGCGCCCCGCCGAACACGGGTTGTGCTTTGCTGGGCTAGTCTGAGGGCGTAGATTCTCCTCGTGTCTGTCATGCTTGAGAAGGCCATCAGTCCACGGATTCGAGAAGACAAGATTCTGCGGTTTCTTGTCGAGGGCACAGTGTCTGAAACGGGTTCGGACTTTTTTCGAGCGCTTGTCCGAAACCTCAGTGAAGCGCTGCAAACCTGCGGCGCCTGGATAACCGAGTACCTGCCCGAAACAAGACGGCTTCGGGCTTTGGCGTTTTGGCTCAATGGCGGTTTTCTTGAACATTACGAACATGCCATCGACGGAACACCGTGCCAGCCGGTGATTGAAACAAAATCCCGCGCGCATTTTCCGGAGCGCTTGCTGGAGTTCTTTCCGAACGACCCGGATTTGGCTGCCCTCGGTGCCGTCAGCTATATGGGGACGCCATTGCTGAACGCAGATGGAACCCTGCTCGGGCATCTGGCCGTGCTGGACAATCGTCCGATGCCAGCCGAGCCGCAGTTTACGAGTTGTTCGATCTCTTCGCGGTTCGCGCTGTTGCAGAGCTCCGGCGGTTGCGAGCGGAAGCGGCGATGCGTGAACGCGAGGCGCAACTCTCGTTGTTGCTTGATACTGCGATGGATGCAATTCTTGTCTTGGACGGTGAGCTCAAGATCACGCGATTGAATCCCCGTGCCACGGAGCTTTTTGCTTGCACGGAGGACGATCTGGCGGGCGAGAACTTCCTCGGCTTCCTTAGCGCGATCGCAGCCGCGAAATTCTCGATGCTCGCCAAGGAACTTCAAGCCCGTCCCGGTGAACGTCCCCTCTGGCTGCCGGAAGGCTTGGAGGCAATCCGCTGGGACAAAACGCCTGTGCCTGCCGAGGCAGCAATTTCGCGCTACCTCTACAACGGCGCGCCGTATTACACTGTCTTTCTTCGTAGCATGAACGAGAGGCTGGAGGCCGAGCGGCGCATCCGAATTCTCGTAGAGGAGGCGGAATTATTGCGTGCAGTCGTCGGAGAGGCGCCTGGGGAGATGGGTATCATCGGCCGAAGCGCTGGGATCCGAGGTGTCTGCAATTCGATCCGCCAAGTCGCTCCCACCGATGCGACGGTTCTTATTTTGGGCGAGACCGGCACCGGCAAGGAGTTGGTGGCCCGCGCGATCCATGACGCGGGTGCCCGCCGCGCGGAAGCATTGGTGCGGGTAAACTGCGCTGCGATTCCCGAGTCCTTGATCGAGAGCGAATTCTTCGGGCATGAGAAGGGAGCGTTTACAGGCGCTACGGCCCGACGAGAAGGACGCTTCGCTCAGGCGGATGGGGGTACGTTGTTTCTGGACGAGATCGGCGAACTCCCGCTTGATTTGCAGGCCAAACTGCTTCGCGTGCTCCAGGAAGGCGAGTTTGAGCCTCTGGGTGGAACGAAAACCCGGAAGGTTGACGTGCGTGTCATCGCCGCTACCAATCGCAGCCTGGAGGAGGAAGTCTCCGACGGTCGTTTTCGAGAGGATTTGTATTATCGCTTGAACGTCTTTCCCATTCGAGTTCCAACGCTTCAGGAGCGCGGAGATGATATTTTCCTGCTTGCAGAGGCCTTCGGCCGGCGCTTTGCCGAACGCATGGGGCGCCGTTTTGACGAGCTCACGGATGAGGACAAGCGCCTGCTTAAGGCCTATGCCTGGCCGGGGAACGTCCGCGAATTGCAAAACGTTATCGAGCGAGCGCTCATCCTGTCATCCGGTCGCAAGCTCGATCTCTCTCGCGCCATGCCTCAGGCGGATAGCGGTGAAAGAGTCGAGTTCGCCACCACCGCTTCGACCTCCCCTCAACCGGCAAAGGTTCTGTCAGCTATCGAACTTGAGGAACTGGAAAAGCGCAACCTGCTTCGCGCTTTAGAGACGTGCGGATGGAAGATCTCGGGCCCCAAGGGCGTTTCCGCCCTCATGGGCCTCCCACCCTCCACGGTTTCCTCACGCATAAAGGCACTCGGCATCCATCGCCTGTAGCCTGTAGCCGGGATCGGTGATCCCGGTATGGAGAATTGCCGGATGACGATTCGGTTTCAGCAATTGCCGGGATCACCGATCCCGGCCTACAGCGACTTTTCGTGGGATGCGTCGCGAAAACTCGTGAAGTCACGAAATCTCGTGACCGGATTCCAAGCAATCCAGTTATATAACTAACTTTACGTCAGTACGCTATGAAGGTTCTCCTGTCGAAAAGGTTGCTCCTTATGCCCGGAAGGCTCAGCTGGTGGGTGTGGACGATCACCGCCCTCTGCTTAGCGGCAGGTTTGATCGGGTATTATCCTGGGTTTTACGCAGCCATCGTCATTTCGGTGATCCAGACAATCGTCTATGGCCTGAAGGAAAGATCCGCACGCACTTTTCCCGTCCAAATCCGGCTGGCCTACACGGGGCTCTTAATTTCTTGTCAGGTTCCGTCCCTCGGATGGCTCTATTGGGTGCCTGCAACGGGAACCTTTGCGCTCGTTCTCTTTGGCTACTGCTTGATGGCAAGGATCCTCTCGCTCTTCCCCGGAAACCGCACAGAACCAACAAGCCTGGATTTGATCCGCCGGACGTTTCTGGCGCCGCCCGTGCCGGGCAACGTCCAGCAAGGACTGCCGGCTGGCGGTTGCGCTGGGGGCACGTGCGTCCTCGAAGGCAAGATCGCAACGCTTTCCGCCCATAGAAGGGGCTGAAAATCAGAACCAACCACATACAAATCAAACCTATGAACGCAACAACTCAAAATACCCAAGTCAACGGCATCGATGTCGATGCCCTTACCCAAGCCATCGAAGCCATTGCTGCGGATCCCGCCCAGGGCCAGACCCGGTGGCAGGTCAGCTCGCGCTGGCGCGGCGGAACGCGGTCCGACACCTCGGTGAAGGCTTACTACATCGGCAGCAAGCGCGTCGCGAAGGACTTTACTATCCGCATCGATGAACCGTACGAGCTGTGTGGCACCAACCAGTTCGCCAATCCGCAGGAATACCTCCTCGCTTCCCTAAACGCCTGCATGATCGTAGGTTATGCGGCGGTCTGCGCCTTGCAGGGCATCGAACTCGAAGAGCTGCGGATCGAGACCGAAGGCAATATCGACCTTCGCGGATTCCTTGGCCTCGATTCGTCCGTGAAGCCTGGTTACGAGAGCTTGCGCTACACTGTCCATATCAAGGGTGAGGCGACAGTGGAGCAGTTCGAGAAAGTCCATGAGATCGTCAAGGCCACTTCGCCCAATCGATTCAATGTGGCTACCGCGATTGCGCTTCAAAGCCGGCTCGTCGTCGAAAGTTAACCAACGAACGCAGGGTTTCCATGGCCGGTATCCTGCGCCGTCTCAAGGGCAATCCTGAGTCAGTCTACAATTCGGAAGAACATCAATGAACGCATTTGTGAGTAGATTACCGTGGGATCACGCTGTGCTCCTTAGCGCGACGCCGCGGAATGCGGCGGCAATATCCTGCGCCCTGCCGGTTAGCCCGTTTGCGGCAGACGGGCTTCTCTTCAGTCTGAAATTCCGCACATGTCCGTGCTTGTTCGGTGCGTATCAGCAGCCTAATCACCACGTGGCGCAGTTCCCGGACCTAGTCAGCACATTCGGCGGACACGCTTTTGACGCCTATTGGCGCTGATCAGACCATAATGAAATTCGAACGACTCGATGAGGCCGGAACTGTCTCCCAAGCAATTCCGAAAGGGAATTGCTTGGGAGAGGGTTTCGTATCATTTCCAGATTCTTTTGGCGTTTTCCCACGCCTATGAGATTAAGGAGGCGCGCCCGGAGCGGAAAGATCGTCTTGGAGGTCGCCTCATCGATATGTATTCCTCTCCAACCGCCATGAACGAACACTTTAAAAGCCGACCGTGCAATATGCCACTTCGGTGCTGACGCTGGCGTTCAGCACGGATCCCCCCACGCGGTGGGTATTTTCGGATCCATACGACTATCTAACTTATTTCCCGGAATTCGTCAGGGCGCTTGGAGGGCGGGCATTCGAACATAGTACGGCCGATTCTTTGGACGGTTGTGCAGCCGTGGCGCTCTGGCTTCCGCCCGGCGTCAAGCCAGACGAGGAAGCCTTGATTGGCCTGATACAGCAGGCGGTACCCGAGAGTCTCCTTGGAGAGGCTTTTTCAATATTCGAGCAGATGGGAAGCTCTCATCCCGCGGAGCCCCACTGGTATTTGCCTTTTATCGGCGTTGATCCGGCGCGCCAGGGAGCGGGCTACGGCTCGGAGTTGATGAAACATGCGCTCGAGAGATGCGATGCCGACCGGATACCCGCCTATCTCGAAAACAGCAATCCGAAGAACACCCCATTCTATGAGCGCTTTGGGTTCGAGCCGCTCGGCGTGATCAAGGCGGGAACCGTTCCCGACATCGTTCCAATGTTGAGAAAGCCTCGCTGACGGTGCGGGGGTGCGGTGCGCAGGGGAGCCCTTCACGCCATCTTGCAATCCTCCCGGAGATCGCTAAAGTTGTCGATCCAACCCGTCGCGGTTTTTGAGATATGAGTAAAAGCATCCTGGATCCGTCTCGAGTCGAAGACATCGAGTTCAGCAATGATGAAATTGCCCGTTATTCGCGGCACCTCATCATGCCGGAAGTCACGCTCGAGGGGCAGAAGAAACTGAAAGCGGCCAGAGTGCTCTGTATAGGGACGGGGGGCCTGGGCTCTCCCATCGCGCTTTATCTTGCCGCGGCGGGAGTCGGCACACTGGGGCTCGTCGATTTTGATATCGTCGACTACTCGAATCTTCAGCGCCAGGTGCTCCATGGCACGAAGGATGTTGGCCGGAAAAAGCTCAATAGCGCGCGAGACCGCATAAAGGATGTCAATCCCAACGTGCACGTTGTTCTTCACGACGCCATGTTCCGCAGCGAGAATGCCACGGAAATAGTCGAGCCGTATGACGTGGTCATCGATGGCACGGACAATTTTCCGACGCGGTATCTTTCAAACGACGTTTGCGTCTTCCTCGACAAGCCTAACGTCTACGGCTCGATTTTCCGGTTCGAGGGGCAGTGCACAGTGTTTGCGCCGGGCCTCGGAGGTCCCTGTTACCGCTGCCTTTATCCTGAGCCGCCACCGCCGGGGATGGTACCGAGCTGCGCGGAGGGTGGCGTGCTTGGTGTGTTGCCTGGCGTGATTGGAGTGATGCAAGCCATAGAAGCCGTGAAGCTGATCGTGGGAATCGGCGAGCCGCTTGTCGGCCGGCTCGTGCATTTCGACGCGCTGAAGATGAAGTTCCGTGAGTTCCGGGTTCGCAGGGATCCGACATGTCCGGTGTGCGGAGAGAATCCTACTGTCACCGAATTGATCGACTACGACCAGTTTTGCGGTATTCCGCAAGCCCAAGCCGCCGAAGAGGCGGAGCCTCCCGTTCCGGAAATTTCTGTCGAGCAATTGAAGGCGAAAAAGGATCGCGGCGAAAAGTTCGTGCTGCTCGACGTGCGCGAGCCGTACGAATACGACATCGCGAGGATTCCTGGCTCTCAGCTTATTCCCTTGGGCGAGTTGCCCTCGCGCATGAGCGAACTCGATAGCGCGGATGAAATCGTGATCCACTGCAAGAGCGGCATGCGCAGCGCCAAGGCCCTGCGGCAGCTCCAGAAGGCCGGGTTCGCCAAGTTGTTTAATGTCGAGGGAGGAATCAGCGCGTGGGCCGATCGCGTCGATTCCAGCGTGCCGAAGTATTAGGCT
>DATDAL010000010.1:0-30215 GCA_036525415.1 Terrimicrobiaceae bacterium | reverse complement strand
TTTGCCCCGTAAACGGAGCGCCGTCCCCCGCGCGGCGGCTCAGTCCAACAACGTGTATCCGCCATGCCGAAAGCCGCCTGTCCCGAGACTCGCATCTCTCGCGGCACGGCGGATACACTTCTGAACATTGAACATTAGGCGCGCGAGGCGAGGGCGGCTCCGCGCAAATCGGAGCAACTGGAATCTCTTCAAAGGCTCGTCATGAGACTTTGATTTGATTGAAAATGTTTCGAGACACAAGGAAGGTGCGCGGGTGCAAAAGAACATTGTCGTCATCCTCGGTCATCCCGACGCGGCCAGCTATTGCGGCGCGTTGGCGGATGCCTACTCAGAATCAGCCCGACAAGCAGGACACAGCGTCAAAGCCTTCAAGCTAGGAGACATTGAGTTCGATCCTCACCTGCGCCACGGCTACAACAAGAGACAGGAGCTGGAATCAGGACTTCTTAAAGTTAGAGATGCCATTAGCTGGTCGAACCATCTGGTTTTCGTGTATCCCATTTGGTGGGGTTCGATGCCGGCATTGCTTAAGGGTTTCTTTGACAGGCTTTTCCTGCCGGGATTTGCTTTCAGATACCGCGAGAATTCGATGCTGTGGGACAAACTTCTAACAGGTCGCAGCGCTCATGCGATCACTACGATGGACACACCGCTGTGGTATTATCGCTTTGTTTACAAGATGCCCGGTCATAACCAAATAAGGAAAACCATCCTGGAGTTTTGCGGCATTAAACCCGTGAAGGTCACTTCGTTCGGCCCAATTAAGGGCGCATCGGCATCGCGGAAAGAACGGTGGCTTCGTCGCGTCCAGATGTATGCCAAAGGTTAGAGCGAACGGAATCGAAGTCTTCTACGAAGAGCAGGGAACCGGCGAGCCATTGTTGCTGATCGCCGGCTTTGCTTGCGACCACACGAATTGGTCCCAGATGATTCCGGTGTTGGCTCCCCGTTATCGGGTAATTGTCTTCGACAACCGGGGCGTCGGACAAACTTCCGTCCCAGACACACCCTTTAGCATTCGTCAGATGGCCGAGGACACTGCGGGCCTCTTGAAGGCGATTGGTCTAAGTCGCGTTCACGTTGTCGGGCACTCGATGGGGGGACAAATCGCCCAGGAGTTGGTATTGTCCCACCCGGAGCTGGTCGGAACCCTGATGCTTCTTGCGTCCTGTGCGAAACTTGATGAGAGGGGAAAGGCCGTCATAGAGTCCTGGGGCGACTTGCCCCGACTGGTGGACGCAGTGACGGGGTTTCGATTGAGTTTTCCGTGGATCTACACCAGCGATTTCTATGCGAGACCGGGAGCCATCGAGCGCGTCATCGAAGAGGTGTTGAACAGTTCCTTCCCTCCAAGCCCGCTAGGGATCTACCGGCAAAGTCGGGCAATCACGAGCTGCGATACATCAACTCGTCTCGACGCGATTGAGCGCCCGACAATGGTCGTTGTCGGAAGGGAGGACATTCTGAGTCGAATCTCTTTCTCCGAACAGCTGGTGGAAGGAATTCGTGGCGCCGAGTTGGTGGTTCTGGAGAAATGCGGACACGGTCTGCCGACTGAGTCTTCCGAGGCGGCGGCTGCTGTTTTGCTCGACTTTCTATCTCGCAATCCGCTTTGCGACGAAGTCTAGCTCGGCTTCAACTGTGAAAACCGTAAACGAATGAGGGAAGCCTTTATGAATCGGCAGATGACGGCGATTGACACAGATGGAAGAGGCGTTTGACACTCTGTAGAGGCCCTTGTGCCAAGGGCCTGTGCCTGCTGACATCTGCCTTGAACGCGACCGGGCTCGGACTCTACTAAAGACATCTGGTCTTCAATTTGCTTCACTCATCAACTGACGATTCATTTCCCTACGCTGGCTAGCGAGGGTGGCAATCTCGTTGCGGATATCGGGGTAGCGGCTCAGGAATTGGCGGAAATCGCGCCGGCTCAACGTCGCGAACTTGCTGTAGTCCAGCGCGGTGACGTCGGCCGACCGAGGCAATCCGCTGATTAAAGCCATCTCTCCGAAAAAATCGCCGGCGCCGAGCTTGATTTGCTGGCCCGCAACGGAGACTTCGACTTGGCCCGAGGAGATGAAATAGACCGAGTCAGCCTTGTCGCCCGCGCGGATGATGCGTTCACCTGGCTGGGCCGTGCGCGGGCTAAAGTGCAGCACCAAAACCTCGCGCTGATCGGGCGTGAGGACGGAGAACAGGGGAAAACGGTCCGCCAGTTCTTCTGACGTAAATGTCTTGTTGACAGCCGCCTTAATCTCCGCGTTCCGGCGTGCGGCGTCCAAATCTTCTTGCAGCCGCGTGAAGCGCTCGTTGCATGAATCCTCGAAGCGCTTCCTAAGTTGCGGCTTTGCTCGCACCCACCGGATCAACCGGTCAACGCCGGCGAAAACGAGAGGGTTCAGCGTGATCGATAGGAGGGCTCCGGCAAGAATCAAATTCAACGCCTGCTGTTCCAAGAGCCCGTAAGTAATGCCGAGTCCGCCGAGGATGAAGGAAAACTCGCCAATTTGGGCGAGCGAGGCTGATACTATCAATGCGGTGCTCAAGGGGAAGCCAAGTGCCAGAACAATTCCAAAGGCCACCAAGGACTTGCCCACCAGGATCAGCAGCAGCACGGCCAAGACCATTTGCGGTTCGCGCAAGATAATTGAAGGATCGAACAGCATGCCAACCGAAACGAAAAAAAGCACCGCAAAGGCGTCTTGCAGGGGAAGCGAGTTGGCCGCTGCCTTGTGACTCAGATCGGACTCGTGCAAGACCATTCCGGCGAAGAAGGCGCCGAGCGCGAAGGAAACTCCGAAAAGTTCGGCCGAGCCAAAGGCGATGCCCAGCGCGACCGCCAGCACGCAAAGGGTGAAAAGCTCGCGCGATCCCGTGCGCGCCACTTCCCGCAGCATCCAGGGCAGGACGCGTGGGCCGACCAGTAGGAGTATCGCGATGAAAGCCGCCACCTTGGCCAGCGTGATGCCTAGCATCGCGAGCAATCCACGGTCCTGTGCCGCGTGGGCATCGCTGCCTGCGCGGCCGCCAAACGCCTCGGCGAAGGCCGGCAAGAGCACCAGAGTCATTACCATTGCCAAGTCTTCAACGATCAACCAGCCGATCGCGATTCGACCATTCGGTGTCTCGACCGCGTTGCGCTCCTCGAGCGCCTTCAACAGTACCACGGTGCTCGCGACCGAAAGACTCAGACCCAACACCAGGCCGGCGCCGAAGTTCCAACCCCACGCGACGGCCATACCGACCCCGATTGCCGTAGCAATAATGATCTGCCCGATGGCGCCGGGTATCGCGATCCAGCGCACGGCCATCAGATCGGCGGTTGAGAAATGCAGGCCGACACCGAACATGAGAAGCATCACACCGATCTCGGCCAATTGACCCGCGATGGCACTATCGGCAACGAAGCCCGGAGTGGAAGGGCCGATCACCACTCCAGCCACCAGGTAACCGACCAGCGGCGGCAGCCCTAGCCGGTTGGCGATAAATCCGAAGATGAAGGCGAGGGCAAAACCGATCGCGATTGTGGCGATCAGCGCGACGTCGTGCGGCACGAACCCTCCTGCTCGATTGGCAGTTTCACGAACTGAATTCCGGCCCTGACGTCGTCAGAAAATTGCCGGCAAACATAACAATAATTGGCTTCCCTCTCCACAAACGGATTCTAGTTTAGCTGAGTCAATTTCACAACCCAACCCACTAGTCTAAAGAGTTGACGGCACGATGCGGATTTTTGCCTGCAAAGAAAAACGAACCGATGAAGGGCGAGTTCCCGTGACTCCGAACACAGTCAGCAAGCTTGCCAAGCTCGGCGCGAGCGTTCAGATCGAGCAAGGGCTGGGTGATTCGATCGCCTTTAAAGACTCGGACTACGAAGCGGCCGGAGCTCGGATTAGTCGCGAACGCGAACGGTCCTTCGGGGAAGCTGATTTGATCCTGCGGGTTCGCAAGCCGGCGATCGAGGAAATCAGTTTGCTGAAAGCCGGATGCATTCACATCAGTTTTCTGGATCCATTCAACGAGCGGCAAATCGTCGAGCGGCTCGCCACTGCCGGGGTGAGCGCGATCAGCATGGAGATGGTGCCGCGCTCCACGGTAGCGCAGAAGATGGATGCCCTGAGTTCGCAGGCGAACCTTTCCGGTTACGTCGCGGTCATTCTGGCGGCCAGCTATTGCCAGCGAATTCTCCCGATGATGATCACGCCAGCAGGCACCATCAAGCCGTTGCGGGTATTTGTGATCGGCGTCGGCGTCGCTGGGCTTCAAGCCATCGCCACTGCGCGACGATTGGGTGCAACAGTAGAAGCATTTGACACGCGCCCGGTCGTCGAAGAGCAGGTAAAGTCGCTGGGAGCGCGCTTTGTAAAGCTGGATATCGGAGAGGTTTCTCAAACCGCCGATGGCTACGCAAAGCCACTCACCCCTGAGCAGATCCAGAAACAACGCGAATTGCTGGCCGAGCGCGTCGCCTCGGCGGACATCGTGATTACGGCCGCCCAAGTGTTTGGACGCAAAGCGCCAGTGATTGTCACCTCCGAGATGGTGTGCCAGATGAAAGCAGGCAGCGTCATCGTCGACACCGCCGTGGAATCTGGCGGGAATGTCGAAGGCTTAAGGTATGATGAAGTGCTTGATGTTGGAGGTGTGAAAGTTGTCGGATTCGCAAACTTGCCAAGCCGGGTTGCAGCCAACGCCAGCGAGATGCTGTCCAATAATCTCGCCGCTTTCATCGAGCATTCTTGGGACAAACAGACCCAAACCCTTCCACTTGATCTGAGTCGCGAGATTTTGCAGCGGTGCGTTGTAACTCACGCAGGCGAAATCTGCAACGAAACCATACGGAGCGCCTACGGGTTGGCAGCCTGTCGAGGTTGAAGTCGAGCTCCGATATGGGTGCATCGCAGCTGAGCAACAAGGTTTTTCTGCCTGACTGGCTTCGAGGGTTCCGCCGGCGGAAAAGCGAGCGCCCCCCTTCCGACTCGCCTTGCCGTTACTTTGGATGCGCGAATCCCTGCGAAATCGACGCGGACTTCCAAATCCGGCAACACTGGCCCCAACGTCCAACGCGTGGCATGACCAATCTCCCTTCCACATCATGAGCCCTCAAACCGCTATCGCCACTCTCTACCTTTTCATGCTGGCAGCCTTTCTTGGCTATCAGGTCATTTCTCGGGTGCCTTCACTTTTGCACACGCCGCTCATGTCGGCAACGAACGCAATTTCTGGCATTTCCCTCGTGGGGTCGCTGGTAGCAGCGGGCGCGCAGCATACCACATTCAGCACCGTGCTTGGATTTGTGGCCGTCACTTGTGCGACGACCAATGTGGTAGGCGGTTTCATTATCACCGACCGTATGCTCAAAATGTTCAAGAAGAAGTCGGCGGCGACGTCGGAGGAAAGGAAGGGATAACGGTCTCGCATGCGCACCTACCTCATCGAGGGGAGCTACTTTCTGGCCTCCATCCTCTTTATTCTCGGCTTGCGCGGGCTGAGCCATCCGGAAACGGCGCGGCGCGGAATGCATCTGGCCGAGTTTGGGATGCTGATGGCGATTGTCGGCACGCTGCTGCACCAGGAGATCGTCAGCTACGAATGGATCATTGCGGGCTTGCTCCTGGGGTCTGCCATTGGCACGGGAATTGGCCTCTGGGTCCCCATGACCGCGATGCCGCAGCGAACGGCCTTCTCGCATGCCTTCGGCGCTTTCGCGGCGTCTCTCGTCGGCATCTCGGAATACTCTTTGCATGGCTCCAGTCTTAGTAAGTTCACTATGGGAGCAATAGGCTTTGACGTGCTCCTGGGTTCGCTGACCACGACCGGCAGCTTGATAGCGTTCGCCAAATTGCAGGGAATGCTGCCGGGCAGGCCGCTGACTTACAAAGGACAGAACATCTTTAACCTCTCGCTCTTTGGAATAATCATTCTCGCGTTCGTCTACTTGATCTTTCATCCCGGCGCGACCCTCTTGTTTTACCTCATGGTTATCCTTTCCTTGGTATTCGGCGTATTGCTTGTGCTTCCGATTGGCTCCGCAGACATGCCGGTAGTGATTGCCCTGCTCAACGCCTACGCCGGCTTGGCTTCCGCTGCGATCGGTTTTGCCATTTCAAACAACGTCTTGATTATCGCCGGCACGCTGGACGGAGGCTCGGGTTTCATCCTTTCGATTGTCATGTGCAAGGCGATGAACAGGTCAATTACCGCCGTGCTCTTCGGTGCGTTTGGAAAAGTCACCGACTCAAAGTCGACTTCCGAAGCGGGTGCGATGCGCGAAGCGAACGCGGAGGATCTTGCCACGCAACTGGCCTACGCTCGCCAGGTCGTCTTCGTGCCTGGCTATGGCATGGCGACCGCCCAGGCACAGCATGCGCTTCGAGAACTCTCCACGGCGCTGGAAGAGTCGGGGGTAACCGTCAAATTTGCTATTCACCCGGTGGCCGGACGCATGCCGGGCCACATGAATGTTCTCCTGGCGGAAGCAAACATTCCCTACTCCCAACTTTACGAACTCGAACAGATCAATTCCGATTTCCCGACGACGGATGTTGCGGTAGTGGTGGGCGCTAACGATGTCGTAAATCCGGATGCTCGCGATAATTCTTCCAGCCCGATCGCTGGCATGCCGATTCTCGAGGTGGACCGGGCAAAGCGTGTTGTCGTTCTTAAACGCGGAAGCGGAAAGGGCTTTTCAGGTCTGGAGAATCCCCTCTTTATAAAACCCAATTGCGAGATGCTGTATGGCGACGCCAAAGAATCCCTGACGCAGCTCACACAAGCTGTGCTCAAAGCGTGAGGCTGTCGCCGTAGTCTTGTTAGGCCCTCGCGATAGAGGCGTTCGGTATTTGCTCTACACTCGAGAGCACCTGAAATATGTAAAAGTAACCTCGCGGCTCGCGAGTCTTCCAAAGTGACGCCGGCGCAGCGAAAGAAATTCATGCACGATGACATTCTGCAGGTTCGTGCGCCGGCGTTGTGCTTTTATGTGCTTCGCGACTCGAATGGACTCTATCTGATCGATGGGGGCTTTATCGGAGGACGCTATCTCCTCGCTCGCGCTTTGCGCAGACGAGGATGGAATCACGAACCCATTCGAGGAATCATTGTGACTCATGGGCATCTTGACCACATTCTCAATGTGGCTTCGCTCGCGAAAGATTCGGGGGCATGGGTAGCCGCACCGCGGCTCGATGCCGCTCATTACGAAGGGCGCTTCCCGTATCGTGGTGCTGCGAGAATCTGCGGTTTGCTGGAAGCTATTGGCCGACGACTCTTCTCCTATTCGCCTTTCAAGACCGATCGATGGCTGGAGGATTACACGGAGATTTCCGTTTGGCATGGCCTCACTGCCATACATTTGCCAGGCCATACAAACGGACATACCGGTCTGTATTGCCATGATCTCAAAATGCTTTTCTGCGCGGATTTGTTCGCGAGCTACCGAACCATTTCCCATTCTCCGCCGGCGATCTTCAACAGCCGTCCCGAATTGGTCCGTTCCAGTATTGCCAGAGCGCTGACCCTCGATCTCGAAGGAGTTCTTCCCAACCACTGCGATAGGGCACCATTTTCAGAGCATCTGAAGCGATTACGGCTTCTTAAAGAGAGATTTGAACGCTAGAGGTGTCACAGAAGATAGAAAGCCCTTATGAATGAAAAGACAGCATCGACCGATTATCCGATAAACGAGCTTCTTGCGAAGCGGTGGAGCCCATACGGCTTCGCAGACCGGCCTGTCCCGCCGGCCGATCTTCTTTCCCTGCTCGAGGCAGCGCGCTGGGCACCGTCTTCTTACAATGAACAGCCTTGGAGCTTCTTCGTTGCGACCAAGGATGACGCCGAGGAGTTCGAACGGCTTCTGTCCTGCCTGGTAGAGGCGAACCAAGCGTGGGCCAAGGCGGCGCCTGTCCTGGCCTTGGGCGTTGTCAGCCTGAGATTTTCGCGCAACAACAAGGAGAATCGCGCCGCAGTCCATGACCTCGGACTCGCGGCAGCGAACCTTGTCTTGGAAGCCACGTCGCTAGGGCTTTACGTTCATCAGATGATCGGCATTCTGCCAGATAGGGCCCGTGAGGTCTATGGGATACCGTCGCATTGTGAGGCGTGGACAGCCATGGCGATTGGGTACAGAGCGGACCCTTCCAAGCTGCCAGATGCCCTCAGAGAACGCGATCTCGCCCCGAGACAGCGAAAACCACTCAGTCAGTTCGTATTCGCCAGCCATTGGGGAAAACCAGCGCCGCTCGTGCAGAAGCGGGACTGACCATTGATTGTTCAAATGAGCATACCCGATACTTCGATATGGCATTCCTTCCAGTGGCTCAATGCGCCGGAGAGCTGGGATCTTCAAGACGATCAACTGTCGATTGGCGTATCTCCAAACACCGATTTTTGGAGAAAAACCCACTACGGGTTCATTCGCGATTCCGGACACTTTTTTTACAAGCCGGTTCCAGGCGACTTTGTAGTTCAGGTGCGTGTCCGAGGCGACTATGGGTTTCTCTATGATCAGGGGGGGTTGATGCTGCGCGCCTCTGATCAATATTGGACGAAATGCGGCATCGAGTATGTGGACGGCATCCAGCAGGCCAGCGCGGTAGTGACGAACGACTTTTCAGATTGGTCCGTTGTCCCTCTAAATTCGAATCCCAAGGAAGTCTGGTTCCGTGTAAAGAGGCGAGAGGAGAGTCTGGAGGTCTTTTACTCACTCGACGCGCTCGAATACACGATGCTCAGAACGGCGTACCTCAAGCGTTCGCGGGATTTGGACGTTGGGGTCATGTGTGCCGCACCGCAGGGTCCGGGATTTCCAATCGTCTTCAGCGGCCTGTCCATTGAGCAAGCCTGACCTTTGGGAGCCTGCCGGACTTGAACTCTTCTGAAGGTGAAGATTGAGAATCTTGAGAGATTGGCGACGCTCATCAAGCGTGAGCACGCCGCCTTGCTCTCACAATGGCGGGAGCAGGTGAGACGGCTCCCTTCGGCGAAAGACCTTGATACCCCAACGCTCAATGATCACGTTCCTGCCCTCCTTGAAGAGTTGGCCACGGCATTTCGGCTGGCGATGGAAAAAACGATCCCTGAGGCTCTTGTCGAAGGCAGCCCCCCCATCCATGGTCTTCAAAGATACCAGGACGGCTTTGATATCGTGGAGGTCGTCGCGGAGTACAACATCCTTCGCGGCTGCATCCACGATCTCGCGGAGAGTGAGGGCTTGAGCCTGAGAGGTAAGGCCTTCCATATACTAAACCGCGTATTTGACGAGGCGATCGGATTAGCGATCCAGACATTTGCGGCTCAGCGGGCACTCGAATTGCAGCGCCGCCGGGATGAATATTTGGCATTTGTGGCGCACGATCTTCGCACACCGCTGAACGCGATTGCCCTGGTAACGAGAATCCTTGAACTCACGCCGAGCGATAGTAACGAAACGCCTCGGATGCTGAAGACGTTGCGCCGCAACGTTCAAGGACTGAAGACGCTGGTTGACAAGGTGCTAAAGGAGAGTGCGCATATCGAGACCGAAGCTGGCATTCGATTGGAACTTCGCACGTTCGATTTGTGGCCGCTGGTTGAATCCGTTCTTCAGGACCTCCATCCCGTCGCCGAGACGGCAAGCACACGGCTCGTCAACGAGATTCCCGAAGACCTGCCCGTTTGCGCAGACGCCAGCTTGCTCAGGCGCGTCTTTCAGAACCTGGTCGCGAACGCGATCACCTATGCCCCGCGCGGCGAAGTCGTCATCGGAGCGCGGGAAACCGGCACGGAAGGCGCCATCGAATGCTGGGTCAGCGACAATGGCTCAGGAATCCCAGAAGACCGGCTCGCAAAGATATTCGACAGGCTCGAAAGTGATCCCCAAAAGGAGGGTGGGACCGGCCTGGGTCTTGCCATCGTGAAGACGTTTGTCGAAGCCCACGGCGGAAATGTGACCGCCGAAACCAAGGAGGGAGCTGGCTCAACGTTCCGGTTCACGCTTCCCGCCAGGGCAGAATGAGCCATTACGAAAATCCTCGCCAGCGCCTTCCCTAACCATGACCTCTTCGAAAATACGTCTGGGTCCTGGAAACGCTTAAGAAAAGCCGCCTGACAATCAACTTGCTCCTTACTTGAGAATCGCATTCCGGCTGCTGCCATATCTTTACCTGCTCCTCGCGGTGCTTGTCCTGGTATCGCTGGTTTTGGTGGTGATGGGTATGATCACGAAACTCCAGGACCCTGTTCATCGGGCGCAAGACCCGCGGCAAGCCGGCACACTGGTGGTGTTGCTCGTAATCGGCATTGGCCTGTCCGTGGTATATTCGTTCAACGCGATCCTTCTCTTAAGAAAGGCGAAGAGAAAAACCTCGATCATTCTCTCCTTGATATCTTGCCTCGGTTTCCCCTTCGGAACAATTCTTGGGGCGATTAGCTTGTTTGTTCTTACCCGCAAGAAAATCAAGAATGAGTACTTCCACGAAGGAATCGGCGGAAGAGCTTTGCCGTAGTGCCGGGATATCCGCCTTGTTGTCGTCATCTTCGTTGTCGGCGGCCTTTTCTTGCGCCTCGCGGCAGCGCAGAGCATAGGTCCTTCGCCGTTTCTGCCTGACGCCTTTCGGTGGCGAAGTCCTCCAAACAATCCCGCCCTGCAGTCCGCGTGGATTGTGGGAAACGAACAAGAGCCTGGTCCTTACCTTCTCCGCGTGAAACTCGCCGTCGGAGGAAGGATTGCGCCCCACACTCATCCCGACGAACGGAATAGCACGGTGTTGTCGGGTACCGTCTATGTAGGCTTTGGCGAGACCTTCGATGAATCAAAGCTCGTCGCGGTCCCGGTAGGCGCGGTGTACGTTACCCCCGCCAACGTTCCGCACTATCTCTTGGCAAGAGATGGAGACGTGATGTACCAAGAGTCCGGCATTGGTCCTACGGGAACTTTGTTCATCAAGCAGTAAGCCGGAAGGAGCCCTGCATCGCCGCTTGTCGGCACGGCCTCACTTTTTTTTTGTTGCACCGTAAAGATAATCCTCTTCCTTGCCGGTTTGCATGAATTCCTCCAACTCCTTTGCCAGCTTCTTATTAAGCTTCTTGAGTGTGGCAAGGTCGGCTTGGGCGTCGGCCTTGCGCCCCATTTGCGTATAGAGTACGCCGCGATACATATATGCCTCGGCGAGCTTCGGTTTGAGCTGGATCGCCTTGTTGTAGTAGGCGAGCGATTTTTGGAAGTTCTGCGAACCTTGTTTGCGAAGAGTGAATGCCAAGTTGTTGTAGGCTTCTGCGAAACCCGGATCGAGTTTTACCGCTTGTTCAAATTTCCCTTGGGCCTGTGCGAACCGCTTGTCCTGCATTAATTGGACGCCCTGGTTGTACACACTCACGGCGGGGTTTTCTTGCTTTACTACAGGCTCGTCGGAAGTCCCCGCACCCCCACTCCCTGCGCCGAATGCGGGCAAAACTGCGGCAACGGTGAGAACGATCAGAAGACGTTTCATAAAAGTGCCTCCGTCAGCCGGACGGGTTTACTCTACGCGTGCCGCCGGATGTGAAGATATTAGTGTCTAATTTTCGGTGGTAACTGCTTGGGCAAAAGTACAAATGGGCCCGTACCCTGTCAAGCCTGCTTCTGCGATCCGCTCTGTCGAAGGCAGCTGCGGGGCGCCCTCGGGACGGGGCGGAATCAGGTGGGGCGATGTGCCGATCACAATCGACAACCTGTTCGGTCTGCGGTTCATATTTCAACCGCGCGATTCCCACTTCGATGAACCGTCCCTTTGAATTCACCGGCCGCATAAGGAGCTTCAAATACGCCTTTGCTGGGGTTTTTCATTTGCTCCGCACGCAACACAATGCCTGGATCCATGCATTGGCCACAATTCTCGTTGTCTTTTCGGGCTTTTATTTTCATCTCAATGCTGCCGACTGGTGTTGGATTGTCCTGGCCATCACATCTGTTTGGACGGCCGAAGCGTTTAATACGGCCTTTGAATTGCTTGCTGACGCGACGACGAGGGATTTTCATCCTTTGATTGGCCGAGCCAAGGATGTCGCTGCCGGCGCCGTGCTTCTGACGGCTATTGGTGCCCTAACAATTGGCCTGATTGTATTCTGGCCTCACCTTTGCACTCTGCTCCATGAGGGATCAGATTCGGTCCGGTGAGGGTGAAGGCTCGAAGAGTCTCCTCAGGCAAATCGCCGAGATTGCTTGGGAAAAGCTCTGCCGCTCTATTTCGGGAATTTAATCGCATTCGCATTGACGGCATGGCACTCATTGGACAATTCGGCGGCCTCTTTTATGAAAATCGAGCATGTTGCGATCTACACGAGGGACCTCGAAACCTTAAGGGCCTTTTACGTGAAGTATTTTCAGGCGAGTTCCAACGATCTTTACGTGAATCCCAAGAAGGGCTTTCGCTCCTATTTTCTTTCATTTGCCGATGGGGCGAGGCTTGAACTCATGGAGATGGAATCGATTCCTGACTCTCTTAATGATCCGATCGCACAATTCACCGGAATTATTCATATTGCGTTTTCTCTTGGTTCGCGAAGTGCGGTCGATCACACGTCGGAGCAGCTTCGCGAGGACGGTTTTCGAATACTTGATGGGCCACGGCAAACGGGTGATGGATACTATGAATGCGCCTTCCTCGACCCCGATGGCAACCGAATTGAGATTACAGAATAGGGCGTTCCGCTACCTGGAGCATCGCTTAAGGGCGGCCCTGACACGTCGAGGACACGCATATGTGTAGAAACATCAAAACTCTTTTCAACTTCGAACCCCCTGTGACGGAGGAAGAAATTCGTGCGGCGTCTCTACAGTTCGTAAGAAAGGTGAGCGGCTTCCGCAAACCATCGAAAGCGAACGAAGCTGCCTTTCTTGCTGCGGTTGCCGAGATAGCAGCGGCTTCCAGCAACCTGCTGAGGTCACTCGCGACAAATGCGCCAGCGAGGAAACGGGAGGAGAAGAATCGCCTCCACCTCGGGCGCCAGGCTGGCGATCGCTCAAGCAGACAAGCAACAAGAATCGAAGGGGAATCGAAGGCTCGGCTTGGCGCGTTCTCAGTGAAGCAGTTGGGCGAAGGCCTTTCGCTCGGACCAGAGAAGGAAGGCGGTGAGCACGACGATAAGCACGAGCGGTGGATCGAACAGGCCGGCACCCTTCGTAATGAAGATGTGGAAGGCAAGAATGTTTAGGATGATTGGACCGAGCACGAGAAGCCCGAAATTCCTCGTGCGGGGTATCGCAACGAGGATGCCGCCAATCAACTCGAAGACCTTCACGAAGGTGATGAAACCAGTGGGGATAAACGCTCCCATGAATAGAGCGACGGGCGAGCCGTCAGCAGGTGGCGGCGGCGTCGGAACAAGTTTTAGGAGCACAATCAGGGAGAATACGACGAAGAGAAATCCTAGCAGCGCGCCGGCAATGGTGGGTGCGTATTTCATAAATGCAAGACGAAGGCGGTTGTTGAAATTTGGCGGGATGCCGTGTCGTTGGTGCAGATACCATTTGGCGCATCTGCGATGGGCTGTTGATTAGGTCTTGTTAAAGGCCGAGCAAATCGCGGGCCACGAGCGGCAAGCACACTCGTAGCTACGCCTCCCCTTGTGGGCCTTGAGGATCGGGAGTCTTTCCAGCGATCATGGGGTTCCATTGCTATTTCAGATTCAATGAGATGACGAACGAGGAGCGATGTTCAGGACAGCATTTTCGGCAACGCCTTCGTTCCATGCCGAAGCTCCGCGGAGCCGAGCACTCCATGGGCCTATTTCGACATTTCCTGCAAACGCGAGATCGTTTGCCGCGAGGGATATTTTGCCGAGAAGTACGCGAAAGATGCAAAGATGAGCATTTTTGGTCCGCTTGTACCATATTCATTTTGTCTGAGATCTTCTACCTTCGACTCCATGAGCGATTGCATCTCCGATTTCACTCAAAGGGGGCGTAGCACGAAAAGATCGACCAAGAGCGCAATTGCGGTTTACGCTCGCGAAAGCAATGAACAGAGCTCGAAGAGGCTTCTGCGCCAAATGGCTTGGAATGACTTTTCTATTTCGCTGAAGGACTTAATAAACGGCGAAGACCCGGCGCAGCATCGCGCGAACTTGACGAGGCATCTGCGCGAGCAAGCGCCACAGAGCTGACTAGGGACAGCTGCGCAGAATTGAAACTATGAGTCCGGTCGTCGCCTCCGATAAGCTTGAGCGGGTCCAGGTTCGAGGAGAGGATGATCCATCGGTGCGCTGGAACGGCGCCTTTGTGGTGTACGGAGGCCACGAGGCGACTCAGTCATCGACGATCGTCTACGAAATCGAACCCGGAGGTCGTCTTGGCTGGCACACCGACGCGACCGAAGAGACGCAGTATATCATCGCTGGCAACGGCGAGTTGCATATGGAGAACGGTAGCACTCATCCGGTCGGTGCCGGCAGTGTCTTTGTCCTTCCGACTGGCGTGAGGCACGATCTCTCGAACGCAGGCACTGAAACATTGCGGGCGGTAGCCTTCTTTGCTGCAGCGATGTTCACTCAGACTTTCGACAACGTGATGCTGCCTCCAAAAACCCACGTCCTCGGAACGCCCAATCGTAACGGTTAGCAAGTCAGGGCTCGAGCGGGAAGGTAAAACCTCACGGCGAGCAGGCTTTAAGGCCAAACATGAATCGGTCAGTCACTGCTCGGGGGAGCCTCTCGCTGCTTTCGTGCTCCGTGAGCGCGCACGGGCCGCCTCGAGCTCCGGTAGGTGCTTTTCAGCCCAGCGGCAAATCGCCTCCAAGGGTTCGATGAGACTTCGCCCGAGCGGAGTGAGGGAATATTCAACCATGGGTGGAACCACGGGATAGATCTTGCGCCTTACGATCCCGTCGTTCTCCAGACTGCGCAGCGTTTGGGTGAGCATCTTCTGAGAGATTCCGGAAATCTGCCGCCGCAATTCGTTGTGGCGCTTTGTACCGCTCGAGAGAACGTGGATAATGAGCGCCGTCCACTTGTCCGCGATCCGGTCGAGCACCTTGCGGGAGTCGCATTCGGGATTCAATACGGAAGGGCCTGAAGCGCTCTCTCGATCAATCGTATTTACAGGTACCATGGGGTGCGTATAGCACGTAAAAGTGGGTAATTGACTTAAAAAGATGTTAAGCCGATCATGCTGCCAGCGAAAGCGAAAACAGTGAAAAATTCCAAAAGTGGGAAAAGCGCGCCGCGGCAACATTGAAGTTCGCCAAGGCTGAAGCTGCAAATTACGTTGCAAGAATCCGATACCCCCATGGACGGATTGACTCTGCGCTAAATTTTCAAGAATCCGGAATATGAATCCATCCGAACCCATCAACATTACTGAAGAGAGTTTCGAGCGCGCGGTTGTCCAGTCGCCAGTTCCTGTGCTGGTCGATTTTTGGGCGCCTTGGTGCGGACCGTGCAGGATGATAGGGCCATTGCTCGACGAGATCGCCCGCGAGAATGCAGAAACCCTGCGTGTCACCAAAGTCAATGTGGACGATCACCCTTCGCTCGCGGAGCGGTTTGGTGTCCGTTCAGTTCCTACACTTCTGGTCTTTTCAGGCGGCAAGCTAAAGGACACGGTGATCGGCGTGACGAGTAAACAGAACCTGCTCTCAAAGCTCGCCGCGCTGACGCCCTAGGGCTGGCGGGTTGTCTCGCTGCGGTAACCGCAGCTCCGTCGACGATTGCATCAATCAACACTACGCCAAAGACATGTCATTCATCGCTCTTGAAGAACTGGACACACAACATGTGGACCCGCCAGAGGAGATGGCCGGCGGCAGCCTTAATGCTGAGCTTGCCTCGCCCGACTTGCCGCACTCCGATTTACGGGCCGACGAGTTTTGGCGGCGACTCCCAGGGTTTGCTGACGTAACCGCCGCTGAATTCAACACCCACACCTTCCAGGCGCGGCGCACAGCGACGAACATCCGCCAAATCAAAGACCTTCTCCAGGATCGCGCCTCAGAATCATTTTTCGAGGATGTGGCGTCAGGAGTCGAGCGAGCGCCGATGGCGCTGCGTATTTCGCCGTATCTTTTGAGTTTGATTGATTGGAACAATCCTCGCCACGATCCGATCCGCAGGCAATTTCTGCCGGTGGCCTCCCAGCAACTGCCCAATCATCCAGAACTTCGACTCGACTCTTTGGGTGAGCAGCGGGATTCGCCCGTGCCCGGCCTCACGCATCGCTACCACGACAAAGCGCTCTTTCTTCCACTTCTCACTTGTCCTGTCTATTGCAGGTTCTGCACTCGCAGTTACGCGATCGGCGGAGACACTGGAACGGTTGAAAAGCTCAAGCTGAGCGGAACCCTCCAGAGATGGGAGACCGCTTTCCGCTACATCGAGTCCCGACCTGAGCTCGAGGACATCGTCATCAGCGGGGGGGACGTCTATAACCTGCGCTCCGATCACATTCGACTCATCGGCGAGCGCCTGCTCAGAATGCCGAACATTCGCCGGATTCGCTATGCCACAAAGGGCTTGGCGGTGATGCCTCAGAAAATTCTTAGTGACCATGGGTGGCTCGATGCGCTTACCCGCGTCGTCGAGTTGAGCCGCAAGCTCCACAAGGACGCGGTCGTTCACACCCATTTCAATCATCCAAACGAGGTAACCGATATTACCCGCAGTGCCATGAACCGGCTGACCGAGCGGGGCATCACCGTCCGTTGCCAGACCGTTCTGCAGCACGGCGTGAATAGCGACCCCGCAACGATGCAGCTGCTCGTAAGGCGGCTCGGATTCATCAATATTCATCCCTACTACGTTTACTTTCATGACATGGTGCCCGGCGTGGAAGACTTGCGCACTTCGCTCGCCGAGGGGTTGAAGGTCGAGAAACACGTGCGTGGCACGACCGCCGGATTCAACACACCCGGCTTCGTAGTGGACACAATGGGCGGTGGCGGAAAGCGCGATGCGCATTCCTTCGAACACTACGACCGTGAAACCGGGATCGCCGTCTTTACCAGTCCGAGCGTCAAGCCTGGCGTGCGATTTCTCTATTTCGACCCAATCCGTTCACTTGATCAAAAGGTTCAAGCACGCTGGAGCCTTCCGCAGGAACGAACTCGGATGATCAATGACGCGCTTGAGGCGACATCTAAGCGCGAACAGAGATAATGGGTCTCAGACGTCGACGCAGCGGAAGAATTCAGCCCTGATTCAGATCTCCGTTCTCTGTCCCCCCCGTGGTCAAATCAGGCCTTTTTCAGCCAGCGCCCGGCGCAGCTCACGCAAGGCCGGAGCCCTCCGTTTCCATGAACCATTTGTAGGCGTTTCCGATGCCATCGCGCAAGGCGATTGCCGGCCGCCATCCCAGCCCAAAGAGCTTTCTCATATCCAGGAGCTTCCGCGGGGTTCCGTCAGGCTTTGAGGTGTCGAAGACCAGATCGCCTCGGAATCCCACCACTTCGCACACTGTCTCGGCGAGTTCACGAATGGTCACATCTTCGCCGCATCCAATGTTGACGATTTCTGGCGAATCATAGCGATCCAGGAGAAACAGGCAGGCGTCTGCAAGGTCATCGACATGGAGAAATTCGCGTCGGGGTGTGCCAGTGCCCCAGACAACAACAGTGTTCTCGCCGCGCAGCTTGGCCTCGTGTACCTTTCGAATCAACGCGGGGAGAACATGGGAGCTGTGGAGGTCGAAATTGTCATGCGGCCCATAGAGATTTGTTGGCATTCCCGAGATGAACGCCTTTCCGTATTCACGCGCATAGGCCTGGCAGAGCTGGATCCCTGCGATCTTGGCGATGGCATAGGCCTCGTTCGTCGATTCCAACGCGCCGGTAAGCAGAGCGCTCTCGGGAATCGGCTGCGGAGCGAATTTGGGGTAAATGCACGAACTTCCAAGGAAAAGAAGCTTTTTGGTGCCAGAATCCGCGGCGGCTTCGATCACGTTATTTTGGATGGTAACATTCTGCAGCAGAAACTCGACGGGCTGCTCGCTGTTGGCAGCGATTCCTCCTACCTTCGCAGCTGCGTCTACGACGATCGCCGGACGCTGTTTTTCGAAGAAGCTGCGCACGGCTGCGCGATCCAGGAGATCGAGCTCCGAGCGGGAACGCGTGAGAATTTGGTTAAAGCCCGCCCTCTGCAGCCGCCTGACCACCGCGCTTCCGACCATCCCGCGGTGTCCCGCTACATAGATTGATTGGGTCTTATCCATCTTGACATCGTATCGCCCCGGCTCGAACTGAAAAGCACCTTTCCTCGAGCGAACCGCGAGGGAAACCGCTTGCCACTTCGATTCAGCAGAAAGTTCATTTCGTGAGCAAACAGGACCTTTTGATATCCCGACTGAATGAAATCGGCTCATCTCTCGCTCAATCGAAAAAGGCGATCGCGTTGATTGGGCTGGGCTCCGTCGGTATCGAGTTGGATCGACTCGACGATTATTCCGACCTGGATTTCTTTGCCATCGTTGGAACGGGTTTCAAGACCGAGTTTCTTGACAATCTCGCTTGGCTCAGTTCGATCTGCCCAATCGCGTACTCTTTTCGAAATACGCCTGATGGCTATAAACTCCTGTTTCAGGACGGCGTCTTCTGTGAGTTCGCCGTACTCGAGGAGCCTGAGCTGCGACACATTCCTTTCGCGCCAGGACGTATCATCTGGAAGGAAGCGGACGTGCCCGAAACCCTGGCCATGCCTCAGCTGGTCAGAAATCTCCCGACCGCTTCCTCGGTTGAGTGGCTGCTGGGTGAAGCCTTGACCAATCTGTACGTTGGTCTAAGTCGCCTTCGTCGCGGAGAGAAGCTATCTGCAATGCGTCTTATTCAGTGCTACGCCGTTGACAGGGTCCTTGAGCTCTCTGAGAAAATTGAGCCGGCCGGCACATCGTCCCAAGATGTCTTTGCCCCCGAGAGACGGTATGAACAGCGGCACCCCTCTATCGCCGAAGCGCTGCCTTCGTTTTCGCAGGGCTATGATCGAAGCGTTGAGTCAGCCCGGGCTATTCTAACGTTTGTGGAACGTCATTTCGTAGTGAATCCTTTCCTTAAGCGGGCGCTCTCGGAATTATTCTAATGACCAGGAAGTTCACACGACGGCAATCGCTGCGTCTCAGCGCAGGAGCCTTGCTGACGCTCGGCCTTTGGCCTGGCCGCGTCACGGCGGGCAATTCGAAGCCAGCCAGCGACGTGACTTTTGTTGCTGTGAATGATCTCCATTTTCGCGAGGCGGCCTGTGCGCACTGGTTTGAAGAAGCGGTCGCTGCAATGAAAGGCAGCGCGCCTGCTGCCGAATTCTGTCTGATCGCCGGAGACCTTGCGGACAGCGGCACCCCTGAGCAGCTCACTGGAGTTCGGGACGTATTTCGACGCCTTCGTATCCCAGTTTATTCAGTGATTGGCAACCATGATTACCGCAGCGAGGCCGACAGGCGGCCCTACGAGGAGATTTTTGGCGGCCAAATCAATTACGCATTCGATCACGGCGGCTGGCAGTTGATCGGCCTGGATACAACCGAAGGGATTGGGTGGCAAAACACCACGATTTCGTCAACAACGCTTGCCTGGCTCGACAATAAGCTTCCAAAGTTGGACAGACGCAGGCCGACAATAGTGTTCACGCACTTTCCGCTCGGCGGGGGGGTGCCTATGCGTCCTCGAAACGCGGACGACTTGCTGAATCGCTTTCTCGAGTTCAATCTGGGCGCCGTTTTCTGCGGACACTATCACGGCTTTACCGAGCGCACGCTGGGCGCAGCGCCCATCACGACCGATCGATGTTGTTCGCGCGTGCGCGGCAATCACGATGGAAGCAAGGAGAAGGGCTGGTTCGTTTGCCGTGCGACCGCATCAGGAGATGTGACGCGGCAGTTTGTCGAGTTCAAGGCTCCGTCTCGAATTTTGAGTTGATTTAGTGCATCTTTCTGGGCGCAATCCCGTTGATGTATTCAGTGTTCAACGATCCTGCATTCTGGCACCGACTGCAGTTCGCTTTTACCATCACGTATCACTACCTGTTTCCCCAGTTGACGATGGGTTTGGCCTGGTTCCTGGTTTACTGGAAATGGCGCGCATTGCGAACGGGAAACGAACGGTACAACATCGCCGTTCGATTTTGGGCCAAGATCTTCGGCCTGAATTTCGCCGTCGGCGTAGTGACGGGAATTCCGATGGAGTTTCAGTTCGGCACGAACTGGGCTGCGTTTTCCGAATATTCGGGTGGCGTCATCGGACAAACGCTTGCGATGGAGGGAATGTTTGCTTTTTTTCTGGAGAGTGCCCTTGTCGGCGCGCTTGTGTTTGGCGAGAAGCGCCTGGGCCAGCGCAACCACTTCCTGACTGCGCTCGGCGTGGCCACCGGAAGCTGGCTTTCGGCCTATTTCATTCTGGTTACAAACGCCTTTATGCAGCACCCGGTCGGCTATGCGGTTACTTCGAGCGGCACCTTGGAGATCGCAGACATGCGCGCCTATCTGCTAAACCCCTGGGCGATTGTCCAATTTACCCACAACCAAGCCGCCGCGGTCGTAACTGGTTCGTTCGCAGTTACTGCAATGGGTGCCTTCTACACTTTGCGTAAGCTCTATTCCGACCAGGCTCGCCTCTATTTGAAGTATGGCACCGTGGTGGGGCTTGTCGCCTCCATTCTTGTCGCCTATCCAACCGGCGACGAGCAGGCCAAAATGGTTGGGCGTCATCAAGAAGTGGCGCTCGCCGCTATGGAAGGCCGATTTCACAGCGGTCCGATGGCGGAGATCAGCATGATTGGGCAGCCGAACGTGCGCGAGCGGCGGCTCGAAAACCCGATAGAGATACCGGGTATCCTCAGTTACCTGGTCACCGGTTCGTTTCACAAAAACGTTCGCGGCCTTGAAGAGTTCCCGGAAGACACCTGGCCCGATAACATTGAGCTGTTGTACTACGCGTTTCACCTCATGGTGACCTTGGGCATGATATTCATCGCGCTGATGTTGGTGGCGAATGTTCAGCGGCTCAGGGGACGTCTGGAATCTAGCAACTGGCTGCTGTGGCCGTTGATGCTGGCATTTCCATTTCCCTACGTCGCGAACACTCTCGGCTGGATGACCGCCGAATTAGGGCGTCAACCATGGATGATCTATGGCCTCTTCCGGACGAGCGAGGGTTATAGCAAAGTGGTCAATCCTGGCAGCGCCGTATTTACCCTCATCGGATTCGTCGGCCTCTACATGGTTCTCGGGCTGCTGTTTCTCTTCCTGGTAGGCCGCGAAATTCACCACGGACCGGAGGCTGAGCATGATTGAAATTTGGTATGGCATTTTGGCGTTCACGATGATCGTTTACGTGACGCTTGATGGGCGCAACTTCGGCGCTGGTATACTGCATCGCATCGTCGCGAAAACGCCGGCCGAACGACGGCAGGTAATAGCCGCTATCGGCCCGCTTTGGTCGTGGCACGAGGTATGGCTGGTGGCCTTTGGCGGAGTGATGTTTGTTGCCTTTCCCCGACTCTTGGGGTCCGCCTTTTCGGGCTACTATCTGGCTCTCTTTCTGGTGCTCTGGTCACTCATTCTGCGGGGCATCTCTTTGGAAGTCGGCGGCCATATAAATGAGCGGATGTGGCAAGCGTTCTGGGATTTTGTATTCCCCGTGTCCAACGTGCTTTTGGGAATTCTTTTTGGCACGGCGCTCGGCAATGTGGTCCGCGGCGTTCCACTTGAAGAGAATGGGGAGTTTCACATGGCCTTTTTCACACACTTTGGAGTCGGTGGAAATGTCGGTTTGCTCGACTGGTACACGATTTCCATGGGGGTCATCTGCATGGTCGTGGTGACGGCACACGGCGCGACCTACTTGACCCTCAAGACGGAAGGTCCGGTGCATGATCGGTGTGAAACGATAGCGCGCAGACTCTGGAAAATCATTCCCGTGCTCTTTGCCGTAATTACGCTGGAGACTTGGTTTGTGCGCCCGGAGCTATTCGGAGGCATGGCCCGAAGCCCGTTTGCGTGGCTGGCGATTCTTGCTTCCCTCGCAGGGGCTCTGGCCGTCTTCACCGGCCTTCGACAGCGCTTGGAATTGAGGACTTTTGTAGGTTCCAGCATGTTCGTAGCCGGTCTTCTCGCTGCGGGCGCTTCGGCTATGTTTCCTGTGATACTGCTCTCTACGCTTCGACCGGAGAATTCCCTGACCGCTTACAACAGCTCGGCGGGCGAGATGAGCCTCAAGGTGGCGATAATTTGGTGGCCATTCGCCTTTGTGCTTTCCTGTATATACTTCTGGTTCGTTCTTCGCTACTACACCGGGAAAGTGAAGCTTAACGAGAATCCCGAGGGGTTATACTAGCTGATCTTCAATTGCGAACCCGTTGAAAACTTGTAGGGCCCTTGTGTCAAGGGCCTGTGATAGCTCAGGGGCGGTGCCACACCCTGCCCATGGCGATAGCTGCCTTCAGAGCGATGTTGCGTTTGCGCACGACCGCTTCGGGGAAGAGCCGTATCGGGTATTCGCTGTTCTCCCAAAATCCTTTGTCCGACAAACTCGGCGGTTTCCCCTGCAAGGCAAATTTCACGTAGTCTCGTGCCCAAGGCTTGGGCGAGTTAACGGCGTGTGACATCACATAGCCGCCGGGACGAAAATCCATTCCTTCTGGTCCCAGCGTGCTAAGGGGGACGTCGGTCGTCATCACCACGACATTCAAGAGATCCTGGTCTGTCGCTTGCCAAGGCGAAGTGCGGTCCGTGCTGGCGAGATGCGTAGTGTTGTATCCAAACCCCTTGGCGGCATCCAGCAAAGATTCCCAGATGGAAACCACCTCCCGGAGCCTTCCAGGAACGCCGACAAATCCACTATTGTAGTAACGGCTTGGAGTTCGCTTCTCGGTCCTTCCCGCCGACCTCGCCATCTCCAGCCACTTGTAGCGCAGCGGATGGTCGCTCGGCATATACGGAAAGGTTGAGTCCTCCACCAAAGCCAGCCCGTTGTTAGCCCACTCCTCGAAGAAGCTCCACCGGCACTTCACGGTAATGTCAGGGTCGAAGTAACATAGAATGTCATCGCCCTGCAAAAACTGCTCGAAGAGTCGCCGCATGAAGATTGGCTTGTAGCTGGCGAGATGTAGAGGAGTGTCGAGCAAGACGAACCGTATGACGCAGCCCTCCGCTACAGCAAAATCCGTGATGCCTTCCTTTGTCGAAGCGGGTACCGCCCAAGGCGGCAGCTCACCACGGTAACCTGCAAAGAGAGTTCCCCGGAACCCGTTCCGAAATAGGGAATTGAGCAATGCGCCCAAACCGATATGGTAGTTGCCCTCGAAAAGCGTGCATACGGATGCAGTCATCTCCCAAGCTTGTATCTTCAAAATAAGATCCAGTCAATCCGGCATCTGCGAGCCGCTTTGCGTAAGGGGATGCCGGTCAATCGGAACAGCCGCTGGACGGGGGCCGAAGGGTCCGCGCTGCGCATTGCTGCAGGTCACTGTGACGATTTCCAAACGCGCGGCTTGAAAGTGGTGGCCCATTTGGCAGGATACCCCCGAGCCGAGCGGAGTTCTTCCGCCGCAAACGCCTAAAATTACCATGCGTCGCACAAAAATTGTAGCCACCCTGGGCCCCGCCAGCAATTCACGGGAAGTTATTCGCGAACTCGTTCAGGCCGGAATGGACGTAGCGCGCCTCAATTTTTCTCACGGCAGTTACGATCAACACGCGCAGACCATTGCAAACCTGCGCGAGATTTCGGAGGAGCTCGATACTCCCGTGACAATTCTGCAAGATCTGCAGGGTCCGAAGATTCGCGTGGGGCAGTTGCCGGGCGGTGAGATGCGGCTCGCCCCTGGCACGGCGGTCGCGATGGTCCCGCAAGCTGATTTCACCGGTCAGCCTTCCACGATCCCGCTCGACTTTGCACACGCTGCGGAAGAGGCCAAGCCCGGCATGCGCATCCTTCTAGACGATGGCCTGATGCAGCTCGAAGTTCTCGAAATCGCGGGCCAGACGCTACGATGCCGCGTCGTTGACGGCGGCACGCTCAAAAGCCGCAAAGGCGTTAATTTTCCGGAGTTGAATCTACGCCTCCTGCCCTCGCTCACAGAGAAAGACAAGGAGGATCTCAAGTTCGGGATTTCCCAGGACGTTGATTGGATTTCTTTGAGCTTTGTTCGGAGCGCGACGGACGTTCGCAGTTTGAAGGAATTGATCGCTGCGCAGGGAGTGTTCAAGCCTGTTGTCGCCAAGATCGAAAAGCCGCAGGCGATTGAGAACCTTGAGGGCATTCTCCAAGAAACCAACGGTGTGATGGTCGCCCGGGGAGATCTCGGAGTGGAGCTGAACCCTGAAAAGGTGCCAATGCTTCAGAAGCACATTATCGAAAGCTGCAATCGCAAGGGCCTTCCCGTGATAACGGCCACCCAAATGCTCGAGAGCATGATCCGCGATCCGCGTCCCACCCGCGCGGAGGCCAGCGACGTGGCTAACGCCATAATCGATGGAACCGATGCCGTCATGCTCTCGGGAGAGTCGGCCGTCGGAGCCTTCCCGGTGCGCGCGGTCGAGATGATGGCTCGGATCGCAAGCGAGGTAGAGGCGGCGATTGGCTTTAAGACTTATCCGCCCGAGGGACGTGGCGGCAGTGCCTACGCTTTGAGCGAGGCGGCGAAGGTCATCGCCAGAACAATCGAACCAACCTGCATCGTTGTGCTCACCACGACAGGTCACACGGCGCATTCGATCGCCGCGGAGCGGCCAAAAACCAGCGTGGTGGCCGTCTCGAGAAACAAGCAAGTGTATCATGCCCTGAATCTCTTTTGGGGACTCAAGCCTCTCTTGGCAAAAGAGACTCCCGCCGATTTTGACGGATTGGTGAAACAGGCCGAATCAACCGTGCTCGCGCACGGTTTCGCCGCCCCCGGCGACAAGATACTGGTGGTCGGCGGTGTCCCCGCTCCGTCACCGCTCGGCGCCAATTTCCTCAAGATTCATTCCATTTCAGCAAGTTGAAGAGGGCGGCTTTGCGAGCCGCAGCCACTAAACTAAGATACTCTTCAGATGAGCGCTGGGAGCTGCGCTGACCAGCCCGTCGGTTTACAGGTGGGACCGAACGCCAAAAATTTCCACTTGAGATTATCTCCGAGATAGTACACCTTTAACACTGTTCTGGGGGGAACAGCAGGCCATCGTGGCTCTCGTCACGGTGGCCTGCAAATTTTTTGCCCTTACCGACTGCGGGGAATGAATCCTTCGATTCACGTGGGCGTTGGAATCAGGTGGAATTTATCCGCGCCGAGCTTCCGGCATGGAGCCCGTCTGCCGGACGCTACGATTTAGTCGCAACGCATTTTTTTCTCGATTGCTTTCCACGCGAGCAGCTTGTCGAGGTAATCAACTCTCTGCAGAGGGCGGCGCGCCCCGATGCCTGGTGGCTTCTGTCCGACTTCCAGATACCGCGAACTGGTCTAAGGCGAGTTCGTGCGCAGATCATCCACCGCCTGATGTACTGCTTCTTCCGAATTGTCACAAAACTCCCTGCTTCCGCCCTTGTCTCCCCGCAACCTTTTCTACGGCGGTGCGGCTTCGCGCGCATGCGCCACGCAGAGTTCGACTGGGGGCTTTTGTGCGCCGAGTTGTGGAAACGCGCGTAGATCGCTACCTCGTTTCGAGGCTTGCTATGCGCAGAAGATTCCGGCGCTCCGGTCTCAAGTCTTACGGGCGATGAGATTGCCGCCGGTCATCTCCTTGGGCTGCTCAAGGCCGAGCAGGAAAAGCAGGGTCGGCGCGACGTCAGCAAGGACGCCGCTCCTGATATCGGAATTCTTGGCCTGCTCCGCGACGTAAAGGACGTGCACAAGGTAAGTCGTATGTGCGGTATTGGGCGAACCGTCACGGTTGCGCATCTGCTCGCAATTGCCATGGTCGGCAGTGATGAGAAGGCCTCCGCCGAGCGATAGGGTCTTTTCCACAACGGCCTTCACGGAGTTGTCGATCGTTTCAACGGCCTTGATTCCCGCCTCCACCACGCCGGTGTGTCCGACCATGTCTGGATTCGCAAAGTTGAGGATCACGAGATCGTAATTCGGCAGACCCTCAACGACCTTGGCAGTCACTTCAGGCGCGCTCATTTCCGGCTTGTAGTCGTAGGTCGGCACGTCTTTCGGTGACGGCACAATGACCCGATCCTCCCCCGGATACTGCTTTTCCACGCCACCGTTGAAGAAATAGGTGACGTGGGGGTACTTTTCCGTCTCCGCGATGCGCAGTTGGGCAAGGCCCGCCTTGCTGACGACTTCGCCAAGGATATTGGCCAGCGATTGCGGCTCGAAGACGACCGAACAGCTATAGGTTTTGTCATACTGGGTGAGTGTCACATAGTGGACGGCGGGCAAAACCTCGCGATCAAATCCGTCGAAGTCCTTGTCCAGAAAAGCGATGGACAACTGGCGCGCCCGGTCGGCTCGAAAGTTGAACCACATGACCACGTCGCCGTCGCGCACGCGCTGCTCATTCGCATGGGAGAAAATGATCGGCTCCAAGAACTCGTCTCCTCGGGGCTCATGCGTATAGGCCTCCGCCACGGCCGCAGCCGGTGCGAGATCGGATTGAGCGCCCCGCCCGAGGACGATGGCGTCCCATGCGAGTTTGTTGCGGTCCCAGCGCTGGTCGCGGTCCATCGCATAGTAGCGACCGATCACCGTTGCAATGCGCGCACCCATTCTGGTGGTCTGGGCCGAGACCGTCGCCAAATAATCCGAACAGCCGGTAGGGGACGTATCGCGCCCGTCGGAGATCGCGTGGATCATAATGTCATCCACGCCGGCTTCCTTCGCAGCCTTAGTAAGGGCAATGAGATGGTTCTGGTGGCTATGGACGCCGCCATCAGAGAGGAGTCCGAGAAAATGCAATCGATGACCGCGAGCTTTCGCGAAGGCATCCTGCAAAACTTTGTTCGTCTTTAGATCTCCGTCGGCGATCGCCTTGTTAATTCGAGTGAGGTCCTGGTAAACGATGCGGCCCGCGCCAAGATTGAGGTGCCCGACTTCCGAATTGCCCATTTGGCCGTCCGGCAGGCCCACATCCATCCCGCTCGCGCTGAGGGTCGCCAGGGGATATGTGGCGTAAAGATGATCATGAAATGGAGTCTCTGCGAGCATTGTAGCGTCGCCGTTCTCCGTGGCCTTGTCCTTTCCGCCCGGATTGATTCCCCAACCATCGCGAATTATCAGAACAATCGGTTTCTTTGTCATGGTTCCATATTCGACCCAATAATCATCAGTTGCGCCACAAAAATGAGTCCCGGAACGACTTCCTTCAGCGCACCGCGATGGAGCAGACATTCTCAGGCCCGGGCGCGTTGTTCTTTCCGGGGTCCGTAGAAAATTACCTTCGCCTTCTCCAGTGTCACAAGTCCGCCATTCATCATCTCATCGAGAAACGGAAGGAAACCGTTGATCTTTTCCTCGGTGTCGACGATTTCCACGACAAAAGGCAGATCCGCGGAGAGCTGTATGATCTTGGCGGTATGAATTCGGCTGCTTGCTCCGTAGCCCATTGGCCCGCGGAGCACGGTGGCTCCGGCCATGTGGAGTTCGCGAGCTTTTAGGACAATCGCCTCGTAAAGAGGTCGATGGCGGTAGCGGTCACTCTCGCCGATAAATATTCTTAGCAGCAGTGCGTCTTTGGGAAGTTCCATAGGAGATGGTTGCAGGGAATGATGGCTTATTTCATCCGCGAACGATTAGAGTCGCGATGACCTGACCGACCCAGACCGCTGCAAGGCACAGCACAAGAGACAGGGCGATATTTAGCGCTCCGTAGCCCCATTCCCCGTCGCTGAAAAGCGCAATGGTTTGAAGACCGAAGGACGAAAACGTAGTAAAACCGCCAAGAAACCCGATCATTACCGCCTGGCGAATCACCGGATGCACCAAAAGACCGCCATCCGGTCGGGTGACACCGGCGAAAACCCCAATGATGAAGCACCCGAGAATATTGACTACCAGCGTTCCCAACGGAAAGACCGCACCATACTTCTCCGCGAGAAAGTTGGAGAGCCACATTCGCGCTGCGCACCCAAGCGCGCCAACAATCATTACCGCAAGATAGCTGTTCAGCACACGGCCGCACCTCCTGAGCAGAGAGATAGGTATTTTCGACGGCTATCGCGCTTGTTCTTATTCTTGTTCTTGTTCTTGTTCTTGTTCTTGATCCCCCCTTTTCAGGCAGGAATCATCAGCACGGAGGCGGTTTGACCGGCAGAATCCATTGCCTTTACGCTCGGATACCAGAGCAGGCCGGGCTTGTCAAAAGCATTGAGCAGGGGCCCTGCCCATACTGAACCGCTATGACATCGATGGCCCGGATCGACCACGCATGATAAATGGCTAGGCAATGCGGGGTGTGTTCGTCCAGCAAAGTAAGGAAGCGAAAGACTGCTTCCTTTTTCTGTCTGTCGGCCCGAAGTCCCAGCTCCCAGACATGGCGCGGTCGTGGAGCCGCTGCCGCTCGGCCGTCGAAATCCCTTGCCGCTTCATCCGTCGTTGTTTCTTGCTCACCCTTGATTCCTTCTTCTCGTCAAATGCGTGCCACTCGTTTCACATTGTACGAGAGGGCTGGGCCACAAAGATCCAATGGATGTCAATAAATCATGAGCGACCCCTTAGTTTAGTTTCCCCTTCTTAAGGACACTCACCATGGTGTCTTTTCGCTGAGGCAACGTATCTTTTTCCTACAGGATTCCTCTCCGGTGTCCTTTCATTTGAGTCAATTCGCGCCCCGCAACCCGAAAAGGCCCGTGTTTGACTTCCGGGCCCACTTTTGTCAATCTGCGCCCATGGAAACGCACGCTTTCGGCTTCAGACTCTGGGTCAACTCCCCGGAGGCCCAAAAGCGATTTCCCATCAGTGATTCCGAAAAAGTGCGCGAGGTGATGCGGTACGTCGCAACCGAACCCGGGAAAAATTTGCCTCCCTTGTTGGAAGAACGCCCGCACTGCGGTTGTGTTGTGTACCGCCGATCGCGGCTTGGCAGGCGCGTACAATGCAAATGTCATTCGCAAAACGACTGACTTTATGAAGCCGTTCGAGCGCGAAGATAAAGCGGTACGCCTGATACGGTCGGCAAGCGGGGCCGCGGCTTGATGCGCCGTTTTGGCGAGCAAGTCGTTGCGGATTTCAGCGACATGGGCGCGCGCCCCGAAATAGTTCATGTCAGCGCGCTCGCGCGTGCCGTGCTCAGTGAATTCATCACACGAAGCGCGGATCAAGTGCATCATCTGGCGTACACTCTGTGAATGTTTTGAAACAGACACCCACGATCAAACAAGTCCTGCCAATTGAACACGCCGAAATCAAACACCATCACGAAAGAAATTTTAGATATCGTCGGCGGTGCGGAAGCGCCGCGGTAGACAGCGCGGTGACAGTGTTGCAGCAATGAATTTCGCCAAAGCGCTGGTTCAAAATATGCTTCGCACGTTCGGGTACCAAATATCGCGTGTGGCAAACGACGCATCCCGTTTGCAAGTGGTTGCCGATGTGCGTCAACAGCCAACAATGCTTGGCGGATTGGAACGGGTCAAGTCTCGGAATGTGTCTATTCGCACCGTCATAGACGTCGGCGCATCTGACGGAAGCTGGACAGAAAAATGTCTCGCCGTTTTCCCGGATGCGCGTTACCTATTAATAGAGGCGCTCTATGTTCACGAGCCAAAGTTGCGTGAACTTGTCAACGTGAGACCGAACATCAATTATGTAGTGGCGGCAGCTGGCGATAGGGAAGGTGAGGTCCATTTTTACTACGCGGATGATCCCTATGGCGGCGCTGCATCGCACAGTCCGTTTCAGTCGCATGACTTGGTTGTACCACTGACCACAATTGACACCCAGGTCTCACAGCGGAGTTTAACCGGGCCTTATTTGATCAAACTCGATACGCATGGTTTTGAGTTACCAATCTTGGACGGGGCGGCAGGCACACTTCGTCAAACTGAGCTGCTCATTATCGAAGCATATAATTTTGAAATGAATCGCGCCGAGCGGGTGTTACGATTTCACGAATTGTGCGCCTATATGGAAACAAGAGGTTTCCGCTGTTCGGACTTGGCAGACCCGCTTTACCGCACAAGAGATTACATGCTATGGCAGATGGATTTGTTTTTTGAACCATATGCTTATCCCCGTGACTCAGGTTGACTAGAGATCCGAGATTCAGGATTGCGACCAGCGCCTTCCCACGGCTCTTGAGAGCGTTCCGCGATAGTTTGCCTATGAGCGAACGTGTGTGAGCTATCTTTGGCAAGACTTGC
>DATDAL010000009.1:0-2240 GCA_036525415.1 Terrimicrobiaceae bacterium | reverse complement strand
TCCAGGGGCTTCTCTCTGGAGCGTTTCAAGGGTTTCCCGGCTCAGCGGCGTCATCGCCAGGCTTTATGAACCACAATAAGTGCTAGTACCAGCCTTTTTTGCCCATTTGCAAAACTTTGCCTCGAGGCTAAACAGATACCCTCCCGGAGGGAGTCTCTCTCCGTGTCGCCCTCGAATGACGTAATCATCAACCTCGACGAGGGACGGGCCGTTCTGATTCGCCAGAACAAGCCAGACCGTCGCATGGCGCTTGTCGGACATCTCGACGGCAAATTGCAGATTGTTCAGTTGGAGCAGGGCGGCAAGACACCTCGAAGCTTGGACCTCATCTCCAAAGACAAGGCTCAGTTCAGCGTCACGACTGGCTCCGGGCTAGCGCTCGTCCTGATACTTGACGAGGACGGCGACGGCTTGCCCGACACCAAGATCGAAGGCAACAAGAAGTTCAAACGCGGCAACATCGAATGGATCGAGATTCAGCGTGCCAAATGAATAGCCGAACGTCGCCTAACCATAGACACCGCGGCCACTTCACCTTTTTCCTCCTTACGCCTGCCGGTTTCTGGTTCGTCGTCCCGTTCCCACGGAATCACCGGTAAGAATCTCGTTCCGGATTACTCCGGCATCGTTGCTTGAGGCATTCACGGTTTACGGAGCCGCCAAGAGCGTTCAGGTGGGCAGCACATAGTAACAAACCACGAAGAGCCATCCATGGGCCGCAGCGAACGGCGGTGGTTGGAATTGGCGCGCCTGGTGGCCGCAGTCGCTGAGCTTGGGGTCGAAGAGCGCTACGGCACAGCCCTCATCGCCCGCCTGCAAAAGCAAGCCCGCCCATTTCGGCTTCCAACTCACCCCGCAACCATGTACCAACAGTTCTGTTTCTTAGAAGGCGCTTCTGAGCTTGTCCCGAAATCGGCGCACCGTATCTTCCAACCATGATCCTCGAAACCATTCCAGACGTGAATCGACTGACACCGGCGCAGAAGCTTCTTCTGGTCACCGAGCTTTGGGACGATCTGGCGGCCCATCCGACCGAAGTTCCTGTGTCGCGCGAGCAGATTGCCGAGCTCGACCGCCGCATGGAGGCTTACCGCCGCGATCCAAGTCAGGCCACGACCTGGGAAGCCATTCAGCAGCGCATCCTCGGCAGGACTCTCAGCGGTGGGTGAGCTTGTTTTCCTTTTCTCCGCCGATGCCGACATCCAGACCGCTTACGAGTTCCACGAAGCGGTTCAGGCAGGGCGGGGCGAGGTATTCATGCGTCATCTCGACGTGGCGTTCGGGCAGCTACGCACGTTCCCACAGATTGCTCCTGTCTTCCACGAGTCCTATCGCCGGTTGCTCGTCCACGGATTTCCATACGGCATCTTCTACTCATTTGAGGGTCGTCGCGTCATCGTCTCTGGCGTCATGGACCTCCGCCAAGACCCAGACATAATCCGCCGAAGACTCCGGGGACGAAGCGCCTAACCCATATGAAATGTGTCGAGCGTCGGACGGACGATATTCGGAATTTTAGCGAGCAGCTACATGGCTGGGCGGATGTCGGGCGGCCTGTCCCGGTTTGGGATAGATTTGTTGGTTAATCTTTGGGCAGCGTTCGCTGCAACCGAGATGATTCGTCATACTGTAACATATCCCACTAACACGTCGCTCCCACGATCATGCCATCTTTGTCCACTTGGCAGGACCGTTCCACGTGACCTATTCGGTCGGTGGCAGCGGACCGCGGGGAAGGCTCGGAGTGCGGATATGCACCCGGGCCGCCCCAACGAAGGGTCCAGCGCAGCCATCCTATGCGCCGATCTGGGTGAATTTGCGAAATCTGCGGATTGTTTTGATTCGCCGCGACTGACTCTTCACTATTTTATTCTCCGTGCTAGCTTCCTTAAATTTATCTATGACTCTGCGCAAAACATTCTTAGAGCCCGAATAACCAGTGCTCGAATACGCCTCTTGCAAGGCCGCTAACGTAAGTGGATCCCTCGAACCAATTTCTCCAAGAGCTTCAGCAGCAGTTTCACGCAGGAGATAGCGATACCTGCCATGTACCTAAGGAAGCACTGATTTAATCCGCAGATTTCGCAGATGGACGCAGATTTTCTTAAAAACTCTCGATTCAGGCCTTCAAAATCTGCGAAAATTTGCCAGCGCTTCGCTTGCCCTTCGGGCTGCCCCGCCGTCGCGGGGCAGGCCATCTCGCTGCGCTCGGTTGTAAAATCTGCGGACCATCTCTCTTC
>DATDAL010000008.1:0-2357 GCA_036525415.1 Terrimicrobiaceae bacterium | reverse complement strand
TTCAAGATCTGAAATCCGCGGCCCGCGGCTTCCGAAACTTCCACCATTACAGAATCCGCATCCTTTTCTTCTGCGGCAAACTCGACATCCAACCCGCCCTCTCCGCTTGAAGAAAATCCCACGGAAATCCCCGAAGAAGCTTCTGAGATCCTCGCAGAGTCTCCAGAGGCGCGTGCATTCAAAGTTTCGCGCAGTCGGTCCAAGCAGGGAAAACGGGCTCACGCCACCGCCTCGGCCCAGAGCCATGCTATGGGACGGTGGCACTTTTTCTGAGAGACGGGTCGTTGCGCCACGGCCAGCTGAAGATTTATTTCTGCATTTGGCTCTGGGGACCGTGGGGCGATTCTGTGGCGTCGATTCATGAGAAGATGGCAGATAAGCGGGTTGGGAGTGTCTTGACTCCCCTCGGGTCTTCTGCGCATCCTGATAGCTTCCAGTGCGAGCTATTACAGAGGTTTATGAGATCTTGTCCGATCTGGCGACCAAGGCAGATCTTCCGAACGAGATCGCGGAGTTGAGAGCCAAGATAGAGGAGCTTGGAGCGGAACACGCGCGGGAGGTTGAGCAGCTTGAACTAAAGATCAAGGAACTGGAAGGAACCGTACTGCCAGGTGAACCGGCTAAACCGGTGGCGGCAAACGAGCGTGTCGAAAAAGATGATTTGCCGCTAGACGCTCAGGGCTGGTGATTTTTGGAGTTAATCGAGCTGCGATTTCTGAGGTGTCGGCATTGAGTTGCATCGCATTTGACCCTCATATAAGCCGACGTATGCAGCGGATTCAGGCAGCGGCGCTTTGCTTCGGCGCTGAGGCAGCTATCGACCCCTGACGCATCGCAGGAAGAGAGCTTTCCGCAATCCACGCACTCAATGATGCACAACGTGGCTCCTTCGAGGGCGTGAGCGCAAACGCGCCGTCCATCTGGAAGAAAAATTTCTCGGATTCGCCCCTCGAGGCAGAGCGACCCGAGCACCCGATAGACGGTGGCTCTTGAAACGCGCAATCGCAGTCTCGCGAGCGCGTCGCAAACATCCTTGATGGTGAACGGCGTATTCAAACCGTCTATGACGGCCTGGATCTCGCGCTTTTGCCACGTTTCGTATTTGGAACCTTTCGTCGGCATTAGTGATTGCAGGTGCGGGTGTCTTGCGGCCGCTTGCACTCGTCAGAGGCATGCGTCTCGCAGGTTATGCGGAAGTTTTTGGGTTTCACCTCGGACCTCTGGCGTATTCGCAAGACGATGTTGTATTCGGCTCCTTCAGGCGGAGGTGAGCTCAAGGCCACTAATCCGTCCCTAGGCTGGAACTCGAGCTTGGCCTTGCCAAACGAAAGTTGCAGCGGGGTGGCCATCTGACTTGCGAGCGGGACTCTGTTCAAAGCGTCGTCCGAAGACGAAACCGCACGATCCGGTTCCACGACGAATTCGGCCTGTTGGTCGTTGAGAGCGAGGAGACGACCGCCGCGCGGGCCGCCCTGTCGGGCGGGAAAAGCTCGAGCCGGCAACACTCCGGCAGCGGTAGGAAACGCGTGACACGCAAACTTGCGGACCGTGTGCGAGGTTTTGTGAGATTTCATTGGTTGTCGTGGTGAGCCGTGAGGGAAGACGCGATCGTTAGCTGTCGGAACCCGAGCTGAGCGTTCGAAGGGAGCATCGGGCGAATGCCCGGTCGGGCGCGAGTCGCGGGCACACTACGCCCGTGACTCGTCAGGACAACTGAGGCGGATAGTCGATTGTGCGCACCGGATCCTCCGGTGCGGTATCGACACGGTGAAATATCGTGCCGACGACAGAGGACGCTGTCGGGAGATTGATCGGGAGTTCGACGGCCATGGCCTCCGCGCCGCAATGTGCAACGCAACCGCTGTTCCCGTTTGGCAGATCGGGGTTGGACGGATCGTGGTGACGCTCTGAATCAACCGAACGGCAGCATGAAACAAGGCCCACCTGATCTGCGAAACAATAGAGGGTCCGCGCAATAAACAGGCCGACTGCGCCGATGCACAGGATTACCAGCCAGTTTCTGCTAGCCATTTTCACGGAGGCTTCCATTATCGACGACGTGAACGGCTGTCAACTCATCTGAAAGCTCTTGAAGGCCCAGTCAACGGTCAGAAAGCTTTTCTCCGATGTATGGATCGTCCGGATGGTGGAACGACTGGGGGTTGACCACCGCGCAAACTACACAGTCGATCAGATCATAGCGGCCACCCGGACCACTCTAGCAGCTTGTCGGACTTATGGCGAAGGCCGATTTTGCTCGAAAGGGTTTCCTTGCAGCGGGGTGGCCCATTTCGACAAGCTGCTAAAATTGCTCCGTGACGCGGAGCAAGATTGCTGAGCAGAGTCAAAGAGGATAA
>DATDAL010000007.1:0-45884 GCA_036525415.1 Terrimicrobiaceae bacterium | reverse complement strand
GGCCACTGACCGGCCTCGGCGATCGGTCCACCGTCCGTCTCGATGACCTTCCACGCATGGCCGTGAATGTGTATCGGGTGGTGGTCCATCGCGGAGAGATTGCCGAAGCGGATGCGCACGCGGTCGCCGAGTCTTGCCAGCAGCGGAGCGGTACCGGGATAGGCGCGAGCATTGAAAGTGAGGATATTGAAATCCGTCATTTCATTCGGATCGGGCCGCTTCGTGCCTGGCGTGATTTTCCATTCGCTAAGCAAGGAAACGTAGTCACGCTCGGGAACGTGTCCCTTCGGCTCGCGCGGATGGATGACGAACATTCCAAGCATGCCGAGGGCCATCTGCGTCATCTCGTCGTGATGCGAGTGATACATGAAGGTGCCGTGCTGCCAGACGGTAAACTCGTATTTGAAAGTCTCGCCCGGCTGAATAGGCGCCTGGCTTAGGCCGCCGACGCCGTCCATACCGCTAGGCATCAGAATGCCATGCCAGTGAATGCTCGTGGAGGCAGGTAGGTTGTTCGTCACATAAATACGCACTCGGTCGCCTTCGACGCATTCGATCGTCGGACCGTGCACCTGCCCGTTGAAGCCCCAGCAAGAGGCGCGCAATTCGTCGTTGTAGTCGGTTCTGGGGACAAAGATGTGATCGACCTCCTCGCAGGTGAGATGGAAGACCTTCACGCCATCAACCACGCGGAAGGGCAGCGTGGAGCCGTTGAGCGTGACGGTCGGTTTGTAATCCTTATCCGGCTCGCCGGGCGCGAGTGGCGCCTTCGTCCAGGCGGGCTGAGTGGCCTCGTCGAAGTGATAGGCGTCCGCCGGCGGAACCACGTTCTGAGCACGCAGGAGAGAGGGCAGGGCCGCGGCACCCGCCAGGAATGCCGTGCCGCCGACAAGTTGGCGGCGTGTGAGGGCGGGTTGATTCTTCATGGCTTTTTCTTCGTGGTTTTTCCGTCAGCGACGGAGGTTGGGTTGCGCGGAGTGAGCTTTCCTCCGACGGTACGTTCCAGTTTTGCGCGGGTTATCCAGTAATCGCGCAGGGCGTCGATGTAGTTGCGCTCGGCTTCCACTTCCTGGGACTTGGCGAGGAAGAGTTCGTACGGGCTGAGTTGCATCGCGTTATATTCGAGCAGGGCCTTGTTCACGATTTTGATGCGGGTGGGGAGCAGATCGTCGTGATAAAATTTTGCCATGTCGCGCAGACTGATGAGCCGGTCGCGCAATTCTCTTGTTTCCGAACGAATTTCGACCGCGAGACCGGCCAGCCGGTTTTCCGCGCGCCGCAACTCGGCCGCCGCTCTGGCCAATCGGGATTGCCCCTGGTTGAAAATCGGAATCTCCAGGCGAAATGAAGGCCCCATGTTAAGAGCGCCTTCAATGTCCCGTTCGCCTGCGAATCCGAACTCCAGCACGGGAACCCAGCGATAGATCTTTGTGAGTCCAAGAGCCGTAACGATGCTCGTCAAATCGCGGTGTGCAGCGCGCAGGTCGAGCCGATGGGCCACGGCAAGAGATTCCAACCCTTTCACGGAAAGCTCGGAATCCGGTATCGGCATGATGTCGCCCTGAATTTGCCATGCAGTTTGAGCGCCCCACAAACCAAGCAGACGGGTGAGCTCCTCCCTCTTGTCGCGCAAATCTGTCTCCGCTTTGGCGATGTCAAGCCGTCCCTGGCTGTAGGACGCCTGCAACTGCAGGAGTGCCAGGTCCGTAATGTTTCCTGCCTTGTATTGTTTCTGAGCAAGTTCGAGCGAAGCGGCATTCGTTTCCTGGATAAGTTTGAGCCGCGAAATAAGCTGCTGCTCGGCCTGCACCGTGAAGAAAGCCGCCTTCACTTTCTCCACCAAATCCAGTATCTCGTGAGCCACGCGAAGTTCAACCGCTTCAAGCTGTTCCTCGGAGATTTTCTTCTTCAGAGGTATCATGAGGATCTGAACAAACTCCTGAGCAACCAGCCACGCGTAGCGATTGAGCGTTCCAGCAGCGAGGGGGAACTGCACCTCGAAATCGACCGAGGGATTTGGCAAGGTCACCGCTTCGATGACATCGGCCTGTGCGACTCCGACTTCCTCGAACGTCACCAGCAATCCGCGATTGTTCAAAAGCGCGATCTGCACCGCGCTGGGAACAGTCAGCGGCCTTTTCAGCAGCTTTTGCACGATGGCGGATGTCTGGCCGCGACTTGCCATTTCCTTTTCCCAGTGAACATCGACGCCCGTGCGTTCGCTAACCTCTTCCTGGACTTTACGGAAGGCTTCCGCTCGCAGCGACGAGCCGGATAACGCGAGCAGCATAAGACCGGTGGTGATTTTTTTCATCGTTTATTCAGTGGTGCATGGCCGGCATGTTTTGCATGGAATCGGATGGGGTCGCGGGCTGCTCCGCCTTCTTCAGAAGGTCATTCGTCGCCCGCGTGGCTTCGTCGGAAGAAAGGCTAGGCCTCGCTGGTGGCGCTGACGCCTCCGGCGCTTCCGGGCTGGCGGGATGCGTTGGCGGAAACGGAGTGAGGGGAGTCGTGGCACATCCTGCCAACAGGGCCGCGATTGCGAAGAAAGGAACAATTCGAGAAATGAACATGGATCGTCAGTGTTTTCATATTTCGTTGTCTGCTCCGCGCACGGACGGAGCGTGCGCATGACCAAGCGCCATGGCGCGGGCGCAAGTGCGCGACTGCCCGAGCGGGCAATCAGGTTTCAGGCAACGAAAAGAGGAGGCGCGTGCGCTAGCAGGCTTCGATTCAAAATCAGCAAAGCAAAACTTAACGCACCTCGCGGCGGACCGGTATCGGAAGCGAAATCAACGGCCACGATTGACGCTTCTGCCAAAGCTTCAACTCGCGCGGCTTGCAGCCACGCAAACTGCAGTTCCTGCAAATGAAAAGCCGGCGCGGCAATCGCGCTGGGAACGGGTGCAGCCAATGCCTTGCAACATTGCTTGGTGGGTCCGGGGGGCTGTGATGCCCCTTGATCGGAATGGCAGCAGGCATGCTCGGAAGCAGGCTTTGCGAGACTTTCGACTGCAGCCAAGGCGCAATGGTTCGAGGCAAAAAGCCATGCCACAACGACGGTCGCGACGATCGTGGCTGCAAACCCTGGTGACTGGCGGAACTTCGTCACAAACCATTCATATCCTTTGGAAGGGCGGCTGGCAAGTCTGATGGGTTTCGATTACCCGCGGTCCCCGCAAGATCGATTCTCTTCATGCTGAAATCGTAGAACGGCGCGGCAGATGAAAACCCCGAGACATTTTCTCATTTTCGAAGAATTTCGCCCAGAGGCTTCATCGAACCAACTTTGCTGTCTGCTTCGTTCGGTAGCGAGAAACTGCGTTTTGACATGGCTGCTTATTCAAGGGGGTCAGCTCAATCTTCAAATGCCTCATCCTTTACGTCGAAGAGGCTTCTCGACTGCTCGGAAATCGCTCCGTTTGCAGAATGGTCTGCGAGAGGCTAGATTTGGCAGTGAAATCGAGTGCTTTAGCGTGTTTGATGATGGCTGCGAGCACAGCGTGGGCAGAACAACCGGTCTTTATCACGACGATTCCGTCCGCAACCTTTTCACAATCGCAAGGATCTCTGAGAAGTTCAGCCGATCTGAATCAAGCGACCATGAACCAGATCATTACTCAGCTCAATCAGCGACAGGTGCAGCTCAGTATCGCCGCAGCTCAAACTTCCGTTCAACGAACCGTGTTCATACCTCAAAAGATCACCGTTCAGCGCGCGAAGTAGAGCATAGATCGCCGAAGCCATCTGAGAAAGCCTGTGTCACGCACCGAGAGATCTTCCGTAGCAGCGATCGGCGGACGGAACTTGAGAGATTTCTCAAGGCGTCCGCCGAAGAATCTGCGAGAATCTGTTCATGCAAGAAGCAGTTCGCATTGTCGTGATCAGCGGTAGCTTGAATCCCGAGAGCCTAAGTCGCAAGATGGCCCGGCATGCCTCCAACTCGCTGAATTCCCTCGGGGCGCGAGTTGACTTTATCGATCTTCAGGATGTGAAGCTTCCCCTGTGCGATGGCGACGCAGCCTATTCTGATCCCGAGGTCGAAAGGACGCGCTCCCGAATTGGAGAGGCAGCAGGAATTCTGGTCGCCGCGCCCGTCTATAATTTCTACATGAACGCCGCCTTGAAAAACCTCGTGGAACTGACCGGCAGCGCGTGGGAAGGGAAGGCCGTGGGTTTCCTGAACGCAGCGGGGGGCGACGCCAGCTACATGGCGGTCATGAGTATGGCTAACAGCCTGATGCTCGATTTCCGATGCGTAATCGTTCCCCGATTCGTTTACGCCACCGGCTCCGCATTTCGAGATGGCGCCGTTTCGGACCGCAAAGTCGCCGGACGAATCGATGAGCTCGCGAATGAGTTGATTCGCTTCGCGAAAACCCTCTCAAAACGATGACGCGCACGCGAAACACTGTCGGCCGCCGCGAAAAAACCGCGAAAAAACTGAAAAATCCTCGAGCTCAAAGCGACCCATTCGGGGAAAAATTCGCATGACAAGCCGTTAAGAGTGTGTTAGGCTGAGCGCTCATGCTTATGCAAAGAAAAAGTGCGTTCTCTCGTCGTCTCCCTGATTTGGTGACCGAAGAGCTGGTTGCTGCCCTTTCGAAGAAAGGATCTTCGTTTGAGTTCAAACAGCTCTTTGACGTCGTCCATGAACGCCTGCGTGCCCGCAATGCGGCAAGTGGAGGAGAAGAAATGCTTCGCCTTCGCGCTTACGAAAAGCTTCAGAATCTCGTCTCCCGCGGCATGGTCAAAAAGAGCGGCAAGAAATACCGCGGCTTGGCGTCGCTAGCCAAGGCGTTGACGCCGCCAGCCGAGCTTGCCGGAGTCGGAAAGTAAGCTGCTTACCCCGCTCAATAAACTCCTAACTGCCGGCTTTTCGGCGTGGTGATATGTGCGGCCTTGAGGTAAAGAGGCTGCGGGCAATTGGGTTCCCAATCCGCCGCGAGGCGAGCCAACCTCGCCGCGCTCGGAGTGCGAACGATGACGCGCTGGAGAAATTCGATTGGGGCGGGCGCAAAGATGGGCAGACTATCCGCCTGTTGCACGGAGTCCAGAAGTTGGCTCGTTTGCAACAGACTGGGATGGGTTACAAATTTTCCGCCGCTCACGCGCGCAAAGTAATATTGCCCGCGACGCGCGTCGCCCACGGCGTAGTAGCTGCCCTCATCAAGCCCGAGAAGCGAAGAAATGCCAGCCAGCGGAATCTGGCGCGCGGCGGAGATGCCCCATGCTACTGCGATGGCCGACCGGATTCCATTGTAGCTGCCCGGCCCCGTGCCGACGATAACGCGTTTGATATCGGCCGTCTCGCCCAGAACTTTTTCAAGTGCGGAGAACAGCGCTCCTCCGCGACCGCGAGGCGTATCGATAAAGACCTCCTGAACTACATTCTGGCCGTTGACCAAGGCCACCGAACCCCGCGTTGTTGAAGCATCGAGCGAAAGAATCACAGCACACGAAAGCCGCGAATGCGACGTCCCTTCGGTAGGATTTCGAAATTCAAACGAATGGTTCCCGGAGGCAGAGCTTCGGGAAACTTATCGCCCCATTCCACCACAACGCCGCCTGCTGCAAGGCAGTCATCGTAGCCAACGCCGTATAGCTCCTCCACGTTCTCAAGCCGATAGAAGTCGAAATGATAAAGCGGATAACGACCGCCCGAATATTCATGCACCAGCGTGAAGCTCGGGCTTGAAGCTTCCTCGACGCATCCAAGAGCCGCAGCAATGCCTTTGACGAGTTGGGTCTTTCCAGCTCCGAGCGGCCCTTCCAGACTGACGATATTGCCGCGCTCCAGCAATGCGGAAACCTCCTCACCCAGACAGACCGTTTCTTCAGGAGTTCGGCACACCACGCCGGATCGAGAGAACAGTGCGTCAAACAGAGGTTTTCGGTTTGCCATGAAATGGTGAATCTAGTTCTCTGCCGGTCATGAGCTCAACATTCCTTTGGAACTGCTCAGAAATATCGTCTTCAAAGATCCGTCGTTTTCGAGCACCTATTTCAGCCTGCATGAAACGGGCGTTAGCAGCTCTCGCCCTTGGCGCAACGCTGCTGGCCGGCTGCGATAATCCGCAGAGAACCGTCGATTCGCTCCGCAAGGAAATTGCGGAGTTCCAGTCGGCACCTAACGAGGCCCAACAGGCGAAGATCGATGCGGACTTCGCGAAATTGGAGAGCCAGATCGCCAAACTCCAGCAACAAGGCGATGTGAAAGCCAATGAACTAAAAAATCAATTGGCCTCGCTTCGCAACGACTATCAAACCGCCAAGATCGCGAAAAGTCTTCAAGACGCCAAGAGCGCAATTCAGGGCTTCGGGGAGGCTTTGAAGGACACCGCAAAGAGCGTCGAGGACGCCTTCAAGAATTCTCAAACAAACAATAACGACTAACAGCCAGCCGGCGCTGTCCCTCGTGGTTGCGATTTCCTCAGCAGCCACCGAGAGCCAAAGCTTTCAAGTCTTTCACGCTGACCTCTTCGAGGCTTTCGACCGCCCGGCGTGACAGAGAAGTTCGAGCGGATTGGTCGTCGCCACGGCTATGACTTTCATTCCTGCGCGCTGGGCGGCTTCAATGCCAAAGAGGGCGTCTTCAAGGACAACACACCTTTGCGGCGGCGCGCTCAACAGGGCAGCGGCTTTCAGGAAGACATCCGGAGCGGGTTTGCCGTTGACAACGTCTTCCGCGCAAACGACTGCATCGAAGAATTCATTCAATCCCGTCGAAGCGAAAATGGCGTCGAGATTTGCGTGCGGCGTGGAGGAAGCAACGGCCCGAGGAATTCCGCAAGATCTTAGCGCCGCCAGCAGCTCACTAGCTCCCGGCAGGGTTGTCATCCCGCCTTGCCTCACCAATTCTCGATACAGTTCCTCCTTCCGGTCTCCGAGTCGCCGAATCTCTTCGGGGTCGTGGCTCCAATTAAGAATTTCGGGAATAATCAACTGGTTCTTTTTCCCGAAGCCCCGCTTGAAATGGCCGGCGGGAAGCGACCTGCCGATCTCGGCGGCCAGCAGTTCCCACGATTTCTCATGCTGAATGGAGGAGTCAATCACTACTCCATCCCAATCGAAGATTGCAGCAAAGTTGCTCATGAGCGTAAAATGCCCTCAATCGCCGCCTCATCCGGGGCCGGTCCCACAATGGCCGCCGTCGCGCGACGTGGATCCAAAAAGTCCTTTGCGGCCTTCTGCACCTCCTCGCAGGTCACCGCGCGCAGCCTGGAATGTATTTCCTCTGGATCGACAATTTTCCCATGAACCAGGACCGAACCACCGAGGCGCATGTTTTGAGTGGAGGTTCGTTCCAGAGACATCCGGCTCGTTCCCACGGCATACTCTTTTGCGCGCTTGAGTTCGGCGGGACGAACAGGACGTTTCTTCAAGTCCTCAAACGTCGATAGAATCACGCCCAGAGACTTCTCAACGTTCCGTTGCTCCAACCCTAGTGAGATATTGAGCATCCCCGTATCTTTGAAGCTCGAGGGATGTGAACTAACGGAGTAGCAGAGCCCTCGCCTTTCGCGCAGCTGCTGAAAGAGTCGCGAACTGGCGTTACCTCCGAGAATCACGTTTAAAATCTGCAGAGCGTACCGCCGGGGATCGTGATGACTTGGACCCGGCAAACCTAAGGCGAGCTGAGTTTGTTGAATGTCGCGCCTTTCGGAGGCGACGCGGGGCTTCTCAGAATATTCGGGCGCCTTGACGTGATGGATGGGCCTACGGGATGGAATTTGTTCGAGCAGCCGGGAAGCGTGCTCGATCACCTGTTCGTGACGTATCTTTCCCGCCGCAGAGATTACTGTGCTCCCGGCATGATAGTGGGTCGCGCGATAGGACAGAAAGTCATCGCGCTGCATACTCTCAACAGTATCGGGGGTGCCCGTGAGCGGACGGCCAAGGGGATGATCAGGCCAGAAGTGGCCGTTGAGTAGCTCCTGCACGTGGGACGACGGTTCGTCATGATACATCAGGATCTCCTCGCAGATGACCCCGCGCTCGCGCTCGATGTCCTGCAGCGAGAATTTCGGGTTCATATACAAATCGCAAAGGACGTCGCACAGGCGTGGAAAGAACTCCGCAGCCGCGGCGGCGTAGTAGCATGTGCGTTCTTCCGATGTGTAGGCGTTCATGTCGCCGCCCACGCCTTCTACTTCCTCCATGATGCGACGGGCTGATCGTCGCGAGGTGCCCTTGAAAAGCATGTGCTCAATAAAATGGGAAATGCCATTGAGGTTGGCTGGCTCGTGGCGGCCCCCTACGCCAGCCCAGATTCCAATAGCGGACGTTTCGGCATGGGATATCTCACACGTGGCAATGCGAAGTCCACTGGAGAGCGTGGTCAGTTGAGCCTTCATCAAATCGGGGAATATAGCGACTCTGCGCGCGCGGGTTCCGCTATCGGGCGAAACCTTTCCGGCGCCTTTCCAGTATCATCTCCGCCAATTCGAGATCCCGTGGATAGGTGACCTTGATGTTCCAATCTGGATTCTCTACCACTCTCGCCTTCCCGCCCGAACGAATGAGAAGAGAAATCTCGTCCGTGATGGTTCCTCCCGCCTCACGTACGTCCTGGAGAAGTGACTCGAGGACGGCAAGCTCCAAAATCTGCGGAGTCTGCATCCGCCAAAGATTTTTTCGCGAAACAGTTTCGACCGTAAGCAACTGGTTGTTGACCCGATGCAGGGTGTCCGTGACCGGTTCGGCGCTCACCGACGCGCCAAACTCCCGCGCTGCCTGATAGCAAGCGGAAACGGCCTCTGGAGTGACCAAAGGTCGCGCGCCATCGTGAACGGCAACGAAAACCGGCCTGGGCCCTGCGAATGCCGCCGTGCCCGCCAAAACGGATTGCACACGCTCTTTGCCGCCGGCAACGATTTGGCGAACTTTTGGAAATTCAGCGGCGAGAGCCCGGAATTCCTCGATTCGATCCGCGGCACAGACGAGCACAATGAGATCAACATCCGGGCAGTCGTTAAACGCCGCGAGGCTGTGCGCGATGAGCGGGCGACCGCCCAGAGGAGCGAAGAGCTTGTCGAATCCCATGCGCCGGCTCGCTCCCGCCGCAACGACGATGGCGGCAAAATCTGGAGATTCGCTGTTCAAGAGAGAAATTTCTGCACCTCCGCGCTTAAGGTCTTCCCATCGGCCCGGCCGGCCGCCTTGGCGGTGGCGATCCTCATTACCGCCCCCATCTGCTGTCTCGATGTTGCTCCAGCTTCGGCAATGGCCTCCTTGACCAATGCGGTCACCTCCTCTGGCGACAAACTCCGGGGCAGATACGCCGAGAGGATCGTAATCTCGGCGCTTTCGGAAGCCGCAAGTTCCGGACGCCCTCCCTTCTCAAATCCCTCGACAGAGTCCTGCCTTTGCTTGATCTGTTTCCGAATCACCGCGACAGCTTCCACATCGTCAAGCACGGCTTGGGCACCTCCCTTTTCAATTGCTGTGTTCTTCATGGCCGTTTTGAGCATTCGCAATGCGTTGAGCCGGGCCGCATCCCTGGCTCGCATGGCATCCTTGATATCATTGTCAACTTGGGATTGGAGAGTCATCAAGAAAATCAATAGACAGGATTCGTTGGATTTACAGGATTAAGAAATGTCTGTCCGCACTCGATTCGCTCCTTCGCCCACCGGCTATCTCCACGTTGGAGGCGCGCGTACCGCGCTGTTCAATTGGCTCTTCACGCGCAAGAACGGCGGAACATTCATACTCCGCATCGAGGATACCGACGAGAAACGGAATACCGCCGAGGCCACGCAGGCAATTTACGACGGACTGGACTGGCTCGATCTCGACTGGGATGAAGGCCCTGACAAGGGAGGAGATTTCGGCCCCTATCTGCAGAGCCAGAGGAAGGAAATCTATGAAAAGCATCTCGCACGATTGACGGCGGGCGGCCACACCTATCTCGACGAAGGGGCGGTCCGCTTCCGCTCTCCGCGCAAGACCGTTGTGGTCGAAGATCTCGTTTGCGGAAGCATCGAGTTCGACATGTCGAACCCGGCAACCCATCCGGACATGACCATCCGGCGTCCGGACGGCTCGTGGATCTTCCATTTTGTCAGTGTCGTGGACGATTTGGAGATGAGGATAACGCACGTGATCCGCGGCGAGGATCATCTCTCCAACACACCCAAACACATCGAACTGTACCTGGCCCTTGGGGCAGAACCCCCAGTTTTCGCGCACATTCCGCTCATCCTCAATCACGAAGGCAAGAAGCTCAGCAAACGCGATGGCGGATCAAGCATGGCTTACTTCATGGAAAACGGCTACACGCCGGAAGCGGTGCTCAACTACCTTTGTTTGCTCGGCTGGTCTCCCAAAGACAACCGAGAACTGCTGCCGATCGAGGAGATTCGCGAGCTTTTCGAATTGGAATCAATCAACCGTCGCAACGCCATTTTCGACCTCGACAAATGCTTTTGGCTTAACGGCCAGTACATCCTCCAAATGAGCCTGGAACGCTTCCACAAGCTTTCACTCCCGTTCGTGGAAAAAGCAGGGATCGCCTTCGGTTCACACGAGGCCCTGCTCCGTGCCCTTGCGATCGTCAAGCCAAAGGTCAAGCACGTTAGCGACGTGCCGGCGTGGATTGGCTTTCTCTTCACCGAAAACTACCCCTTCGAAGAAGCTTCTGTCGATAAGGCACTAAGAAAGCCGGGTGCCATTGAGCGCCTTAACGCTCTTGGCGAGGCTCTCAGCACTCTCCTCGAATGGTCCCACGCCAACATAGAGGCAAAGTTGAAGGAAACAGCGGTCGCCCTTGGCGTCAAAGTCGGAGACCTCGTCCATCCAGCGCGCGTTGCCGCGAGCGGTAAATCGGTCGGTCCCGGCCTTTACGAGATGCTTGAAGTTCTCGGCAAAGAACGGGTCCTGGCGCGCTTTGCGAGAGCCGCGGCTCTCCTCCAGCAGAAATGCAATTGACTCGAGCACAAACAGCGCACTCTGCAAGAAGCCCACGGACCTTGACCGAGACCTTTCCTCCTTGGCGATGAACGACACCATTTACGAGGCTAATCAACTCATCACGAACCGAGAGAGCTTCCGGTCGCTCGTCCCGCCCGCACGTCTCTCGGTTTTTGGGGATCCGGTGGCCCACTCGAAATCCCCGCCCTTCCAGAACGCGGCTCTCCGATCCTGCGGGATCGCCGCGCAATACGTCAAGATTCACACCCGCCCCGACGAACTCTCCGCTGCCCTGCGCGCCCTCGTGCCAGCGGACTTTCTCGGAACCAACGTAACCATACCGCACAAGGCCGGCACTCTCGCGAGCGTGGACGAAGCCGATGACTACGCCCGCAAGTCCGGCGCTGTGAATACCGTCGTTGTGGATGGCGAGAAATTAATCGGCTTCAACACCGACGGGCCGGGCCTCCTGCGGGCTCTTCGCGAAGAATTTTACGCGGACCTGCGTGATCTCCGTGTGATGCTGCTCGGCGCCGGAGGCGGCGCCGGACGCGCAATTGCCGTGCAGTGCGCCCTCGAAAGCTGCGAACGCCTCGTTCTTGTCAACCGTTCCTTCGAAAAGGCGACCGCCTTGGCAGCGGAGCTTTCACCATATTTTCGCAGCGACCGCCTTGTCGGTCCGGCCGAACGCCTCGAAGCCATTCCGCATCAAGAGCGTGCCCTGCGAGAACAACTTGCCAAAACCGACCTCATCATTAATGCCACTTCCGTCGGGATGAAACGCACCGATCCGCCGCTCGTTCCCGCCGGATTGCTTACCCCGAACCTAATGGTCTACGACACCGTTTACGCGACCGGGAAAACCCGATTGATCGAGGACGCCGAGGCGGCTGGAGCCCGGGCGGCGAATGGCCTTTCAATGCTCCTGCATCAGGGGGCTCTCTCTTTTGAAATTTGGTTCGGCCGGGCCGCGCCGTTGGAGATCATGCGTGCGGCATTGAAGGCTGCGCATTGAGGATCTGCAGCGCTTCGGTCGCGTCGCGAACGATCTGCTCCCGTAGCTCCTCAATGGATGAGAATTTCCGCTCTGGACGCAGAAATCGCTCGAACTTCACTTCGAGGTCGTGACCGTAACAGTCGCCGGAATAGTTGAAAATATGGACCTCGAGAACACGCTCGAGGGCGCTTCCTATCGTAGGCCGCACACCGACATTGGCTACCCCTTCCAGCCATCGGAAATCCAGCAAGGCACGCACCGCGTAGACACCGTTTGGTGGAAACCGTTCGTTGTGTGCGGAAAGGTTCGCAGTCGGGAACCCGATTTCTCGTCCCCGCCCAGCGCCACGCAGTACGGTGCCGAGAATCGTATAGTCCCTGCCCAAAAAGCGCCGAGCCGTTTCAAAATCCCCCGCCTCGACCGCCTTTCGGATCCGTGTGCTGCTCACCAGCTCGCCATTGACCTCAACCGGATCGATCTCGAGCGTTTCAAAACCGAACCTCTCGCCAAGAGCGGCAAGAAGCGCGACGTTCCCCGAACGTCCCCTGCCAAAAGCCCAATTATGCCCGACGCAAACCATTCGCAGCGAACCCGCGGACTGCACAAGGGCTTCAATAAAAGTCTCAGGGGGTTGAGCGGCAAACGCCGCATCAAACGTGGTCTGCAGGAGGTAGCGGCATCCCAACTCTTCAATAAGACGCAATTTGTGCGGGGTGGACGTGAGAAGATGGGGTGCCGAATCGGGCCGCAAGACACGCGCCGGATGCGGGTGAAATGTCAACACCACCGCGGACCCTTGCGCCCGGGCCGCTTCGTCCATCGCTCGTCGGATCAAGGTCTGATGGCCAAGGTGCACCCCGTCGAATACCCCGATTGCCACGTAGAGAGGCCCGGGCACTTGCGAGAGTTCCGAAAGGGAATAGAAGACTTTCATCGAGCCGCCGATATCAGGAAAAAACGCCTCTGCGGCTTGAGCTTGGTTCACCTTCCGAAAACTGACGGCGGCGTGACATGCCTGGACTTCTTCAACGGACTGCTAGGCCCCGCGAAAGCGAGAGACCGTCGGCAGGCTCCAGATCCGTGTCACGAGCTCTTCGCGAGGAAGCGTCTTGAGCTCTTCAACCCTCACAGCCTTCTCGACACTAAAGCGTCCGGACTTCGTGCGTCGCAGGGCCTTTAGGTGCGCGCCACAGCCAAGCTCCCGACCGATGTCGTTCACGTAGGTGCGAACATAAAACCCCTTGCTACACACAACCTGAAAGTCGATGTCCGGAAGACGGATCTCTTTGATTTCCTGCGCATAAACACGTACGAATCGCGGTTCACGCTCAACGTGCTTGCCCTGTCGCGCGAGCTTGTACAGAGGGACCCCATCCTTCTTGATCGCGCTGACCATCGGCGGCGTCTGATAAAAATCTCCCTTGAATTTGGCGAAGGCGCCTTCAATTTCCTGCCGGGAAAACGCCGGCACCGGGTTCACTTCGATCGTTTCGCCATCGGCATCCTGGCTGTCGGTTACCTCACCCAACCGCAGGGTCCCTGCATATTCCTTGTCCTCGCTCATCAGCAGGTCCTGAATCTTTGTGCCTCTGCCTACGGTAATGAGCAAGAGCCCGGTGGCCAGCGGATCGAGCGTCCCGCAGTGACCCACTTTCTGCGTGCCGAGTGCTCGACGCGCAATGGCCACGACGTCGTGCGACGTCATACCCGGCTCTTTATCCACGAGCAAGACGCCGTCAGTTTCGGTTATGAATCTCATGACAAACCGCCTCCAGAAATTTGGCTTCTACTTCCGCAAGGGTTCCACGAACGCGCGCGCCCGCGGCCAAGGGGTGCCCCCCACCGCCGAAGACTTTGCAAATCGCGCAGACGTCCACTCGCGGATCCTTCGAACGCGCGCTTATTCGAATCTTTCCCTCCGGGAGTTCTTCGAAGAAAACTGCCGCCACCACTCCTTCGACCGACCGCAAATGATCGATCACGCCCTCATTGTCCTCCGGTAAGACCCCCAATTGATCCACCGCCGCGAGCGACAGCGAAAAGCTTGCGAGATGTCCATCGCACGTAAAGCGGGCCTCGTTCAATGTATGACGAAGTAAATCGAGCCGGCGTCGCGGCTGGCTGTCGTACATTTTGCGCGAGAGAGCTGCGACATCCACTCCTGCGGCAACAAGCGCGGATGCCGCTTCGAAGGTGCGCGAGTCCGTTCCAGCATATTGAAACGAGCCCGTGTCAGTCGAAATGGCCGCGAAAAGGTTTGCTGCCATATCAGGGGAAAGGGGTACCTTCCTTTCCTTGAAGAACTCGTAAATAATCTGCCCCGTCGCGGGCGCAGTGGAGTCGACATAATTCAGATCGCCATAGCATTCGTTGCTGATATGATGGTCAATGTTAATGACTGTTCGGACAGAGGCCACACTGTCGAGCACGGTACCAAGCCTGCTCTTGACGGAATTGTCCAAGGCCACGATGACATCGAACGCGCGTGGGACGGAATCCGGCGCGCCGATTAGATCGTAGTGCGGCAGGTAACGGTATTTCTGCGTAACGCCATGCTCGTTCCAGGCGCTAACCGTCTTGCGGGCTGAACGGAGCCACAATGCGAAAGCTATCGTCGAGCCCAGCGCGTCGCCGTCCGGCCGCACATGGCTTGCCACAAGGATGTTTTCGGCGCTCTCGATGACCGCGGCGATCTCGGAAAACGACGCATTCATTCTTTTTCGTCCAAACCCAGATCCTCCAGAATATTCAGTACACGGGAGCCGCGCTCGATCGAATTGTCGAGTTTGAAGTTGAGATGCGGAGTATGCTTGAGCACTACCCGCTTGGACACTTCCGCCTGAAGCATGCCTCGATTCTGCTCCAGCACCGTGAGCACGCTCTGCCTCTGCGCATCGTTGCCGAGCGCACTTACATACACATGGGCTTGCTTGAGATCGGGCGTGATTTCAACGCCGCTGACAGTAACCAGCGGGCTCGAGAAGGTCAATTCTCGCAGGATGATCCGTCCCAGCTCGCGCTTGAGAACTTCACACACCCGTTCGATTCGGTGTTTCATGGCAAATTGGGAATCGGCGAGCCTACCGTTTTCCAACGGCTGGTCTAGATAATTTCGCCGCTGCCAACCCCGCGAACAAGTGCGCATTCAGGGAAAAGCTCCCGACGCCAACGCGAAGGGTCCTCGTTGTGAAGGGAATTTGACACTGGCATTCGCGTTGCGATCGTTGGTGCAACGAGTTCCGGACGCGCACTTGCGATTGGCAAGAGATAACCGCCCTTGATTGCGAAGATGGCAGGCAGGATGGCTAATATAGCCATGTAGCTCGATGAGAGACCGCAAACCTTGAAACGCTACGCACTAATATTCTTGGCCGCCATTTTCCTCCCTAGTCTTGTCCTTGGCTGGCTGGCGCTCCGCACCGCGGGCGAACAGCGCGTTCTCATCGAGCGCCAGTCCGCGGAGCTTCACCAAGCCGAAACCGACGCGCTTGCGGCGGAGATCCGCGGGCTGATTGAAGAAAAGCAGCACGCATTCGATGAAATCGTTCGCGCTCTCGTATCGGGCCGAGACGCGTCCGCGCTCGCGGAAGACTATGGCAACCAGCTTGCCGGCTTATGGCGCGAAGGCGGAATCCCCTTTGCGATTTCACCGACGGGAGGCCTTGCGTTTCCAACACCCGCTCATGCTCGACAAAATCGAACCTTTGAAGAGTTCCTCTGGTACAACTCCGCGTTCCTTAGCAACGAAACAGTTGCGGAGATTTACCAAGTCCAGCAGGCTGCGCAGTTGAAGGCGAGTTCTCCACGTGAGGCGGAGTTCGAAAAAGTGATATCCGAGGCGGAAAGCGGTACCGCCTATCTGGCAGGTCCGGCTTCAAAAGGCGATCCCTCTTATCAAAAGGAAAAATACTCCACTCGAAGCATTGTTCCCCTCAGGAGCGCTTCAGATACACAAGCCGTGCCATCCTCAAAGGTCGCGCCGGAACTTTCGGATTTTCAAACCGCGGTGGGAGGCGCCGCCAACGGCGTTCTCTCAAGGTTCGTTCAGAATGATTTGCAGATACTTTTCTGGACGCGCCCAGACCCAAACGAAAACTGGCTCTTCGGACTGATGCTCGGCCCGGCCGAACTCAACAACCTCGCAAAGGATCTGCTTCTCGATGAACGCAGGGATGGCACGATGCTGGCGATCCTCAACGATAAGGCAAAGCCCGTTTCCAAGTCTTCCTCGGGATTCGTCGTGAAATGGAAACGACCGTTCGTCGCCACCGAGATCGGTGAGCTCTTGCCGCACTGGGAGGTCGCGCTCTATTTGGCCAATCCCGGACAGTTCACGGAATCCGCACGCCTAGTCACAATCACTCTCGTTCTGCTCATTACGCTGGCGCTCGCAGCAATTCTGGCCGGTGGCTACCTCGTGGCACTCGATACCCGGCGCCAACTCGCCTTGGCGCAGAAGAAAACCGACTTCGTCTCCAACGTGTCGCATGAACTCAAAACTCCGCTTACTTCCATTCGCATGTTCGCCGAGCTGCTGGCTGAGGAGCGCGTGAAGGAACCCGAAAAGCGCAACCGCTATCTGCGCATCATTGCCAGTGAAAGCGATCGTCTCGCCCGCCTCGTCAACAATGTCCTCGACTTTGCCCGCATCGAAAGAAGGCGCAAAAGCTACGACATGCGACCGGCCGATGCGTATCCGGTGATCGAGCGCATTTGGGAAGCCGAAAGCGACCGGCTCCGGGAGGCGGGCTTCGTGGTAGACTGGTCCGCTGATCGCGGGCCGTATCCGGTGACCTGCGATGCCGATGCCCTCGCGCAAATTCTCGTCAATTTGATTTCGAACTCGGAAAAGTACAGTCCGGAACGGAAAGAGATCACCCTGCGCTCGCGCATCCAAGGAGAAATGCTGGTGGTTTCCGTCTTGGATCGCGGAGCCGGCGTTCAAAAAAGAATGGAAAAGAAGATCTTCGAGGCGTTCTTTCGCGGCAGTGATTCACTATCCAGTGGCGTCCAAGGCTCCGGACTTGGTTTGACACTCGCGCGACGTATGGCTCGCGATCAAGGTGGCGACGTCACCTACCAACCCCGCGAAGGCGGCGGCAGCGTGTTCTCTCTTAGCATCCCCATGCAACAGGGATCCGCCGCATGAACAAGCGTATCCTTGTCGTCGAAGACGATCCCTACATACGCCTCGGGCTCGTCGAAGCTCTGGCAAGCAAAGGATACGAAGTCACGGAATGCCGCGACGGTGGCCAGGTCATTTCTCTGGTACGGCAACAGAAACCCGATCTTCTCATTCTTGACATCATGCTTCCGCACAAGAGCGGTTACGATATCTGTCGCGAACTCCGCCAAGCCGGCAACAGCGTTCCGATACTGATGCTCACCGCAAAAGGCCATGAGTCCGACAAGGTCATCGGGCTGGAACTTGGAGCCGACGACTACGTGACGAAACCCTTCGGTGTGCGCGAGCTCATTGCTCGGGTTCATGCCCTCCTGCGGCGAGGGCAACCCGCAAGATTGACAACCGATGAACTGCCGAATCTGTTGCATTTCGGCAACGTTCAGATTGATGTTCCCGCGTTGCGGGGAACGCGGGAAGGCGGTGCCTTCGAGCTTACTCCGCGCGAGTTATCCGTTCTCGCACTTCTTTACCGCGAGCGTGGCAACGCGGTTTCCCGTGACCGTATTTTCAACGAGATCTGGGGCATCGAGTACTGCGGAACCACGCGCACTCTGGACCAGGTCATCGTGAGGCTCCGCCAGAAAATCGAATCCGAGCCCTCAGAGCCCCGTCATCTGCTGACCGTCCATGGCCTCGGCTATCGGCTCGAACCGTAGAGCGCGTTCGCACGGGGCACTCGCTGAGCAGTGAAGGCAAGAGCGCCACGCGCGAAGAGCGGTCCGACGAGCCGTTGTCATCTCCAGAGCACACCAGCCTCTATCCATCCGGCGGATGAAGAATATTCCCCGAATGGGCAAATTCGTAATTTTCCTTTGGAAATTCCCTCTTGGAACCGGATACTACCCGGCTCGATATGAGTCAGTCCATCGGCATAGGCCTTGCAGGCTTTGGCACCGTCGGCGCTGGGGTTTACAAGAACCTCGTCGCCAACGGTGACCTTCTTGCGCAGCGACTCGGCGTTCGCTTCGAAGTCCTGCGTATTGCAGTCCGCGACCTGCAGAAGCCGCGCCAGGTCTCGGCTCCCGCCGCACTCTTCACAGCGAATCTCGATGATTTGATTGCCGATCCCAACATCCGCGTTGTGGTCGAATTGATGGGAGGCATTGAGACCCCGCTCGCATTCGCAAAGAAGGCCATAATGGCCGGAAAGTCCGTCGTCACGGGCAACAAAGCTTTGCTTGCTGAGCATGGCCACGAGATCTTTCAACTTGCTCGGGAGCGTCGCGTGCCGGTTTTTTACGAAGCCGCCGTGGCGGGGGGTATTCCAATCATCAAGGTGGTTCGCGAATCATTCATCGGCAATCGGTTTGAGAGCATTCACGGAATCTTGAATGGCACGAGCAACTACATCCTGACGAGGATGACCGACACGGGAATGGATTTCGCTCCGGCGCTCGCCGAAGCCCAGCAACTGGGCTACGCGGAAGCCGACCCGACCCTCGATATCAATGGATGGGACGCCGCTCACAAAGCGATTATCCTAGCTTCACTGGCCTACGGCTTCTGGCTCGATCCCGCGCGGATCTTCGTCGCTGGCATCGACCAGGTGACGGCATCCGATATTCGATTCGCCGATGAACTGGGTTACAGAATCAAGCTGCTTGCCACCATCAAAGCAGCTGCCGGCAACGCCATCGAAGTGCGCGTGTGCCCCACGCTGATTCCGAAGAGCCATGTCCTCGCTTCGGTCAATGGTGTGTTTAATGCCATCGCCGTGCGCGGGGACATCGTTGGCGAGACTCTGTTTTATGGCCGGGGCGCGGGACGCGATCCCACTTCAAGCTCAGTACTCGCCGACCTTGCAGAGGCATCTGTTGGTCTCGAAAGTCCGCGATTTTGCTATGGGTTCACGTCCCACGATTTGTACGGCAAATGTCAAGGCGTCGAACAGGCCGTTTCCCGATATTATCTACGCCTTACCGTCGATGACCGGCCAGGCGTTCTTGCCCAGATCGCGGGCGCCCTTGGCGAATCGGGAATCGGCATTCTTTCGGTGATCCAACCGGAAACCCATTCCGAGGGATGGGCCATGCTTGTCTTGATGATCCATGACGCTCCATTTGGTGCGATGCGAAGCGCCACCGAAAGGATCGCATCGCTCGTCTGTGTCAAGCGCACGCCCGCGCTCCTTCACGTCGAATCCTTTGCTTAGCAACTGTCGGACTCGATTATGAAAATCCCATTTTGGCCAATACCCGGCTGTGAAGACGGAGCCGCCCATTCAGACGGGCTGCCAACGCCGCGCTCCGTGCCGTCCAGCGTGCATCTTGTTCCAAATCTCGCCAAACGTTAGAAGGATCAAAATGCTGGGACCGCTTCACGATCACGGCGTCATTAGCCGATTCCATCAACACCTTCCGATTACGGACGCGACGCCCGTGATTTCGCTTAATGAAGGTTCGACGCCGCTCATTCATTCGCCGCGCCTGAGTGAGCGCGCGGAAGCCGAGGTCTTCCTCAAGTACGAGGGGCTTAACCCGACGGGCTCCTTCAAGGATCGTGGCATGACAGTCGCCATTTCGAAAGCAATTGAACAAGGTGCAAACACGGTCATCTGCGCTTCCACTGGCAATACCTCGGCTGCGGCGGCCGCCTACGCCGCTCGTGCGGGCATCCTATGCGCCGTTCTTCTGCCGGCTGGCAAGATCGCAAGCGGAAAGCTCGTTCAGGCCTACCTATACGGCGCAAAGGTGATCGCGGTGCGCGGAAATTTCGACGACGCCCTGCGCCTCGTTCGCGAGCTCGGCGGACTGGACGGCATTGCCATTGTGAATTCGATCAACCCCGACCGAATCGAGGGGCAGAAGACGGCTGCATTCGAGATCATTGAAGAGCTCGGAGACGCCCCAGACCTCCACATCCTCCCGGTAGGAAATGCCGGCAACATTACAGCTTATTGGAAGGGTTACCGGGAATTTCACGCACTGGGACGCTCCACGGTGCTTCCGAGGATGATGGGCTTTCAGGCAGCAGGCTCGGCGCCCATCTTCCACAATCGCATTATCGAATCCCCAAATACGGTCGCCACCGCAATCCGCATCGGCAACCCCGCAAGCTGGGAGGGCGCAAGTGCTGCCGTCGTAGAAAGCCACGGCGCGATCGGTATAGTTACCGACGACGATATCCTCGCCGCCCAAAGCTGGCTTGCCAAGAGCGAGGGGATTTTCGTCGAGCCCGCAAGCGCGGCCTCCGTCGCCGGACTCTTCCAGCTTGGAAAGACGGGCGCCCGACGGATAGTCCTCACCGTGACCGGACACGGTCTCAAGGATCCTGATACCGCGATGACGACGGCCGATTACCACCCCGTCGAAGCCGAAGCAGATCTCACTGCGATCCGCCGCGTCCTCGAGAACGCCTAACAACCCCAACGTCCGCGACTCATGCCCCTTGTCGTTCAGAAATTTGGAGGAACTTCGGTCGGAACACCCGAGCGCATCCAAAATGTCGCCCGCCGGGTTCTGGAAACCCAGCAAGCAGGCAACGCGGTTGTCGTTGTCGTCTCCGCGATGTCTGGAGTCACCGACAACCTCATTAAACTTGCCAGGCAGCTTGCCCCTTCGCCAACCGAGCGCGAGCTCGACGTCCTCCTCGCCACGGGCGAACAGACCACCATCGCCCTCACGGCGATGACCCTCAACGCCATTGGCGGAAAAGCGGTTTCCCTAACCGGGGCCCAGGCTGGCATCCTCACGGACGGTCTCCATACCAAGGCTAAGATCGCCAACATCTCCCCGCGTCAGATTCGCAGATATTTGGCCGACGGATTCATCTGTATTGTCGCCGGTTTTCAAGGCCAGACATTGCAGGGCCAGATCACCACACTCGGACGCGGAGGCAGCGATCTGACCGCCATCGCAATCGCCGCCGCCCTCAAGGCGGACAATTGCGAGATCTATACCGACGTCGATGGGGTCTACTCCTGCGATCCGCGCATCGTTCCTAAAGCGAGAAAGATCGACGTCATTACCTACGACGAGCTGCTCGAAATGGCCGCTTCCGGTTCGAAGGTCATGCAGTCGCGCTCCGTCGAGTTTGCCAAGAAGTTCAAAGTTCCTTTTGAAGTTCGCAGCAGTTTTAACACCCAGAGAGGAACCATCGTGAAAGAAGAAACGCCCGGATTGGAAAACGTCGTCGTGCGCGGCGTCTCGGTCGAACGCAATCAAGCTAAGGTCACCATCACCAACGTGCCCGACCGCCCAGGAGTCGCTTCCCGCGTCTTTACGGCGCTGGCCGAAGCCAATGTCATTGTCGACGTCATCGTGCAAAATGTCTCCGTCAGTGGCACGACCGACATTTCCTTCACGATGAACCGTGACGAGCTCGACAAGATGGGCCACCTGCTTGACCGAATCGTCCAGGAAATCGGTGCAGGAGAGATCGTCAAACGCGATGGCATCGCAAAGCTCAGCGTCGTCGGCATCGGAATGCGCTCGCACTCCGGGGTCGCAGCGCGTCTTTTCGAAGCCCTAGGCAAAGGCGGCGTCAATATCCAGATGATCTCGACTTCCGAAATCAAGATCGCCGTGATCATCGACGAAGCCCGGATCGTGGAAGCTGCCAACCTCGCCCATGAAGCCTTCAATCTTGCTGGGTAATGGTTGATTGTTAATGGAAATCCAATCCGCCAAGCGAAAGGCAAAGCTGCGAATTTGCGGCAATTGAGAGTTGAGAGTTGAACGAAATGTGCGTTAGCATTTCGTTGTTTGGATGGGTGGCAGAGCGGTCGATTGCGCACGCTTGGAAAGCGTGTGTGCCTTAATCGGTACCGTGGGTTCGAATCCCACCCCATCCGCCATAAACCCTGATAAATAAAGGCTCTGCGGGCCGAAAGCGAAAACTCGGGCAAACGACAGGCATCGTCAGGAAGTAACGGGAAAAGGCAAAAAATTGCCCCAAAATTGCCCGGAGATTCACCGCAGTCTCCATAGAAAGGCAATGATACCATGTTCTGCCCTTCGAGCGGGTTGATAGTGCCTTCTCGCAGATACATAAATGCCCCCACTTCTTGCGACACGCATCAGTCGTAATCGAAATTCGATGCTGGCGCAATCCGGCCGATTCATGAAGCATCGTCAGGCGCGAACCGTGCCGCCGCCTACCGCTCATGAAAAGCCAGGATGGCAGCAGGCGACAGAAATACGGCCCGTCCTTACGGCTGGGACGAGGTTCGATAACGATTCCCGTAAAGCAAAACCTGTAAGGACATGGCCCGGAGGTCTCATGAACATGATGTTGTGGCCCAATTGCCCACAGACGGCGAATTGTTACTTATAAGCAGTATTTCTCCAAGTGCCCTCGGTATTCTTCAACTGCATTTGAGATGTTCGGATTTTTGAAAATATCGAACACTCCAAAATCGGGCAGAATGTCGAACCCGCAGAATTTGTAGTTGGAGGTGATGTGGAGGAATAGGTCTGCGGTGCCTTTTCCTCCATACAGAACTCCATCGGGATTGTCGAAGGCCTCTCTCGGCGCATTCCAAGTGGCGCAAATCATGAACTTTCGGCCCTGCATTTTCCCGCCCGTTCCATATTGCCTGGTCGGGTCTTCCCGCGTACGTCCGTCATCGGAGAGCAAGGTATTACTTGCCAGTCCTGCATTGAAAACCTCGTCCGCGTATTTCTTGTGGATCCACGGAGCCGAGAACCAATTCACCGGCGTCTGGAGGATGATGAGGTCAGCCTGAATGTGCTTCTTTACCTCTTCTTCCGGGGAATATCCCTGCTCGATCAAGGTCTCGGCCACCTCGTGCCCTCGCCCCGCGAAAATTGCTTTCGCCGTCTCCACGAAGAGAAGGTTGAGCCTCCCTTCCGACCAGCCAGGATACGTCAGGTGAGCATTTATGATGAGAGCTTTCATTGGGCTGAATCAATTCAGATGCTGTGATCCACCGCCTCCATGTGCTTTTCAGACATCCGTCCGCCATGCACCGTGAGTTTCGAGAAAGCAGTTGCCATTTCACGAATGTCCTCTGGTGTCAGTTCGACGTCGATGGCCCCTAAGTTCTCCGCGAGATGCTCATGGTTTCGCGTTCCGGGAATCGGGACGATCCAAGGCTCTTGCGCCAATAGCCAAGCCAGGGCGATCTGGGATGGTGTGGCATTTTTCTGGTCTGCAAACCGGGTTAAGATTTCTACGATCGGCCGGTTCGCCTGAAGATTTTCCGGTGTGAAGCGATCGAACTGCGAGCGCAGGTCGGTCTTCGGATCGAGCACGGTCTTCGCGTTCACTCTCCCGGTCAAATATCCCAATCCCACCGGCCCCCAAGGAACAAAGCCGATTCCCAACTCGCCGCAGGTTTGGAGCACGCCATTTTTTTCGGGCGCTCGCTCCATGAAGGAGTATTCGGATTGAATGGCGGTGACGGGTTGAACGGCATGGGCGCGTCGAATGGTGCTGGCGCTGGCCTCGGAAAGGCCGAAATGCAAAACCTTTCCTTCGGCGATGAGTTCCTTGATCGCTCCAGCGACTTCTTCGATTGGCACCGCCGGGTCGATCCGGTGCTGGTAGTAGAGATCGATGCGGTCGGTTTTCAGCCGGGCGAGGGAATCTTCGACGGCCTGCTTTATGTGCTCGGGCCGACTGTTCATCCCGCCCCCGCCTTGAAGATTAAAACCAAACTTGGTAGCGATGACGACTTGATCACGAATGGGCGCGAGCGCTTCGCCGACTAATTCTTCGTTCGTGTAGGGGCCGTAAACTTCGGCAGTATCGAAGAAGGTGACGCCCTTGGCATGCGCCTCTCGGATGACCCGGATACCCTGCTCCTTGGGAGCGGGAGGGCCATAGTTGGCGCTGATGCTCATGCAGCCGGCACCCAGTTCCGAGACGGTTAATTTTCCGAGTTGTCGTGGTTTCATTTGGTGAGAGTTTTTGGCTGGAGGATTCGTTTCGCCCCTCAGCCAGGGAGTAAAAGCAAGCCCCGCTCCGATCAAAGTCGAGGTGGCTAAAAAGTCGCGACGGCTGAAGGGGCGGTTGAGATGCAGATTCTTTTCTGATTTCATTCCACTAATCTACCGGACTCGATTCAAATTCGGGTAGATCGATCCTCGTAGTTTATTGCCTAAAAGTCCGAGTGCCGGTTCATGGGCTTGGTTTTCGGAGTGAACGCATGCTATCTTCCCCTCAATGAAATCGCTTGAATCCGCCGCTGAACGCCCGCCCGGTCTCGAAGTGAGGCTCGACGCTTTCGCTTGCAGCCTTGCACGATTGACCGAGAGCATGGCGGAACTCGATACGACCGTGCCGGGGTTGTCGATCTTTCGGCGGGAGGAAGTGACCGAACTCTCCAGCGCCGTTTATGAACCGAGTTTGTGCATGGTCGCCCAAGGGGCCAAACGCGTGATTCTCGGCGACGATGAGCTTATTTACGACACCCGCAACTACCTGATTACCTCCGTGCATTTGCCCACCATTGTGCAGGTGGTCGAGGGCTCTGCCCGCAAGCCCTTTCTGGCTCTCCGTTTGAAGCTGAATTTGCGCCAAGTGGCTCAAATGATGGTGGGTAGTAACCTGCCAGCACCGAGGGCGCAGCAGTCAAACCGAGGTATGGCCACAGGAGAAGTCTCGGCTCCGTTGTTGGACGCCATGCAGCGTCTAGTCGACCTACTGGACAACGAGCAAGACATTCCGATTTTGGCCCCGATCATCCTGCAAGAAATTCTCTATCGTTTGCTTGTCGGTGACCAGGGCATACGCCTGCGGCAAATCGCCTCTGCGGGTAGCCAGAGCCATCAAATATCCAAAGCCATCGAGTGGATCCGGGGTCACTTCATTGAACCTCTGAGCGTGGAACATCTCGCCGGGAAGTTGGGTATGAGCGCATCCACCTTTCATCACCACTTTCGCTCGCTGACCTCACTCAGCCCGCTTCAGTTCCAGAAACAGCTCCGCCTGCATGAAGCCCGCCGCTTGATGCTGGTGGATCAGCTGGACGCGGCGACAGCGGCCTTCGAGGTCGGCTATGAGAGCCCGTCACAGTTTAGCCGGGAGTATCGTCGTCATTTTGGAGCACCCCCGCAGCGAGATATTTCTAGCCTCCGTCACACTCCTTCTTTCCACCAGGCTCGCTGAGCTCATGCAGCCATCACTGATGCACAAGTAACTTTAAAATACCAAATATGAACACACTAGAAGTCAACAAACTCATCATGCACCGCTTCACGGAGTTTATCAACACGGCCAGCGATAAGCTTGGTGCCGAGCTTATCTCCCCTGACGCGATCTTCTACGTTCCGGGGCGCCCCGAGCCAATGCGTGGTCCGGCTGGCTACCTCGCAATCATAGGAATGATGCGATCAGGCTTTCCTGATGTCCAGTGGACACTTGAAGAAACGATTGTCGAAGAAGACAAGGTGGCTGCACGTTTCACGATGCGTGGCACGCACCAAGGTGAGTTCTTCGGCGTTCCACCCACTGGGAAAACAATAGAAGTGCAAGCGATGAATTTCTATCGTCTCTCCGACGGCCAGTTGATCGAAGAGCGCGGCCAGCCAGACTTGCTTGGGTTGCTACAGCAGATCGGTGCGGCGCCCACTGCTTAGACAAAATACTGCCTTCTCATGGAAGCGCTGCTGGGCAATGGCGCCTTCCTCACATCGGGCTCGCCGGGGGAAGGTCAATCTCCGTGGATCGAGCGGGTCAGATTCGCGACTTTTCAAGCACGGGTGCGGGTGCTGCTGGAACTTTTGGGGCTGGTTCCTGTGGCATTGGTTTTCGTTTGAGATTCACGCCTTCCCCGAGCAAATGGAGGCATGCTGAATCCGTCAGGAGTGCGCCTCGCGTTGCCCTTGGACATCATGCTCGACCATGTCGAGCACGGTGTCCTTCCCAGTTTCAAAGGTCTGAGTCAACTGAGAGCGACCGATCAATAGGAAACAAGCCGTCCGGTTCGAATCCCACCCCATCCGCCAGTTATCACTGATAAATAGAGGCTCTGCGGACGATGATCCTATTTTGAACCATCCGACAGGAATTGTCAGGAAATCACCGGAAAGGGTCAAAAATTGCCCCAAACTTGCCCAGCGAATTATTGCTGCTTAGAGCACTTCGGACATTCCTAGGGCGTCATTCGTATTCCAGCACGCTGTTGCTGCTGTCGCTGCTCGGTTTCGAGGGATCGGATGACAAATCCAAGGGTTCGCAGGAACCCAACAAGCAATTGACCTCCCCGGAAGTAATGGCCCGGAGCAATTCGTCCGATTGAAGCTCCTCGGGCAAGGAGATCAGCCAGGAGTCGTGCCGGGTTCGGATGTGCAAGCCGCGTCCTGGAACGATTTCCAGCAAGTCGATTTCCGTGATGGGCAACACGCGGTTTTCCACGCACAGCCACCCCGTGGGTCTGGCGTTCGGGATTGGATCGACGCGCTTTGTGTGTTCCTTCCAGATTGGACTTCGTTCCTGCACTGATTTGATGTTGAGCGAACTTTTTTCGGGAGCTTCGATTGGCATGGTGTTTCAGTTGGTTGAGTTGGGCGTTGATTTCCGCCAGGCGGCGGGAGTCTGAGGAAATGAGTTGGTTGATTTCAGCTTTCCGCATGCGGCATCCGTTGCGGCTCATGGCGGTCGCTTTCGCGCCAAGGTGCTTTGCCGCCGGACGATCAATCCCCTGGGCTTTGAGCGAAATGCGATTCACGCCTTCGGACATTCCAGCTTTGCGGAGAGCGCGATTGCAACGCAGCTCCCACATCTCGCGGATTCGCTCGACTTCGGCGGGGCCAAGTTTGCGGTCGTCGAGAGCGCGAATCTTCGCCTTGGAAAAATTGCCTTCGTCATCCACCGCGCGAGTCGTCATGAAAATATGTCCGTGGACGTTGCGATGGTCGCCTTTCGTATTCGGATGGTGCAGGCTCACGCAAAGCCCCGCGCCATAGGTGTCGCGCAATTGAAGGCCGAACCCGCGCAAAAGCTCCCACTGCGCTTTCGTGTTCACCTCATGCGGCAGGGCGACATCCATGGCCCGGCCCACACGGGCATCCCAGCGTTTCTCTGCCCGTTCCGCGCGGGCGGCAAGTTCGCCGGGCGGCATGGCGGGACCGATGATCTGCCATTCGATGACATCGGCTTTGTGCCTGGACCAATCGTGCTTTTCGCCGGTGCGCTCGTTGGTCAATTTGCTGCGCGTGTCATAGGCAACCTGCGCGACGGCGCTGTGGCCTTTGGCCCGGCTGATCGGGCGAATGGAAAGATGGAATATCGCCATGTCAGCAACCGAGGTTTCGGGCTATTAGGAAAGAAAAACCGGTTTCCGGCTCGCGGTAGCGAGCCTCCCCCGCCACCGGCGGGGCGCACATGCTTCGCGGGGGACTCCCCGCGATGCGTAAGTGCGCTTCGCCTTTCTTCGAAAGGCTCCGGTAGCTCGGAAGTCCTATGTGCATGGGTGGCCGGTTACTTCTGCGAGGGGGTTAACGTGGGCGCTTCCTTCGCAGCCTGGGGAAAGACGGAGAGCAAAAGCTCGGCATCCTGTGGAGATGCCTCCGTGATGAGTTGGCGCAATAACGGCTGGTGATCCCGGAGGACCAAAGCGCCAAGAATGATCTTGGCACGAGTGAGCCGTTTGCGCTCGGCTGTTTGGGCGGCACGCTTGAGTCGGCGGATACGATCTTCAAGCTGCCGCCTTTCAGCTTCAAGCCGGTCGATTTTCTGCTGGTGGGAGGGTGTGGTTTCCATAGGTCGGGATTGTGGAGGTTGAAAAAGACGGCTCAGGACAAGGACGAGTGATGAGCAACGGACGAGACGGAGAAATTCCCTTTCGTCCGAGAGGTTTTCGTGCCACGCGCGTTTTCTTTTCCTACCAGCCCGAAAAGGCCCGGCTTGGAATGGGGGAAACGGACGCGCCACCGGAAAGACAGTGAGCTAAGAAATAACGCCTCACCCTTCATCTTCACACGCGCACCATGTTTTTGCGCAATCCCGGCGCATGGCCTTCGCTGGGCATCAACGGCGGCTGTTCGCCATTGAGAAGTCGCTCATAGGCGGTTTCGACCGATTCGGTGTCAATGAGAAGGTCGCGGCCCGATCTGACAATGACGAGCCACCGATCTCCCGCATGACGGCTGGCCCAAAGCATTCTTGCCACGAGCTTCGATGAGCCGAGCGCGGAAATGGCCTGCCGCTTGGTAAGCGCCAACGGACGCGTCCCGTTGAACGAGACTTGATGAGAGGAAGTTTGTGTTTTTGCTTTCATAGACGATCTCCGAGTTTGCAGAGGCAGTGACAGCGGTTGAACGAAGCGATATGCTTCCATTCACGCCTTATGGTTCTCCGATTTTCGAAAGGACGTGTCCCGAACTCGGGACAATTTGAACGGGGGCGCGAAATAATCCGCCGGCGCGGTCCGCGTCCAGCGAGGCGAAGCGGACAAACCGAATCACGACGAGCCAGGCGAACGGGAACGCGGTTTACTCGCCCGGAAGTCCTTTTCCTGTTGGCCGCAAGCGAGCGGTCAATCTGCTTAGGCCGCGCGGGGCTATTCTCATCGAACAATGTAGCCCGCCTGCCGCAGCCGAAGTTTGGTTAGCAGAATCCGCAACGCCCTTTCGGCTTCTTCGGCAATATCCCCGAAATCGTGATCGCCGGTGCGCGAGACTTCGGCGATGGCACTGCGATAAGCGCCGATGAGATTAGCTCCGAGGTGGCAAGTTCATTTAGTTCATTGTCGTGAAGATGGATGCGATGGTGCTTGTAACCTTCCATGACCAATCCGTCGTAGTAGATCGTGCTCTTGCGGGGAAGCACATGTCCGCAGATCACCTCGATCAATTCAGCCTTCGAGCAGTCCATGAGTCCATGACCGGAGAGCAGAAAACCTTTCCTCGCCTTTTGAGCAAGCCAATGACAGCAACTTTTCGGCCCAATCCCCGGCGAGTTTTGCGAGCTCGCGTAGTGGAAGTGGCCGAAGGCGAAGCTTCTCCCTTTACGGGTTTTTCAGCTTGGCGCGCTTTTTGCCGGGCGTGGTCATAAAACCCGAGGCGCTGTCAAATCTTGCCGTTGCGCGGCGCGCGAAAAACGACCGGCTACCGTAGAAGCGAGCGCTTTTTAGAGCGCCTCGTCTTTGAAGAACACTCTATACTCTGCGGCTGATTTTTTGGGGAGCGCAGGATCTGCCATCTCCTCTTTCCACATTTTCAGCACTTTTTCTTCTCGTGCTTGAGCTTGAGCAAACCGGGCTTGGGCATCTTTCCGCTGTGCCGGTTGGATAAACGCCACGCTAACTGCATAGAAAATAAGAATAGCAGCCGGTACGAGGAACAACAGAATGCTGCGGCGAGGAAACGACCGACTATTCGAGGACTTCATAGGTAAAGCTAACTGTGTTTTGTAATTTTGATGATCCAGGAACTGGAGTATATGTCAATCCTCCGACGCTGGCACTATAACTCACCGATCCCTGATAGGCGCTGATCAATTCGACTGTGATTGTTCCCCTCCGAGCGGTTCCATCAAAGCCTGTTCCGGTAAGACTTACTCCTGCGGTCGCGCGATTGTCTGTATCGGCATTTCCAGCCGGTAAGCTCGCAAGGAGATAGCCATCGGAAGTTACCGATATGCCTACCGAGGAGACAAATCCGACGGCAGAATTTCTATCAATAGGACCTCCTCCAAAATTCACATACTGAAGTGCCGTCGAACTCGCAATGGCTCCAATGCTCGAACTCGAAGCGATAACTGATTGACCGAGAGTATAGTCCCACGAAGTCAGAATTCCTGAATCGCTGCCTGGTTTGCTGTCGCGAAAAGTAGCCGGAGAAGTGAGCTTCACGGTCCACAGGCCAGAAAAATCAAAAGTGGAGTTGGGCGCTGATGAATAAACTTGGTTGTTCGCGCCATCAGGAAATCCGCTTGGATCCTGTGATGTCCATCGGTTGAGTTCAGGATCATAGGAGCGGTATTTGAATAAATAGGCCTCCTGATCCTTGTCGTACGGTTTGCCGGTGTAAAATTGATGCTCCTCGGCTTTTCGGGTTCCCTCCTGAGCGGCAGTTGCACCTTTCTGGCTTTCCCGCCATTTGACAAGCTGGTCCTGACTCATGAACTCCGGCATCGGAGCTGGCAATTCAGCCGATGCAACATGTTGCATAAGAACAGCCAATCCGAAAACCATTATGAGGGTCGAACTTGTTATATTGTTCATGGCAAATATAAGCAGAATTCATACCAGTCGGGTAATTGTTGGGTCAAGAAATTACAATAGGCGCATAATTCGCTGGTAACGACAGGAATGGCCCATTGTTTGCTTAGCGGTTCCTGCCTCTGACTTTGTTTTGTGGGGAGCAAAATCCTTCGCGGCAATCGGGGTCTTTCCAAGGAGCCACATTTTCTGGGGCAATTCGTGAATTACGCCGCAAACCTCACACATTTGCGGCCGTGGGAAAGAGGCTCCAAAATGTTGTAGCGGCTTCTGGCGCAACGACCGCCCGATAGTGACGAAAAACCATCGCAGGGGAATTTCCCATCTCCGCCGCGATCAGGTTTTCATAGCGATGCAGGGCGTAATGATAGGAGCCGAAAGTATGGCGCAAAACATTCATCGGAAGCTGGATACCAGCCTCAGAAGGGGGCTATATGAGGAGATTGATTTTGCAAATCGTCGGATGATGTGTATATATACCGACGTATTGAAATGAGTGATGCCCGCCGCTCCATACTCCAATCCGCCTTCAAGTCTGCAAGCGTTCTCCGGACTCGCGACCTTGAAGCGCACGGTATTTGGCGGACGACGCTCCGGGATTTTGTCGCTCAAGGGACTCTCCAGCGAATGGGCAGAGGTCTCTATTCGCTGGCGAATGCGAAGGTGGGAGAAAACCATACCCTTGCGGAAGTCGGCAAACGAGTTCCAGAGGGAGCGGTCTGCCTGCTGTCGGCGCTGCGCTTCCATAGGCTGACGACGCAACAGCCTCATGAGGTGTGGCTGGCCCTGAGCGGCAAGGCACGGATACCGAAGGCAAGTTATCTTCCACTACGGATTGTGCGTTTCAGCGGATCTGCACTCCGTGAAGGACGGGAAGAACATGTCATTGAGGGCGTTCCCGTGAAAATTTACAACCCAGCCAAGACGGTGGCTGATTGCTTCAAATACAGGAACAAGATTGGTCTGGAGGTGGCGCTGGAGGCGCTCCGGGAAACATGGCGCGCCCGTCGGTGCACGATGTCCGATCTGATGCATTACGCCCGAATCTGCCGGGTTGCCAATGTGATGCGGCCTTATCTGGAGAGCCTGACATGAGCGCTCCGAAGAAAAAGAATCTCGCCGCGTCGGTTCGTCAACGCCTGCTCATGCTGAGCCAGAAACGAACCGAACCATTCGACCTGATCCTGGCACGCTACGGTATCGAGCGGCTTCTTTATCGTCTGAGCCGGTCCGCCCACGCGGATCGCTTTCTGTTGAAAGGAGCGATGCTTTTCCGTGTATGGACGGATTCCAGCCATCGTCCGACGCGCGATGTGGATTTGCATGGCATAGGCCCTGCGGAAGCGACCGACTTGGAAAACATTTTTCGCGAGCTATGCTCGTTATCCGTTGAACCTGACGGGCTGGTGTTCATGCCAGCCTCGGTCAAGGCAGAGCCGATCCGGGAGGAAGCTGTATATGGGGGAATCCGCGTGACTATCGAAGCGAGGCTGGAGAATTCCCGAATTCCGATCCAATGCGATGTCGGCTTTGGTGATGCCGTTACGCCTGGCCCCGTAGTCATCGAATTTCCCGCTTTGCTAGATTTTCCGCCGCCGCATCTCCACTCCTATCCAACTTACACGGTGGTCGCGGAAAAGCTGGAAGCGATGGTTCTGCTTGGAGAAACGAATAGCCGGATGAAGGATTTTTATGACCTCTGGTTCTTGAGTCGGCATTTCGACTTCGACGGCAAAACGCTGGTCGAAGCGATTCGCGCGACATTTGACAGGCGAAAAACCAAGCTGCCGGAAGGTGCTCCCGTCGCCCTCACCGATGATTTTTCGACGACGAAAACAATCCAGTGGAACGCGTTCCTTCGCAGAAACGGGCTGCCGGAACTGGAGATGGCGGTGGTGATGGATGCCATTCGTCAGTTCGCGGAGCCTCCACTGTCAAATGCCTCACGAACTGAGGCTTTTCTAAAAAACTGGACAGCGACAAAGGGATGGTACCCGCAGGAACCGTTAGCAGAAGCGCCTTTCGCTAGCGAATAGCTCCGACTTGCCATGATATCCGAAAAAGACAGAATCACTTGTTAACCCTTATGACGTCAGCTCCACAGCCTACGGATAAGGACGAACTTCTCGGTCAGCTACTACAAGTGTTGGCCGCACGAGGTCTTGCTCGCAGATGGGCTGACTCTGCAAGCCCGTATTCGGAGCTTGCTAGCGAGTGCCGTTTGCTCAGTGCCGATCCGCCGCTTCGACGGGAATTCGGCGACTATCTCCGCGCCAACCCGATCATTCAACAGACGGTGCATTCGCTTCTCTCACACCTCATGATGGCCAGTCACGGTCGTTGGCACGATGTTCCGTTTCCGGGCCGCCTAATCGCGCGACATGGATCGATGATTGGAAGGTGGCTACCGACTTTTCTCATCATTGACGGTCCTCTCGGCAGATTCCTGCGTCGATCCGACTCACCTCTAAACGTTCTGCTGCGGACACAGCATGCGAGGTATCCGCTTCTCGCTCAGGCTCGCGACCTATTCAACCATGACCTATTCCGACGGGTCCGAAACGGAGTTGGACACTGGTCTTTCACATTCGAGCACCAGGATTCGGCTGAACAACTCGTTTGTTTCGATTGGGACTCCGGCGAGCGCACAGCGGCGATTTCGATTTTGGAGGCGGAGGGATTGCACGTTGCCAGCTTCTGCACGATTGAGTGTCTCGATCACGAGCTTTTCAACCATGCCAACCCAAGCGCCTAACGAGCATTCAGCCAACCCTCTGCACCGAATGGTTAGCGTTGGGCCCTTGGAGTCTTGAGACTCGCAGTGGCAAAATTGGTCAACCCGATATCGCGTATTTCGATGCCCTGTCAAATCGAGGAGTCACGCTGCAAACGCCACGACCTTTGCGGAGGTCGTGGGAAGCAGATTCCAGAATTTGGCGGCGGCTTCCGGGGTCACGACTGCCCGGTAATGGCGGAACACCATTGCGGGAGAATTTCCCATCTCCGCCGCGGTCAGGTTTTCGTTGCGATGTAGGGCGTAGTGGTAAGAGCCGAAGGTATGGCGCAAAACATTCATCGGAAGCTGGACCCCAGCGTCAGAGGCTGCTTGCGCGAACAGGAGATGCCAGGTTCGGCGGATGAACGGGGCCACCCTCCCGGAATCCTGCCGATGGGACTTCAACCACGCTTGGAGATTTTCGGAAATCGTGACAACACGCCTTTGACGAGTTTTGGCATTCCGGCCTTTTACGATAATCTCCGTTTCCGTCACCTGCGCCCAATCGAGCGAAAGAAGCTCGCTCGTTCGAAGGCCGCTAAAAATTTTTATCGCTGCCCCAGGCAGGATGTTTTTTGGGCAATGGTTGAGAAGTCGGGAAACCTCAGCAGGACTCAATGCGGTGACGTCGGCATCAATCCGCCGTGATTTTTCAATCGCCGCTGCGGGATTGCTGGCCGTCCATCCGTGCGTGATCGAAAAATTAAAAAGCAGAGAAAGATCCCTCAAATAATTGAGCCGAGTCTGATACGAGTAAGATTTTCCATTCAGCCATTTCTCGATGTGATGTTGCCGGATTTCATTGACGTTTGCTTTGCGAAAATCGGCAGCAAACTTCTTGAGCGACCAGCCCAAATGTTTGATGTGCGTTTGAGAACGCTGGGCCGCTTTCTTTGACGCGAGAACGGCCTCTATCGCCTCAGACAAGGGCTTTGTGCCACCGGCCGGTTTAGCGTGGAGGAGGTAAAACCGAACGGCCTCGGAAAGACTCGTTCCGTTGAGCTTGGTAAAGGCGTCTTTCGCCTCGGCAAGTTGCTCTGGACTCAACGCCGTGGCCTGAATATGCGAACGTTGATTGGCCTGTCCAGCAATCCACTCTCGCGCTTCGGCGACCGTATCAAACCGCTTCCGAATTGATGCACCGCCCGTGAACTTCTTTCCCAATCGAACGCGCCATCCCATTCCCTCTTTCAGGACGTGAACGCCCTTGGGAAGTTTGGCTATGGGACTCTTGCGATTCATCGCGCCACGAATTACCCCATATTTTACCCAACACGTCAACAACAGAGTAAATTACAAGTTTGGAAAGCGTGTGTGCCCTAACCGGCACCCAGGGTTCGAATCCCTGCCCATCCGAAATTATACCAGTGCGACAGCACTCCGCAGCAGGGATGAGAACCCCGGTTTGACTGCCCACGCGCGAAGCGCGAAAGCCTTTTGGGCAAGGAAATACGGCTCATCTGTTGGAAGTCCTTTTCCCGGATTGCGGCGGCGAGCGCCGCAACCGTGATGTCAGACAGCATCTTCCGCGTTTAGAATCGCCATGTAGCGGTCGTAGGCGAATACGTGTGCCCTGTCTGTTGCTGGGCAATTCCCGAAGGATGCCCAATCGCACAAGGTGCCGCGCCGAAGCGTGCAAAGCCTGCAGCGCTACTCTAAAGAATATCGCCTGGTGTTGCGTCACGAAACTCCTCCCGGGTGAGATCGGGGGCGAATTGAAAAGCACCTTTGTGGACGATGCGCTTGAGGACGATTTCGATGAGCGTGGTCTGATGAGGAGTAAGAAACTCGTGCAGGAGTTCGGCAGAGGCCTTCGCTTCGCACGGATGATAGTGGGCGAATCCGTTGTCGGGAAAAGCCTCGATGCGGAGGCCGAGGCCTGAGAGCGGTTCGATGGCGTCGCGGACCTTTTTTCTCCGCTTACCCGGCAATTCGAGATAGCGCGCGGGGGAGCCATTCATGACATCGTAGTCGAAAAAGAACGTAATGGTGCCTTTATCGCGCTTGTTGGCTTGACGGTCTATTAAGAACCCCTCCGGGAGCTTGTTGGGATCACTATTCTCGCCGCTGAAAATAATGCGCATGTCGTCGGGAACGCTACCCTCTTCATCGCGAACCCGGATGATTACCATTGAGCATCTATCATGAAGAAAGGTGCGATCGATGAGGAGTTTGTCCTCGAATTCCACGAGCTCAGCCTCGACCACCGCGTCAGTCTCCGAGGCAAAGCGCTTGACAACCGCGGCGTATTCCCCGGCGTTGGTGACAGCGAGGCACTCCATCATGCGATCGACCACGACGGGACGCGGGCCGGTTGCCTTGACCGAACGCATGATGCCCATTTGCAATCCGGAGTGCGAGGTCGCTGGAATCAATGAAAACGCGACCTCCTGCGAGCGCACAATCCTCTGAGCATCGAAAACGAGCGGCGAAGGCTTGCCGTTCTTGATCTGAGCGGACGTAGGTGCCTGCTGGAGGAGCCTTACATAGGAGGCGGTCAGGTTGGCTGCCGCCGCGCGCACGGTGCCGTCCGAACCCATTTCGCCGGTGTAGGAATTGAGATTATCGTAGAGCTTGCGATCGATAGCCTGGCCAACGAGACAGAATTGAAAAACGGGCACCGGCCATTTGAAGGTTTCCTCCAGTCGAATCCCTTTTTCATTCAATGCCCATGCCTCGGGGCTGCCGAGCTCGAGCCAATTCAGAATGCCGACGCCAGGCTCGATTGCCTCGACAAAGCCCTTGATACGCCCGAGCGTGCCCTTTCCCAGCTGCGCGAGTGCAGAGCCAAAATGGGCAGCCGCAAGGTAGATGGCATGCGTCATCGGGCATCTTTTGCCGGTCTCCAAGTAGTGTCGCTGCCACCATGTGCGCACTAAGGGCCCGCCGGTGGAGTGGGCAATGACGGCAAAGGTGTCGTCCGGTTTCAGTTCCGTACGAATCGCAGCTTCCATCGCGTTGGCGAGATCGTTCATGCGAACCTCGTCTTTGAAGCTGATGTATTTCGCGAGATGCAGGTGATGCACGTCCAAGCCTGGTATTTCTCGACCCAGCCGCTCGGGAAGCTCGCCATAAGTCCCGGTGTGATGAATGCTCCAGCCATGGACGAAAACGATTCGGTTGACCATACGCAGCTAAGCAGTTCCTCGTACTCTTGCAGAGTTCAACTGGCCGTAAAACTCTTTTCTGCCGGCATTTCGTCGCCCTTTGGCTGAAGATTTCTCACCGGGTGCAAGTCGAACCTTCAACGGCTGTGGCCCTTGAGAACTCAGAGTCAATCGCTCCTGGCCACTATCGCACCAAATCTCACGCCTCGGTCGTTACCGAACCGAAATCCAAATCAGACTTCTTTGCGAAATCACGAAACTCACTCTCGTGTCCCATCAAGACTGCTCGAAGAACCACCGAATCGTCCGCAAGCCCCATGTGCGGCACAGAATCAGGAATGATATCCACCTCCTTGAGGAGATAGCTAAGGGCGAACACGGTTTCGGCGATCGCTTGAAGGTCCGAACAGGGATAGGCTCCGTCGAGCACGTCTTCTGCATACCGCACGAGAAAATTCGCCTGCCGCTTCAAGTGCGGGAACTCCGGCACGTCCATCATCTCCGCCTTCACCTTCAGAAAGGGTAACTTGCGGCGGAAGGCGTCCATCTGACCGGCAGTCACGGTCTGCCCCCCCCGAATCACAAACTCATGAATGCCATTCATTGGCGTCGAGACTACTTGCCTGTCGCTGCGGACACAAGAGCAGCCGATGACGTTGGCAACTTTGCCCCAGGGATGTAGATTCCTTTTAATGAAACTGCTTCAGCGGTTCGCCCTCTTGTTGTTCCTAATGGGAGGAGAACTCGACGCCGCACCGATCGTGCGGGAGACGGGTGCGATCTACCTGTCCGATTTCGGCCAGAAACCTCTTCGGTTGAAGGTCCTGCGCCCCGCGCCCTGCTATTTCGACATCGCGATGACGCGCTACGCTGGGACGCTGCGCTTTCCGCAGGTTGTGCAAGCGGAAGCATTCGCCGACGATGGCTGCCGGATCCGAGGCAACGCCCAACAGGGTGGCGTCGCCGCGTGGGTTCCCTACAACGACCTCCAACCCCTCCCAGAAGGCCTCTTGGCAAACCTGAAGAAAAGCGAGGAGCGTAGGAAGGTGGTCGATGTTCTCATCGAAAGAAGTGAGGTTGCGATAGGCATGACCATTGACGAAGTGGGAAGAAGCCTGGGCAAACCTCAGAAAGTCACCAACCGCGCCGACAAACACGGCACCCAGCAGGTTTGGGAGTTCATTAAATATGCCCTAGTCCCCCAGACCACCTATGCCCCAGGCTATGGCCAAACCATTGTGACCCATCCAGGCATGCCCAAAAAACCGCAAACGGTGATCGTTCAAGGCGGAGGCTGGTATCCTAGTACGATCTACGTCAAGGTTCCCGTTGGCACGTTGAAGGTGTTCTTCAGGGACGGCATCGTGGATGCACTTGACCAGACTGAAGGGACGCAGTCCGGTGCGGGCCAGGTTTCCGTTGTCACCCCGCCGATCAACGTGTATTGATAGCGTTTTCTCGTGGCGGGGTAGCCAAGTGGTAAGGCCGGGCTCTGCAAAAGCCCCATGCGTCGGTTCGATTCCGACCCCCGCCTCCATTTCATTCCGCCGGCGGTCTCCATCGAAGATTGCCTCGCTCGCTCCCGCTCGTCTCGCCCTTCGGGCTGCACCACCTGCAGGCTGCCCCGAGCCTTCCCAGGCTCCGGTGCTCCGACCCCCGCCTCTTTTTCGATAACAGTCCTGGATTTGCGCCGCCCGATTCCTTCAATGTCGCTTCCTTGCGGCAGATCGGGGTTACTCCGGGCGACAAGATACTTATCCGTGCCAATGAAAAGCGGCTTGGTCTCGCGATCAACACTCTATATTCCGCTCGGACCCCGAGACGCGGATGCGGGCTCTTGTCAACCGCGAGAGGCCCGATAATCTCCTCTCTGAAGCCGATCGCTCGGTGAAGCGCGACTGCCCGCGCGGCACAATGGGAATACATTTACTCAACTCCGCCTTTGTGTGGGATCAGAGTGGATCGTCCGTCCTCTCTCATTTCTGCGACTCGGATTGCTTCCTCGGCCCTATTTCTTCTGCAGCCCAGCCTGGATGACTGCCTTGTTGGCCGCTGCCTGGCTCGCCTTCAGCGCCGCCTCCACGCTCATCTTGCCCGCCAGCGCTCCGGCCACATTCTGCCCCACCACCGTCCCAAAGGACTGAAACTCCGGAATCCCCACAAACTGCACCCCCGTATAGGGCACCGGCCGAATCGCCGGATTGGTGGGATCCGCCGTCTCCATCGCCTTCAAGGTCACCGCCGCAAAGGGCGCCGCCTTCTGATACTCCGCATTCTCATACAGCGATTTGCGCGTCCCAGGAGGCACCGTCGCCCAGCCCGTCTCCTCGGCCACCATCTTCATATACTCCTTGGAAGTCGCCCACAGCGCGAACTTCTTGGCCTCCTCCGGCGCCTTCGAGCTCTTGGGAATCGCGAACGCCCAGCTCCACAGCCAGTGCGACCCATTGGGCGTCTTCTCAATCGGCGCATTGGCAAAGGCCACCTTGTCCGAGACCTGCGACTCCTTCGGATCAAACAATGGCCCCGCTCCCGAGGTCGCATCAATCCACATCGCCGCTTTCCCCGCGGCAAAGATCGTCAGGTTCTCATTGAACCCATTGGAGATCGCCCCAGGCGGCCCGTAGGCCTTCATCAAATCCACATAGTAGCTGATCGCACTCTTCCACTCCGGACTCTCGATCGTCGCCTTCCAATCCATGTCAAACCACGTCCCCCCAAAGGCGTTCACCAGCGTACCCACATAGGCCATGTTCTCGCCCCACCCTGGCTTGCCCCGCAGCGTGATCCCGTAGATCCCCTTGCCCTTGTCGGTTAAGGCCTCCGCAAACTTCTTGATATCCTCGTAGGTCGCCTGCTCGGGCATCGTCAGCCCGTTGGCCTCAAAGAGATCCTTGCGATACATCAGCATCGAACTCTCCCCGTTAAAGGGCAGCGCATACAGCTTCCCATCGTAGGAGAGCCCGTCGCGCAGACTCTTAAACACATCCTCAAGGTCGTAGTCCGCCGGTATATCCTTCATCTCCGTCAGCCACCTACGCTTGGCAAAGATCGGCGCCTCATACAACCCAATGAAAATCACGTCAAACTGCCCGCGCCCCGTCGACACATCGGTCGTGATCCGCTGCCGCATGATGTTCTCCTCCAGCACCAGCCAGTTCAACTTGATGTTCGGGTTCTCCGCCTCAAACTTCGACGCCAGCTTCTTTAACGTGATCATGTCCGGGTTGTTCACCGTTACGATGTTCACCGTCTTCTGCTGCGCCAGCACACTCAGACAGGTCACGAGAACGACTACCAGAGGGGCAAGAACTCTTTTCATATTAGCTAGGGGCGATGGGCTGCCAGATGTTAGCGTATCTTTCGTCGAGATGCTATAATGAGTGATTTGATCCGTTACTAAACCTCTCATCAATAACTGCGCGAAGAGTTATCCCAGCGCCCATCCCGAGCATTTTCACTTGCGGGTTCGACAAATAGCGTTCGAAAACGGCCGAACCAACAGCGGCGATCGGACCAACCGGAGAACCTTCCCAGGTGCCTCTCAACGGAGCTACTTCGCAAAGGCTCAAGTTAAAGCGAGCACGCAATTGCTCCGCGAGTTTAACACATTCGGCCAGAGGGTGATTAACTCGGACCGTCACGAGGCCGCGCTTAGTAGTCAGTTGAGTCCAGAGATGATCTAGCGGCGCGCGTAGCATGGATGCATTTCCTCGAACGGAAAACCCGGCAGGAGGTCGCCGACGCGCTTAATCTATCGAGGCCTACGTCAACCGCCTGATCGCTTATGCCTTTTGCCAGCACCCTTTGCCGGTAAAGACGACCTCCTTGATTCCGCGCACCCTTCCAGAAAAGTAGCGTTGCCCGAATGCTGTCGCGGCACTGCGGGTGAAAACATCGGTGTGACGCCGGCGAGCTCTTTGCGTTCTCGCGCCGCAGCAACGAACTTGTCAACATTCTCCGCCAGAAACAAGATGTCCTTGCCCGCGATCCTGTAGGATGAATGTAACGCCGCCGCTGGTGCCTATGCCGGGAATCGCGGGTGGAGAGAAAGCAAAAGCGCGCCCGCCGGGGATTTTGGAAAGCTCGCTATTCGCGTGCTTCAGGATCGCGGTGTATTGTTCGTCGGGCGCCTTGCGATAGCCCCATTCCTTCAGCGTGATGAAGAAGATGCCGCTGTGGGTCGTGTTGACGCCGGTAAGGAAGTTATAGCCGGTAACCGTGGTCACGTACTCGACACCTGGCGTTGCCCGCAAGATCTCCTCGGCTTGACGCATGACCTCATCGGTGCGCTGGAGCGATGCCGCATCGGGCAGGATCACCTGCGCATAGAAGTATCCCTGGTCCTCGTCGGGCAGGAAGCTCCCCGGAACGCGCTTGCCCAGCATCCCGGTGAAAATGGTGACGCCAACGAGCAGGAGAATGGCGATTAGCGGTTTGCGAATGAGCAACCGGCATGCTGAAACGTAGCCATTTGTCACAACGCCAAAGACGCGCGCCGTCGCGGGACGCGCTCTCTCCGTCGTCGGGGTGCCGAAGACGATTGACAATGACGTCGGCTTTGTCTCGCGCACCTTCGGATTCTCCACCGCCGTCGAGGACTCCGCGCGCGTGCTCGACTGCGCGCACAAGGAGGCTCGAAGCGTTCCCGGCGGCATCGGACTCGTCAAACTCATGGGCCGCCACGCCGGATTTGTCACCGCGGGTGCGACGATCGCGAGCCAGGATGTGAACTTCGCTCTTATTCCCGAAGTCCCGTTTTCGCTCGACGCGTTCCTCATCGCCCTGAAGGAGCGAATGCTCGCAAAATCCCACGCTGTGATCGCCGTCGCGGAAGGTGCGGGCCAGAACTTGCTGCAAACAGAGGCCGCCGCGCGGGATGCCTCTGGCAACGTGAAGTTGAAAGACATCGGGCTCTTCCTGCGCGAACGCATCGAGGCCCATTTCAAAGCCGAGAACATTCCCATTGTCCTTCGTTACTTCGATCCGAGCTACCAGGTCAGAAGCCGCCCTGCGAACTGCGAAGACTCTGTGCTCTGCCATCTCTTCGCACGTCACGCCGCTCATGCCGCGATGGCAGGCAAAACGGACTCATAATCGGCTTGCTCCACGATCGTTTCATCCACGTCCCCATCGAACTCCTTGCCGCGCACACCAAGCGCCTCGACCCTGCCAGCGGCTGGTGGCGCTCTGTTCTCGCGACGACCGGCCAGCCCGAGCGGCTCGCGTGACCAGGCGGTCCCGCCAGATAGCGAGAGTGCCCAAGGTCCTATGGCCACTTATCTTTCGACTTTCCCACTGGAGTCCTGCACCTTTCTCACGGCGCACTTCAACAGTCTCTTAGGCCTGTGCGCCGAGAAGCGCCGGCACAATCATCCACGCCAGCTTCCACGGGCCATCCTCAGTGCGCTCGACACACACGACGCAGCCGAACCTGAAGGCAACGATCTCTGTCTCCGTGTTGTGCGCCACGAGTAGCGCCGCAAGTTTGCCGAGGAATGGCAGGTGGCCAACAATCATGAGATCACCGGCCGACTGCTCGATAGCCTGTCTCACCGGGCCGACCGGGTCTTTCGGCGCAAGGCCGTTACGCTCCAACATTCCCTGGCTCGCGGAGACCGCGCCGGCGAGGATCTCGGCGGTTTGCTGGGCGCGGTGCTTGCCGCTATGCCAGATGGTCTCGAGTTTCAGGCCGAGCGGCCGCAGGAATCGCGCGACTTTTTGCACATTGCGAACGCCTTCGTCGGTGAGCCTGCGCTGGGGGTCTTCCTCTTCGGACCTAGACTCTCCATGTTGAACAAGATAAATGCGCATATCAATCCTTAATTCGCGCCTCCCTATGCTGGCGGACGTGAGCTCTTAGGAAGTAAACCAGCGCCACGAAGTCATAGACCGCGTGGGCTGTGATGGGTGCCAGCAGGTTCCCCGCGGCCAGCCATATTACCCCAAGGTAAGCCCCGATAAGAGTGGCGATTACAGCATAGGTCTTTGTCACCAAATGAAACAGAGAAGCGATAACTCTGCAACGCATCCGATCAGGAACCAGTGGTTTCGCACGGCGGAAAGTGCAAAGATCACACATGGGTTGCGGGCGCGCCCGGCCTCGGGTCGGAAAAAAGCATCTCGAGGAAGTTCTTCCTAAGATAGTCGGCATCCCACCAGTGCCTGGCGGGAATCGTCCTAATCTTCGGCGCCTCTGTTATGCTAAAATCCTGTTTCGATCTTGCCACCAAATTGAAAAATGGCTGCCAGAGGGAAATCTTCAGTGAAGCACGCGTGGCTTCGGACGACGATTGGAAAAGAATTACTCTCCCGAATCGAATACAGATTGGAAGCATCGCACCGAATTGATCGGCCGGGTGCCGCAACTACCAGGAACGGCATCTATTCGTCCTGATCCGCAAGGGCCGCACGGGTGAACTTCGCTCGAACGAGCGAGTGCTGATTGTCGATAACGCCAACTGGCACAAAAGAATCCGCGCCAGGCTGGGGGCTTCACTAAACAGGTAAGAGCCGTGCCCGCTACGGGCCCGCCTACAGCGATGAGCGTCTTCACGACTATTATGTTATGGTCTCCTCCGCTTCCCCATGCGTACAAACTGAGCCCTTTTGCATGCTTATTTACTGATGACCAACGATGGGATGCGGCACATACGGCTCTTCCAGGTATGCAACCTCTTCCTGGGTCAGCTTAACGGACAGGGCGCCGACGGCATTTTCCAGATGCGTGATCTTCGTTGCCCCGATGATGGGCGCCGTCACCGGCTTCTTCTGTAACAGCCAGGCAAGCGCGATATGAACGCGCGGAACCCCGTGCTTTTCCGCGATTTCCGCCACCCGCTCCACGACCTGTCGATCGGTTTCGGCTGTCGCATCGTACTTGGTTTTCGCGATTTGATCGGTTTCGGAACGAAGCGTGCTTTCCGACGACCAGTCGCGCGTCAATCTTCCGGATGCGAGTGGACTATACGGGATCACCCCGATCTTCTCTTCACGGCAGAGCGGCAGCATCTCCCGCTCCTCTTCGCGGTAGATGAGGTTCAGGTGGTCCTGCATCGAGACGAAGCGGGTCCACCCATACTTCTCGGCGATGTGCAGCGCCTTCTGGAACTGCCACGCGAACATGGCCGAGGCACCGAGATATCGGGCCTTGCCGGCCCTCACCACGTCATGCAGCGCTTCCATCGTCTCCTCGATGGGGGTTCCGTAATCCCAGCGATGGATCAGGTAGAGGTCCGCGTAATCCGTCCCAAGTCGCTTCAGGCTTTTGTCGATCTCGCTCAGGATCGCCTTGCGTGATAGCCCGGCGCCATTCGGTCCGTCGTGCATTTTGCCGTGCACCTTGGTGGCGATGACGACCTCGTCCCGATTCGCGAAGTCCTTCAAAGCGCGTCCGAGGATCTCCTCACTCTTCCCAATGGAATAGACGTTGGCGGTATCGAAGAAATTGATCCCCAGCTCGAGGGCTTTCTTGATGATCGGCCGGCTGTTTTCCTCGTTAAGCACCCATTTGTGAATCCAACGTTCCGCGTCTCCGAACCCCATGCAACCGAGGCAGATTCGAGACACCTCCATTCCGGTGTTTCCTAGCTTTGTGTATTCCATATAATCTTTCCTTTCTTTCCATCACCTGCGTTCAAACCGTTCATGACGGTTACCGTGCTCGGGCGTCTTCATCGAGATGACGTATTCACCGTTCGATGATTGGAAGCATCAGGCGAGACGGATGCGCCGCGTCATGGAAGATGCGATTGATCGCCGGTCGGTATTGACCGGCAGTCCTGGACCACGACGACGTAGCCTGCCTGCACAGCACGCAAAATGTCGGACGTATCGCTTGCGGCTGCGATGCGTTCTTTATCGTACGGTGTGCGCGCGAGCCGCACCCCATCGCGCATCGGCACCACGACGTTCTTGTCAATCAGAATGGTTGCCATCGATGTCCTCCCCGGAAGGAATGCGGCGGTCGCCAGCGACGGCATTGCGATAACGCCCATCCCGGCGACAAGAAATTGACGCAGTCCAGCATGGCAGGAACCGTGCTCTTGGTTGTGATCGTTCGATTGCTCGAACATGAAACTCTTCGTTCATCATCGAGGTAACACCTGTAAGGCTCACGCTAAGCCGTTTGCAGGACAAGCTTGCCAAGATAGTGCTCATCAAGAGTCCGATGCGCTTCGGCGGCCTGGCCAAGCGGAAAGCTCCGAGCGACATGGACCTCGAACGGCCCGTCCGCCGGCCCGGAAGATTCGATAAGGCGATTGAGTCTCTCGATCGCCTGCGGGTCGGGCATTCCGTCGTAGGCCTTGGCATCGATTCCCAGCGGCGGCTTGGGCTCGGGTTCGACACCGTTGGGATACGCCACGCGTCCACCCGCGCGCATTGCCGTGAGGGTCTTGTCAGCCGCGGGTCCGCCGGCGGTGATCAGCGCCGCATCAACTCCATTCGATGCGAACTGGCGCGCGGCGGCCGCGATGTCGTCCTTGTGTCCGTCGACCACCGCGTCGGCACCCAGCCTCTTGACGAGCGCCACGCCGTCGCTGCCCGAAGCGACCGCGAACACACGGGCGCCCATGCGCTTGGCGAGCTGCACGGCGAGGTGCCCGATGCCGCCGCTCGCACCGAAGATCATGATCGACTCAGCGGACTTGAGGCCTAGCGTGTCATCCAAGCCACGAAGCGCGGTCATCGCGTCCACGGGCATCGCGCCTGCATGCTGGGTCGTCAACCTGCCAGGGATGCGCGAGACGTCGTCCGCCTTGATCGCAGCGTACTCAGCGTAGAAACCGCCCTTCGGATTCACCAAGCTGAAGGCGTAGACGCGGTCGCCCGGTTTGAGGTCCTTGACGTCATCACCCACCGCCGCGATGGTGCCCGCGCCATCGGAGCCAAGCACATAGGGGAACTTCGGCTCGATGCCGAATTCCCTGGCGAAGCCGCCCTCGCGTTCGAACGGGTCCCATTGGCCCACACCGGCCCACTCGACATGGATCAGCACCTCATTGGGCCCGACCTCGGGCACTGGAAGCATTTGCAGTTTCATCGTCTCAAGACCGCCGAAACGATCGAGCGCGATCGCCTTCATTGTTGCCTGGATCATCGTGTGTAAGATAGGTCAAGCTCCTATTACTTTTGGTATTGTTCGTCACTCACCTTTTTCATCCAGTCGACGACCTTACCGGTTGAGTTGAGCTGTTCCTGAATGACCATATGCGTCATGGCGGCAGTCTGCGTCGCACCATGCCAGTGCTTCTCTCGCCCGGAGGAGACCAGACCGCGACGCCGTTCGGGCAGCGGGTTCGACGCGCCGGTCGCGTGTGGGTTCTGCCCGCTGCGGGCGAATACTACCTCATGTCCGGCTCGCGCAAAGATCGGTCCGAGCTTGCCGCCCATCAATCCCGAACCAAGGATACCAACTCGTATGATGCTCCCCTTTTCTTTAGCTAAGCTAAGACGAAAGGCGCCTTGCGGGGCGGCACGCTCAGCGCGAAGACGAGCGCGTGTGCGACCGCGGCGGCTCAGACGTTTTTCGTCCATACGTTCCAGTCCGTTTCCTTTTCTATTTGATAAGCTCAACCGTCACTCTTACAGAGCCGGGCACATTCAAAGCCTCCACGCCGGAATCTATTTTGCCCAAGATGCTTATCCCGCTGAATCAGGTTCCGTCATTTTCTTCAGAGAAACATGAGGACGTTGGGTAGTCAGGCCCAAGAGTGTTTGGAAAGCTGCCATGGGCGTTTGTCGGCGGTTGAAACGAAAGACAAATTCATCGAGAT
>DATDAL010000006.1:0-3129 GCA_036525415.1 Terrimicrobiaceae bacterium | reverse complement strand
TGGATCCCGACAATAGCGGGATAGAATCCTACTGGGGTTGCAGTCCGCAGGTCGGACTTCTCTACGGAATCACCGACACCGCCCAGGCGTTTTTCAATGTCAGCCGCAGTTTTGAGCCGCCGACGTTTGGCGAATTGGGGAACCCGGCTGATGCGGGTGCAGGAATTATCCAACTCAATGCGCAGACGGCCACGACCATCGAGGTCGGGACTCGGGGTCGGGCCGGGCGAGTCAAATGGGACCTGGCCTACTACTTCTCCTGGCTTGACGACGAACTGATTGAATATGAAGTAATTCCCGGATTGAACAAGACGGTCAACGCAGGCCGTACGGTCCACCAAGGGATTGAATTTGGACTCGATTTCGACGTTCTCCAGGGTATTCTTTGCCGCAAGCCGTCGCAATCGTCATCCCAAGACGCGAGCAGCGGGAAGTCCTCGAACGAGGCTGGCGAATTGCTGCTTGATCGGATCGTAGTCAGACAGGTCGGACTTTGGAACGATTTCCGTTTTGTCAATGATCCAAGCTACGGCAACAACCGGCTACCGGGAATTCCGCAGTTCTACTACCGCGCCGAGGTGCTCTACGAGCACCCGTGCGGTTTTTACGCAGGTCCTAATGTCGAGTGGGTGCCAATCGGCTATAGCGTAGACTCCACGGCAACCGTATTTGCGGATCCTTATGCATTGCTGGGATTCAAGATCGGCTATCGACCCAGGAAAGGGTTCTCGGTTTTCTTCGAAGCCAAAAATATAACAAATACAAACTACGCGGCCACAACGGGCGTTACTGCTAATCAAACCGCCTTCAACCAGGCGCAATTCTTTCCGGGGGATGGAACCTCATTCTACGGCGGCGTCGAATGGGACTGGTAATCATGAGCCGCGCTTCCATTCGCAAAGCACACCGTTGGCTTGGGTTGATCTTTAGCCTTAGCATCCTTACCTCTGCAGGCAGCGGCATCTTGCACAACGTGATGACGTATACGCAGGCACCGCCACCTCCTGCCCGACCCTCCGGAGGAGGCCTGGCCGTCGAAAGGATCGCTGTACCCGTCGCCGAGGTCATCGCCAAGCTTTCCCTGGAGGACGTGCAGGCGGTCAATGTGCGCGGCATCGACGCAGAGCCGTGGTATCAGGTCTTCACTGGCTCGGGCGACCGACCGGTGTACGTAAGCGCGGTCGACGGCCGGATCGACCCGCTCCAGGATGAACTCTATGCAGCGCAGATCGCTTCCGCGTTCCTCGGAGGAGCCAAGGTTCGCAAAGCGGGCTATCTTACCGCCTTTGACAAGGAATATATCAACATCTTCCGAGTCCTCCCCGTCTACAGGTTTGATTCAGACGACACGGTGGGAAATCGTGTTTACGTGTCGACCACAACAGGAAGCGTCACCAGACACACCGATGACAAGCGCCAACTCGAAGCCAATATATTTACGAACTTTCACAAGCTTGGATTCATTCCAAACAAACTCGCTCGTGACACGGTCCTCACGCTCCTTACCCTGGGAGCCTTCATCGTCGCCTGTCTTGGCATCATCCTGTTCTTTGCAACCTCGCCGCTATGGGGAAAGAGCCGCGGATCGGAGAAAGACAACCCATAGAGTCTTCCTGCACCGTGCACATTGCGAATTGGTTTTAGCACCTTCCCAAGGCAGACTAAGCCGGCTTTGATTCGATGCGCCGCAACTCCTCCGCGACTTGTCCAGCCCCAGCGCTCGAAGGGTTCTTGCGGAGCCACTCTCTCGCCATCCGCAGCACGTCTTCATTCGCCGGATTGCTCTTGACCAGAGTCGATAGTATTCGCTCAGGAGAGGATGCGTCGGCCAGCCATCTGCGGGCCAGTTCAATGACAGAATCCTCCCTCGGCGCTGCTTCGACAACATCTGTAAGACGAGACTTCCGGTAAGAATTCGACCCGACATGGCGGACGGCCAACTTCACGAGCTCGATGCTAGAATGCGAGCGAAGGAGGCTCGAAAGCATGGCGTAAGCGCTGCTGTCGGAAATGTCGAACGCTAGCACCCGCATTGCGGCTTCCAGAACTTGCACGCTTCCTGGGTGCGTCTGAACGAGCGGCGTTAGGACATCGGCGGCGATCGTGGCGTTGGTGACGCCATCCCGATCGTTTTGGCCACTGCTAAGCCAGGTTCGCTTTGACGGCCGGTGGCTAGACACGAGCTCGTCGACAAATCTAAGGGCCAAAACTATGCATGCACCATAGTCTTCACTGCGCTCAAAGAGAACTTTCCAGATGCGATATTCTTCCCCTTCGTGTTCGATCCGCTCTCTCCAGGTAAACTTGCGTTCCCGTCTGTTCGCTATTCTTCTTTCGAACCAAGATCTGACACTCTGAAAAGCAGTCGCGTCCGGATTGATTTGCCTCACGACAACTGTCAAGAGTGCTGCGGACAACGATGTCTCGACGATTCTCAGAGCCTTTCCACACAGCGCTGGGTTCGAAGGGAAGGCTTCGAGAAGTTCCAATAGCGTGTTCTGATCCTCTCGCGCGGCATCACCATTGATCCATGACAATGCGCTCTCCAGGGCTATCGCCGAGCGGGGCGAATTTCTGACGAATTGAAAAAGAAGCGCCCGTTGATCGGCAATGCTCGCGATATCCGCCTTCCTCCACAGATAGTCGAACATCTCATCGCTGTAATCGCTATCCTTCAGAATCTTTGCGGCAAAGTCCTCATCCCACCCCTCAACCGGAGCCTCCCTGGTAAAATTTTCTATGTTCACGAACGAAAATCGCCCGTCTGAGATCGGGCGTGACGGCGCTTGAGGAAGGGCACGCCTGACCAGCGCAGTGAATTCCTGCATCGATGGTGTGCGCATGCAAGCTATCGTAAGAACGCGCCTGAAGTCCGCAGCATCGGTGAAACGGGCGTCGATCTTTTGTCGAAAGCCGATGTCCATCACCGAGTGAATGAGTTGCTGGGTCGGATGAGCGAGAGCGCCCAGTGCGGAGGCAAGTGGCCGGCGATTTGGAGTCAATCCATCGTGGTCGCTTAGTTCTTTCGGCGGAGTTCCAGTGAGCACATAGAACAGGATCCCTACAACGAAGGTAATATCGCTCCTCTTATCGCGCTGTTTGCTGCTGTAGGCCGATAGCTCGGGCAAG
>DATDAL010000005.1:0-48323 GCA_036525415.1 Terrimicrobiaceae bacterium | reverse complement strand
ACGCAGGTCAAACTCGTGGAACGTGCTGGTGAACCCATTGGGCCCCCACCAGCGGGCAAGGTGGGCGGGATCGCTGAATGCCCTGAATACTCGCTCGCGAGGTGCGTCGATCAAGCGCGAGTGGACGAACTCTCGGTCCACAGTGGGTTCGGCGTCGGCAGACGGCGTCTCGCTCATGCACAGGATCCTACTCGCCCGCGCGTTCCTTGCCACCTCGAACAAGCGATCCTGCAATTTTCGGATGTCATGAGATCCGAACGGATAGTCTATGTGCTAACCGTGCCGAGCGTGACAGATTCGGAGGCCAGCGCCTGCGGATCTGAGAACCGGCGAGGATTCCGGCCTGGTGGGGTAGGTATTGTAATCGATCTCATGCTCGATCATTCTCGGAGGGAAAGGATGATTGGAGGAGCAAAGATTGGTGGCAGCCCGAAACACAAGAACGGCTCTAGGAAGGGATGAGAGCTATCGAGGTCCTGTTTGCTCCAGCCGAGTTTGCTGCTCTCGACCGGCGAGATTTGAGCGCGACGGTGTGCGTGGTATTCGACGTCCTGCGCGCGACGAGCAGCATGGTTACCGCTATGAGCAACGAAGCGAAGGCTATCATACCAGTGGTGGGGATTCCTGAAGCGGTAAACTTGCGTTCGCAGCGGGCCGACGTTCTGCTTGCCGGCGAACGCGAGGGAGTGCGCATTACGGCGGAGCTAGCCGGAGGGGTCGAGTTTGATTTGGGTAATTCTCCGCGCGAGTTCCGGAGAGATATCGTAGCAGGGAAAACCATCGTCATGACCACCACGAACGGGACGCGCGCCTTGCAAGCGTGTGCTCATGCAAAAGCAATTCTGGTCGCTTCATTCCTAAATCTGCGAGCGGTCGCGGACTGCCTCGAGCAGAAAAATGCGGATCATCTCGTTCTTGTGTGCAGCGGCACGAACGAAGAGCCGGCATACGAAGATGCTCTCTGCGCCGGGGCGCTCTGCGATTTGCTTTGGGCCAAGTGGGGCGAAGGCGATGTGTCTGATTCGGCGCTCATCGCACGCAAGCTGTTCTGCCAGGAGAGCCATGATCTGTTACCCGCGGTCTCTCAATCGCGAAATGCCAGACGCCTGCTATCCCGCGCCGAACTTAGAGAGGACGTGGGATTTTGCCTGCGGCGAGACGTTCTTAGTACGGTTCCTGAAATGAATAAGCACGGCCAGGTGATATCTTCAGCCGAATAGGGCGATCCTCTTAGTCGTCGCGCGACCATTATCGCTTTGAACGCCGAAATGTTAACAGCACCGAGGCGTCTGGGGACACGCGCGCTCCCCAGACTTGTCGTCCTTTCTGCCTTTCCTATCGTTCCGGAGCCTGATGTTTTTTCCATCGGATGAGCGTGACGCTTTCCCCGACGGATTCCATGATACTCTGGAACGCGCACGAGAACCCAGGAACCCCTTTTTCATGAAGAAGCTCCTCGCACTGAACCGTGGTGAGATCGCCATCCGCATACTCCGAGCCGCGTCTGAACTAGGGCTGCGAACGGTTGCAGTCTATTCACAGGAAGACCGGCTCAGCTTGCACCGCTTCAAGGCCGACGAAGCCTACCTGATAGGTGCAGGAAAGGGTCCGGTGCAGGCCTATATGGATGTGGACGGCATCGTGGCGATGGCAGCCGCGAAGGGTGTCGACGCAATTCACCCGGGATACGGATTTCTTTCGGAGAACCCGGTTCTTCCGCGGGCGTGCGCAGAGGTGGGGATTCAGTTCGTGGGTCCGTCGGCTGAAATACTAGAACTCCTGGGCGACAAGACGACTGCCCGGCGCCTGGCGCAGAGGGCAGGAGTGCCTGTGATTCCCGGCACCGAAGGACCAGTGACAGACGCAGATGAGGCGCGCAAGATTGCGAAGGAGATTGGTTTCCCGATGATCGTAAAGGCTGCGTTTGGCGGCGGTGGGCGCGGCATGCGCATCGTGGACAACGAAAGCGAATTCGAGGTTAAGATTGCGGAAGCCCGCCAAGAAGCGGCGGCGGCTTTCGGCAATGATGCGGTTTTCCTCGAGCGGTTTATCCGCCGAGCAAAGCACATCGAGGTGCAGGTCTTAGGCGATCAACACGGGAACATAATTCACCTCTACGAGCGCGACTGCTCCGTTCAGCGACGCCATCAAAAGGTGGTCGAGGTGGCTCCAGCAGTGAACCTTGACTCCGGCATTCGCAAAGAACTTTGTGATGCTGCAGTCCGACTGGCTCGCGCGGCTAACTATTTCAACGCGGGAACCGTGGAATTCTTGGTCGATGTCGACACAGGAAAGTTTTATTTCATCGAAGTAAATCCACGTGTGCAAGTCGAGCACACGGTGACCGAGGTCGTTACGGGCATTGACGTCGTCCGCTCGCAGATCCTCGTGGCTCAGGGGCAGACGTTGCACGGTCCTGAGATGCACCTTCCCAGGCAGCAAGATATCCCGCTCTACGGCTTTGCGCTTCAATGCCGTGTCACAACAGAGGACGCCGCGAACAACTTTGTCCCGGATTACGGCAAGATTCACACGTATCGATCGCCGGCCGGCTTCGGGATCCGTCTGGACGGGGCTTCGGCCTATGGCGGCGCGGTGATTACGCCCTACTACGATTCGCTGCTCGTGAAGGTCACAAGCTGGGGCGGAGACTTCAAGGAAGCGTGCCAGCGGATGGACCGCGCCCTCCGCGAGTTTCGCATTCGGGGCGTGATGACCAACATCCCGTTCCTCGAGAATGTGGTTAACAACCCGACATTCCAATCGGGTGAAGCTGCCACGCGTTTCCTCGACGACACGCCCGAATTATTTCAGTTCAAGCCTCGCAAAGACCGGGCAACGAAGCTGCTCAGCTATCTCGGCGAGACCATCGTCAATGGAAACACGGAAGTGGCGGGCAAACCGAAGCCGACGAATATGCGGCCCGCGCCGATTCTCGATCACGAGGCCTCCGCGCCGCCATCCGGCACTCGCCAACTTCTCGAGCAGATGGGTGCGGAGGGCTTCGCGAAGTGGACGCGAGAACAAAAGCAACTCCTGCTGACGGACACGACGTTCCGGGACGCGCATCAATCTCTGTTTGCTACGCGCATGCGCACCCACGACATGCTGGCTGTCGCCAACTTCGTCTCGCATAGACTGCACAACCTTTACAGCCTGGAGATGTGGGGCGGCGCAACCTTCGATGTTGCGTTGCGATTCCTGCACGAAGACCCCTGGGAGAGGTTGCAGCGCCTGCGCGAAGCGATTCCGAACATCTGCTTTCAGATGCTGCTCCGCGCCTCCAATGCTGTCGGTTACACTGCTTATCCGGACAATGTCGTTGAGGAGTTTATTTACGAGGCTGCGGCGCAGGGGATCGACATCTTTCGCATCTTCGACTCGCTAAACTGGCTTCCTAATATGAAGGTGTCGATCGAGGCGGCACGGAAGAGCGGCAAGGTCTGCGAAGCGGCTATTTGCTACACGGGCAATCTTCTGGATCCGAAGCGCGACAAGTATCCGCTCAACTATTACGTGAAGAAAGCTAAGGAATTGGAGAACATGGGCGCTCAGATTCTCGCGATCAAGGATATGGCAGGGGTTTGCAGACCGTACGCCGCAGAAAAATTGGTCAGGACCCTGCGAGAGGAGATCGGTCTCCCGATCCATTTCCATACGCATGACACGAGCGGCATCAACGCGTCTTCGCTTATAAAGGCTAGCGAAGCCGGGGTTGACATCGTCGACGCAGCAGTCGCATCGATGAGCGGAACGACAAGCCAGCCCAATCTCAACTCCCTGGTGGCCGCGCTGGCCGACACCGACCGCGAGTCTGGTCTCGACCTCGATAGCCTGAATCAATGCGCCGACTATTGGGAGATCGTTCGCCAGTACTATCTTCCATTTGACAGCAGTCCAAAGTCCGGTACTGCCGAGGTATATCTCCACGAAATGCCGGGAGGTCAGTATACAAATCTCAAGGAGCAGGCCGAATCGATGGGCCTCGGGCACAAATGGCCGGCAATTGCTCGAACGTATGCGGAGGTGAACATGGCGTTCGGCGACATCGTGAAAGTCACTCCTTCGAGCAAGGTCGTCGGCGACATGGCCATATTTCTCGTGAGTCACGGGACGACAGTCCGCGAATTCGAGCAACTGAGCGCGGGCCACACTCTCACGCTGCCTAACTCTGTCGTCGAGATGTTCTCCGGTGCGCTCGGGGAGCCCGATGGGGGCTGGCCACCCAAGATGGTGGAAGTCGTGCTTCGCGGTCAGCAGCCAAGGCCGGGCCGTCCGGGCGAACATCTCGAACCCGTGAACATGGCGGAGACCGCAGCGATGCTCAGAGAGAAGACGGGGAACGATGTAAGCCGCGCGGACCTATTGAGCTACCTTATGTATCCGCAGGTCTTTCTGGCCTATTCTCAGGCGCGGCAGCTTTACGGTGACGTCAGTGTGCTGCCGACACCGCAGTTCTACTACGGGATGGAGCACGGCGAAGAGATCACCGCTGAGATCGAGCCCGGCAAGACGCTGATCATCAAATTCCTCACGGTCGGGGAACCCCATCCGGAAGGCAAACGCACCGTGTTCTTCGAACTCAACGGCCAGCCACGCGAGGTGACCGTTCAGGATAAATCCCTTAGTGCGCAGAAGGTTCAACGTGCCAAAGCCGACCCGACGAATGCGGGCCATGTAGGCGCACCGATACCGGGAGCTGTGACGAGCATCATTGCAGACACTGGACAGACGGTATCCAAAGGAGATCGCTTGTTTGTCATAGAAGCAATGAAGATGCAGACGACGGTGTACGCACCCGTGGCGGGAAAGGTGACTGAAAGATTGGTTCAGATAGGCGAGACCGTTGACGCAAAGGATCTTCTGATGATTCTCAGCCAAACGAACTGACGAAAGGTCCCTTGCGCGTCCCGTGCCTGATCGTCACTCATGATGCTCGAGAGAGCTTCGCGCGTGCTCGCGGACGGCGGCCGTTTCTTACTCGCTTTGTCCACCGGGAAGATCGCCGGCGAAGCGCAGCGAATGCAAGCTACCCATAGAGGTCGTGCCCAATACTTCCGTCATGCCTCGTGCTCAGAAGCTCAAGTCTCTGGCCTGCCTCCTCGCGCTGGTGGCATTGGCTGGCCTCGCAGGTTGTGCGACGCGGTGGCGATTGAGCCGCACGACCCCCCGTGCCCTTGCGCAGGATGCCCATGCGCGATGGATTGCTCGTCCGGATGACACCAAGGCATCGAGGGACTCTTACCGTTCCGTCGCGCGTTTAGTGCAGTGGTTCGACGCTTTGCCCGTGGCGAGGCGGATTGAAGCATGCCGTGAGGCGGGACTTGTCGTCGAGATGGACCCGATGGAAGAAACCGGTCTGTACCGCTTCACGGTCGCGGACACGGTGCCCGCGCATAGGTTGAGGCGCTGTCATGTCCGTTCCGGCATCGGTGTGCCCATCGTCGCATGGCGGCCAAACACCGGTTCGGACAAATGGGATGCCTTCCGTCCGCCAGAGGGCATTTGCGAGCCGGCCACTGCGGTGCTCGATCAGGGAAGGAATCGTCTGTGGACCCTTCGCTTTCTCTCACCATACCGCCGCGAGACGGTCGAGGTGGAAGGACGCACTTATCCGTTGGCGGCAAATTTCAGCGCGCCGATTGCAAAGCTCGTCCGCCAAGCCGAACCCCTTCGCCGCAGTGGATTTCGCGGCATGCTCAACTCCACGGCAATTCCGCGCCGTGAGAAGCTCTATCTCATGCAGCCGTACGACCCGAACCGCATTCCGCTGCTGATGGTGCACGGCCTACAGTCAACGCCGGTCTCTTTCGCCAATTTGGTCAATGACCTCTCGGCCGATCCAGTGCTTCATGCGCGCTACCAGATCTGGCACTACCATTATCCCACTGGCACGCCAGTGCTGCAGAACGCCGCCGTTTTGCGACGTGTCCTCAAGCAGACGCTTCGCGAGCTTGATCCCCAGGGAAGGGACTTTGCCACGAACCACCTCGTCGTGCTCGGCCACAGCATGGGCGGCATCATGACCCACACATTGATCAGCGATTCCGGCTACGAGCTCTGGGACAGCGTGATCTCCGTTCGGCCGGAGGTATTCTCCTGCGATTCGAAGACCAGCAGCGTGGTGAATGCGATCTTCCTTTTCGAGCGCGAAAAGCGCGTTCGCCGTGCCATCTTGATCGCTGTGCCGCACCGCGGCAGCCCGATCGCGGACAATTGGATCGGCGACCTCGGCCAAAGGCTTTACCGCGCTGATAGCGCTTTGCAGGAAGCCTTCCGTTCCCTGGTGGAAAATCACCCCGATCAGATCAAGCCCTTTATCGTCAGACTGGTGAAGGAAGGAAAACTCAGCTCCATCCGCACGCTCTCCGCCAACAGCCCCGCGCTGATGGCCCTGGCAGCAATTCCGCCTGCAGTTCCCTTTCACACCATCATCGGCCAGAAGAATCCCGGCCCTGGGCATTCGGGGAACGACGGAGTCGTTGCCTACCCGAGCAGCCACCTCGACGGCGCGGAATCCGAATTGATCGTTCGTTACGGCCACGAAGCCTTCCTCCACCCGGATGCCGTCGCCGAAATTCAACGTATCCTCCATTTCCATCTCAAGAGCCCGTGATTTCGCGGTGTCGATCCCGGGCATAGCATGACGGCGCGCGGCGCGATTTCCTTCTCCTCGAAATCCGGCGAAGTTTCTCCATCGCTATTCCCCCAACGCCGGAGAACGGTTAAATGCGTTTTATGAAGGTATTGATCATCGGCTCGGGAGCGCGAGAACATGCGCTGGCTTGGAAGCTCACGCAGTCCGCGCGCGTGGGGAAGATCTACTGCGCTCCGGGCAATGCGGGGACGGCACAAATCGGTGAAAATGTAGCGCTCGGGGTGGAGGAAATTCCGGCTCTCGTCAGTTATGCGAAGCGCGAAAGGATTGGGTTGACGGTGGTGGGACCGGATGACGCGCTGGCTGCGGGAATCGTGGATGCCTTTGAGATTGAGGGACTCAGGATTTTCGGACCACGCGCCGGAGCGGCGAGACTCGAGTCGTCGAAGATTCTTGCGAAGAATTTCATGCAGCGGCACGGCATTCCGACGGCGCAGGCAAGGGAATTCTCCGAAAGCCTCGAGGCGCACGAGTGGTGCCGTGGCGCGAAGTATCCACTCGTGGTCAAGGCGGACGGTTTGGCGCTGGGCAAGGGCGTGGTGGTGGCGGAGAGTCCGCTCCAGGCAGCAATGGCCATCCATCGCGCAATGGACCTGGGAGTCTTCGGGGAGGCCGGCAGGAAAGTCCTCATCGAAGAGTGCCTGAGCGGCGTGGAGTGCTCGATTCACGCGCTGGTGGACGGCTCAGGATACTGTCTCTTTCCGGATGCCAAGGACCATAAGCGCGCGCTCGATGGAAACCGCGGACCAAACACGGGCGGCATGGGTACGGTCTCACCATCCGGGACACTGGATGCCGCGTTGATCGAGCGTGTGAAAAGCGAAGTGCTCGATCGCTTCGTGGCCGGCATCAAAGCTGATGGCATTGGATTTCGTGGCATGTTGTTTCCCGGTCTGATGCTGACCGAGGAAGGACCGAAGGTGTTGGAATTCAACTGCCGATTCGGAGATCCGGAGACGCAGGTGCTCCTCCGGCGGCTGCGTAGCGACTTGCTCGATTTGCTGGAGGCTTGTGTGGATGGATCGCTCGCGACTCAGCGGCCGCAGTGGGATGAGCGGGCCGCGGTTTGTGTAGTTCTCGCTTCCGGTGGCTATCCGGGCGCCTTCGAGAAAGGAAAGGTCATCGAGGGCTTGGACGAAGCCTGCGCGGTGAAAGATGTCGTCGTTTTTCACGCGGGAACAAAACAGGATGGGCAGCGCGTCGTGACCAATGGCGGCCGGGTGCTTGGTGTCAGTGCGTTGGGCGTGGATCGCGATGCGGCGCGCGCACTGGCTTATCGTGCGGCGGACACAATCCGCTTTGACCAGATTCAACGGAGAGAGGACATTGGCGCTTCATGATCCTTCGAGTTGTCTTGATTCTTGCCGTAGTGGCCGGAACCCTTCGGGCGCAGCAGCCTTCTCCGTCTCCAACGCCTGAGCCTTCCCCGTCGCCCTCTCCTACACCGGCCCCTTCGCCGACCCCTCCCTCGCGGACAATGCGCGAATTGATCGACGGGCTGAAGGACGAAGACGTGGAGAAGGCTCTTCAAACCTTCAAAGAGGGTTTCTTTGACGGCTCAAAGGTGGATGATAAGGAAATGAAGCGGGCGGCTCTGGAGGGACTCGTCAGGCGACTGTCTCCGGGCGCGGCCATCGTAAGCGCTTCGTCAAAATCCCTTTCGCGACCGCAGACCCCATTTCTAGCGGAGATCCTCGATTCGCACATTGCCTACGTGCGCCTTGGCGCGTTGACAACGGACACCCTTGCGCAGTTTGATGCGGCGCTCACAAGCTCGCAAAAGCAGATCGATGCAGTCATCGTTGATTTGCGTGGTCTTTCGGATAACGGGGATTACGAAGCGGCATCGGAATTCGCGCGCCGTTTTTGTCCGAAGGGAAAGCTGCTTTTCTCCATTCAGAAGCCGAGCGCAAAGCAGGAAAGAATCTTCACCTCCAACCAGGATCCCGTTTTTCAAGGCGTGGTGGTTCTTCTGACAGATTCCGAGACCTCCGGTGCTGCGGAGGCGCTCGCGGGCACGTTGCGGCTTAATGCCGGCGCCATGATCATCGGGGCCGAGACGAGCGGGCAGGCGGTCGAATTCGCCGAAGCGCCGATTGGCAGCAACACCCTTCTGCGCGTGGCTGTTGCGCAGGTCATCCTCCCGGAGGCCGGTCCGATCTTTCCCGATGGAGTGAAGCCGGACGTGTCGATTTCTCTCCCCCGCGAAACGCGCGAGCAGATCTTTCGCGAGAGCAAAGACAAGGGAGTGAGTCAGTTTGTCTTCGACCCTGAGCGCCGTCGAATGAATGAGGCCTCGCTCGTCGCGAATCTTAATCCCGAGATCGAGACCGCTCAGGCTGCCCAGCGGGACCGCGGCAAAGCGCCGCAGCTCCGGGATACCGTGCTTCAGCGCGCAGTAGACCTCGTGACCGCCATCAACTTTTACAAGGCGAAGAAGCAGTAGACGGTCGCCCAAAAGAGCAATCCAAATCCCAAAAAATATCGCTGCTTACTGGTGAGGAGGTGCACTTGCTAAACTTGCAGGTTGCCTGTCTCCACATCTAAGTTGAACTCAGTAATGGCTTCGAATGGCACTTGGTTCAGTTCACGTACAGGGCTTCTACCCATCCTAAGCTCGATCAACACCTGGCGGGTCTTACGCATCAGCGATTCGGCTTTCTGAGTGATTAGAAAGTCAATAACACCCGCTCTGAGCAACGGCGCTGTGACTTCGTTGACTTCATGGGCGATAAATAGCGGGCGCCTGGACAACTGGCTGTCAACAAGTGCCTGCGCGAGGCTTTGATTTCCGCCAGTGACATTGTAAATGCCCGCGATGCCTGGGTGCTTTTTCAACAAGCCCAAAGCCGCCTCGTAAGTCGCTTGAGGTGACTCGTCCCCCTTTATGGCCTCAACGAGTTCGATCTGTGGAAAGCGTTGTCGCAGTAAAGTGCGAAATCCCATCTCTCGGTCCTCGTGGCAACGGTAGGACGCGCAGCCTACGATGACGGCGACTTCGGCCCTTGGAACGCGTTCCAAACAGCGGCCAAGTAGAAAACCAGCCAACTGGCCGGCGGCGCGGTCATCGATACCAACGTAGGCTGAACGCGCGGCGGTATCCAGATCTGAAACGAGAGCGACGACCGGTTTGCCGGTCGCTAGCAACTGAGAAAGCGTCGCCTTGATCGGTTCGATGTTTTTGCATATAAGAGCAATATGCATCTCAGCGAATCATTTTTATCTCTTGGCTATCGTGTGCCGTTTTCGGAGACGTCCCATTTTCGTTTAGCGCGTGAGAAGAAGCTACGAAACCGCACAACCGCAAACGGCTGCCTAAACTCGGGCGCCTTGGTCGCAACATCCAGAGTATGATCGGAATTGCATTATTGGGCGCTGGGCGCATGGCCAGGGTGCATGCGCGGGCTATTGCTGCAGCCGGAGCCAGGTTGGTGACGGTCTTTGACGTAATAGAGGCAGCTGCTGCCTCACTGGCCGCCGAAACCGGTGCACGAGCGGCCCGAAGCGTGGAAGACGCTCTACGTCATCCGGAAGTTGATGCTGTCATCGTAGTGACATCGTCGGACACTCACGTTGGCTGCATACTTCAAGCGGTCGAGGCGGGAAAGGCGGTGATGTGCGAGAAGCCTCTTGCGCCCGGTTTGTCGGAAGCGCAGCGGTGCATCGATGTCCTGGGCTCGCGAGCAGGGGGAGTTTTCATTGCGTTCAACCGGCGTTTCGATCCTGGGCATTCGGCTTTGAAAAAAGCCATCGATGCCGGCGAGATCGGCAAAGTCGAACAGATCACGATTACCAGTCGCGATCCGAACCCGCCGCCATTGGAGTATATTCCGAAATCGGGCGGCCTGTTTCGGGATATGATGATCCAGGACTTTGATATGGCGCGGTGGCTACTCAGCGAGGAACCCGTGACCCTTTACAGTCGCGGCAGTTGCCTGGTGGATCCACAGATCGGTAGTCTCGGCGACATCGACACAGCCTGCGTGGTAATGGCGACGTCAAGTGGCAAACAGGCCGTTATCCTCAATTCGCGGCGGGCTGCTTATGGATATGATCAGCGAATCGAAGCGTTCGGTTCGGCCGGCATGGTCATCTCCGATAATCCGAAGGCGACCAGCGTGAAGCGATATTCAAGTAGAACATTTGGGGCGCCGGATCGAATCGCTACGTTCTACATGGATCGTTACTCTGACAGTTATCGCATCGAGATCGAAACTTTTCTTCGTAGTGCGGTTGATGGCACGCCGCCGCCTGTAAACGCAGTCGATGGCCTGCGCACGGCGTATCTCGCTGAGGCTGCGGCGGCATCACTCAGGCTCGGGAGAGCCGTTGAGATTAATAGCAACAGTGAAGCAACTTGGTATGAATGATAACTTATTCTTGAGAAATCGATCGACAATCGCGGTAATCACCGGCGGAACGCAAGGCCTCGGGCTGGCAATAGCCAAACGACTGGCGCTTGAAGGCGCTCCTGGCATTGTGATCAGCGGTCGGAATGCTGAAAAAGGTGAAGATGCCGCTGCGAGTGTGCGCGCCTTGGGTACGGATTGCATATTCGTGAAAGCCGATGTCTCAAACGCGGACGACTGCTACAGGTTGGTCGATGAGGCCATAAAGCATTTTGGCAGCGCTAATGGCCTTGTGAACTCTGCCGGAATAGCCGATCGCGGTACTCTCCTTGATACCACCATCGAGCTTTGGGAGCGGCACTTCAATACCAACGCCCGTGGCCCCTTCCTTGCAATGCAACGCGTTGTTCGGCATTTGGTCGAGACTGGAAAGCCTGGCAGCATCGTCAACATCGTATCAATGGTAGCCCATTGCGGACAGTCCTACTTGACGCCTTACTCAGCATCGAAGGGGGCGCTTGCAACGCTAACAAAGAACGTCGCCAACGCATTTGTCACAAAGCGCATTCGTTGCAATGCGATTCTGACGGGGTGGATGGATACTCCTGGTGAAAGCGCGACCCAACGCAAATTTCATGGCGTGGGCGACGACTGGTTGGCAAAGGCCGAGGCGGCGCAGCCGATGGGACAACTCGTCAAGCCCGATCAGGTTGCAGCGCTCGCCGCCTACATGCTGAGTCCGGAGTCCGGTGTCATGACAGGAGCTCTGGTGGATTATGACCAGAATGTTGCTGGGGCCTATCCCGAGTAGGGGTCATTGCGGAATTCCGCAGCCATAAAAGCTAGGGCTTGCCCGCGCATTCCGTGAATGAAGTCATTCTCCTTTTCAGGAACAGCAACTTGGAGCGCAACACGGCATCGCTGCAGGTTTTTTCGCACGGACGAAGGCACTGATGAACTTTCCTTCCACTTCTTTAGCCAGCGCATCGAGGCCTTGACCCGCCAGAGAGGTCCTCGCGTCCTCGACGCTGTAAACCCTCGTCGGCTCGATATCGATATTGTCAAATCCGGCTTTGGCGAGTTTTGCTACGTAGTCGTAATCGCTCAAGGCACCTGCGACGCAGCCCGCCCAGAGCTCCAGGCTTTTCTTGATTTCTGCAGGAACGTGGCCCTTGACAACAACGTCGGACACGGCAAGGCGCCCCGCCGGTTTGAGCACCCGAAACGCTTCTTTGAGCACACGGTCCTTATCGCCTGAAAGGTTAATGACGCAGTTCGAGATGATGACATCCACGGAATCACTGGGCAGTGGAATGTTCTCGATTTCACCTTTCAGGAACTCGACATTGCCAAGGCCGCTTTTGCGTTTATTCTCTTCGGCAAGCGCAAGCATTTCATCGGCCATGTCGAGACCGTAGGCTTTTCCTGATGGCCCGACGCGGCGAGCGGAAAGCAGCACGTCAATTCCGCCTCCGGAGCCAAGATCGAGTACGGTTTCACCAGGTTTCAATTCGGCAAGGGCCGTAGGGTTGCCACAGCCAAGAGAGGCCTTGATCGCCGTGTCGGGTAATTCGCCTTCCTGCGCAGCGGTGTAGATGTTTGAGGTTATCGGATCACAAGAGGCCTCGAACCCGACAGCATTGCAACAATTGCCGGTGGTACCTGATTGGACGCGCAAGGCAGCCTCTCCGTACTTCTCCCGGATGACCTCCTTAATGTTTGCTGTACTCATGGTTAATCCTTTCGTTACGTAGAATTGACGGATGACTCGAGTGCCGCGTTCCGGCTTGCACCTTCACGCAAACCAGCTACATAGGCCTCAAAGACCAACTTGATTTGATCCCGCACGCGACGAAACTCGGCGAAGATCTCTTCCTCGCTGCCTTCGGCATGAGCTGGATCGTCAAAGCCCCAGTGGTAGCGGTTCACCTGGCCGGGAAACATCGGGCAAGCTTGATCGGCATTTCCACACACAGTAATGACAGTATCCACCTTACGACCGAGAAATTCGTTCATGTGCTTCGAGGAGTGGTTGGAAATGTCGATGCCGATTTCCTTCATGACCTCGAGCGCCTTCGGAAATGTAACCGGCAGGCCTTGAGCCGGCACTTTGCACCTCGATAAAGTCACCGGCGGCTTGCCGCAAAACTCCTTCTGCAATGTGACTACGGCAGGAATTTCCGGTGCAGAGTATAAGAACGGTTGGTTTATCGTTCATAATAACTTCGGTGTTGCGGGTCAGGCGGGCGTTTGATTAGCAATCTGGATTTTCTCCCGAACGCCGATTTCCTGGGTCGCGGCTTCCAAACGCAGGGCGTCGAGCTTCTCAAACGGCAGCGAGCGCAAGCGGATGCGGCGCGGGTTTTGGACTCGCTCCGGCGCTATAGGTTTCGAACCGAACCGGTGCGATCTCTTTGAGCAGGTATTCGGCGAAAATACTCCGCGCAGAGTTGCCGGTGCAAAGAAACAGGATCGTCTGTTTGGATTCATGGGGTCTAGCAGGTCCAGGCACGTTTGTTTTCGAGAGCTTCACTAATCCATCCGCAATCAGCTCGCACCTTCTCAAGAGCCTTGAGATCGGCACGGAACCGCTTGTACGTAGGAGCACAGTCTTGAAGGCATTTGAGATTGGCTTTGAGCTCGATCGGGGGTTTTGACGGAAGGCTATAAATCATCCATGTCCCGTGCCGGGTGCATTCAACCAAGCCCTTCTTGCGGAGGTAGGCGAGATGCTGGGAAACCTTGGTTTGCGCGATGCCCAGAATTTCCTGGAAATGGCAAACGCAAAGCGGACCACGCGTAAGCAAGTAGATGATCCGCAGCCGCGTGGCATCGCAGAAACATTGGTAAATCTGAATCAATTCCACGGGCGAATATCGCATCGCAAATATATTCGTCAATGTATATATTCGCTTTTCCGAATGCTGCTGGCGCCACTGCGCCTTGACAAAAAGCGGACTCGAGCGAACAAAAAAACAAAACCGACCCGCCTTCCAATTGGCGCGCCTGTACAGGCGGCTCATTTTTTCGAGCGGTCTTATCTAGTAATCCAGCGGGAGCTTCAGGTGCGCTAACGCCGCTCTCGTCCAACGCTCTTGCCGCGGCTCTCATTGTTGCCAGCGTTGCCACGGTTCTCGTTGTTGCCAGCGTTGCCACGGTTCTCGTTGTTGCCAGCGTTGCCACGGTTCTCGTTGTTGCCAGCGTTGCCGCGGTTCTCGTTGTTGCCAGCGTTGCCGCGGTTCTCGTTGTTGCCAGCGTTGCCGTGGTTCTCGTTGCTGCCAGCGTTGCCGTGGTTCTCGTTGCTGCCAGCGTTGCCGTGGTTCTCGTTGCTGCCAGCGTTGCCGCGGCTCTCATTGTTCCCGGCGTTGCCGTGGTTCTCGTTGTTGCCAGCGTTGCCACGGTTCTCGTTATTGCCCAGGTTGCCGCGGTTCTCATTGTTGCCTACGTTGCCACGCTTCTCGTTGTTGCCTGCACTGCCACGATTCTCTTGATTCCCGCTGTTACCCGGGCTCTCGGTGCCGTTCTTGTGTTTGACTTGGTTTTCGCCACTGCCATTACCCGACTTATCAGGTGTCGAGGCCGTTGCCGCCGCCTCACGGGCGGTTGTGGCAGCCGCTGTTTGGCGAGACTGGAAGAGAGGATCGTTGGCTACGATGGTGGAACGCTCCGTTTCAGCGGATTGGCTTGTAAGATTGGCGCTCGCGACCAAAAATGCCTTCCCCTGCTTGTTGACGTTTTGAGTAAGGATCGCTTGGCTTGGAAGCGGCGCAAAGCCGCCCGCTTCGCTTAGCATGGAAGTAGCGAGAAGCTTCCCAAGATTAATTGTCGTAACAGGAGGCAGTCTCCGGTCCGCACCTGCTACGATATCGAGCATTTGTCCTGGGAGTAGCTCAGCGCGGATCTTGGGATTTGCTGTGAAATAGACGGCGACCTTGTGACTTAGGCAGATCACCTTCACCCTTCCCAGGTTGGAGATCATGAAATCAGAACCCGTAACCGCGGCGGTAATTGACCCTGCCCGCACCTTTCCTCCACCGGCACCTTTCGGGGAAGAAAAGAGAATAGTGCCGCTCTCGAGAACCGATTCTCGGCTGTCCGCGAGAAAGCGAAAAAGCGAATTTGAGCCTACACGGACGATAGTCAGGTCCGGAAACCGCAACTCCGCCCGGGAATTTCCCGCGGTCTGAAGTGCCGTATCCTCCTTTACGATGTCGCCTGGAACGGCTCGTATGTCCTGGGGCAAGAGAGAAACGAGATTGATTGTCTTCGTGACCTCGGCCTGCTCGAAGGGCTCCGACCGTAACGCAGCCAGGTGTCCCGTAAAGAGCAACAGGTTGAAAATTAAACGCCTCAGCTTCGAGCGGATTCGTAAGAGACACCGAGCTCGCGTCGGCCTTGGAAGCGCATTCTGGCTTTCCCTCGTGGCTACCTGGACGAGCTTGAGCCGATCACGAGACGGCAGCACGAGTCTTGCTGAAAGCCTTTGAGCAAGCTGACAAACTTCTTCGACTACACGATTTGGCGGGCCGTTAAAATCGACGGCGACTTGAAAGTTTCTTATGGCCATTGGGGCAACACGCTCTTACTACTTCGCGGCACACCGGCGAATACGTGCTCCATGGAAGCACGATCAGGGAGCGTCCCGATAGCAAAGGACCGTCAATCTTCCTCGGTGGACCATCCAACCCGTAAGGACACCATTCGTCAAAAGAATTTTCTCCAAAAAAGGCGCGAGGGTTGAGTTCCCTGCCGCTCGTCGGGAATCTAGGCCAGTGGGAAAAAGAACGCATTCTTTGGAGGTCGCCGTCGGCAACATCGTTGCGGAAGCCCTTGCCGCGGAGCCTCGCGAGCGTATCGGGCGATAACTGCTGTTTGCGAGCAGTGCCAAGTGAATGTCGCAGGGGTCGTTCGTCTTGTCGCGGCGGAGCGTTGCGTCCGAGTTGGGCCAGGATGTGGAGTTGCTGCTCTCCATCCACGATCTTGTAGCAGATTCCTGGAATCGAAGGTAGGGCGGTCGATTTCGTGCATTTCCAAGAACGCCAGTGTAAAAGTGTCGCGCGGACATGAGGCAGCGCCCGGCGGCGCAGTTCTCGTGAACAGCAGTAAAGTAAGAGCGCGCTATCAAGTCGCGCCTTCGCCTCGAGCGACAGCTACCGGAAGACCAGATTGCGAATAGGAACAGACGCGATGACGCCCGCCAGATTGGCAAAAAGGGTGCTGACCTAAGTCCTGACCTTGCTTTCATACCCTCATCACGATAGCATCGCGCCGCCATCATAATTGGAGCCAATCCTATGGGAAAACAAGTATTGATTCTCTCCTTCTTGCTTTTCAGCTTTGATGCTTCTGCACAGCAGATCCAGTCCCCCGATGGCAGACTATCGCTCTCCTTTGCGCTAACGGAAAATGGCGCGCCTGCTTATGAACTGTCATTTGGCGGAAAGTCTGTTATTAAAAACAGCAAGCTTGGTATAGAACTCAAGGACCAACCATCCTTTTTCGATGGCTTCACCATTGTGAAAGCCGATACATCTCAAAAGGACGAAAGCTGGGAGCCAGTGTGGGGAGAGGTAAAACAGATTCGCAATCATTACAGAGAACTGGCCGTCACGCTCGAACAGAAGTCCATCAACAATCGAAAGTTAATAATAAGGTTTCGTCTGTTCAATGACGGTCTGGGATTTCGATATGAATTTCCTGAGCAGGACGGCTTGAAATATTTCATTATTTCGGATGAAAAGACTCAGTTCAATCTCACGGGCGATCATAAGACGTTCTGGATTCCCGGCGATTACGACTCGAACGAGTATGCCTACTCGACAACAAAACTCAGCGAAGTAGACGCCACAAAGGGCGAATCATTTAAGGATATTGCCGCCAAATCATTAATTGGCCCCGATGCGGTGCAGACTCCATTGATGATGAAGACCGCTGATGGGCTGTACATTAACATCCATGAGGCGGCTCTGATCGATTATCCGGCGATGAACGTGACAGTAAACAAAGAGACGTTCGCGCTCTCTTCGCATCTGGTCCCGGACGCGCTCGGTAACAAGGCCTACATGCAGGCTCCGTGCAAGACTCCCTGGCGCACGGCCATCATAAGCGATAAAGCAGTAGATATTCTGGCTTCCAAACTGATTTTGAATTTGAACGAGCCTACTAAACTTCAGGATGCGAGTTGGATCAAGCCTCAGAAATATATCGGTATATGGTGGGGAATGCACATAGGGAAATACACATGGAATTACGCTACTGGAGTCAGCGTGAAGCTCGATGAAGTCGATTGGACGAAGCTGAAGCCCAATGGCAGACATGGAGCAACGACCGAGAACACCAAACGGTATATTGATTTTGCAGCCAGACACGGATTTGACGGCGTGCTGGTAGAGGGCTGGAATGTCGGATGGGAAGACTGGTTCGGACGCTGGAAGGAAGAAGTATTTGACTTTGTGACTCCCTATCCTGACTTCGATATCGTCGAACTGCAGAATTACGCGGCCGCAAAAGGGGTGAAGCTGATCATGCATCATGAGACCTCATCCTCGGTCACAAATTATGAGCGCAGAATGGACGAAGCTTTTCGCTTCATGAAGCAACACGGATACGACACGGTAAAGACAGGTTATGTAGGCAAGATTATTCCTCGCGGCGAGCATCACGATGGCCAGTGGATGGTCGGTCATTATGTCAGAGTCGCAGAGAAAACAGCGCGGCATAAAATAATGCTGAACGCTCACGAACCTGTGCGCCCGACTGGGTTGCAACGCACTTATCCGAACTGGTTGGCGAGCGAAGCAGCGAGAGGCAACGAGTTCAATTCAGGTTGGTCAGAGACTGGTAATCCTCCCGAACATGAAACGATTCTTCCTTTCACCCGTTTGATGGGCGGGCCTATGGATTACACGCCGGGAATTTTTCAGATCAGATTCGAAGAGTACAGTCCGCGCAAAAAGGGGCAGATGCGGCGAACAGTGCAGACAACTCTGGCCAAGCAGTTGGCATTGTATGTGACGATGTATAGCCCATTACAAATGGCCGCCGATCTGCCTGAGCATTATGAGAAGTTCATGGATGCGTTCCAGTTCATCAAGGAGGTAGCGGTTGACTGGGACGATACAAGGATATTGGAAGCTGAACCGGGCGATTATCTGACAATTGCGCGCAAGGCGAAAAACAGAGACGAATGGTACATCGGTGCGATCACGGATGAGCAGTCGCGCTCTTCGAATATTGCTTTGAGCTATCTGACTCCGAAGCGATGGTATGTAGCAACCGCTTACATGGATGCGCCTGATGCTGACTGGAAAAGCAATCCGATGGCATATCGTATTCAGAGTTTTCTAGTAAACGATCAGACGATATTGAAAACGAATCTGGCGCCGGGCGGCGGCGCAGCTATCAGCCTGAAACCGGCCTCGGACGAGGATATGAAAAAGTGGAAACCTTATTCGGAGTCGCGTTGAATCGGAGCGGCCGATCGACGCCGCTTTTGTCTCGAGCGACAGCTAGCGGAAGACCAGATTGCAAATAAGAACAGACGCGATGACGCCCGCCAGATCGGCGATCAGCCCGGCGGCGACCGCGTGGCGCGTCTGCCGAATGGCGACCGAGCCGAAATACACCGCAATGACGTAGAACGTCGTCTCGGTGCTGCCCATGACTGTGGCCCCCATTTTGGCGATCAGGCTGTCTGGCCCGTGAGCTTTGACCAGTTCGGCGAAGATGCCATTTGAGCCGCTCCCGCTTAGCGGTCGCATGAGCACCAGCGGCAGAAGCTCTGGCGGGAACCGCAGAGGTTGAAAGATCGGGGAGAGCAGACGCGCTAGGAGATCCACTCCACCGGCCGCCCGAAACATGCCGATGGCGACCAGGATTGCAACGAGGAAAGGAATAATGCGAATCGCCACTTGAAAGCCTTCCTTGGCGCCCTCGACAAACTCTTCATAGACAGGAACGCGCCTTGCCGCGGCGTAGAGCGGGAACATCGTGAGAATAAAGGGAATTGCCAGGAGTGAGATCGCCTCCACACTTCGCGCCAGCCAGTGCTTGCCGGACCACTCCGGCGGAAAGGCGAACCTATTGGCAACGGATAGGAAGCTTCGCACGGAATTTGCCAGACTCTCGAAGGCGGTTGGAAAAAACGCGATCGTGACGAAGAGCGCGGCGAAGACGCAGAGCGCAAGCACCAAGAGCATTTTCCAGGTCCCCCCCAGAGGTACCGCTCGGCCTTCGCCAGGCGTTCGATGGTCCAAGACCGTCGATTCGTCTTTGCCTATTGCTGCCTTGGGAAGCGCGAAATAGGGCAGCTTCTCGAGAGATTTGACAGCGATGATCCCGGCCACTGTCGAGCAGATGGTTGCCATGAATGCCGTTCCGATGATTGAAGTCGGGTTGACCGCGCCCGCCGCCGAAAGAATTCCGACAGTCGTGGCAGGAATGAGTTGGATCGAGCTCGTGTTGATTGCAAGGAACGTACACATGGCGTTTGTGGCGACGCCGGGGCGCGTGTTCAGCTTCTCGAGATCCTGCATCGCGCGCAGTCCGAGTGGGGTAGCAGCATTCGCCAGACCGAGCATGTTGGCCGCCATGTTCATCACCATCGAGCCCATCGCTGGATGACTGGCGGGAACATCGGGAAATAGCCAGCGCATCACAGGCCGCAGGGCTCGGGCAAGGAGGTTCACCAGACCCGATTGCTCTGCCAGGCGCATCACGCCCAGCCACAGCGACATGATTCCGGCGAGCGGCAAAGCAAGAGTCACGACGGCGGTCTTGCAGGCGTCGAAGGCAGCGGTTGTCACCTCGCCGAGTTGGCCGGATACCGCGCCGAGAAAGACGGACAGCACGACGAGTGCAAGCCAGATCCAGTTGAGCATGGGGAAAAGCTTGTCTCACGCCCGGACCAACGGGAGCAAAGCAATTCTGTCCACCGTCGAAAGCGTTTTCACCGACGGCTCGCGCTCCGCGGCCTTGCTTTCGAAGCGTCCCTCACCACGGTCAGCGCCTCGAGGCAATGGAATCGCCTCCGCGAGATTTCACAGCAGACCCGCGTAGCTGGCTTGTACAGGGCCAGCGTGGTTACTTCATCCGGTCAAAGGTCTGCTGAAGAATTTCGAGATCGCTGCCTCCTCTGGTCTTGGCCCGCGCTTCAGCGATCCAACGGCTTTCAAGCGAATTCTTGGTGGGGCGATCGATGTCAAGAAACACACCGAAGAGGCCTGGAAAGGGAAGGTCGGCGAGCCGGTAGGCAGCAATTTCGTCGGTCACGTCATGGAGCGCCTCGTCCTCGGGGGTATTGTCCCATTTTCTCTCGTTAATGACGTTGAAAGTACCGCCCTTTCGCGGGTTACCCGCGTCGAAGGCGCCTGGGAAAAACTCGACGCATTCCGAGAGCACCTCGACCACGGAAAAGCCGTCGTGGTCCATCGCGCGCTCCATCATTTGCATCATGTGATTGATCTGGGTGGCATGTGTCCGAGCAATGAACGTCGCCCCGGCAGCGACCAATTTCTTGATCGGATTAACAGGACGATCGATGGCGCCAGCAGGATCCGTCTTCGAGCGATAACCGACTGGTGAAGTGGGCGAGGTCTGCTTTTTCGTCAAACCATAGACGAAGTTATCCATGATCACGTACATGAGCCGGATGTTTTTGCGCGCACCGTGTTCAAGGTGATTGCCTCCGATGGAAAATCCATCGCCGTCTCCCCCGAAAAGGAAGACGTGTAGATCTGGCCGGGAAAGGCTGACGCCGGAGGCCAGCGGCACCGCACGGCCATGGATGAAGTGCGCGCCATGAGTATTGACAAAATACGGGAAGCGCGAGGAGCAGCCGATTCCAGCTAGGGTTACGATGCTCTCTTGGGGAAGCTGGCGCTTTTCGAGGACCTTGTAGAAGCCGGCCAGGACGGCAAAATCTCCACAACCCGGGCACCACGTTGGGTGGTCTGCCGTAAGCGCCTTCTTGGTAAGCTTTTCTCGTTCCTCGACGACAGAAGAGGCATTCATCTCAAAACTCCTTCCAAAATTTCACGGACACGGAAGGTGAGTCCGTCGGTCTTTGTCAGGCTGCGGATCCTCGGGTTGCAGTACCTCGCGCGGAGGATCGTGGCGAGCTGTCCATGACCATACATTCCCTGGTCATTCATCTCGGCGACGATGACCCGCTTGAAGCGATCGAAAATTTCGTTGAGTCCATTCGGTAAGGGGTGCAGGTGGCGGAAGTGGAGCGCAGAGAGGCTTTCACCGCGGTCCCGTGCTCGATTGACGGCTTCATGAATGGGACCGAACGTCGAACCCCAACCTACCAGGAGAGCCTCCCCCTCTGGATCTCCGTGAACCTTCGGGACTGGGATTTCTTCTGCCAGCAATTGGAGCTTGCGGCGGCGTTTGGCGGTCATTGCGGCGTGCAGCTTGGGATTGCCGGTCGGATGCCCCATTTCGTCGTGCTCAAGGCCTGTCACCACCGGATACTTGCCGTCCACCATGGGGGTTCCGGGTGGAGCGTGATGCGTGAGGTTCTCGAGCGGGTAGGGTTTGAAGCCTGGGGACCGCGGAGCAAGATCGGGCTTTGGATCTTGCATGAGCTTCTTTAGGTCCGGTTCATCGAAAGCCTCGATGCGTGTGGCAAGCGACGAATCACTGAGGATGATGACGGGAGTGCTGTATCTACGGGCTATCCGCGCCGCCTCGATCGCGATGTAGAAGCAATCCTCCACAGTGGATGTCGCAAGCACGGCGCGGGGGCTGTCCCCATGCCCGCCGAAAATCGCTTGATAGAGGTCACTTTGCTCAACGTTGGTGGGCAAGCCAGTGCTGGGTCCACCTCGCTGGACGTTGACGACAATGAGCGGGATCTCAGCCATCGACGCCCAGCCGATCGCTTCGGTTTTGAGGGAGATCCCCGGCCCGGCGCTCCCTGTCACGGCCAAGTGGCCGGCGTAGGAAAAACCGAGGGCTAAAGAGACCGCGCCGAGTTCATCTTCGGCCTGCACGAAAAGACCACCGTATTTTGGCAGTTCACTTCGCAGGATTTCCATGATGGAAGACCACGGTGTGATCGGATAGCCTGCCCCGTAGCGAACACCGGCAGCGATTAAGCCGTAGGCTAGCGCTTGGTTTCCATCCATCGTGACTTGCGCGCGGCCCGTGGCAGATTCAATGCTAGGCTCAAAGCGGTAGAGCCGGGAAAGCACGTTGCCCACGGGATAGGCAAAGCCGGCGTGCAACGCCATGACAGCAGTATTGGCGACATCATCGGACTTTCCGCCAAATCGTTCCGCGATGAGCTTTTGGAGTTTGGCGGTGTCGAGTTGGAAGATCCTTGCCAAGAGACCCAGCACGAAGATGTTCTTACCCTTGTCTTTTGCAGACCCTCCCAGCGCTTCGATGGTGAGGCCGGTAATCGGTACCCCGACGTGAACGAAGTTTTTCTTGCTCGGATCCGGCTGAACGTTGTCGGAGTCGTAGAGCAGCACGCCTCCGTCGCGAAGGAAGTGAATGTGGTCCTCGTAGCTGTGCTGGTGCAATGCAACGAGGAAGTCGGCCTCGTCCCCTGCTGAAAGAACCTCACCCGACCCAATCCGCACCTGAAAGATGGAGGGTCCTCCCGAAATGGTGGAGGGGATGGTCATGTAGGTCATCACGTCCTGAGCGCTGCGGCCGGCCAACCTCGCCAGCAGGGCGCCAGCGGTCTGGATGCCGTCCTGAGAATTTCCGGCCAGCCGGATGACGGCGTCACGGATGTGTTCGGGCCTCAGATCCGCGCGCGTCCCTCCGACGTCGGAGGACGGCGCATCTTGCAAAACAGAAAGCGAACTCACGATAAAGCGTTAATTAACTATAGTTTCATCGACTGGTTGTCAACGAGAGCGGTATTTCGAATCGCTTCGGATGCAGTCTGAAATGCGTCAACCAATTGGAGAAGAGCCGACTGCTTCGGCTTGCGATCTGGACCCTGCGTGCGAGTCAGCTTGAGCTGGAACGTCCTTCTCCACGCTTTTGACGTGCAAGCAAGCTAAGATGCATCGGCCAGGATCGATTCGATTTCCACGAGTTCTTCATTGGAAAAGTCCAGTCGGTCGAGGGCCTTGAGGTTTTCTTCGAGTTGTTTGACGGAACTTGCGCCGAGCAGCGCGGACGTCACGGCAGGCAGGCGCAAGACCCAGGCGATGGCCATTTGCGCTACCGATTGGCCACGTATTTTTGCGATTTCGTTGAGCGCCTGAACCTTGGGAATGTTGCTGCGGACTTGATCGGCTTTCAAAAAACCGTCCTTCGCGGCGCGCGAGTCTGCGGGAATTTCCCTGAGGTAGCGGCTTGTGAGCTGTCCCTGGGCAAGAGGCGAAAAGACGATGCAGCCGATCCCTTCTTCTTCAAGGACAGTCGTAAGCTCGCCTTCGATCCAGCGATTCAACATGCTATAGGAGGGTTGATGAATCAGGCAGGAGGTACCTAGGCTTCGAAGGACCGTAGCGGCCTTGCGCGTGCCATCGGGTTGATAGTTCGAGATGCCCGCGTAGAGTGCCTTGCCTGAGCGCACGGCTTGGTCCAACGCGCTCATCGTCTCCTCCAGCGGGGTGTCTGGATCGGGGCGGTGTGAGTAGAAGATATCCACGTAGTCCAATTTCAAACGACTCAAACTCTGGTCGAGGCTTGCGAGAAGGTTTTTTCGCGAACCCCATTCGCCGTATGGACCCGGCCACATCAGATAGCCCGCCTTTGTCGAAACGATAATCTCGTCGCGATACGCAGCGAGGTCCTCGCGAAGCATTCGGCCAAAAGTTCTTTCCGCCGATCCCGGCGGTGGGCCGTAATTGTTTGCCAGATCGAAGTGGGTAATGCCGAGGTCAAATGCACGTAACACGACATCGCGGCCAACTGCATAGCAATCGACATCGCCGAAATTGTGCCAAAGACCCAAGGAGATTCGTGGCAACGCCAATCCGCTCCGCCCGCAACGGGCGTATTTCATCGAATCATAGCGGGAAGGGGAGGCGGTGTAACTCATAGGTTGCAAGAGGTTGGAACGAAAGGACCGTCAAGGCCATCGAATGACGAGTCTTCTGGGTTGACCCGCGGGGACATCGGCTGTCAATCGGCCGTGCGTCTGGTCGTAGGAAAACTCGATCGAACGATCGTCGCAAAGCACACTCGAGGGCTGTTGGGCCGCCCATCCGACGAAGCTTCCTCCGTCTCGGAGAGAAAGGTGACATTCGCCTCGCTCCCACGTGCGCGACGAGATGGATCGCGCGCTATTGAACTTGTCGGCGAGGCCAAGGGCTGCGAATCCATTCTCAACAGGGGCGAACGTGACCAACTCCCATTCGCCTTCCGCGAGATCGATCGTGGTGGGTTCCTCAAATGCGCACGGCCAGAGGTCACCGCTGCGGTGGGCGAACGCCGCGTAGTCGCCTCGGCGGAGCAATGGGACGTCAGAGACGGCGACGGTGCCGGCGACGCGTTCGTCTGGTGGCGCGTCGTGACGCGCGTTGAAGACGCCGATGATGCCGCAGTCGCCGTTAAGGTTGAAGATCTTCAGAAGCACTGGCTCCCGTGTCGGGTTGGAGTAAAGGCAGTCGCGCGTCGGGCGACCGGGATAATCGGCCCTCAAAACAGTGCCGTCCGACAGCACGAGCTTGCGTAGGAGCTCAAAATCGTGGCTGCCTACTTTATCGGATACATATACCGGGCCGCCTGACACCGCTCGGGCCGCGGCATGGAAGGCTCCTCGTCGATGGGAGGACTGGAACATATCCCAGTCGAGCAGCATGAATTCGCCGAACCACATCCCGACCATAGCGTTTGCATACAGGTGAATGCCGTGCGATTCAGGTCGCTCTGGGAAAAAATCGTCCGAACTTCGCATCACGGTGCTGCCGGAAAGATAGGCGCACTCGGAGGTGCACGACATGCAGTTGATCAGGCGTCCGCCGAAATATCGCCCTACCGAGGTTTCGAGCGCTTGCCGATACGCGCGGGCGAGCGCGACGCGTCCTCCCTGTCCCGACGACAGGCCTTCCAGCAGGGCCTGCACGTCAACCTTCACGCCGTCGATGCCCTGTTCTGCCAGGCTGCGATGACAATCTTCGTAGAACCTGCCGATCTTCTCGGCAGCCGGCACTCCCGCCTGTGCCCCCCATGGTCCCACATTCCAGCGTGCCTCCTGCTCAAGCAGCCCCGGTCCAAAGGATCTCGTCACCGTCCGCGCGCCGTAGTCAGGCAACGATTTCTCGCAAACCCCGCCCCAGTAACCAAGCAGGGCGTGCCAGACCAGAAAGCGCTGCACTCGAAATCGCTCTCTGCTCTCGCTCACCAGCGTCGAAAGATTGCCTCCGAAGCGCTGATTGGGCCCGATGCCCGTCAAGCGTTCTTCGCCTGTGGCTTCCTTGCGCCACGTTTGCCAACCGTCGTCGAGAATCAGCAGGCGGGGTTGTACACCGCCGCGAGCGAACGCCTCGAGGCCAGCCAGCACCTTGCCGGGTGAAACCTCCTTGTAGAATGCGTCCCAGGTGCACCAACCGAAAATCTCGACGAAGTCGGGCGCTGGCTTGTCTGCTCGCAAGCCGCCCGTGCCCAAGTGCCGGTGGACAGCGCGTGCGGCGAGGGTCGCCAGGCTATAGGGATCATCGCCGCTGGCCACAAAGAGCGCGACGCCGCCGTCGCTGACTACAGCTGGATCGCCGGTCTCTGCCACGACCGTCAGTCCACGTGCCGAGCCGCGCAGCGAGTAACGCGTCGTTGAATCGAGCAGTGGCACGATCATCGTGCACCTCCCACCATCCCTTTCCGCCAAAAGCCACAAAGTCTCGGGTTGCACCTCCGCTTCGGTGTTACCGATTGCCGGCTGGGTCCAAAAGGGTGAGAAGCGATGAAAACTGCTGAAGCGCTTCATTCCCGCCAGCCGCCCAAGAGGGAGTTCGAGATAACAGGCCGCTTCGGCGCTCTTAACGCGCAAGAAGGCGCCGGCTTGCGTTGTATCCTCGACGATCGCCCAGGATTCCGGAAGTTCCTCGAGCACCGCCTCAGAACCGATGCGCAGCGTGCCGTCGGTAATCTCGCTACAGGTGGGTTGCGAACTCATAAATTCTGCTGCCAATAACGCCTGGCGTGACGTAATAGCCTCAGCGCACGCTCAACAGCTTATAAGTCGTGCCGATTCACCCGGGTTGCGCCACAGTCTCTCAGGATCTGCATCGCCTGTTCAGCGCGCGCAGCTTCGGTTCTGACTAGAATGAATGCCCCATTGTGATAAAATGTTGTGGTGTAGGCCTCGATCACTTCCTCGGGCAGATGGTACTCGGCGAGATGATTTCGAAAAGCCCGAACGACGGTATGCCGATCGACCCTCGGTGATAGGTTTGGCTGAACACTGCGCAAGAGCACGTCTGAACCTGGCCGGGGCGCGGATGGCGAAGCCAAATTGCTCACCTCTCGCGAAAGGATGGCCTCATCATAAACGGTATCCTCAAATCCGGCGGCAGCCAGTCGCTCTACCGCTCTTTCTAGATCCTGAGCGTTATCAAATATGCCAACGTTGGTCGTCATGGCTCGATTTAACTAATCACATTCTCAGTCGCCGGATCGAAGAGCGTCACCTTGTCCAGATCCAATTGGAGGGGTACCTTCTCGCCCAAATGGAATATGTGATCGCCTTGGATTCGAGCGATCACGCCACCTGAGGCTCCTTTGAAGTATACCAGTGACTCCGAACCCATCGGTTCAGAGGTTTCAACCGTCAGAGTGACTGGAGCGCTCGGCCCTTCGATGGTCTCATTGCTAATGTGTTCGGGCCGAATGCCGAAGACGATCTCCTTGTCGACGTGCTTTCGAACCGGGGGTTCGAGATCACCTTGCAAAGGAAGGCGAAGACGATCGCCTTCGCCAGCCTGCACGAAGACGAGCCCCCCGTCGCCTCTTTGAACGGTCCCCTTGAGAAGATTCATCGGCGGGCTGCCTATGAAGCCCGCGACGAACATGTTTGCCGGCTTACGATACAGGGTGAGGGGATCAGCCACCTGCTGGATGATCCCGTCGCGCATGACGCATATCCGGTCTCCCATGGTCATCGCTTCCACCTGATCGTGGGTTACGTAGATCATCGTCGCGCCGACCTCGGCGTGAAGCCGGGAGATCTCCGAGCGCATCTGAACGCGCATCTTGGCATCCAGATTTGACAATGGTTCGTCAAAGAGGAAGACCTTCGGGTTTCGCACGATGGCGCGACCCAGTGCAACACGTTGGCGCTGACCACCCGAAAGTGCCTGGGGCTTGCGCTCGAGCATCTTTTCAAGACCAAGGGCTTTGGCCGTGCGGTTGACCGTTTCCGTAATGACGTCGTTCTTCTTTTTGGCGATCCTCAAGCCGAATGCCATGTTCTCGAAGATGGTCATGTGCGGATAGAGCGCATAGTTTTGAAAAACCATCGCGATCCCGCGATCTTTGGGTTCGAGGTCGTTGACGACTTGTCCTCCGATCGCGATTGTCCCGCTTGAGATATCTTCGAGCCCTGCAACCATTCGCAGGGTGGTGGACTTTCCGCAACCTGAGGGTCCCACCAGGACCATAAATTCGCCGGCTTCGATATTCAGATTGATTTTCTTGACGGCAGTGAAGGTCGGACGCCCTCGAGCATCCACATAGGTTTTTACCAGGTCCTTGATTATTACGGAGGCTTCGCTCATAAACGTTGATTTAGTTTTCTCTTCCTTGACGTGCGGCGATTAGCCTCGTCACTGTACATTAAGTGGAACGGCTTTTTTCGAATCATTCCTAGGCTGCATTCCGCAGCGGACTCTATTGGCTTTCCTTCGCCAAATAGCTTACTCATTCGAAAAGAGCGTTCACTTCTTCGCTTGCTTCTTTCATTTTGGCGGCAGGATCCGCCCCTTCGAGGAGGATGGCATCAAGCGCGACCTGTGTGATTCGCAGGACGTCCGCGCTGTGGTCGGCGATCGGAAAGAGGAAGGTTACTTGTGAATCGGTTGCCTCCTCAAGGAAGGGCGATGCGTCAGCCCCCTTTTTACTCATTGCTTGCTGGGCCTTTTCCGCAGCACTTTTTACGGCGGGAAAGACGATGCCGTATCCGGCAATGATGTTCTGGCCTTCTTCGGATCCCAGGAACTTGACCCATTTCCATGCTTCCTCCTGGTGCTTGCTGTCAACCCAGATCGAGTCTGCGAGGCCGTTAAACATCGATTTGCGGCCGTTAGGACCGATCGGCAGAGGAGCAAAACCCTTCTCGAATTTGGCGTTCTCGAGATACCAATTGATCATCCAGGAGCCCGTCAAAGCCATTGCTCCCTTGCCAGCTGCGAAGAAGCCGTTTGCACCGAGTTGCCGCGAGTCGCGAGCCGGTACGATGAACCCCTTGTTCATTTGATCAACGATCCACTTCAGCGTTTCGGCCAGCTTCGGGTCATCGTAGTGGAATCCCTTCGCCCACGGACCGTCATGAAACTTGAAACCATTGGACACAGCAAAGTGACTCCACTCAACCTGACCGAAGCCATTAGGTGCACCGTCTATCAACAGGCCATACTGCTTGACCTTCTTCGGGTTGAAATTGGGCGACAATCCATTGTTGCCCGCTTCGTCAATGGAAAGTTTGGCGATGAGCTGGCCAAGGGATCCTCCATCCTTGGGATTCCAGGTTAAGTTTTCCAGTTCCTTGGGATCAACGCCCGCCTTAGCCAACATCTCTTTGTTGTATATGAGGGCAATGGTGTCCCAATCTTTGGGCAGGCCATATTGCTTGCCTTCCTTCCCCCAGAGTTCGTAAAGCCCGCCAAGATAGATATCCGTGGGGACATTGTCCTTTTTGATCATCGGAGCGATATCCACCAGCAACTCATTTGAGACGAACTCCGGATATCTGGAGAGATGGTTGGTAAAGACGTCGGGCGCGGTGCCCGAGACGAAGCCCGTGCTCAACGTCGTCCAATAGTCTCCCCAGGCTGTCTGAGTGATCTTAACCTTGATATCCGGGTTCGCCTTTTCGAATGCCTCAGCGGCGGCTCGATAGGCGGGGAGCTGCAGGGCGTCCCAGAGCCAATAGGTGATCTCAGTGGCTGCGTGCGCGGAGACAGCAGCAAGTGAAAAGGCTGCGAGCAGGAGTGTTTTACACCGATTCATAGCTTTAGTTTTCCAGTTGTTTGTTGGGGTTGTTTCTTATTTTCCGCCACTGAATTGGACCGACTCGACGACCTTCCGGCCGAAGAAGACCAACAGAGCGATCATGGGGATCATACCGAGAACCGTGCACGCCATCAGACCCGTCCAATCGGGAGTCCCGGTCTGCTGCTGCGTGCGAAACGCATTAATTGCGACAGCCATCACACGAACGTTTTCTTCGCGCCCGATGAGGAAGGGCCAGAAGAACTCGTTCCAGGCGCCCACCGTCGTCAGGATGGCCAGTGTGGATAGTGCTCCACTATGCATCGGTAAAATCATCTTGAAGAAAATGGAAAAGTAAGATGCCCCGTCGATGCGTGCAGCCTCCTCGACATCCGCGGGTGTAGCCAGAAACACTTGCCGGAGATAGAACACCGCAAACGGCGTCATGAGTGCATAGGGCGCTGCCATGCCCTGGAAAGTGTTCAGCCAGCCCAAATCCTTGACAAGGATAAAGTTTGGGATGAACAGGACGGCGCCGGGAATCATCGTTGCGGCGATGAACAGGAAGAAGAGCAGATCGCGCCCAGGGAACTTCAATCGGGCAAAGGCATAAGCGGCCGTCGCGCTAAAGAAGATCTGCGGGATCACCGCCAGCGCGGTGAAGATCGCGCTGTTGAGCAACGCACGGAAGAAGTCGATCTTCGCCGTGGCGGTCTGCGCGGCGCGCGGATCAGTCGGATCGACGAAATCGAGCACTCTTTGGAAATTGAAGAGCGTTGTTTCCAGGGGAAGGAGCGATCCCGCACTCGCGAGCCACGCGGTGGGACCGCTCAAGGCCGTCTTAAGGGCGATCCAGACCGGACCAACCGAGATAATGATCAGGATGGCAAGGGCTGCATAACCAAGCCAGAGGCCAACGGGGAGTTTTTTTGAGGATTTTTTCATAGCAATTATCCCAAGTCGGATTCTCCGGAGCGCAATACCTTCATCTGAAGCAGCGTGACGAGCACCAAGCCCAGAAAGAGCACCGTGGACATTGCCGAGGCGTAGCCCATGCGTAAGCTCACAAAGCCCTCCTGATAAATGTACCAAAGAATCGTTCGAGTCGCTGTGCCCGGACCACCCTGGGTCGTCACAGCAATGGTGTCGAAAATTTGAAACGAACCAATCACGCTTGTCACTAAAACGAAGACCAGTACGGGCCGCAAAAGCGGCAAGGTGATTGAGCAAAACGTCCTCCATTCCGAGGAGCCTTCAATGCGAGCCGCCTCATAGAGGTGCTCGGGAATCGACTGCAGCCCCGTGTAGAAGAGCAGGGCTGTGTAGCCCATGTGACGCCAAACGTTGATGAAAGCGATGGTAGGCAGCGCCAGGTTCGGATCGCTAAAGAACGCGTAGGTTCCCAGGCCAAGACCTTTCAAGATCATGTTCACAAATCCCAGGACCGGATCGAACATGTAGAACCAGATCATCGCGGCGATAACGTTAGAGATTAGAAACGGCGTCAACATAACCGAGCGGACAAACACCGAGCCAGTCAACCGCTTCAAGAGCACCGCAATCAATAGTCCAAGCACCGTCTGGAATGGGATGTTGTAAAGAACGTATAGGAACGTCACCCAAATCGACTTCCAGAACTTTTCGTCCTGGAAGAGCCGAATGTAATTGTCCAAGCCAACCCACTTGGGCGCGCGCAAAAGGCTCCAGTTCGTAAGGCCAATGTAGAAGGCGCGAATCGTCGGGAGCAGATAGAAAAGGGTAAAGCCGATAAGCGCCGGCGTGATAAACACAAAGCCGCAGAACGCCTGGCTGCTTGTGAACCGTGTTCGCCCACGCGCTGCCGAGGGTGGTGCGGCCGAGGAAGGGGTGGAAGTTGGAGTTGGCATAGTGTGGATCCGTTTCTAACGACGTGAATAAGCGATAAGCTAAGATTTGCCCAAGCTTTGCGCTCGGTTAGATGAAGGGTGTTTGGGTATCGAGGCAGTTCATTGTTGGCACGTGTTGTCTCGCAGACGAGCGGCTGCTTGCTCGGCGGTCAGATCGCGCTGGGCCTCTCCGAGCATTTCATATCCGACCATAAACTTCTTGATGCTGGCCGACCGAAGCAGTGGGGGATAAAAATGGGCATGAAGCTGCCAGTGGGAGTGGTCGCCCTCCACGAATGGCGCTCCATGCCATCCCATCGAATACGGGAACGATGTGTTGAAGAGGTTGTCATAGCGAATGAGCAATTCCTTGGTAATGCTCGCGAGGAGTGCGCGGTCTTGCTCGTCCAAGTCAGTGAGACGGCGAACAGGCTCGAGCGGCAACAGAAGCACCTCAAAGGGCCACACGGCCCAAAAGGGTACGACGGCGACCCAGCGACTATTTGAGACCACCACGCGCTCGCCGAGTTTCATCTCGCGCTCTGCGTAGTCCAGCAACATCGTACGTTTTGTGTCTTTGAAATAGTCCCGTTGCGAACGGCCTTCGATTGCAGGTTCGTTAGGCACAAAGTCGCTGGCCCAAATCTGGCCGTGCGGGTGTGGATTCGAACATCCCATGACCGCCCCTTTGTTCTCGAAGACTTGGACCCACGCGTATCTCTCGCCGAGTTCTCGGGTTTGATCGATCCACGTTTGAACAACCTTCACAATTTCGTCCTCTCGCATTTGCGGGAGCGTCAGATCATGGCGGGGATGAAAGCAGATAACGCGGCACGTGCCGGAAACTGGCTGGCGGCGAAAGAGCAAGTCAGCGTCGTCGTCCGGGATCGTGGGTTTCTCGCCTAGGAGAGCCGCAAAATCGTTGTCGAAAACGTAAGTGCCGGCGTAGTCCGGATTCATGTGGCCGCCTGCCCGTGCATTCCCTGGGCAAAGGTAGCACTTTGGATCGTAGGGAGGGCGCTCGTCGGCGATCGTCTCCTGTTGACCCTGCCAGGGTCGCTTCGTGCGGTGAGGCGATACAAGGATCCACTCTCCTCTCAAGGGGTTATAGCGACGATGGGGATGTTCGGTAGGACTGAATTTCACTGGAGTTTAATTGCTATAAGAACGAGTTTAGTCGACGAGTTGTCCTGCGCCCTTTCCAGTGCGAGTATGGAAAATTGTGGGCTCGATGCCGAACTTTTCGGTATAGCACGAAGCGATCTTTGCCGGTCCTTCGAGATCCTCAAACGTCGTGTCAGTCAAAGCCATCACGGCTCCTCCGAAACCGCCGCCAGTCAGCCGTGCGCCGTAAACGCCCGGTAGGTCCGTTAGGAGTTCGACCAGGTAGTCGAGCTCCGCGCAGCTGTTCTCGAATAGAGTTTTCGAGCTTTGGTGCGAAGCAGTGAGCAAGGCGCCAACAATTTCGAGTCGTCCGCTCTTGAGAGCCTCAACCGCTTCTTTCACGCGCAAATTTTCCTCGGTAACATGGAGCGCTCGCTTGAAGCCGGTCTCGCCGAGTTCGCGCTGTTGGGCGCGGACCGTGCTTGGTGAGACGTGGGCAAGGCAGGCAGCTTCGGGCTCTGCATGCCGCAATATCTCAAAGGCCTCCGAACACTCACGATGCCGTTCCGAATATTTCGAGTCGACCAGCGAATGCTTCTTGTTGCTATTGAAAATCCAGAGATGGCAACTGCCCGGCATTGGGACTTGGGTGAATGTTTCCGTTAGGCAGTCAACGTGAACGAGATGGTCAGGCGCTCCAAATGCCGACGTTCCTTGATCTAGAATACCGCACGGCATGCCGACGAACTCATTCTCCGCCCGTCGACAGACCTGAACCATCTTCTTTCGATCGACCTCGAAGCCATTTAGAACGGCCAGTCCGTAAGCCGTTGCTAATTCGAAGGCGGCACTGCTGCTCATGCCCGCGCCGGCGGGTAAGCTGCTCGCAACGGCTAGATCTATCCCCTGTCCAACGGAAAAACCCTCTTCCCGCAGCACATGAATCACTCCAAGGGGATAGTTTGCCCACGCAAATGAATTGGCAAGCGGGGTGATGTGGTCCAAAGCGGCTACGACCTCTTGGTTCATGGCCTCGCTAACGAAGTGGCATTCGCGGTCGTTTCTCGCGGCAATTGCCACGCTTATACCGCGATCCACTGCGGCCCCAAGAGCGCAACCTCCGTTGTAGTCGGTGTGATTGCCGATGAATTCGATTCGACCCGGGGCATACGCCCGGGCTTGGGGGCTTCTTCCAAAAGTTCTCTCGAAAAGTTGCTCAACCATTTTGAAGATCTCGTCAGTCTTGAAAGCCGTCAGGATGATTCTTGTGCCAACGCCACGCGGTCTCGACAATCTCGCGGATCCCAGGGAATTTTATCTTCCAATTCAGGTCGTGCAGCGCGCGAGTCGAGTCGGCGTAAAGTGCCGGGGGATCTCCCGGACGTCGCTCGCCTTTTCGCACAGGAACCTTGAGTCCCGTGACCTCTTCTACGGTTTCAATCACTTCTTTCACAGAATGCGGCTTCCCTGTGCCGAGGTTATAGAAGAGCTGGGCGCCAGGTGCAGAGAGTTTTTGGAAGGCGGCGATATGAGCGCGTGATAAATCGTCCACATGAACATAGTCACGGAGGCACGTGCCGTCAGAGGTCGGATAGTCTTCTCCGAAAACTGTAACGCATTCCCGGCGTCCGGTCGCAGCGTCAATCACCAGCGGGATGAGGTGGGTCTCAGGGTCGTGATCCTCACCGATGGAGCCGTCTTCAGCCGCACCTGCGGCATTGAAGTATCGAAAAGCGGCAAAGCTGAGACCATAGGCCGGCGCGCATGCCCTGAGCATGGTTTCAACATCCAATTTGGTTTGGCCGTATGGGTTGATAGGGCGCTGCGGGAGGTCCTCCGTGATCGGAAGTTTATCGGGTATGCCGTATGTGGCGCAGGTTGAGGAGAACACGAACTTCGTCACGCCAAACTTGCGCATCGTACGGAGCAGCACCACCGGCCTCGCAACATTATTGTCGTAGTATTTCAGCGGGTCGGTAACCGACTCGCCAACGTAAGCAAATGCGGCGAAGTGCATGACGATATCGATCTTCTCTGTCTCGAAGATCCGTTCGAGTAGCGCAGCATCGCCTAGATCGCCCTCGTAAAAAAGAACGTGACTGGGAACTGCCGCCCGATGGCCGAACACGAGGTTGTCCAAAACCACCGGCGTGTGATCAGCAGCCTCTAGCTGGCGAAGACAATGACTACCTATGTAGCCGGCGGCACCTATAACTAGCACTTTCATCTTTGAGTTCGCAACGATTTCGCTCATCGAGTCCTGAAAGTGAGAGATGAGATTGTTCGTGCCGGGGGGGCGTCACCGCTCAAGAGGATCAAGGAGTTTACGGATAATAAAGTCAAAGCAATATCTCGAGAATTCGCTGTGGCGTAAGGGACATTCATAATAATATTATAATGAATCTCCGGGTTTGACTGAGAGCGACAGAAGGAAGGCTGCGCCACCCTTCGATTCTTTTCTCGTTGTGATATGAATGTGTGCTTGCAAGGAATGATGACCTCTAGCTTACGGTTTTGGTGAGACGCCATTGACAACTTATGAAGTCGGCGCGCGGATAGGGGATCGGCAGTCCCACATTCATGAGGGCTTCCCCTCGACGAACAACATTCTCGATCTTGTATTGCGCTGCCGGGTCAAGGCCCTCCAGCCGGAGGAAACGCTGGGGCGCGTTTGGCGGGGCGAGTATGGTGACGTGGGTAACCAGCGCCTCGCTTTTATCAGCCGAAACAACCATCCAGGCCGCTTCGTTTGAGTCGAAGGGGCTGCAGAGTCGATACAGATCACCCTCGAGCAATAGCCGCCGGACTTCCTTATAGAACGCGGTTTGCCGTTTTACCTCCTCACGGTCTTCGGCCCCGAGGAGGGAGACATCGAGTTCGTAACCGAACGCTCCCGTAAAGGCGACGTCGCCGCGCGTTTTGAGCGGCGTAATGCGCCCAACCTGATGATTCGGCACCACCGAGACGTGCGCTGAGATAGCGCTCCAAGGATAGACCAGGCTCGTTCCATACTGGATTTTCAGCCGGGCGATTGCGTCGGTATCGTCGCGTGTCCAGATTTGCGGCATATAGTGGAGGATGCCAGGGTCGAAGCGTCCGCCGCCGCCGGCGCACCCCTCGAAAAGGATATGAGGAAATTCGTGCGTCAAGCGCTCCATGAATTCATAGAGTCCAAGGATATAGCGATGGGCCGTCTCCTGCTGCTGACCGGGCTCTAATGCCGCAGAGCCGATCTCGGTCATGTTGCGATTCATGTCCCACTTCACGTAAGTGATCGGCGCGACCGCAAGGATCTGCTTCATCTGCTCGTAGATATTCTCGCGAACCTCTTTGCGCGAGAAGTCGAGGACCAGTTGATTGCGCCCCTCGCTTCGCGAGCGCCCAGGAACGTGCAAACACCAGTCTGGATGCGCGCGATAGAGCTCGCTGTCCACCGAGATCATTTCCGGCTCGAACCATAGTCCGAAGTCCAGCCCCTTCTCACGGATCCGCGCCGCAACGTCCTCGAGTCCGTCCGGCAGCTTCTTATGGTCGACGAACCAGTCGCCGAGCGAAGTGTAGTCGTCGTCGCGGTGGCCAAACCATCCGTCGTCGAGGACGAACAGTTCGATGCCCAAATCTGCTGCGGCAGCCGCGATCTCAATCAGTTTCGCAGCGTCGAAATCGAAATAGGTTGCCTCCCAGTTATTAACGACGATCGGCCTTGGTTTGTCCCGCCATTCGCCGCGGCAAAGATTTTTGCGATAGAGACGATGGTAGGCGCGCGACATCCCGCCGAGACCTTCTGCCGAGAATACCAGCACCGCCTCCGGGGTTTGGAATTGAGCTCCCGGCTCAAGCGTCCACGAAAAATCAAAAGGATTGATTCCCAATTGCGCGCGGCACGCGTAATCGGCGTCGCATTCGGCCAGCCCGAGAAAGTTGCCGCTGTAAACGAGATTGAATCCGTAAACGGCTCCGTAATGCTCGTCTGTGCCGAGCTCGGTAAGGGCAAAGAACGGATTGTGATGATGGCTGCTCGCGCCGCGGCGGCTTTCGATCGATTGCACGCCGGGGCGAAGAGGCGTGCAGCCAAGCTCGCGCTCACGAACGTGCGCTCCGAAAAGTTGCAGGAAGCTCAGGTCGGTCTGGTTCGAAGTGAAGTCGATCGAACAGGATAATGCGCGGCGGAGAATGAGCGGAGAGCTTCCGCGATGGACGATGCGTGCCGATCGCGTGATAGCCGGGTGATCGGCGAAGGCCGTGTAGAAAAGCTCCACGCGCAAATCCAGTTTTGGATCCTCAAGCCCGACGATTAAAGTTTCCGCTTCGCTTTCACTCTCGACCCACGTGGCGGGAAGTCCCGAAAGCGATGGCTTGCCGGCTATGATCTTATGGTCCTTGAATCGCAGATCCACGATGCGTGATCCGTCATCAGGCTGAAACACCTCCAGTGCCGGCGATCTGAAATCGGTGTTGCCATAGACCGGATACTCCAGGGGAAGTGTATCGAGACTGAATTCCCTTCCCAACCCGTCAGGATTCGGACTGTAAGCGCGATCGCGGAACTGCAAAACGAAATCCAAATCCTGCGCTGAAACCTTTGGTCCCCAATAAAGATGCGCCAGATACCCCTGCGATAATACCTTCATGGCATAGGTCGTGTCGCCAGAGTGAAGAAAGAAAGTGTTAGTAGCAGCAGAATATTCGACAGACATGATTTTTCCTTAAATGAATTCGCGTGAAAAGCGCAACGACAATCTGTGCAATTGAAACTGTATTTCTTTTCCGCGAGCAATACGTATAATATTATATCAATTACTTTTAGTTGAACCGTTTCTTAGGCGACGGCAGACGCTGCTCGCTCGGGATCTCCGGAAGCAATGGCCTCAATCAAACGACGAAAGCTAGCGACGAGTTGGTCAGGAGCCGAACACTTGGCGAAAGGAACGACCTGTTCCGACTTATGCTCGAGAAGGCTAAGCAGCATTGTGTAGATGTTTCTCAGCACGGTATTGGAGCCCATCTCGGCGATCTTTCTGGAGAGACGCCAACTCCACCTCAGTAACACACTCGGCTCATCGGCCGTTACCGAGGCCATCTCGCTAACCAAACGATTGAGCTCGGTGACACCATCGTCGGTCACCCCCTTGGTTGCTTCAATAAGCACAAGTGGCTCGAGCTGTTTGAACACGGCCCAGCACTCTTCAAGAAGGGCCGTACTGCCCTCGAGTCCGAGGAGGGACTGCCTGAGAGCAATATGAAGAGAAGATGTTGCCAGAAAGATTCCACCCCCCGACCCCCTTCTCATCGTGATGACACCGCGAGACGCGAGCAGGCGAAGCGCCTCGTTCATCGTGCCTGGCGAGACCTTGAGCCGGGCACGTAGCTCCTCCTTTGTCCCAAGCATCGTGCCTAGCTCCAGTGCCGACTTGCCTATGAAGGCCTCAAGCTTGTGAACGATCTCCTCCGCCCTATTCGTGCCGACTCCTTCGATCGGCGTGATTTGCTCTAAAATGCCCATGTCAGTTCAGAAACATGAACGTTCACGGATATCACCGTGATTCTCTCGGTGATATTTCGTATCCCATTGAAGATCTTGGATAAAGAATATGGAGACATTTGGAATCATTTGCAGAGTTAGGTGGGTATTACCGAGAACGTTCACGGAAAGTCGCTCATTTCGTTCGGAGCGCAAGAAAAAATTTTAAGAAAAAAGCGTGGCGGCCTGAATCAGAGAAGCGCGAGAACGGAACGCCTAAGCCGCTGGCGGATCGATTTCATGCGGTCTGGAGGTGGGAGCGCCTGTGCTAAGTCGCTGGACGAAAGTAGGTTTTATAATGTGAAGCTTTGGGAAGGAGGAAAGCCCGCTCAATTGGGCGAGCAGGCATTGAACGCCGAGTTGTCCCAGCCGCGAAAAATCGTGTTTGACGGTCGATAGCGGGGGTCGAAAGAACTCCGCCTCGGGAGTGTCGTCGAATCCAACGACAGAAACGTCATCAGGAACGCGAAATCCGCTTTCTTCGAAGGCTCGAATTGCGCCAAGCGCCATTTGATCGTTCGCCGCGACCACGGCAGTGAAGCGTCCTTTGTGGTTCTCGAGCAAGGCATTGGCAGCTTCGAATCCCGATCTTGCCGAGAAGTCACCCTTTACCAAGGGTCCTGGGGTAAGGCGCGCGCGCGCGAGGGCGTTTAGCCATCCCTGATGCCGCCGCTGTGCGACGAAATATCCATCTGGACCGCTGATGTGCGCGATCTCAGAGTGACCAAGATCAATCAGGTGATTTGTGGCCATTTCCGATGCACCCTCTTGATCCACAAGAACCGAAGGCGCTTCATATCCGAAGTCAGAATTCAGGCCGACAAATGGAGCGTTTCGAAACGAGTCCCGGAGAGCGCGCACGTCTGCGTCAACTTGAAACATCAGAATGCCCGCGACTCGATGAGCGCACAGCTCGTTGACGGCCCGTTGGATCGCATCGACATTTTCCTCTTCAAGTTCACCGAACATCAAACCATAGCCGGCGGTCCTGGCGGCTTTGGCCACGCTAACCATTACCTGGGTGGAACCGTAAAGCCCGACATCTCGAGAGATCATTCCCAACACGCTCGATTGCCGACTCACGAGGCTGCGCGCTGCCATATTTGGCCGGTATCCGAGTCTTTCCGCTACTTTTAGAACACGCGATCGGGTCTCCTTGGATATGTCGCCCATCCCGTTGATTGCACGCGAAACCGTCTGGTAGGATACCCCACACTCAGCTGCGATATCGTTTATGGTAATTTCCTTCTTTCGCGGTCGCGTCATATCAAAGCGAAACAGTCACTTTCTTGGGCACTTCATGAACGTTCACGGAATTGGATAACACATTGCGGTGGGTCTTGTCCAGGCTATGGAGTCCCTTCACTCGATCCGCTATCGGGCGGGTTCACGCCGAGACGGAACGCCGGCGTTGCGAAAAAAGCCGGACAATTTGCCCTCATGAAGGACATGGCGATTCAATAGCGTCCCGAGCCGCCATTGGACTCGTTCGGGAGTGTTTTGATTCGAACTTTCCCCTGAGAACCCCACGCAAGAATGGCGCGGTGCGGCTGGCTTTGGACTCGGCGATCTCTTCGGGCGTTCCAGCCGCTACGATCTCGCCGCCCTGCGCGCCAGCCTCCGGGCCAAGATCGATTATGTAATCCGCTTCCGCGATCACATCGAGGTGGTGTTCAATGACGATAACGGTGCCTCCTTCGTCCGTAAGGCGGTGGAGGATCTGGATGAGGTCAGTGACGTCGTACGCATGCAGACCGATTGTGGGCTCTTCGAGGATGTAGAGAGTGGATTTACCCCGCCGAGTAGTCTGGATTTCTTCGGCGACGGCCGTTGCCCGGCGTGCGAGCTGGGTGACGAGCTTGATGCGCTGGGCTTCGCCGCCGCTCAGGGTCGGACTGGGCTGTCCAAGCTGGAGGTAGCCGAGACCGGTCTCAACGAGAAGATCCAGGGCCCTCCGGATTCTGCGGTGCGGGGCGAAGAATTCAGCCGCCTGCTCCGCGGTCATTTCCATGACATCACCGATGGACTTGCCGTTGTATTGGATTTCCAGCGTAGAGGCATTGTAGCGTTTTCCTGCGCATTCCTGGCATGGCATGTAGGAAGTGGGAAGGAAGTTCATCTCGAGCTTGATCACTCCTTGTCCCTGGCAGGCTTCGCATCGCCCTCCTTCGTTGTTGAAGGAGAACCGGCTCGCGGTGTATCCGCGCATGCGGGCGGCGGGAAGATTGGCGTAGAGGGCGCGGATCTCATCAAAGACCTTGATGTATGTTGCGGGAGTCGAGCGGGAAGTCTTGCCGATCGGAGATTGGTCGACTTCAAGCACCGCCCCGAGCGCTTCGACGCCCTCGATGGCCCTGCAGGGCGCGTGGTCCGCTTGCGGCGTGCTTTCAGCGCGCAAAGTCGAGCGCGACCTCCGATTGAGCGTTTCCTTCACAGCGGGAAGCAGGACGCCGCGGACAAGCGTGCTCTTGCCGGAGCCGGAAATGCCGGTGACCACGGTGAGGCGGTTGACCGGAACGCGAACGTCTAAGCCCTTGAGGTTGTGTAGACGAGCGCCATTGAGTTCAATCCAACCTGGCGCGTTTTCCAAACCGCGCCGAGAGCCCCGTGATGGATGCTTCATCGGCTGCTTTAAGCATTTTCCGGTCAACGAGTTCGGATTTGAGAGTATTTCGCGAAGCATACCGGCGGCGACGATTTCACCGCCACGCGCGCCGGCGCGCGGTCCGAGGTCGATAATGTGATCGGCGCGACGCATGGTTTCTTCGTCGTGTTCGACGATGATGAGCGAATTGCCGTGAAGGGCGAGTGTTTCCAGGGCGTCGAGAAGCCGGGAGTTGTCACGCGCATGGAGGCCAATGGTCGGTTCGTCGAGGACGTAGAGGACGCCGCGCAAATTCGAGCCGAGTTGCGCTGCCAGCCGTATGCGCTGGGACTCGCCGCCGCTTAGCGATTTTGCGGCGCGGTCGAGGTTGAGGTAGTTCAGCCCGACTTGACTCAGAAAGCGGAGGCGCTGGGTCATTTCACTGAGGATATCTGCGGCGACCTCTTTGTCGGATCCTCGAAATTTGAGCTTTTCAATAATCTTGAGGGACTCTGCAGCGGATGAGCGAGTGACACCGGTGATGGTTTTGCCCTGAAGAAGAACGCTGCGGGCCGTTTCGTTGATCCGCGTTCCCTTGCAGACTGGGCAGACCCGCGCTTCGCCGACGCCGAGGGCTTCGTGGCTACGCTCCTCCGCCAGCTCGGCTTCAAGGGCCGAGTCGAATTCCTTGCTCGAATAGTCCTCCCAAACCTCTCCAAAGCCCCGGCAACGTTCGCACCAGCCGTGGGGCGAATTGAAGGAAAAAAGGCGCGGATCGAGCGGTTCGAAGGCCCTTCCGCACTCCGGGCAGTTCATTTCCGAACTCACGATGTGAATCTTGCCGTTTTTATCGCGAACCCGGGCCGAGCCCTTGCCGATGTCGAGTGCGCGACGGACCAGTTCCTTCGCATCACCGCGACGCGGAACTTCACCAATCAAAGCATCGATGGTGTGCTCCTTGAAACGCTCCAGCTTCGTAAAGCCGGCCACCGACTTCAGATCGCCGTCCACAAGGAGAAAATCGATTCCCTGCCGTGCAGCCCATTGGGCAATCCTAGTATGAAACCCTTTGCGAGCCCTGACCAGGGGGGCAAAGAGTTGCGCGGGGCCGCGCGCGGCGATTTGCTCAACGACGGTGGTGATCGCAGAGAAGGTCTGTCTTTCGACAGCCACGCCGCAGTCCGGACAATGCTGGGTACCAAGCTTCGAAAAGAGGAGGCGCAAGAAATGGTAAATTTCAGTGACGGTCGCAACGGTTGATTTTCCACCGCCGCGGGTCACGCGTTGTTCGATGGCGACGCTGGGCGGCAGGCCTTCGATGGCGTCCACATCGGGCTTTTCGAGTTGTTCTACGAATTGCCGGGCATATGCGGACATGCTGTCGAGGAAGCGCCGCTGGCCTTCAGCGAACAGAATGTCGAAGGCGAGGGTCGATTTACCCGATCCACTCAGCCCGGTGACGACGACGATTTTTCCGCGAGGGATGTCAACGGAAATGTTCTTCAGGTTGTGCTCACGGGCTCCAGAAACGCGGATGGCATTCGAGGGCTGTCCGGCTGCAAGTATCGAAGGTTGGTGAGTTGGGAGCCGCTTGATGATGCCGGTTGAACGGTTGAGGATATCCTTCAGAAAACGCCCCGTATGCGAGGCGTCGCATTCGGCGACGTCTTCTGGCGTTCCGGCGACCACAACTCGTCCGCCGTCATCGCCGGCTTCCGGGCCGAGGTCAACAAGCCAGTCGGCGCACTTGACGACTTCCATGTTGTGCTCGATGACGACGAGGCTGTTGCCTTCGTTCACCAGGCGGTGAAATACTCGAAGCAGCTGGGCGACATCGTCGAAGTGGAGGCCGGTCGTGGGTTCATCGAAGATAAGCAGCGCGCCTGGCTCTCGGCGCTCGGCGAGATGCCCCGCCAGCTTGAGACGCTGCGATTCTCCGCCGCTCAGGGCGTTGACGGGCTGGCCGAGGCGAAGGTAGTCGAGCCCGACGTCGGCGAGTAATTTCAGAGGGGCAGCGATCCGGTCGTTGTCTTCGAAAAATGTGATCGCATCACGCGCGGTCATCTCCAGCACGTGATGGATTGAGCGGTCGCGGATGCGGATTTGCAAGACGTGCGGTTGGAAGCGGCGCCCTTCGCATTCCGGGCAGCGCAGATAAAGGTCGCTGAGAAACTGCATTTCCACCTTTTCAAAGCCGAGGCCGGAGCAGCGTTCGCAACGGCCGTTGCCCGCGTTGAAGGAAAACGAGGAAGGAGATAGGCCAGCCGAAAGGGCATCGGGCTGCGTGCCGAACAGTTCGCGAATCGCGTCGTAAGCGCCTATATAAACGGCGGGTGTCGACCGAGGACTTCGCGCGAGAGGCGATTGATCGACCATGATGACCTCTCCAATCTCTTCGTCGCCTCGCAGGGAACGGCAAGCGCCGACAGCGCCGTGCTCGTCGGCAATTCGATGCCCGTCTCCCTCACCCGCGAGGGCACGATAGAGCACATCGTGGACGAGCGACGTCTTTCCCGAGCCTGAAACACCTGTGACGCAGCAGAAAACGCCGAGCGGGATCTCGACGTCAACATCGCGCAGGTTATGGTGTCGGACGCCGCGCAGCTTGAGAATCCGTTTCGCTCTACGGCGCTGCGTTGGTACGGGAATCGCTTTCCTGCCCGAAAGATAATCGGCAGTGAGCGAGTTTCGGACCTCGGACTTTGGATCCTCGATTTCCTCGGCCGGTCCACTGAACATGAGTTTTCCTCCGTCGCCACCGCGTCCCGGTCCGATATCAACGATGTGGTCGGCGCTGCGAATCACGGCCTCTTCGTGCTCAACAACGACCAGCGTGTTTCCTTTATCGCGCAGGGCGTGCATGACGTTCACTAACCTTCCCGTGTCACGCGGATGCAGTCCGACAGTGGGTTCATCCATGACAAAAAGCGTATTGACCAATGAAGCGCCCAGACAGGTCGTGAGATTGACGCGTTCAATCTCGCCGCCTGACAGGGTACGGGTCGGACGGTCCAATGTGAGGTAGCCGAGTCCAACCTCATTCATATAGCGCAGCCGGGAGAGGATTTGATCCTGGAGCAGCGCCGAGGCCGTATCGCCAGGGGGAAGGGGGACCGCAGCGATTTCTGCATGAAGGTCTCGGACGGGTGTGGCGGCCACCTCTGGGAGCGTTTTGTGCACAGGTTCAATCCGGAAATTAAGCGCCTCGGGCTGCAGGCGTGCGCCTCTGCACTTTGGGCACGGCTGATAACTGCGATAGCGGCTGAGCAGCACGCGGATATGCATCTTGTAGGTTTTCGACTCGAGCCAGTCGAAGAATCCCTTTACCCCGTACCATTGCCCGTGCTCCCAAGCTTCCTCCGGGTTTCCGCCTTCGCCATTGAGGATCCAATCTTGATCGGTGCTCGGCAGCTCGTCGAATGGACAATTCACATCAATGTCATTCTGTCTCGCAGCCTTGAGCAGATCGCGCTGGCACTCCTTGGATTGACCGCTTTGGAATGGTTTGACTACGCCCGAGGCGATGGAAAGTGAGCGGTCGGGCAGGACGCGATTCCAGTCAATGCCGATGATGCGGCCGAAGCCTCGGCATTCAGGACAAGCCCCCAGGGGATTGTTGAAGCTGAAGAGTCCCGGACTTGGGGGACGAATTGCAAGATCGCAATGCGGACAGTGCCAGCCCGTGGAAAATGGATGCGTCGAATCCTCGCAGATGATCTGAATCTTGCCGGAGCCAAATCTGAAGGCGGCCTCAATGGCCTCCACAAGACGGGAACGATTTTCGACGGAGATCGTCAGACGGTCTTGGACAACAGGAACGACAGCAGGCAGCCGGTCGACTTGGGCCACCTCGTCGGTGCGCATCGTTTTGGCGGCCAGCCAGACCCGCAAGTATCCTTGCTGCCGGAGGAAATCAAAGAAGCTTGCAGGAGGCGTTTTGGCAGGAACCGGAATACCGAACGTCACAAGAATCTGGCGGCCGGAATATTCCCGCATGACCTCTTCCACGACCGACCCAGGGGTCTCTGTGCGGATCTCACGTTGGCAGGACGGGCAGTAGGCGCTCGAAACTCGTGGAAAGAAGAGCTTCAGATAGTCGTTGATCTCTGTGATTGTCCCAATGGTCGAGCGGGTGGTTTTGACATGGTTTGCCTGCTCGATGGCGATGGCGGGCGGAATCCCGTCAATAAGCCCAACCTTCGGCTTGTCCATCCTCTCCAGGAACTGCCTGGTATACGGGCTGAACGTTTCGACGTAGCGCCTTTGCCCCTCCGCATAGAGCGTATCGAAGGCAAGGCTCGACTTGCCGCTGCCGCTCGGCCCGGTGACGACTATCAACCGCCCAAGCGGCAGGTCGAGGTCAATACTCTGCAGGTTGTTCTGACGCGCGCCACGGACGCGTATGATCGAAGACACCGTCCACCTTACGACGGAATTTTACGCCGTCGCGCGGTCTTTCTCGGTATTTTTCAGCTCATCCGTACGCAGAAGGACGCGCTGACGCATGATCTTGCCAGACTTGAATTTTACCGTCGCGCGCGCGGGAATCACGACATCGTGCTCCGGTTTGTGGGGGTTACGGCCGACACGCGACTTGGTCAGCCGCACCTCGAAAACGCCAAAATTGCGCAGTTCTACATCCTGCCCCTTGGAAAGCGCTTCAGTGATGTAGTCAAGTGTCTTTTGGATGACGTCGAAAACATCTTGCTGAACAAGCCCTGTCTCCTTGCTAATCCGCATTACTAAATCCCGTTTTGTGAGGTTTGCCATTGCAAATGTCGTTGCCTATCAAGCTTAGTAAGCAGATCTTGGGCCGTTTCGCAACTCCACTTTTGTTATTTTCTTGATCTTCCGGTTTCAAAAAGGGACCGACGGACGAGCGCCAGGGGTGAACTGTATGCGGCATCCCACTCCTGGATGGGCAGTGACATGCGATGGGTCCAATTGGCATCACCCGAGGATCCAGGTACGTTGAAGCGTTCGTCGGTGCCAAAGAGGTCCACTATCATGTGGACGGCGATCCATGAATTGCTTGCGAACAGGCCGTGGAGGAGAATTTCATGAATTTCGGCGCTGAACGGCTGGGGAAGCTTGATATCCGGCTGGCCGCAGAAATTCATCAACTCCCACATTCCGTGTATGGCTGTGTCGCGAAGCCTCTTGTCTTCGCTTTGCGCGACCAGGAAGAGTTCATCCCAGTGGGACTTGACTGGAGGGTGATCGTGAGTGGCGAAGGTTGCGAGGCTTAAGCGTTGGTATTCTTCTCCGGGAATCAGGCGGTCCCAATCGCGTTCCCACTGCGGGATCTTGAAGCCGGGGATCTCGAGGTGCTGCAGCGCAGGCCGGACGTAGGGAGCGACCTCGCCGAGGTCTTCGGCAATGAGACGATGGGGGCCGATTTCCTCCAGCATCATCTTGAGAATTTTTTCGCCGTGCTGGCGGTTGTATTCGCGATTTTCCTCCGTTGCATCATCACGGTCCACGAAGTGCGGCAGTTCTCCGCCGGTGATTTCCATGACCGCTTCGGGCGTAAGGTCCGTGAATTTCGCGTTGTCCCACGGCTGCCAGGGGAAGCTATAGATGCGAAAGAAACCAAGGGCATGATCCACGCGCAGCAAATGGAAGATGCCCATCAGGAGCCGCAGACGCCTTCGCCACCAGGCAAAGTTGTCCTGTGCCATGCGTTCCCAATTGTAAATGGGGAATCCCCAGTTTTGTCCCCACCTTGCTGTGAAGGGATCGGCTTTGAAGGCCTTTTCTGGAGGTGCGCCGATAGAGCGTTTGAGATCAAAAATGTCTGGGTTGGCCCACACATCCGCGCTATGCCGGCAGACACCTACCGGCACATCTCCCATGAGGGCAACGCCTTCGCGCTCTGCGTGTTCACGGACGTTCAGCCATTGAGCGTAGGCGATCCATTGTACATAGGCGTGAAAGCGCACGAGGTCGCGGATGTGCCGCTTGCTGGAGGGAGTGAGCGATTCGATCCAGACTCGAACGGCGGTAGGCGACCGGTTTTCACGGGGCCATCGATCAGAGTTCTCCGACTCTTCGTGCCAGCTTACGAGCGCTCGATGCGTCGCGTAGTTCGGCAGCCAGTCGGCGTTGTTTTTCTCGAATTCGGCGAACGCCTTTGCTCTCGCCTTTTCGGCGCCTCGTGAGCGAAACGTTCGGAATGCCGCATAGAGGAGTTGGCGCTTGAGCTTCCTGACCTCCCAGTATCGCACGGGTCCCTGTCGCAGCGCTGTAAGGTCGTACCTCACCGTGATTCGGTCGAAATCCTCTTTTGTGAGATCGGGTAGAATGCCGGGAAAGGTCGCAATCGTCATCGGCTCTAGTGCCATTGCGCTCAGCAAATTGTAGGGACTGCAATCACCGCCGGTTTCATTGATCGGCAGAATTTGCACGACGGAAAGCCCTTGCCGCGCTGCCCAGGAGATCAATTCCTTCAGTGCCTCGGTATCTCCGATCCCCAAGTCCTTTGCGCCGCGAATGGCAAAGGACGGAGCGAGGACACCCGCGATCTTGTTCTCGGCACTAAGCTCAAGCACTCTTCAGTCTTACAAGCCAGAGGGCGTCGTGACAATCGCGAATCGCATTCTCGAAGGAGCCTTTCAGTGCAGCAGCGACTCTCCCTTCATCACACAAACTAGCTGGTGCCGGTCACAGCGCGTATTTTATCGTCACGATCTCGAAAGGCTTCAGATCGAGTCGAACGCTGCCGTTTTTGATGGAGAGGGATTTTTGTTCCGTTTCCAGCAGGCTTGCGAGCCATGCCTTGCGTACCGGCAGTGTCGTGGTGAGCGTTAGCGGACCACGCCCTCCTTCGGATTCGTAAAGTCTGACGATGATCGCTGCACCGTCTTCTGCGACCTTTATGGTTTCCACAACCGCGCCCGGTCGATCTGTGAGGAAAAACGAGTGCGACGCGGGCAGGGAGCCCTCCCCGGGCTTTAAATCGCGGACCAAGAGCGGAACGTTCATCGAATAGGCCTGGTCGATCACGTGGCGCAGGTCGCCGGTGTGAGGCAGCAACGCATAGCTAAACTGGTGTCGTCCGCGGTCCGCCAGCGGGTCCGGAGATCCGGGGGCACGAAGCAGACTGAGACGAATGATGTTGCCTTGGATGTCATGCCCGTATTTGCAGTCGTTGAGGAGGGCCACGCCGTAGCCGGCCTCCGAGAGATTCGCCCATTTTTGTGCGCAGACCTCGAACTTTCCCATATCCCAGCTCGTGTTGGCATGGTTGGCGCGTTCGAGATGTCCAAATTGGACCTCGTATGTTGCCTTTTGCGCATAGATATTTACGGGGAAGGCAACCTTCAGGAGCTTTTGGTCCTCCCTCCATTCGACTTCTGTGGGAAAATCGATCCGGGGTGATCCTGCGTACAGGACGATTCTCTGTTCGATTCGCGATTTGCCGAAGACTCGGACGATGCGGGCTGCGGCACGCAGCGGACCGAGTTCAACGAGTTCGAGCTTTTCGAGCCCCTCGATGACATCGCATCGCTCCTTGTAGAAAATGTCCACGTCCCAGGCGTCCCAGGAATTTGGAATGTCCTGATGGAGATGGAACATGTTTCCCTGGCCGCTAAGAACTTCGCGGCGGGCAGGGAGGTCGAAAATGCTGGTAAGGTGCCCCTTGGCGTTGATCTTCACGCGCACGAGACCATTTTCCATCGTGATGCCCTGCCTGGATTCAGTCGCCTTGACGGGGTCGTCGGTCGTTTGAAGGAATTCCGCGTTTTTCTCCACGGCGACATAGCCAAACGGGGGAACATCGACGCTGGCGAGCACGCCGGCTGAGAGTTCGATGATCTCGCGGCGGCGAATGCCAACGGTATTTGCGATCAGGACCGGCTGTTTGAAGCCAGAGGTGTCGACAAGCGCCTCAAGGGTGCACAAGGCGGAGTCGCGCACGGACTCGCCCAGCTGCCGGATAGTCTCGTAATCACGCGCGCTGTCCTGATAAACCCAGTGAATCGACGAGCCTGGAATGATATCGTGAAACTGGTTGAGAAGAACGAGTCTCCAGGCGCGATCGAGAGCCGCGCGGTGAGTCTCGGAACGTTGCTCACCGAGGCCTGTAACGTCATAAATGGCGCGCGCCGGATCCGCCGCGCTT
>DATDAL010000004.1:0-9621 GCA_036525415.1 Terrimicrobiaceae bacterium | reverse complement strand
CAGCGAAAGGCCTCTGGCCATCGGCTCTCCCAAAGATAGCGGACACACGCCTGCTCATCGGCAAACCTCTCGCGGAATCCCCTCAAGGTCTTGGGAAAGGTGGGTCGCACCTCCCAATTTCAGGTCTCTACGAACCTGAGTAAAGGGGATAAGCATATAGCCGTGAATATCTCTACGAAGCGCTCCAGATCGCCGCCACCGGCAACGTTAAGGTGATTACAGAAACGTACCCCCTCGACGACATTGCCAAAGCTTATGAGCGCGTCGAACAAGGAAAAGTGCGTTTCCGCGCAGTAATCACCATGAGCGACTAGCCTCTAATGGAGCGTATGTGTGTGACCCGCTGACTGTCACATGTTCGATGAAGGGACCTAAGTGCTGAGCGCAACCACGTCAGACCGGAGTTATCATGCTGCGGCCGATCTCACGGACAAGAATCAGGGCGAGGCTTTAGTTACAGCGAAGATTGACACAAGGCGACGTTTCCTTCTCATTTTATTCTCAGCGGTATCAGCTTAGCGCTTAGTCTCCCGTCGCGTTCACAGTTCAGAACCGTCTTGATGTCTGCACAGGAACGCCAACGCTGACCAGTCCGTGACCTTCCAATTGGTCCACGATCATGTAATCGCTGACAGGCAATGCCAGCACTTGCTGGCTTCCTAGAATGGCTGTTCTCCAGAGGCCTGAATAGAAGGTTGATTTCACAGAGTTCTGCCGCGTCTGATTAGCGCGGCCTTTGCAATCGCAGTGGATGGCGCCCGTAATAAAAGATGTTCTGTTCTTTTTGCTTCTTTGTTTCCTTGAGCTTTTCAGGCTCGAGAGGACCATCGGTGATGAACCGCATTGTTTCTCACGCAATCCGGCGGGACCTGTCGTATTCTTGCTGTAAACTGCCGAACGGATCGCACGGCACGCTGCCCGCGACGGCGCGCTCTTAGTCATAGGGTGTGCGGCGAAGAGCACCGGCGCAGCGGGTGCGCCGGCCAGCCGGTACGCGTCGTGGCGAGCCGCACCCCATCGCGCATGGACACCATGACGTTCAGAATGGTTGCCGTTGTGGCTGGACAGCGCGCGGCGGCTGCCTCACGACGACGGGGTTCGGCCTGCGATTTAAGCGGCAATTTTTGAGCAAGATCGCGGCAGGTCGAGCAAGATCCCGTGCGACAGCGACGCCGATGCGAAGTAAAACCGCTGTAGCTCAAAAACAGAAGTTTATCTCCCCTATGAAAATTCATTCTTCATCTTGGAAACGCTTCCCGTTGGAAGCATCGCGTTCGGGTGCTCGTAGGCTTAGCCACGCGTGCCCTGGCTCAAGGAGTTCTCTTGGGATTGTCTAAGCGATCTCGGCGTGTGCACAGCTGATCTTCTTCGTGCCAGTTCCTGAGACAACTTCTGCGGAAACTCTTCTCGAACGCTATACTGGCGGCAAATGCTTGGTCGCCGGTTCTGGCGAACCATGGCGGGAAATTGAAGCCTCGATTTGTGCTATGCCATCAACAGGAGAGGCGTGGAACATTCCTTCTGTAAGTGAGCCAGTCCTCATCTGGGTAACTTCGGGCGAGGTAGAAGTTCAGGAGAGAGAAACCAATGGCCCTTGGGTGACGACCCGGGTGAAGAAGGGATCTTTCTTTCTGGCCACGGGAGGCTCGCCCTATGATTGCCGCTGGAAAACGCTCACGTCGGAGCCATTTGAAGTTATGCACGTGCTGGTCGGGTTGCCCCTCCTTGAGCGCGCCCTGGAAGAAGTGTTCGGAGTCGATGCAATTCACGCGCAGCTGCGGGACGTTTCGGGTTTCTTCGATGTAACTTTGGATTCGTTGATAAAGCAATTGCACGGCGAGCTAATGCGCCCGAAGGCAAGCCCCCTCTTCGTGCAAGGCATCGGCCAGGCAATCGCCATCCATCTTGCCCGAAACTACGGCGTAACGGACAACAGACCGCGTAGCGGGAGTTCGTCACTTCCCGGCTATAAGGTTCAGCAAATAACAGACTGGATGGCCGAACACTTCGCCGAAAACTTCGACCTTGCTCGCCTGGCAGCTCAAGCGGGGCTTAGCAAGTTTCACTTTCATCGCTTGTTCAAGCGCGCCACGGGCGTGTCACCTTCGTGCTATCACATCAATTTGCGGATGGATGCTGCGCGACGACTGCTCCGCGAAACGAAGAAGAGCGTTGTGGCCGTTGCCATTGAGGTCGGCTACGCCAGTCCCAGCCATTTCGCGCAGCTCTTCCGGCGGAAAACCGGTCTTTCCCCGAGCGACTACCGCCGGCAACGTTGACTTCTCGCCCAGAGGGTTGCGTGTCTTGTTGGCTTGGCCGGCGTTGCTCGGGCGGGACAGCCGACCAAAGGGAGACAGCCTGCCGAAGGCAGCCCGCAAGGCGATGCGAAGCATCGGCAACACCGCTGCGGGTATTGCCGCTTGGAAGGGGGAGGGGCCCCTTCCCCTCCCTGTCGCGCCTTGGCCAAGCCAAAAATCCATCAGCAACGCGGCGCTTTCTAATTTTTTCACAGGTTCTGAGATTCGGTTGAATCGAGCGCGGTTGCGCTGGCTCACACGGGTCTCGGCACACGCTTTAATCCGGAGGTTTCGAGCAGTATCGCGAAGGTCGAAGCAAGAACAGTGTCGAAGATGGGTAGAGCAGTGACACCGCTGTTTCGCCGGCACATCAATCCCAATAGAAAGTTTGTCCTCGCCCCCGACCGTCCATGATTTCTTGAGGCTACCTGATTATTTGCGGCCCGCTCCAAGCAAATAACCGCGAGACTCTGCTGCGTCTATCGCAGCTTGGACAGCGCGCAAGATGTCGGACGCATTACTGCCCATCGAAGCGCTCTTTATCATAGGGCGCGCGCGCGTGATAAGGACTGACGCTAGTGATAGCGAGCGGCCTCATACCGCCGAGGTGAACTGAGTTGGTGTCCCTGTGCTGGCGAGTTGCGGAGCGGCAGCAAGGGGCGTTCTTCGCGGGGCGAAGGATCGGTAGATGCCTTCCCCGCCAGTTCGGGTGTAAGCTCTCAGGTCTGAGTCAAAGACGAGAGGAGGTTAATCATGGCTGACTATTTCACTCTGCTGCGAGACCGGGTAACACTTAAGTATCGTTCCATCGACCGCATCTTCCTGCAGGCCTATGTGGCCAAACTGCAGACGGTGGGCCAAGTCTGCACTTTTCTGCGCTGGCAGCGAAGATTCCCGATCCCTTCCTCGGCCTCCTTCGGCAAGATTGGAGATGCCTATGTAGAAGCCATCTATTGTTATGCCAAGGCTCACGACATTCCGGTGGTGCGCTTCGAGAAAGGAGAGAACAAGGAGAAGACGGCGCGTCCCTTTCTGGAGGCCGCCGCTCGCGAAGGCAAGGACCGAGTCGTCTTGATTGGCATCGCTCAAGAGAAAGCCTCCGCCTGGCGATCCTGGAAGAGCAAAGGCCTGGAGAAAGCCGCTCATCCGCACATGGAATGGGGCCGACAGATGACCTATGTCAATCACTTCTATTTCTACCTCTGGGACTCGGACTGGGGCGCGGCGTTCTGGAAGACTAACGCCTATACCCCCCTATCCGATTTGGCTCTGGCTCAACGGCCATGAGTGGGCTAAACGGCAACTCGAGAAAGCTCGAATTGGCTACGAGGCCCTCGACAATGGGTTCCGTTCTTGTGAGGATCCAGCCGCCTTTGCAAAAGGTCTGCGAGCGGCTCGGACCTGGGGCGGTGAAGAATTTCTTCTGGCGCTGGCTGCGTCGGCTGCCCTCCCCGTTTAGACGAGCGGACTGGAGGGCTGGCTATGTCTACGAGCTGGCCTTCCGCCAGTTTGAGATCTCGGAGACTTATGTGTTTGACCGGCCGCAAGCTGGCCGGATGTGGTTTGAAGGGGTCATTCGCGATCACCTCGACGTGGGTCGGCTCGATCAGTCATGCTGATCTTTGATCGACGGCTCAACCGCTCTGCAGCGGGTCCATTCCGGACTCGGGTACTGACCGAAGGCGTCGATCCGACGCTGTGCTGTTATTACAAGTCCTCCCGCATCAAGCAGTACTTCAAAGAGGGTCGGGCGCTGCGCACCGAAACCGTTATCTGCGACACCCAAGACTTCGGAATCTGTCGCCGGGTCTGCGCGAAAAACTGGAATGCCCTCCGGGCTGTTGGCCAATCGGCCAACCGGCGCTTGTGTGACGCCGAAAGCGCAGAGGCTCTGCCAGCTCCCGACGTGGTGACGTTCCACCAGATCACCCGACCCTCCAATAGTGAAGATGGTCTCTATACCCGGCACTGCGTTTCGGAGACCCCAGAGTGACGGCAGTCTTGGCGAGCCTGGTTGGCTTCTGCCATCTCATCGAGGGTTTTAGCAATGGTCAGTTGGTCCAGCATACGGCAGCAGGGAAATGAAATCCTGCGTGGTTTTGCTGTCGATCAAAGTGGCAGTAAGTACCCTGTCTTCGAGTTTCAGTCTGATCTTCATACTGTCTGTCCCACTCAGCCGTGGTGTTATCGGCGCCGCGAGCGGCTAGGGCCAAAACAATAGGTCTCATGGGCTCCCAGTAGCAATGGAACGAAAAGTTGCGGTAAGCTCGATGCAGGTGCTCGAACGTCGTCCGAATATGGTTGTCCTGTTTTCCGCCTGGACCGCCCTCGTCGCGGAGCAGACGAACAGGAGATGCCCTACTCCGGCTCAGCTATCTCGATACTTTTACTTGGACGATGGAGATCGCCAGGAGATCGCAGTTCGGAGGGGTGACCACAATCGGCTGGGCTACGCCATTCAGCTATGCACAGCCCGTTTTTTGGGAACGTTCCTTCCGGAGCCGACTGCGGTACCGCGCGTGGTGATCGCCCACTTGGCCAAGCAGTTCGGTATTGCGGAGCCATCCCTGTGGTAACTTGGTCAATACCCGATCTGCCGTGATCCCCGGCAATGCTCCTTAACTGATTTCTTGAAATCAAAGGAAGCACCTCACATCTGGTGAAGGAATTTCATACGGCCTTCTTCCGTGTGCGCTTCTTTCTGGTTTTTTGATTTTTGCCGCAAAACGGACAATTAGAGCATCTCTCGGAAGTCATTTTCCGAGAGATGTTCTAATTACGCGGCCGCGTCTCGGGTCGCGTGTTCTTAATTCACCGCGATGATCTCTCTCGCGACGCGGAAGCCGCTCTCGAGCGCGCCGTGCACGGTGCCGCTGTATCCTCGGAAGTCAGTCGCTTCGCCGGCGAAGAAAAGGGTTTCTTCGATCGGCTCCGCGAGCGTCCTCGCTGCTTCGATTCCACCTATGGCGGGATAGCTGTAGGCGCCTCGCGCAAAAGGATCGCTACTCCAGTCATGGAAATATATGTCCTCGAAAAGCGCCTCGATCCGCGCCGATGGGATGTGAAAAGTCGTCGAGAGCGAGTTGATCGCCGCAATGCGGACTTCATCGGGCGAAAAAGCGTGAAGCTTTTCGGCTGCAGGACCGCCCGCCCATCCGGTGAGGAAGTTTGTCGTCATCGGTGTCGTCCACCACGTAGGAAAAAGGGCCTCGAAGCAGAGGGTGAAACCAAAAAGCGCGCAGTCACCAACGATTCGCGCGTCTTCCCAAAAACGCTCGCGGAAGCGCATGATCACTTTGACGACCTGGCCAACTTCGAGACGCGCGAGAGAGGTTGTTTTCATCGTAAGTGAGGGATCAAAAACGATTCTGCCTCGCTCATCTGTTGCACACCGCAACAGTCCAAGCGGCAAAGTGACGACCGCAAATGCGGAACGCAGCCGCTTTTCTACACCACCACAGAAGCAGGACAGCTCCACCTTCCGCCTCGTCCATCGCACCGCTCGCACCACGTGTTCGAGTCGGATGCAATCTGGCGGCACATCTTTCGCGACCTCGTCAATGAACGCTCCGTAACCTGAGACGACACGGAACAGTTTTTCGCCCTCGATTTTCTCGGCTGCGCGATCCGCGAGCGCGATAGCGGAAGCGCTGATGATGTCGGCGCGCGCTGCGTTCAAACCCTCGACGTAGGATTTTGCGATCAGCTTTTGAAAGGCAGACGCCCTTGCCAATCCGAGGAACTGCTCATAAGTCACGTCGGCCTGCGGATCGATCTGCTCGTCAATGCGAGTCACAATCTCCAAAAAGTCATCCAGCGGCTTCAACGTGCCCTGACGGGATAACAGCAGGCGATCCGCCATTTCCATTACGCGTAATCCTCTTTGCTCAACCATGCGGAAAATCGCCGGCGGCCGGCCATGGACAAACTCCGCGCCGAGTTCGATTGGCAGGGCGCATCCCTCGACATGGCGCGTGAGAATTCGGCCGCCGATTCGATCTCGTGCCTCCAGCACCAGGACTCTGGCACCTGCGCGGTGTAGTTCACGCGCGGCAGCCAGGCCCGAGGCGCCAGCACCGATGATGATAACGTCCGCATCAGCCATGGGAACAATTACCTGTTGTTTTGCTTTTGCAGCGCTTGCACCGCATCGCGCGACGGCCTTCCGGGAAAGCGAACCTTCCGCAGTTCGTCTTTCGACCAAATGCTCATGTTGCGTGTTCCCACGTTGAGCCACTCACTTCTTGACCCGGTATAGCATCCAAAGAACGCCGCCGGGAAATCGCTTGATTGACTTCAACCGGAGCGCTTTGGCTTTGCGCTTGGTGTGGCCTTGCTCCGCGTCGAATACAGTCGGTGTTCCAATCGACCCGTCAGCGACAGGGACGACGATGTGGCTGATCTCGTCGATGAGAGACGCCTTCAGGAACGAGCCCCACACGACCCCGCCGCCATCGATGCGCACCTTGGTGATCCCAAATAGCTTCCTGAGCTTTGCGAGTGCCACCTTTAAGTTGATGGATGTCTTGCCGGCGAAGATGTACGACACCTGCCGGTCACGAAGGTGTTTCAAGTAAGCCGTCGATACCGTCTCGGTTAGAACCTCGATCACGTGCTCGGTGCTGACCATGTTGGAATCCCATCGGCACTTTCCAGACGGGTCGATCGCAACGGCATAGGTCTTTGTGGAATGGGAACCGATGAAATCCTCCTTCGGAATTGAAGGATCAGGCCTCCCAAGCCTGTGAGGCTCCTTGCTGGAAAACTCCTGCATCGTTGTCCGGCCGACGATCCAGGCGTCAGACTTGAACGTCTCGGCGGTGCTCTCAAAAATGCGGGAGGTATTCAGGGGCGGCCAGTTGTGGATCTGAATTCGCCCGTCAATCGAGCTGAGGACATGAGCGACGACATAGGGCCTTTTCATTTCAACAATCTCGCATTTCTTCTGACACAGAATCTCTTGCTCATGGCCGCAGAACCGCCTTGATCGCGCGGCGTTCGTCCATCGCGCGGTAACCTTCGGCCACCTCTTCCAGCGGCAGCGTCAGGTCGAACACCTTGCCGGCGTTGATGTTTCTGTTCAGTACTAGTCCCACTAGGTGCCGGCGAAGTTTAAGAATTTTCTACCCCTTCCTCAAGATGAAGGGAGCCGCGACAAATATGTGCGGGTTCCAGCAATGGTCATGTTCTGTTTCCTTGTATGCGTGAGAAGCACGGTTGAGTTTTTTGAAAGGTTACTGAGGAATGTGTTTTCGCCGCGCCGGGCTGTCGTCGTCCCAGCCAAAGACCGAGTGCCAACCAAGCGAGTGAAAGAGGCACTGCTACGATGGCAACTCCGGTCAGATTCAAGCCCAGCGCGATCAAGCCGACATAAGCCCAGCTCCCAACTTGATCGCCGCTGCGATACACTACGGTATCGATGAAGTTTTTCGCCTTGTAGCGGTCCTCCCGTGAGATGGACGTGAAGAGCACCTCACGCGCTGGTCGGGCCATTGCGAAATTGCTCACCCGTCGCGCCACTTGCACGACAACAAACACTGCGACCGTGGGTGCAGCCGCCAATAGCGCGAATCCTCCCACACTAAAAAGGGGAAGAGCGCACAGTGTTGCCGTCACGCCCATCCATCCCATAATGCGTCCCGTGAGGAAGAGTTGAAACAGCAGGGTGAAAATATTCACCCAAAGGTCGATGTTTGCGAAGAAAGCGGTGCGCTCGGCGCGATTTTGGAAATGCGCTTCCGCGAGAGTCGCCTGTTGGAAATACAGGAAGGTGGAGGTGATTGAATAAAACAAGATAAAGAATGCGAGTCCCAGGAGGTAGGGAGAGCGGAACGTGTGAGTCATTCCCACGAAGACGCCACCGCCTACAGGCTTGTGAGGATCTTCTCCCTTGACGGGTCGCTGAAATGCATCGCTGATGCGGGACAGACGTCGCGAGGCAAAGACAGCTACCTCCAATAGAAGCATCGAAGCGAGGAGCAGCCAGTTTTGCCCCACTCGTTCGACGAAGCCCGAGGTCAAAGCCGATCCTGCAATACCTCCCAAAGTGGCACCGGCGGCGAGAAATCCGAAAAGTCGCTTGCCCTGTTCGCCGTCGAACACATCTACGATGAAAGACCAGAAAACCGAAACGACAAAAAGGTTGAAGACCGAGACCCAAATAAAGAAGGCCCGACTGATCCAGATATGTTGCTGAGGCTCTGCGGAAGAGAGCAGCGCCATGAAGACCAGCAGGTTCAGCATAAAAAACCGGTAGGTGATGGAGATAAAGCGCTCGCGGGGCCAGCGCCTCACCACATAGGCAAAAAGCGGATTGACCGCCAACAGGGCCAGAAGCGTGCCGGTGAAGAGCCATGGCAGGTTCGAGACGCCTCCAGTCACGCCCAGCTCATCCCGAATCGGACGCAAAACATAATAAGCAAGAAAGAGAGCAAAGACGTATAGCCACGACCAAAAGAGCGCGCGGGCTTCGCCCGGGCGTATCTCGACTATTCGTTGCAATATTCGTCCGACGAGAGTGTCCGCCTGAGCCGAGGATGATTGGGAGGAGGCCACTTTTATGAAACTCCACCCGAACGCACAGCGCATAGGATGCGCATTCCCAACATTTGCTGCCAATGGTCAAATATGACTTCAGGCTTATCAATCACGCCAGCGGAGTGCCTGTTGCACGAGCGAGTTCGTCGAGCAACTGAGCTTGGAACTTTGTATCGTGGACAGCGGGATGCGGCTTAACGCGTCGTTGATGATGCCAATACCCTCCGCTAGTAAGCGCTTCAGGATCATTGCTAGTAGCAAGCCACTCTTGCGTAAGATGTCCCAGCCGCAGGTCATCTGGCGCATTAGTTCCCCCCATTTTGGTAGGCACCCAGCCCGGATCGACAGAGTTGCTGAGAACGTCAGGCCAAATTCGAGCGACGGCTGCGGAAAGGGTCGTCACGAAAAGCTTGCTTTCCGAGTAGGAACCAGTGGAAGTGCGACCAGTCCAGTCCATGCCACTCAGGGTTGTTCGTCCACCGGTGTGCATACTGCTGCTCAAATAGATCAGCCGTTTGGGGCGACGGATTAACGCCGTGAGTAAATACGGAGCAACGATGTTCACTGGAAGCACTTGTGGACCTGAGTAAACACCCGCGTTATGAATCACTGCATCCATCTGCCCGATCTTATTGACTTGGCTGGCGAGGTCTCGCGTCTGCGCGAAGTCTGAGAGATCCCCGATTGTCGCGATGGCTCCCTGATCCACAAGGTCTTGCACGGCGGTGAGCCGAGCTTGGGAGCGAACATGGACAACGACTTGGTATCCGTCAGCGAGCAGCGTTTT
>DATDAL010000003.1:0-6947 GCA_036525415.1 Terrimicrobiaceae bacterium | reverse complement strand
TGCACAAAGCGCCCCTTATATAAGACAAAACCGGCATGCATGCTTTCCCAGATGAAAGCTCCCGCCGCTGCCTCTATCAGAAAACGCTAAGGCAGGAGCTTCATCGCGTCGAGCAAGGGCGCTATTGTCTGAAAGTGCCGAGGCTGCTTGGGCTGTGGGATACGCGCTGTAATCTCCCGATTTGCGCGGCACCGGAGATATGCTTTCAGATCGGGGGACAGACCGATCTCGCGTTACCGTTCGAGAGATTTACCCTGGAACCGTGTGAAGTAGTCATTGTGCCAAGAGGCATTCCCCATCAAACGCACGCGCGGGACGGTGCCAAACCGTTCCGGACGATGATCGGGATGTTCTTCCGAGATGGTTTCTCGTTTCATATCGCAGCCTCCTCGCAGCAGGAGACGATTGCGAGTCCGCCGGATCGGTTTCAAGCTAAGGACCATATCCGGCTCGCCCGTCTTCTGGACGATATCGCTACAGCACATGAGGAACTCCGCGATTCCCGCCACCCCCAGATTCGCGGCCTGCTCATGACTTACCTCGCTCTAGTGATCCAGCGTTTGGAGCCCGCGCGGGAGTCCCGCCCGGAAGAGCCGGCTTTGATTCGCCGGTGCCGGCAAAGGATCCTTTCCGAGCTGGCCAATCCCGAACTTTCCGTCATCTGGCTCGCCCGTCAGCTTGGATGCTCGCCCGATCACCTTTCCCGCGCCTTTCATCAACACAGCGGCATGCGTCTCAACCGCTACATCGAGGAGTGCCGCCTGGAACAAGCTGTTGATCTGCTCGAAACCAGCGATCTCAAGATCGCTGCCATCGCCTGGACCTGCGGATTTAGCTCCCCGTCCTACTTTGACCGCATTTTCATGAAACTCCGGGGAACCACTCCAAAGGCGATCCGTGAGGGTTCACATTGCCATAGAATCGGCTAAGTGTAGGGCGCTCTACCGCGACTCGCTCTCAATGCTCGCAGGAGTGGGTCGAGGAGAAACGGCCAGGTAGGGTGGCTTTACAAGTTCGGCTGCGGGCTGTTCTCGGTTATCGGTCTCGCTCCCTATTGCGCGAGCAAGCATGCTCGGGAATGCATCCTCATGGTTCCCGCTTATTCTTTTAGCGGCAAATGTGGCAAACTAAGAAAGCGGAATGCGGGAGAATCAGCCTGAAGGAATTCAGTCCAGAACTGGCAACTGCCGACTCCGACGAGTACAAGGTTTATAAGGTCGTCGGCCACGCACTACGGAGCTGCATTGCGGTGGGGCTATACGACCTGCAATACCTCGTTGGCGAATTCGTCACGGCGCCTGAGGGACCAAAAAGTTTTGTCTTTGAGTCGCTGATGTGCGCGGCTGAGTGTAAACAAAGGGGTCATTGTTTTCGGATTTGGCGCGCAACCGCGATAGGCTTATACTTTCCCGCTGGTAGAATCACCGACTCACAATATTCCGTAGATATTCAAGACTTCTGGCAAGTCCACAATAGCGGTCCGTCCTACGGCTTCTTGAACGGACGCCGAACGCCGTCTGGCACATTGTGGGCCGACGCGATCAAGCTTGATGCGTATGTAGGGTGAAGACATGAAAGCCCCATCTACTCGTCACCCACGTTGGACTCGCCAGAAACATGGAGGCAACCACTCTGATCGATTTCCGGCGGCACCCGATGCATAGCTCTTGCGGGAATAGAGGATCTTATATCGCCGAGCGTCAATTTTCTCCTTCGCAAAAATTTCTGCACAATAAGCCGGCGGCATGCCGGACTGAGTGCCTTGCAAATTTGGCTCTCACCAGCGATTTCGGTACTGTCGTAGCATTTCTCATCCAAGCCGCGTATCTCGCGGGAAACGCTTCGTCTCGAACCGGCATGTTCCGCGCGCGAATTGATCGTAACCCCCACGCAACGACGCGAACGCGGCCATCATGGTGCGCAGAGCCTCGAGCACACTTGGAACCACCTCCGTACGGCGTTCCGGAAAATGCGGCCGACCCGGCGAAGGAGAGCGTGGGAACTTCTGAGCGATAAGCCCCCGCGGAATTCTAATCATCTCGCCGGAAACTGTACACGTGCGCCACCGGCGTGGCCGAAGCAAACAGCGCTTGGGGGAAGGCGGCTCGACACTCCTCATCAGCGCCAGCTCTGCCGCGTGCGCACCAAGATCAAGGGATTGGGACTTTGAGTCAAATCCGTGTTGGACATGGCTTGTCAGGGTCGCTTAAGGGCTGGATCTTTGTGAGCGACTGCCTTGGACGCAGCAAGTACAATACGCGCGTATATGACTACACCCGTGATGCTGTTCTACAGCTATTCGCGCAAGGACGAAGACCTGCGCGAAGAACTCGACGGCCATCTGAAGATCCTTCAACGCCGCGGCATGTTGCAATCTTGGCATGATAGGAAGATCGAGGCCGGCGAAACGTGGGGCAAAGAAATCGACGAGCATTTACGGAATGCCGAACTGGTCCTGCTGCTGGTTAGTAAAGACTTCGTGGCGTCCGACTACATATGGAGCAAGGAGTTGAACATTGCGATGCAGCGGCATGACACTGGCGAGGCGCGCGTGGTGCCGATTCTCGTTCGCGCGGTGGACCTCCAACCCGACGATGCGCCGTTCATGAAACTGCAAGGGCTACCGACCGATCTGCGCCCCGTGACTTCGTGGCCGATTCGCGACGAAGCATGGACCAACGTGGCGAAAGGAATCCGCGCCATGGTTAAGGATATTCAGTCACATCGCAATAAGGCTTTGTTCGCGCCTCGTATGTCCTCGCGACAAGCCTTCGAGCCGTTTGAGGATATTGTAGCCCAAGAGGATGATCCGCTGCTCCGGCGTGTAGTCGATGCGGTGGCAGGACAGATTGAGCAAGCCAATATCGCCAAAGGGGGCGGCCAAATAGACGCAGCGCTGATCAAATGCCAGGCACAAACTCTAATCGACACTTACAATCAGAAGCGCGTGCTTTGGGTAGACGATCGACCGGAAGGCAACCACTTTGAGATCGCGGCCCTCAGCAAGCTACAAATCGAGATTCTCATCGCGCGGTCGACCGACGAGGCAATGGACAGGATGGCTGTCGACACCGAGGGTTTTGACCTAGTGATCTCCGACTGGGACCGCTCCGGAGAGCTCCCCCAAGCCGGGCTCGAGTTGCTGCGGCGTTTGCGACGTGCGAATCAGACCATGCCCGTTGTTTACTACCACGCCTGCTTCTTACCCGAATACCGCGCGGCGCGTGCCGAACAAGCCCAAAACGCGGGCGCATTCGGCGAGGCTATCGTCCCGGGCGAACTTCTCGGATTGGTCGTGAAGGCCCTGAGCGCCTGACCAAGAAAGTTTCACTACCGATGTGGCGATGCCTTTCAGAATCGAACGCAAGCCCCTCACGCACATCCTGCGCCGGTGTCAACCACACAGCATGGCTGGAGGTTGGCGCGGTGAAGAGCACTACCCATACTCTAGCAACTCCCGCTTCCTTTATCGCTCAGGGCTTTGCCGACCGTAGCGTTGGAAGCGACATCGCTCGGGCTACCGTTGCCACTCGCTCTTGGGCTGGACTCATAGAGGGATGACACCGATGCACCCTAATCCAGGCGTCGAAGTGACTCCTATCGGGCTAACTTAACTACCTTCGGCGGACTGCTTGCGGATCCCCGGGGCACCATGGGCGACGACCGCCTGAGCGCCACCGGCTCTAAAGAGTACCCGCTTGAATCGCGGCCAGATCAGTTGGTCGCGTCCAACTTCACGTATGCGTGGACGACCCCACAGAAATATCAAGGTCGAATCCCTCACCTAACCCACCGAACATGCAGGAGAATCCGGCGCCATCCATGGCCGAGCGCCAATCGCGGAAATGCCTTTATGCCGAACCAAGCATTTAATGCTTCCAGTATTCTCTTAAATCCCAATCGTTAGATAAGACCTGTCCGCTAGCGGATTGGGACGTCAGAAGTTCACCGCTTGGGCGACTCCTGTAAGCTGGTGCAAACTATACGTCTGAAGCACACCGGTTGGCCCTGGCGGAGGCACAAATGCGCCCGAGCGATCGCTCGTCAAGATACCCAAGGTGTCGAAGTCAACCTGGTCGCCCATTGAAAGCCTGATCTTAGGCACAAGGAGCGTAAAGGTGCGGACGACGGCGTCGACAACGTTCTCCAAGGTGACCGTTACGAGCTCGCCCAGCGGGGTGTCCATACGGGCGACTTCATCGCCGCTGAATTGGAGATCGCGTTCTGCGTCTTTGTAGGAAAATGTTGGTACTCCCGCAATGCTGCTTGCCGAGTAATTAATAACGATGGGGCCGGTAATGTTGAACAGATTCGCGTCTGCGAGTTGATTCGGAGTTGTTACTGCTGTTTGTTGTTGTGACATTTGAATTTTCCTCCTTTAAACCCGATCCTAGCTAGCTACCTGATGCGGAATCGCTTTTCGGGTGATGAGTTGCGGCACTACCCCCGGGGACCTGATGACGTGCGTTCACGCTATTTGATACTCACAGAGCGCAGGCAGGTCCATTGGATAGTGACTAGTGAGACTCTGAGGCTGATAAGCGAGAATAAGAAGGGCTGGACAGCCCGAAAGCGGCGTTCGTTCAAGGAGCCCGTTGCAAGGGCCGAACCCGGTAAGTTCTTGCCCTGCCGCACGACTCGCTTATCGAAAGGACTAAGGACACAGTTTATTCGCATCTGCACCCCTTTCTCGTTGCCAACCTCCCCAATACGTCGCCGACGATTTCTCTGTCGCGTTTAGTATTATCATCGCTCCGTGGTGCCTCGTGGCATCAACAGAGAAGACATTAACCTCCACATCTCGCTAAATCAGATCCTTTTGTTCCTACTATCGTTCAATGGACAACTCCCGAGTCCGCAGACCGGGACATGCTCGGCGATGACCGTCTGAGCTGCCCAGCCCTAAAAAGCAACCGCTTGAGGACTGGCTAGTCAATCCGAAGCATGCATGAGATGCCCTTCTGCGCTTACGTACCTTCCATCGAGTTATTTCTCCAGCAATCGACCTATTTCGTTAGGGCAACGAGACCATGTCGTGGAAGGCCAGTTTTTGTCATATGAAAAGCTCGACCTGGACATCGTCCACGAGTCCACGTGCTCTCTCTCGGGACCTGCTGAACGACCCCGCTACTTCTGGTTCTTTTCTTCAAACGTCACCCGTACTCGGGTACCGTCGCCGCGCTGCTGCGGGGTTACCTCGAACTCGCGGCCTTCGGTCATCGAACTTCCCCAGACCTGCGTCGGCGCCCGGCTGACCTCCCACGTCGCTCGGGTCATCTTGTCCTCGTAGAAATCGTGCACCTGCTTGATCTCGTCAGAGGTCCGGAAAAAGTAGCTGCCAACCCGCTTGCCGGTCCGCGGGTCGATAGCGATGGAGAGCCCTTGGGGTTTGGCGTCGGGATAGAGCGGGAGCCAGTCCGGAGCACTCGTCGCCACGGTCGCTTCGGTCGAGTTCGCACCCGCCGCGGCTGCCCCGGCCTTCTTTTCTTCAAACGTCACCCGTACTCTGGTACCGTCGTCGCGCTGCTGCGGGGTCACCTGGAACTCGCGGCCTTCGGCCATCGAACTTCCCCAGACCTCCGTTGGCGCCCGGCTCACCTCCCACATCGCTCGTGTCATCTTGTCCTCGTAGAAATCGTGCACCTGCTTGATCTCGTCAGAGGTCCTGAAAAAGTAGCTGCCAACCCGCTTGCCGGTCTGCGGGTCGATAGCGATGGAGAGCCCTTGGGGTTGGGCGCCGGGATAGAGCGGGAGCCACTCGGGAGCACTCGTCGCGACGGTTGCTTCGGTCGAGTTCGCACTCACCGCGGCTACCAAGGCCTTCTTTTCTTCAACTTGCCGTACCGCGTCCGGACGGGTTGGGGCGACAGGTTCGAGTCGCTTGGCTGAGGTTAGAAAGTAGTACGCAGCGACGCCCAGAGCCAGCAAGAACATCATACTGGCGACCACAGCGACAGTGACCCGGATGGGCCATTGTGGGAGCCTGGAGGATTTTCGCAGTTCGCTAGTCAACGCGCGGCAGAGGCGCTCCATGTCATTGTGAAAATCGGGGTCGGAACGGACCGAAATTGCGTTGCGAAAGGCCAGCGCCCGCAATGACTCGGGCAGGTCCCGATCCCGCGCCATCTTCACCCCCTCGACGAGCACTGGGATAACAGGGACGTCGCGATCGAGTGCTGCCCGGATCTCTATATGGACAAAGTCATTAGGATCGTCGATCCGTCGAGTACCAGCTTCGTCCGTCGCGTGAAGCCAATCGTCGCCGATGATTGCAAGCAACACATCGCAGCGGCCAACAGCGTCTGAAATCACGCGTCTGAAATCAGACCCTAATGGAATCGAATCGACATCCTTAAACACAAGATTCTCGCCAAACTTTGACCTTAGGACGTCAGCGATCCTGCCCGTGGCATCTGACGCGTCATCACGGCGATAGGAGATGAAGATGTTCTGCATAGCCTCTCTCGCGCCTTTAGCGGAGCTTGCAATCAACCCTTCAGTTTAATCTTAAAGCGGCCTCTCTCCCTACCGCAAGCTTTTCATTAGGTGTATATCGTTCGAAGATGACATCGAGGTACGAGCGCGTTTAGCGGACGGATCTCCGATGTTCACTGTTTGCGCGACGCCTCTAAGCCGGTGCAAGCTGTAAGTCTTAAGCACCGGTTTGCCCTTGTGGGGCGTGAATTCGCTCGAGCGATCAGTCGTGAGAATTCCCAGGGCATCGAAGTCAACTTACTCGCCCATTGAGCGACTGAACCTAGGAACCAGGAGCGTAAACGACAACCGCATCGACGACTTTGAGCTTGGTCGCTGACTAGGCGTTGGGGATCCGCCTCAAGCGGGGCATACCGATCCGAACCCATGAAGCGATAAGGACACACCGAAGAACATATGGACGTCATCCACATTCAACTCTCGTTGCGGACGCCGCTTGCGATTGTACACGA
>DATDAL010000002.1:0-21027 GCA_036525415.1 Terrimicrobiaceae bacterium | reverse complement strand
GAGCGAACGTGTGTGAGCTATCTTTGGCAAGACTTGCACGGCTCCAAAAGCCAACGTACGACCGGCGAGGCAATTTTGGAAACCAACGTCCTCATGTTTCTCCGAAGAAGCGCGAAACCTGATTCAGCGGGATAAGCATATACTTGAATTTGGGCGTGGCAGATACCTGCCGTCCGGAGACAGGCCCCAAGGACAACAGCGAAAACCCATCGCGGATTGCCGGTTCCGCGGCCGACCCGTGGCCGTTTCTTGAAGGATCGCGCGGTTATTGATGCCCAAAACAAACTCTTTCGGTCTTTCGTGTGGTTGTGGCGATCGAATGGATGGCGCTTTGCCACGGTGCGTGCAGCCTCGCGCAGTGTTGGACCGCCAGCGCTAAGGACGCGGTTCAAAACTTCGGCCTTGCCGCTGGACCGTGATGGCAGCGCTCTCTCCGAGTATCCTTGGACAGGCGCTTTAAAAAACTTTCTGTGACCAGCGATTACTTTTCGAGTTCGAGTGGTCCAATAGGATGTTTGGTAAACCCTTGGCGTCTCGCTCACTCCGCACCGAGCACCAGGCCCGGTGGGAGAGCCTCCCCGAAGAGGCCGGCGCGGTCGGCACGTTCGACCGGCACGAATTTTCTTATTCTTTCGGTCTTCAAGGGAGCGACACCAGACGCTTCAAGTTGCGAGGCGATCCTTTCACGGAGAGATCTTGTCAGATCGAGATTCGGATTATCGACGACACGCGCGGCGCGAAGAAAGAGCGTTTGAATTTCCGCCAATTCGTCCCCTGCCCAATCGAGGTCGGACAGCGCCGCGTAGGCGCGTTCGACGTGGTCCGGTGGCACCACATTCTCCGTTCCCGCGTAAAGCGGGGCGCGATTGAGGAGGAGACCAAGCGATACGAGATACGGGGCACAATACTGCTTGTTTTCGGCAAGATTTCGAGCGCTCTCGAGAAAGCGGCTGATGAGATCGATTTTGATGTTTTGGCTGATCCGTTCGAGCGATCCGGCGAGCCGGATGAGCTCGGGAGCCGGGGCCTTCTGAGCGGCAAGCTTCGGTAGTTCTGGCGCAAAGATCGCTTCCTGGCGCGCGCGGTCCAGCCCCCCTGCGACGCGCCTCCAGAGGATGTATTGCTGCAATTGGATGCGCTTGCCGGGGTAAGCGAGGCCGTCGGTTTGAATTTGCCACAACCGATCGATGCGGGCCTCGTCGCCCTCTGCGCCGAAGCCGGGGCGGAGAAAAAAACCGGCGAGGATGAGCCAGGTTTCCTCGTGTTCGATCGACTCCTTGCGAGATCCGATATGCTCGCTAAGAGTCGTCCAGAGTTCTCGAATGAGTATCCAGTTCCAGTTTGCCTTTGGTGTTCCCAGAACTTTTTCGAGACTTTTGAGAAGGTTGGTCGCGCTAAGTTTGTCACGCCTATCGAGGGGACGGGAAAACAGGGAGCTAATCCGTTTGCGGGCGGCCTCCAGTTGCTCGTCCTCAACACCGGGATCGAGGCGAGGGGCGGCTTTGCCAAAGTGAGCTTCTTTGTCCGATTCGTGCGGGCGGAGGTTGAATTGCAGCGGCCAGGACTGCTTGACGCGGGGATCAGCGCTGACGCAGGCAACCTGAAGCAAACCGAGTTCGTTCATCCTAGCCGAGAGGGTAACCGGCAGGCGGTCGCCTCCAGCGTGAGGCCGCCCAGTTGCAAGCTTTGCGACGGTCTGGAGAGCGGGAAGCCGATGGAAATCGGTGTCGTTCAATGGCACAAGCGACCCCGCCTTGTCCGTGTCGTGCCGAGTCGAATAATACGGTTGAAAGCGGACGGGATTGTTCAGGCGGAGCTCGAGGCCCGACTGGGAAATTTTAAACTCCTCTTCGGGTGCGGAGTCGCGGGGAAGGATGCAGACGAGGGCTGCCTCCCTCGCCTCTCGTCGATGGACTTCGAGATAAATGGCTCGGGCTGCCCTGGCTTCGATGCGTTCAACGCGCCGGTGCAAAAGGCTCCCGAAGCGTGCGGCTCCCCTCGCCACCGCGAGATCGGGCTCGCGATTCTCGAGAACCTCGGGCTGATCGCCGCCTTGCCATTTGGCAATCTGTTGTTGGAGCCGAAGGCGCAGGGCCTCGGGATGGAGCGAGCCGCCGTTAAAGAGAATGGCGTCAACGCGAGGGCGGTCGCAAAGAAAGTCTGCGAGGTAGCGGGTAACGGCGCTGTCGGCGGCATACGGGAGCGCCCATTCCCTCAGTCCGGCTTGCGTTCGAGCGGGGCGGTCATCCGCGTTACATTCAGGAAAAAAGCCATCCAGCGCGATCGACTCGACTTCTGCGCGGGAGATGCGCGCAGTAAGCGTCCTGCCCAGCAAACGTGATCCTTGCGAAGGGACCGATACTGCGAAGTCCTCTCCGGCCCCGCTTGCAAGGCAGCGCTCCTTCAGATCCCGGCATTGTGCGACCAGAAAGCTCCACTGAGCGGGAGAAAGCTCTTCAGTGGTGAGGCGAGGCTCGATGTGGTGTGCGATAGCGAGATCGATGTTGTCACCTCCGAGCAGCAGATGATCGCTGACGGCCACACGTTTGATATGAGGAAGGGACGATCCGGACTTGTGGTTGATTTCGAAGAGGCTGAAATCTGAAGTTCCTCCGCCGATATCGATGACGATTACGTGACTAGCGCCCTTTTCTGGGAGCTTGAGTGAATCCGGCGAGGCGTGCTGTTCGAGCCAGCGGTAGAAGGCGGCCTGAGGTTCCTCCAGGAGGCGAACGCTTTCAGGAAATCCTGCCTGACGGGCAGCGTCGAGCGTAAGCCGCTGAGCCACAGCGTCGAAGGATGCCGGAACGGTAATGGTGATTTCCTGACGGGAAAAGGGCGCATTGTCAGGACCGAATCGCTCGTCCCAAGCTCCGCGCAGGTAATCAAGTAGGAGGGCAGATGCCTGGATGGGCGAGATCCTCTGTTCGGTGGGGATTTCGTCCGATCGCCACGGCAGAAACGGTGCATCGCGGTCAACCGCGTGATGGCAGAGCCACGACTTGGCGGAGTGGGCGACGCGACCGGGCGACTCCGAAGCCTTCTTCCTCGCGAATCGGCCGGAAATCCATTCGCGGCCGCTGAATTCCTTACCGAGCATCTGCGCCGCCTCGCTCTCGGAAGGCAGGTAGAGAAACGACGGTAGAGTGAGCGACTCAGAAAGAGCCGTCAGCGTTTCCCACTGCGGAACGGGAAACATTTCGCTCTGCGAAGCCTCGCCATCAAGTGGAACGAATGCCATGGCACAATTGGTGGTGCCAAGGTCGATGCCGATGCTAAACTTAGCGCGAGACATTCAAGGATTTTGACCGCGGATTGCGCGGATTAAGCGGATGGGAATTCTGGAGTATCCGTCAGATCCGCGCAATCCGCGGTTAAGGGTGTTTTAGGTCCTGTTTTACGATACGCTTCCATTCGAGCTTGGCATTCTTGAAGTTAATCAGCATCGCAAGATGCAAGCCCGTGATTGCCAGATAACCGGCCATCTGCGCGGCGTGCGTCTCATTAAAGGCTGTGACGACTTTGGGATCGACGATCACGCTTCCGTCCACGATGAGGTCGGGAATCAGCGTTCCGACATTGACGTCCCGATAGATTACTGGGAACTGCCTCTGCTGTTCGATCACGTGTCCGGCGGCCTTGAGTTCCAGCACGAGCGCGTTCTCGTAGATCTTCTCCTCAAGTCCGGGTTTGAGCGTATTCAGCACTTGCATCGCTGCTCCAATGATCGCTCTGCTAAGCTCTTCGTGAACCAAACTCATCTGTTGGATATCGAGATTTTATCCGCAGAATCCGCGCAATCCGCGGTCAAAAATCTTCAGTTATTCCATGCGCACCTGGAATTCGACCTTCCAGCGGCGGTCTGAGCCGGTGTGCTTCATCCAGAGTTCGAGGTTCCCAAGCTCAGTAACCACCGGGTTGATCTGGACTGGGATCGGCTGCCCCTCGGGGAATCCCTCTACTGCAGGCAACGTGACTTCGATGCGGCTGGTCTCCTCGAGTTCGCGTTCCGCATTAGGAATCATCTGGCCCGGGGCGTCTCCGCTTCGCACTTCCGAGGCAAAGAAGCGGAAATCGGCAGGCTGGCCGGTCATCAATCCGAATTCCTGTCCCTCGATCAACAATTCGCTTCCTTCCTCCATGCCCTGCGGAACGATGCAAAGCGCCTTGATTGGAGGTTTGAAGCCTGGGATGGCAAGCATCGAAGTCTCCAATCCGATGTAGTACGATCGGGCCGTGCCCGCCTTGATGCGGATTCCTTTACCGGTTGCGCGATTGCGTCCGTAGAGCGCGGCGCCTTTGGCTACTGCCAGATCAGGCTGAAATCCTTCGAGTTCTCGAACCGGCTTGCCTTCATTCCAAAAAGCCAGGAGATCCAGCACACGCTTTCGGATGGGAGCCGCATTGAAAACGCCGCCATTGAACAGCACTGCGGTGGGCCTGAGATAGTCGGGGGCTTCGCTTCGGGATCCGACGAGCCCCTTGAGGGCGTCGCTGCCCTTTACGTTCATTAGGCTTCGTGTCAGAAACCTTGCGAGATGCTTGCTGACGACTGGGTCCGGCGCATACGGCAGGCCAAATTCCTGCAAGCCTGAGCTTCGGGTTTCAATTGGAAGATCCGTTACCTTGCTGATCGGGAAGAACCCGTCCAGAACGACCTGTTCGAGAGTGCCGCGGTCCAGGGTGATTGAAACGGTTTTAGCCATCAGGCTCGACCCGCGAGAAGGAACCGAGATAGGAGCTTGCGGGAGCGAATCGTCATTGAAGAGGGCCACTTTGGCCTGGCTGGCAGCGTGGACCAGCGCCAGGAACTGCCATGAGTCGATCGATTTCCCCGCAGCTTCAAGTTGCGCTTGCAGCGTGTAGGCCAGGGCGAGGTCCATGTTGTCGCCGCCTAGCAGGATGTGTTCGCCCACGCTGATACGCTCGACTTCAAGGTTGCCATCCCTTTCGCTGATTGCGATCAAGCTGAAGTCAGCAGTTCCGCCGCCCACATCACAAACGAGAACAACGTCTCCGGGGCTGACCTGGCTTCGCCATGCGCTGCTGGCTTGGGCCGTCCATGCGTAGAAGGCGGCCTGCGGCTCTTCGAGCAGAACGACTTTGCCAAGCCCGGCGGCTTCGGCGGCCTCGGCTGTCAGATTCCGAGCGACCTCGTCGAAGGATGCTGGAACGGTGAGAACGATTTGGCCTTCAGCGAAATCCCAGGCCCGACCCTGGAGGCGTTCCGCGTAAAGAAATCCTTCCTTGATGTGTTCGAGGTAGAGCCGGGAGCAATCGAAAGCAGAAAGTCTTGGCTCTTTGATGCCGGACTTCCACGGCAGGACGGCCTTCTTTGGGTCGATGTGAAAGTTCGAGAGCCAGGATTTTGCGGAAATGACGAGGCGGTCGGGAATCAACGCGCCATGATCGCGGGCAAAGTGACCCACGACGACGGACCCATTGTGGTTCGGCCAAGGAAGCCGAAGAGCATCCGGCGGAAACTCGTCGGGATGTGGTATGTAAAGCGCAGACGGAAGGGTTACCTTTTCCCCAATCTGATTGGGACCGAGAATTTGCGTGATCTCCACGATCGCAGTCCGATCGTTTTCGAAATCGTCCGCTGCAACGGCGCTATTGCTCGTGCCCAGATCGATGCCAAGGCTAAATCGTATACTCATCGTTTGATCAATTGGATCGCCGTGTCCTTCCCGCCGAGTTGTTGGTGAAGCAAATTCATCAAGTCAGAAGGAGAATTCTATCCGCCCAAAATCTCCGCAACCCGCGGTAAAGATCATTTCAGTTCGACTTGCGCCGGGGCGATGCTCGGCAGGTGCTTTTCGCTCGTTTTGATAATGCGTGGAAGCTTTACGGACTCAGTCTTCCATCCCTTGTGGAGCAAGGTCCCTGTGAACGGGGGCTCACCGCTAATCTTTCCCATAAGACGGTATTCATCCGCTTCGTAGCCTGAAGGCAATGTTATACGCGAGCCCTCCTCCGCTTCCGAGATGGGAGCGATTTTGAAATGCTCGTTCAAAATCGCACGGCATCCTTGGTGGACGACTCTCGCTGCTGCTCCCACCTGAGCGTCATCGTACGACGCGACGTCTTCCATAAGGAAATCCACGAGGCGACCTTTCTCCTGGAGGAGACCCACAAATGCCACAACCTCGGCTTCCGCCTGGCTCGCCGGCGGAGGCGGAGGCTGCGCAGCGACCGGCGGGGTTGCCCGAGCCGCAGCTTTGCGATCACCGCTCAAAAACGAAAGAAGCAGGACTGCGACTGCCAGCGCAAGCGCCGCCGATGTGATCGGAAACGTGTAGGCGGCGGCGGCTGGGATCAGCAAGATACTGTTGAGCACAGCAAGGAGCACAGCGGCGATCTGAAGATAAATTTTCATTATGATTGTCTTCTGTCGTTTTGGAGCGGGCGTTGGTCAGCCCGACCTTAAGCCATAGGACACAAGCCCATCTCTTTCGCAAGCGCGAAAGCGGAATGGCCCAGCGCCTACCCGGACGGGTCCTGTTGCTCGCGAGGCTGAGGAACCCCTATCCGACGCCGGGAAGGGCCCGCACCTCCGAAGCGGCGCCAAGGGACTGAGCTTTTCTGGCGAGAGCTTCCAATTCGCGTTTGCTGGTTGAACGAATTGCTTCCTTGACCTTCGGAATGAGCGGGGGCGCCAAGCTCAGTTCGTCCACTCCGAGCCCGACTAGCAAGCAGGCGGCTATGGGATCAGAAGCTGCTTCTCCGCAAACGCCAACATGTTTTCCGTGCTCGTGAGCGGTGACTGTGAGTTGAGAGATCAGGCGCAGAACAGCCGGATGGAGGGCGTCCTGAAAGCGCGCCAGCTCGGGATTGTCGCGATCGGCGGCGAGCACGTATTGTGTGAGGTCGTTGGTTCCGACGCTGAAGAAATCCACCAATGGGCCAAGTTGATCGACGAGGAGAGCGGCGGACGGAACTTCGATCATAATGCCCACGGGTATTGGCCAGGCGTGGGCCTTGTTTTCCTCTCGAAGCGTGGCACGAACACGCTCCAATTCTGACAAGGCATCCCGGAGTTCCTGCGGGTCGGAAATCATCGGAAACATCAGCTGGAAATTGCCTCCATGACCTGCCCGCAAGATCGCGCGCAAATGGGTGCGAAACAGCTCGCGGCGATTCAAACACAGCCGGATAGCCCGCACGCCGAGGAAAGGATTGGCTTCCCGCGGCAAACCAAGACTCGGGACCTCTTTGTCCCCGCCGATGTCGAGCGTCCTGATGATTACGGGTCGCTGGTCCATGACCTCGCGCAAGGCGCGCAGGGCTTCGTACTGCTCCTCTTCGCCAGGGGCATCGTGTCGATTCAAGAATAGGAACTCGGTTCGAAAGAGTCCGACACCTTCCGCGCCGTGTTTCAAAGCCTCGGTGGCTTCGGCGGCATTACCAAGGTTCGCGAGGACGCTAACGGTATGGCCGTCTGTTGTGATCGCACGTTCGTTGCTGAGGCGAGCCATCCTCTCGACCTCCTTCTCCAGCATTTCCTTTCGTTCGCGCAGCTCCCGCAGCTTGTCAGGCGCAGGGTTGAGCCAGAGCTCAGCGCTTTCGCCGTCGAATGCTGCGATGACCGACTTCGAGGGTTGAACAAGACCGGCTCGCTCAAAAAAAGATCGCGCTTGAGCTATCGCTGGCACGCCTCGAGAACGAAGGAGGATGGAGGCATGCGAAGTCCTGCCTCCTTCCAGGCAGATGACCCCGAGAACAGATTCCTTAGAGAAACGGGCGACATCGGCAGGCGTCAGGTCCTCAGTGACGAGAATGCCGGGCTGTTCCGGTGGAGAGATTTCGCGGCGCCGAATGCCCAGTGACGCCAGAACGCGATGCCCGATATCCTCGACATCGGCCGCTCGCTGCCTCAGGTATTCGTCTTCCAGGCTTTCATACGAATCCGCCACAGCCTGAAACGACCGCTGCCATGCGATGGCGGCATTTTCACGCTCGTTCTGAATGGACTTTTCAGCCGCTTCAAGGAGTGCTGGGTCATCAAGAATAAGCGCCTGTGCGCGGAAAATTTCTGCTTCCTCCTTTCCCAGGGATTGTCTCAGCGAGGCTTCGTCTCTCGCCAGCTCGACCTTGGCATCTTCGATGGCTTTCCAAAGCCTTTCCTTTTCTTTTTCGGTGTCACTGACCTTGTCCATAGGAACTTCGGCATTGGCGGCTGTCGCAAAGAAAAGTTGCCCGATGGCTATCCCACCCGAGATCGCGATCGGCCCGTGGCTTGACGGCAAGGGCAGTGAAACAGCCTGAGAAGGCAACGCCTCCGGGAGAGTCACTTTTTCGCCCAGGCCTGATGCGACCGCGTCTTGCAGTGCTCTGAGGGCGGTTTCTGCATCGGGTCCCCGCGCGGCGATTTCGATCTCGTGACCCTGGAGAATCCCAAGCGAAGCGAGCCCGCTCATACTCTTTGCCAAGGCCGGCCCCCGACCGCCGCTGAGATTTCGCACCTCGATATCGCAGTTGTGGCGGGCCACCTCCCGGATAAACTCGGCCGCGGGACGCGCGTGGAGTCCATGCGTGTTGCGAACGACGACTTTGGCCGTGAGAAAAGAGTCTTCCGCCGGCCTTGACTCGGCGGATTGAGCGTCCTCGCCACCGCCCCTTGTGGCATTGAGGTGCTCCTCTTTGTGCCGAAGGGCTTTTTCGGCTTCCTTGCTCACTTCTTCGAGAGTCGATCCAAGCGCCGCGAGCACTCCGGCAGCAACTGCGCCTTCGACAAACGGCGCTCCACAGCAACGCACCTTTGCGCGCTGAGAATCTTCGAGGAAATCGAGGGCCGTTTCGGCGCTCAAGATGGCGCTGCCGATATCCAGCAAGACGAGGACGCCTTCGTCGCCCATCACTGCGTTGATGCTCTCGAGAATCTCGGTCGCGTCGGTCCCAAGTTCCGCACGATCTCTGCCTGTTCCCGCGGCAATCGCGACGGGAAGCTTCGGTCCGCTCATGGAAAGCACAAGCTCGCGAACCGCTACCGCCAGGGCGCGACTGTGAGAGACAAGAACGAGACCGACCATTGACTTCCCAAAAAGGAACTCAGGACGAGGCCTTGACGGACTCCGCGAGTGCGCCGAGAAGCAATGCAGATGAGGCCGCGCCTGGGTCCTTGTGACCGGCGCTGCGCTCACCCAGGTAGCTGGCGCGTCCCTTTCTCGCGACAAGGGGAATAGTCGCTTCCGCCGCCTCGTGCGCTACCGAAGCCGCTCGTTCCAGCGCCGTCGCGAGCGAGTCGCCGTCCTTGGGATGCAAAGCGGCAAGAGCCGGCGTAAGGGCATCGACCATTGTCTTGTCTCCCACGACGGCTTTGCCGAGCTTTACGATGCCGGAAAGACCGGTGTCGAAGCACTCGCAAAGCTCCTTCAGGGTGAGTTCGGTTTTTCCATCGGCGGGCCGGGCCGCTTGAAGAAAAAACGTGCCATAGAGCGGGCCGCTGGCTCCGCCAACCTGGGAGATGAGGGTCATCGCGCTGGTACGGAAGAGCGAACCGATGGACCTATCCACAAGAGGGCTCAATTTCGGAGGTATTGCCGAGAATCCGCGCGCCATATTCACGCCATGATCGGCATCGCCGATCTTGGCGTCCAGTTCCGTGAGTTCGTCCTTGTGTTGGTCAAAGACTTCGGCGCAACGCCGCAGCCAGGCTTCAATGTTGGCAGAAGATATGGACGTCATCAGACTCCCTTTCGCAGCGCCGGGGTATAAACTGGCGCGTCCCAAAGTTGCTTCAATTCGTCGTCCAGCTTGAGAAGGGTGATCGAGGCTCCAGCCATTTCAAGACTTGTGATGTAAGAACCCACGAGATTGCGAACAACCTTCAGGCCCGCGCGCTTTGCGATCTCCACCGCCTTGCGATAGACAATGAAGAGTTCGATCAGCGGCGTGCCGCCCAAGCCGTTGACAAAGAGGAGCACGTCATCGCCCGACTTGAAGGGAAGATCACCCAGGACGGGCTCCATCAAAAGTTCGACGATCTCATCCGCGGGGAGCAGTTTTGCACGCTTGCGTCCGGGTTCGCCATGAATTCCGACGCCGACTTCCATCTGGTCCTCCGGCAGGTCAAAGGTTGGCTTGCCGACATGAGGCACGGTGCAGGATGTGAGCGCCATGCCCATGCTACGCGCCTGGGCGTTGACCCGCCTGCAAAGATCGCGAACCGCCGCGAGCGGGCGTCCGTCCTCAGCCGCGGCACCGCAAAGTTTTTCTGCCAGCACCGTGGCTCCAACCCCACGCCGCCCAGCCGTCCAGGTGCTGTCCTGCACGGCGACATCGTCGTCGATAACGACGCTCTCGACTTGGATGCCCTCCGCTCGAACCATTTCGGCGGCAAGGTCGAAATTCATCACGTCGCCGGTGTAATTCTTTACGATGTGCAAGGCGCCTTTGTCTCCAGAGACGGCCTTCGTGGCCGCGTGCATTTGATCGGGCGTGGGACTGGTAAAGACAGCACCCGGGCAAGCGGCGTCGAGCATCCCTCTGCCGACGAACCCGCCATGCATCGGTTCGTGGCCGCTCCCTCCCCCTGAAATGATCGCAACCTTGTCTTTCACCGGAGCATCAGCCCGCATGACGAAGTTGGGATTGTAGCAAACCTTGAGAAGGTCCGGATATGCGGCCTCCATTCCTTGCAAGGCCTCGGTGACGACGGTTTCTGGATTGTTAATGAGCTTTTTCATGAGGGTTGGGAGAGCATCGACAAAAAAAGCGAAAATGACGTACGCTCCGGAAAATTGCCCTGCGCCTTGTGTTCGGGAACCGCTTGCATTTTGAGTTAGGGACTACGAAAAGACGCGCCATTCAAGAGTATCCGGCTTGTTGACGGTGCTGCACGCAGTTTCCGCCTGAACTTGAACAGCGACAAGGTGAAAAACTCGATTTTCATTTTTCGCCTGACCTCGTGATCGGTCTGGGCGGGCGCACTCGACTGGAGAATCTCGCGGCCCACGCGGTACCCGCAGGGAATAAATGGCGGACCTGAGCGTTAGGGATCCTGAGGCTGCCGCTGCGACGCGCCGGAATTTCGACCGCCGGGGGTCCAGTAGAACATGATCGCGATGCCCAAACAGATTCCGAGCGACCCAATCCATTTCAGAAGCCAGCCGGGATCATAGAGGACCTGAAGGGTTGTTTCATCGAGGTCCCTTGGGTTCCACTCGGCCTGAGAGAATTTGTAATTGAACCCCGTGAGATTGGCCCAGAGCGTGCCAGGGAAGCTTGCGGGATGGTTCATTCTGGCGATGCCTGTCTTGGTGGCGCGGGTTTGCGAGTCCAGAAACTCAATCGTAGCGCGGAAATCTGATGGCGCGTCGGTACCTTCATCGCGCGGCACCTCGAAGTTTACCAAACGCAGCGAGAAGGGGAGAGATTTGGCCTCAAGACCATACCCGATCCGGACGATCTCTTTTCCGTCCGTCAAAGCAGCAATTTCCCCGGATTCCACCCAGCGGTCCGGACCACGTTTGCCGTCGCCGCCTTGTAGGTGCACTCGAAAGCCAGGGGTTCCCTGCTCGCCTTTTGGAAGTGGCGGGCCGGGCTTGATTTCACTGATAAGCTCGGACTTCGAGAAAAACTGGACGAGTTCCGCCCGCCAGTCCGCCCAGCCAAGAGCAAAAGAATCGCCGGGCTTCGCCTTTCCCGTGGCGATTGTGTGCGCTCCCCGTCGAAGGTGATAGGCAATGCCGTCCTGTATTGGCGCGCATTCGAAAGACGGTTTGGCATTCTCGGCAGTCTCGAGTTTTGAAATGCGGATCAGAGCGGCTGGATTGTTTGGTGAGTCCGACTGAGTTGCAGGCTTGCCACCTTTCATTACGAAATCCGGCCAGTACCTCTCAACGACGACAACCGAGCCGGCCTCCGCAACAGGCTTATTCATGATCTCGCTGCGCAGATAGGTCGCGCCAACCCCTTCTGGGGAGAGGATGGTGACCTTCGATCCATCTTTGCTCAGGCGGAGAGTAATGCCGGACGGTGCACCCTGCGCTTGCACGATGGCGTCGTAGTTGGAGAACACCATCTGGCTCTCCGGAGCCGGTGTGGGATGCGCTTCCGTCAGGGCGGGACGAAAGACGATGCGCGCGAGGCCGAAGAAATCCTTTTCCGCAGGCTCCCCTCCAATCAAGGTCAGAGGCACATCGAGGCTTTGGCCAGCCATTTCGCTGGAGAATCTCAGCAGCGCGGCTGGCGCCGCGCCAGGAGCCTGGGAGGCGGCGAATCTGTGCTCGCGAACAAGGTTCGGACTGAATTCATCGGCCACGATCTCGAGGTTCGTACCGGGGACTGGAAACGTTCGAGGGTGCCGCGCGCTCGGAGGGGTGGCCTCCGCGTCAAATTGCATCAGGTAAAGAGCGGAATCCGCCGGACTTTCAAGCTGAATGATGCTTCGATTCGTCGTGACGCGGTTGACGGGCGGAGCATTCTTGCGGAGCGTCACATTGCCTTCAAAGCCGGTTTGCATTCCAATCATCGCTCCGCAGAGAAGGGTAATTATTCCATAGTGGGTCACGACAAAGCCGACGTGTCTTCTTTTCCACGGCCACCGTGTAAGCGTGACCGCGAAAAGATTAACGCAAAGAACGGCGAGCCAAATTTGGAACCAAGGAGCCTTGTAAATATAAGTCTGTGCAATCTTGGTATTGAAGTTGGACTCGGCGAAAGTCGCGATGGCACAGGCGATGGCAATCGTTGCAAGGAGAATAAGGGCAAGCTGCAGGGATCCCAGCCAATGAATCACGCGCCAGGCGCCCGAGCGCTTCCGGCGTTCGGCAATCAATTGCTTGCGAGTGGATGCGAAAGCCACGGTCGCACTCATGGACGATTCAGAGGATGCATTCCCTTGAAAGGGTATTTCTTTGGTGGCGTATTTCAACCATTGGCGCCGATTATTCTCCAAGCTAAGTTGTCTTACTTTATGAAACCCCGTCGAATACTTTGGATTGTCCTCGCCGCAGGAATCTTTCTCGCCGTGCTGGCCGCCGTCGGAACAACGGTTTGGATAGGCCGATTCTTGCGCAGCGAAGCGTTCCGAAAGTTGATTGCCGCCAAGACGGGCGAGGCCTTTGGCTCCCAGGTTGATTACGGCCCTTTGAGGTGGACGGGTTCGTCAGTATTTGTCGATTCTATTCAAGCTACGGGCTTGCCTGGGTCGGCCGTTGAAAGTTTGCATGCCGATCAGGTGCGCGCCGATATCAACTGGCGGGCCGCTTTCGACGGAGCCTGGAAAGTGGATCACATCGAGGTGGTGAGCGTTGACGGAACATTCCGTCCGGGATCGAGTAAGCCAAGAGCCTTCGGCACTCCTCCTTCGGCACCCGCTCGGGGAATAGCGTCATGGCTTCCGACGCGTTTTGAAGTCGGACAAGTGAGCATTGCGAAAGCACAAGTCCGGTTCCGGAGTATCGACAATCTCGAAATCGCCTCCCTCGAAAACTCGGCGTTGCGCGTTCATCCGGATGGTGCCGGCTGGGCGATTGAAGGCGCTGGCGGCGTGCTTGCGCTCGCGAAACTCCCGGTGCTGACCGTCGTAAATTTCCGTTCGAGGGCCCAAGGCGATGTATTTTTCCTAACCGACTCGCAATTCCGACTTGGCGACAGTGGAAGAATCTCCGCATCGGGCGAGTTCGCCAACAACTCGAAGCTCCGCGTCGAATGGAGCCAAGTCGATGTGGTGCCATTCCTTAGTCCTGCCTGGCGGTCGCGGATCACAGGCATATGGGCGGGTAAGGCCTCGATCGAGTGGCCGGAAAGCGGACTTGCCTCCGGACGGGCGACTGGAAGCTTCCGGCTGACCGACGGGTTTGCGCAGAACATGGAACTGCTCGATCGCGTCGCGTCATTCACCGGCGCTCCGCAATTCCGGCGAATGCCTCTGCAGGAAATATCCGGCAATTATGAATGGCTCAAGGGAACCGTTCAGATTACAAACCTCGTCGCAGAGTCGAAGGGCCTATTGCGCGTGGAGGGAAATTGCACGATCACCAACGGCGGAATGATCGCCGGAGCCCTTCGCGTAGGCGTGACACCTCAGACTTTGCAGTGGCTTCCCGGTTCGCGGGAACGGGTCTTCACTGCGGCTCAAAGCGGGTATGTCTGGACCGATGTCAAGATCAGCGGCTCCTTGCAGGATCTGCGGGAGGACCTTTCAATGCGCCTCGCAACCGCCATGCGAGACGAAACCATCGATCGAGGGGCCCGTGTCATTGAGGATATTCCCAGTGCGGCGAAAGACGGTGCCCAAGGTGTGTTCGATGCCTTGGTTCCCCTGATCAAATAACGACGCCTCGTGCTCCGCCCTCGTAGATTGCCCAACGGTGATTGGGCGCGTCTTTGTCGGCAAAGATTTTATCCGCAAGAGGTACGACGTGATGCGTATCAGAATAGACGACTTGAGAAGATGACAAAAGAGGGTAAATTTCGCTAACCTGCTGGAGGGCTCCCCGAAATGTTGGCACGTCTAATGCTTAACAAGAAGTCCCGATGATCCATGCGAATTGTCGGATGCGGTTGACGGCGGACGACTTCACGTTCGTCGTTGGGGTTTTGTCGAAAAGCGAGTCAGACCAGGTCTCGTTGGTAAAGCTATTAATCGACGAAGACACGAGGGACGCGATTCTCGATCATGACATGCTTTCCAAAGCGATTCTAGAATCTCCGCAGCGACTACCAATCTCTCCGCAGTTATTGTTTTATGTTCTTTGCCGGAAGGTTCTTCGTGACACCAAGGTTCGGAGTCGCGAGGCGGCGGATTTTGTGGCTTCGGTGCTCGAAGGATTCATGAGGACCGCGCGAGTGGAGCCCGCCGAGGAAACGGGTAAGCGGAGCATGCAGTATTTGTCGGACATCATGCGCGCCATGGACAACGCGGGGACGAGGGAGGCATTCTTGCTTCGTTCGCATGCGGCGAACTACGCCCTGTTCATCAGTGGAATCTTTGCAGACAACGTGGAAATGCGCACGCGCCAGCGCGGAGCACCGGATCTTTCCTTCTACGAGGCCGTGGGCCAGATGAATTACCGGGCTGCGTCGGAGTATCGGGAGGCGAAAAGGTTCAAGCTTCAAACGATTTATGAGGAATTGGCAAGCGGCTTCCGCGAAGTGCGCCTTGCTTTGAACGATTTGGCGAGCCGCCTTCTCCATCTTGACGGTCCCAGCCCGCTGATCATTGCCTCATGAGCACGCTTTTCAGCCAGATTCAGCGGCTGCTCGAACGGACCTATGCGAGCGTCGGCCTCAACCTCGAAGAGTGTCTCATCGACCGCAGACGATGCCGCCAGCTTTCCGCCCTTGCCGGGGCGCAGGCGGCGGAGTTGAGCATGCTCGCGCGAACCTTCTTGCGTGCAGCCGACGGACGCTTGCGGGTTGGCATCTATTATTCCACGTGGCTCATTGAGCAACTGGAGACGCATGATCCGCGGTCCGGTTTGAGCGATGCGAACATCAAAGCCCTGATTGCCTTCGTCGAAGAAATCAACCACGCTTTGCATGCCGCGCTCCAATTTCAGCGCGGCGAGGGGCCGAACCGCGACGAGGACTACGCGCGCAATCTCGAATTGCAGGCCCAAGTGGACACCTATCTCGTGTTGCTGCTATTCGTCGCTTTTTTTCGGCGTCCCGGAAAAATCACCCGCGCGGACCGCCGGTGGCTGCGGTTCCACATGTTTGAGACGCGACACCAATGCTCATTTCGAGACAAGACGATTTCCGCCCGCTACGAGGAAACGACACTGCTTGCAAAATCGTACACCCGCTACCTTGAGAGCCTCGCCGCGTCTCGCCGCGTCGAGGAGATTCGGATCTTTCATGCTCTTGAGTACGATCGGAAGCGCGCACGCATCGCCGCACTCAGGGACAGAACTAAGAGGCCCTAATCCACGGCGGGCCGAAACGCACGCTGGCGATTCGCCAGAAACCGTTTTTTTCGATTTCCTTCGCAGCCGCCGACGTCCTCGACTTGAAGCAAGATATCGGAGCGTGGCAAAAGACTGTTCGTGCTGAAGGTTTACACGTACGCGAACTGCAACACTTGCCGGAAGGCGCTGAAATTCCTCCGCGATCGAAAGATCACGTTTGAGGAGTTCGCCATCCGCGAAACGCCACCGCCACGGACCGAGCTCGAGGCAATGCTCAACGCACGCGGGAAGATTCGAGGCCTCTTCAATACCTCCGGCGCGGATTACAAAGCTCTTGGCTTGAGTGAAAGGCTGTCCAAGATTTCCGAGACCGAGGCTCTCGAGCTACTTGCCAGCAACGGGAACTTGGTCAAGCGCCCATTCGTGAGCGGTGACGGAGTGAATCTCGTGGGATTCGACGAAGTCGAGTGGCGAGCTGCATTTGCGCGGATCCTTTCGGGAGAGCGCGTTTCTTGAAATCTTTATGGAGTGCGAGGAGCGTCTCTTTGATCTTTCCTTTTGGCGTCAGCTCTACCGTGCCCATCACAACGCGAAGCTCGTCAATCGTGATCCGGCGCTTAGCGCTGTATTGCCAACGTTTTGCCCACTGCTGCGCCGACTTATCAACCCCATCCTTGCAACCATTGGACCGGACCTGCCTTTATTTCATCTATCCGTGGACATCACAATATCGTTCTTTACGATTCCTGATATGCTCAACTTTAGTCCATCTACACAACGTTCGGAAAAGAGATACATGTTATGTGGAATCAACGATATTCCAGTGACGAATTTGCCTACGGAACCGAACCGAACTCGTTCCTCGCCCAAAACGCAAACATCCTTATCGGGCCAGTGCTTTCCTTGGCTGAAGGCGAAGGACGGAACGCCGTTTTTCTGGCGTCGCTGGGATTGGACGTGCTTGGTGTAGACGGATCAGAAGTGGGCCTTGCTAAGGCACAAAAGCTTGCAACATCGAGAGGTTTAGTCATCCGAACGGAAGTCGCTGACCTTGCGACTTATGAACCTCCGGAGAATTTTTATGGCTCAGTCGTTTCGATCTCTGCGCATCTCCCAAGTGATATCCGAAAAAGACTGCATCGCTTAGTCGAGCGCTGCCTAAAACCCGGCGGAATCATACTTCTTGAGGCTTACACAAAAGCACAAGTCGCTCGGAATACCGGCGGTCCAAAAGATCTTGATATGCTCATGGCCCGCATGGATCTCGAAAAAGAGTTTCCGAATTGTGAACCGATCCTTTCCCAGGAAATTGAGCGAGACGTTATTGAAGGCAAGTTCCATACCGGTTTAGCCTCCGTAGTTCAATTTATTGCGAGAAGGAAGGCCTAATAAATCGCCCGAACCAGGTCGTGGAGCCAACGCGCTATCGCGCGTGGCTCACGACTGATAAGCGTCTCTTGAAGAGCCAACATGCGAGCATACAAGACAGCCTTGTGGACCGGATTCATATACATGCGGATACTCCTGCTCAGATTCCATGATGGAGCCAGCCTATCAAGGTGGACAACGCCTCGGCTCTTCCCAGCCCCCGGTTTGAAATGCTCTCCCTCAGTGTCAATGCTGCCGATCCGCCGACCGGCTTTTCGCCGGAAGCGGCATCCGATGCGTCAAGCGACAATCAACTGTGGTCGTCGGTCGCTTGCCCTTCTCGCACCGAGGTTTGGCGGATCGCTTCCTTGGCGCCGGGTACGAGGGGGGGTGCGACACTAAGACTACGCACACCGAGCTTAAGTAGAGTGGGAATGCTATCGAGCTGCGCAGCGAGTTCGCCGCAAATGGCCACTGGGGTTTTACCCGCTTCTTCCACCACTATCCGGACGAGGCGCAACATGGCCGGATGACTTTCTACGAAATAGTCATTTACCAGCGGGTTCTCCCGGCCGGCAGCCATCGTGAACTGAGTGAGATCATTCGTTCCGATGCTGAGAAAATCGGCGTGCTGGATGATGTCGCCGATGGTGAGAGCAGCGGCGGGAGTCTCGATCATCGCTCCGAGCGGCGGAAGCTTGCCGAACCCTGCGCCATCGGCAAAGGCGCGGAATCGCTTACGAACCTCCGCCATTTCCTCGGCCAGGGTCACCATGGGCACGAGGATGTGCAGATCATGGTCGCAGGAAAAGTCCAGCAGGGCTCTGAACTGGGTGTCCAGCAGGTCCGGGTATCGCAGGAGCAGGCGCACCCCGCGACGGCCCAGAAAGGGCTCGTCCTCGATCGGAAAGTTTAAATACGGCACCGGTTTGTCAGCACCCAAGTCCAACAGGCGCACTGTAATCGGCTTTCCCGCAAGTGGCGCGAACGCTACCCTCAATTCTGCTAGCAGCTCCCCCGCCGATGGCGGGGTGTTGCGGGAGAGATAGAATTGCTCAATCCGGTAGAGCCCCACACCGTCCGCGCCATTCTCGGCCGCAGCGATGACGTCTTCGCGACAGCCAACGTTGGCCATGACGGCAACTTCGGTTCCATCAACAGTGCGGGCTGGCTGGCCGGCCAGCCGTTTGGCTCGCAATTGCCTGCCCTGCAAACTGCTGATCTTTTCCTCGAACCGCGCCCGCGTAGCCGGATCCGGGCTGAGGATCACCTCCCCGGCGATACCGTCCACGATTAACTCCTGGCCGTCTGCGATCCTCTTCGTGGCATTTGGAATTTGGGCCACTGTCGGTATGCCAAGCGCCCGCGCGAACAACGCCGCATGGGAGCCCGGTCCGCCGAATTCCAGGACAATCCCGGTTACCGCACGCCGCGGCAGCGCCACTGTCTCCGAGGGCAGGAGCCGGCGGGCCACTAGCACGCGGCCTGAAGGCATCATCTCCAGCGCGGTTGTTTTTACCCCCGCCATCTCCCGCAATAAACGGCCTTCCAGGTCCATGAGGTCGTCAGCCCGTTCGCGGTGCAGCTCTTGGGGCATCGCGCGGAACTTCCCCTGCCACCGCTGAAACACGCGGGCGAGCGCGTGCGCCGCGCCTATTAGTTCGCGCTTTATTTGGTCGCGGATTTCCTGCCGCAAGGAGGGGTCTTGCAGTATCGCTTCATGCGCCCCGAAAATCGCCGCGAGCTTCGGCCCGGCGTGCTCCTCGATGCGCTGTGCGGAGACCTTCAGATCCTGCAGCACTGTTTCCACCGCACGGTCTATAAGGTCGAGTTCCTCCTCGATTTGATGAGTCGCAATCGCTCGATGCGCGGACAAAGCGTCCAGAAGGTTATAGTGCACAAACGCCCACCCGATCACCAGACCCTCCGAGGTCACTTGTCCAGCAATCCTCACATTGATGTCTTCGCTCAACCCTTGGGTGGGCATGAACCAACATACAGCCGCTTCCTCTTGATTCCAGGAAACAGGGTGCCACGAGGATCAGCGAGACGGAACGAGTTGATACTGCTTCAATCCAACGATCGTAAGAGCGTGTTCGCGGGGTGGTTACGGTAGTCGTGAAGCGTCTACGTTGCCGACTTTGTCCTCCCGAAAGACGTCTGGAAAGCTCCGTTACTAGCGCGACTCCGCCCGATTGAGGCCAATCGCCTCAACCTGATGCGGGACCCCCCTTGCTGCGGGACAGGCGTGGGTAATTCGTGCTCAAGCAGGGGGCTTTCGGCCGCTGCGAAATTCGCGCTTCGCCTTCCTCGATGCCGCTTAGCCGTACGTACCTGTCCGGATACTGCACGAGACTTTTAAAATCTGTCGTATATGTTTATTAAATGTATTCAAATTTGAGCTCCTTCTCCCGCCGCGGCCCCGACAATATCACTGAGGAGCTGGTAGCAGCCCTTTCGGGCTCGAAATCCTACGAATTCAAAGCCCTTTTCAGCGTCATTCAGGCGGCTCTCCGGGCTCGGAATGCCGCCAGTGGCGGCGAGGAAATTTTGCGGCTGCGCATTTACGAGAAGCTCCAGAACCTCGTGCGAGAGGGCCAGGTCAAGAGAACCGGCAAAAAATACAAGGGCGTTACCAAGGCCCTACTTCTTCTGAGCGAGAGTCTGAAGAAGTTCCGGGAGAAAGGGTCCCACCATCATTGGAACCAAAACGTACGCTAGCGCGCGGGGAGATAGCAAAGTTGCGCTGATCTCCGGATGATTCCCGCACGCCTGTTGACTTTCTGACCGATGAGCAAGCGAAACGTTATGAACGCTATAGCGGCGAACCCACGTGGCATGTCACGTTTTTGTGTGCTTGGGGTCCCACTGGCACGTCGGCGTCCATTCTTCCAAATCCAGCCGCGGTCTGCATGAATCGCGTTGGCCGCTGGGATACGGTCGCTAGGCAGGATCAGCTGAGACGGATATTTGAAGACCCATCGAGCCGTTTGGACAAGTCCACAGGATCACCGATCCCGACCTCCTTTGGGTTTACCTGATAGGTCCACACCTCGAAATACGACAGACGAGCCTCTCCGTAGATTGTTGCAAACGCTCCATCTACAGCATCCAGGCCATGCGAGAGTTTGATGCGTCCGGTACGTGGAGCATTAAAGCGAGCATCGAACGTAAACCACCGTCCCCCTAAATAGACCTCACAATAGGCATGGAAGTCCTCTGGGTGACTGGAGACGACAAAGCCAATGTCTGGAAGGTGACCCGACACATAGCGGGCAGGCAGGTTGAACGTCCGGCAAAGAGCCACCACAACATGGGCGAAATCACGGCACACCCCGTAGCGTTGTTCAATTGCCTCTGATGCGGAGAGATCCGGCCGCCCTGAGCCGTAGCGATATTCGATGTTGTTGTGAACCCAGTCACAGATGGCCTGCACCCGTTCCTGCCCGTTGGCGATCTCTCCGAAGTGCTTCCATGCGAAATCGAACAGTTTATCGGAATCACAATAGCGGCTGGGAAGAGTGTAGCGTAGCAGCTCTGCCGGAAGCTCGTAAACCGGGACTGGGAGTACGCCTGGCGCCCCTTGATTTTCAGCTGTCGAGGATACAGCGACCAAAGCATCGTAGCGGATGTCATTGCGGCCCGGCTTGAGCATCGAGCGGCAGGCGAGATTGCCGTGAGAATCCTGAAACTCGTTCGAGGGAAGATCAGGTTCAAATGATCGCTTCTCAACAGTGACAAGATGAGCGTCGTCGAGACGTGGCCTGAGCATGAACACCACCGGAGTCGGTGCGGTGGCTTC
>DATDAL010000001.1:0-4359 GCA_036525415.1 Terrimicrobiaceae bacterium | reverse complement strand
GGAGCCCCGTAGGGAAACAGCTCGGGCGCTGGCGCCAAGACAGAGCTACCGGTTTGTGAACAAGCCGTCGCCTTCACGCTGGCTCGATCCAATCTCCCTCTAAAGCCCGGCAAAAATCCCACGGAAATCCCCGAAGGACCGAGTTGCTGTAAAGGAATTCTCTTAAGCTGTTCGATCTTGCTTTTGGCGTCCTTGGTTTCGTTTACTCTATTTTGAGCCTCGTCGCGTGCAGCCTTGGCATCATTCTTTGCTGTCGTAGCTTCCTGCGCGCCTTCCACAGGCGCGGCCTGCAGGCGCTCTTCGGCCTCCCTAAAGACCTTTTGAGCTCTCCTCAACTGATCGTTAGCCGCATTCAACTGTGCCTCGACATTTTCACGAGCTTCTTCTTCCTGTGCGCTCTCCAACATCCTGAAGTCATCGCTGATTACAGAATGCCGAGAGAAATACTGCTGACCAAGTTTCTCTGGTATTATGATATCCGGAGCGATTTTTTGCGTCTTGAACTGCTCCAATTCATCAGCAGGGTAAAGCGGCTCATTTAGTAGCCCTGCGGTCCCAAGTAGAGACACGAAGAAGAAGCGATGCACAAAACGAAAAGGTTTTTGATTCATAAGATATGGTTATTCAATTGCTTGATTCTCCTTGACCAGGAGGCGAAAGATGGACGTCGTGATGCTTTTTTAGAAAAGCCAGCAGATACATTTATGTCCGCGAATTCGCGCCTTCGGGCACCGGTGCCATTAACGCCCGTGATGCGAGTTGAATGGGAATGAAAAGGAAAGTGGACAAGCTACCGCCATCACGGTGCCCGGCACCGTTTGCTATAAACGTCCTTGCGAACGTTCAAGCAGCGTGGGCCAGCTCGAGAAGGTCGCGCGAGATGACCACGCGACCTTGCTTGAGAGCCTCGATCAAAATCACGACGCGTTGCGAATCACTAAGCCCGCGCTCGAAGACACCTGACCAACCAGCGAGCGGACCGGATGTGATCCGCACCCGATCGTTAGCGCCGAGCCCGCGCTCGATCAACTCTACACAGCCGTCGGCACCGATGCGCGTGCGAATGTCTGCAATGATCGCGTCCTCTACTGGAATCGGGTGATCGCCTGCGCCGACCACACGCACTACTCCGCGACTATATGTAACAGCGCGAAGCGAATCTGCCGCGCAGAAGCGCGCGAACAGATAACCCGGAAACAGCGCACGGGCAACCAACCTCGGCCTACGAGTCGCATGGCGCACCGGCCGACGCACGACGGGAAGCAGCGTCTCGATCGAAAGCGAGCGAAGGTTGAACTCGGCGGCCGCCTCGGCGCACGGATGCGCCTGAATCGCGAACCACTGCATCTCGGTTAACGTCTTCATTCCGTCATCAGTTTGATTCTCACGGCGCGAGCATGTGTCGCGAAGATGAACGAACCCACTCGACCTCATACTCTATTCTCACGGAATGGCTGCGAAAAGTTTCAACGAATTACGATAATGCATTCCTCGGAGTATCAGACCGAAGGCCCCTTGGGGCGCCACGGTATCGGGAACTCCTGACAGAAGAGGTGGCTGGTATCATATACGCGGCCAAGGTGAAGAACGATGGCAGCACGCGCCACCCGATTTTGTTTGATTGCGCAAGTGTTTTTGGTTAAAAACTCCGGTCAAAAGGGCATTGGTCTCGATGAGCGGTGGACGACCTAATTTCGCGACGACTCAATGGGGGTTGGTGACCACCGCCTCCACGGAAGAGCCTGCGAAGGCTAGGGCAGCTTTGGATGCGCTTTATCGCACCTATTGTTACCCCATTTACGCCTTTATCCGAAGACGCGGCTATGACCGGCAAGACGCGCAGGATCTCACGCAGGATTTCTTCGTCCACCTCCTCGAAAAAGGCACGCTGGGCCGAGCCGACAGGCAGCGTGGGCGGTTTCGCAGCTTCCTTCTCGGAGCGCTGGACTATTTTCTAGCGCATGAGGAGGAGCGGGCCCGCGCCCGAAAGCGAGGCGGCGACTGCCAGTTCGTTGACCTCGACGATGACGCGGCGGAGAACTGCTACCAACTCGCGGCGCCTGAAGGTATGACGGCCGAGAAGATCTTCGAGGCGCGCTGGGTCGCCGCGCTCATCGAAGCAGCGCTTGTTCGCCTTCGCCGCGAGTTTCAATCGGAGGGCAAGGACCGATTTTTCATCGCGCTCCAACAGTTTCTCCTCGGTGAGGAGGAAACTTCTTACCAGCAAGTCGCCGACACGCTGGGCTTGAGCGTGGGAGCTGTTAAGACGGCAATCCACAGGATGCGCGGCCGATACCGCGCACTGGTGCGCGACGAAGTGGCGCGCACTGTGACGACGCCCGACCAGGTGGAGGAAGAACTTCGCTGCCTTCGTGTTGCACTAAGTAATTGAAACAGAAGATCGTATCTCTATGCGGGGTAATCCCCGAACACCGATCCGGAAGGATTTGCCGCACATGCGGTGCCCCGCTGCGGGGTGACGAGCCTTTAGGCAGCCACTGCCTGGCCTGCCTGCTGGAGGCGGCATTGGAAGATGAGAAAGCGCCAATAACAGGAATCGATCTATTCGACCAGTATCGACTAATCAGGCACGCCGATGGTACGTCCGTGGAGTTGGGTCGCGGCGCTATGGGCGTCACATACAAGGCATTCGACGCCGATCTGCACTGTCCCGTGACATTGAAGGTCATCAGTGAAAAATATGTCGGTGACGAATCGACGCGGCTTCGTTTCTTGAGAGAGGCGCGCGCGGCGGCCAGCGTTCGGCACCCAAACGTCGCCTCAGTCTTCCACCTTGGCAGAACCAGCGAGAGTTACTTTTATGCGATGGAGTTTGTGGAAGGAGAGACGCTCGAGAATTTTATCAAGCGCTCAGGCTGCCTTGAAGTAGAGACGGCGCTGGAAATTACGACGCAGGTCACTGCTGGTTTGGCTGCAGTCCACAAGCAGAAGCTCGTTCACCGGGACATCAAACCAAGCAACATCATGGTGAGCATGGAGGACGGAGGCGCTGTGACCGCGAAAATCATCGACCTGGGCCTGGCAAAGGCGATCAACGAACCAAGTTCTCAGACCGCGATTTCAATACTTGGGGGCTTTTGCGGGACGCCGGAGTTCGCTAGTCCCGAGCAATTCGCAGGAGTCGGCGTAGACATCCGTGCGGACCTCTACTCGCTAGGCGTGACGCTCTGGGAGATGGTAACAGGCGGTGCGCTGTTCAGGGGCTCCCCTGCCGAGCTGATGTATCAGCATCAGCATGCGCCGGTACCGCTTGAACAACTCGAGAGTGTCCCACAACCAGTAGTTGTTTTACTTGAGGTGCTTCTCGAGAAAGATCCCAAACGCCGCTTTCAGACCCCGGCCGAACTCCTGAAGGCAATCCCGACGATAAACCGAGGCTATTCAGGCAGGCCGTCCTCTCACGCATCAGAGCTTACGAGAGGTGTCGAATGGCGCTTCCTTCGCCGTACCTCGCAAGCCGCAAGCAAGACCGGGCCCTGAGAGGATTTCAATAGCCAGATTGCCGGTTACCGAAAGCGACATTTTTGGACGAGAGGAAGATATCACTTTCCTGAATGAGGCATGGGAAAACCCGGATGTAAATGTTGTTACAATAGTTGCCTGGGCTGGTGTCGGAAAGTCCACGCTGATTAACCATTGGCTCCGGGGAATGGCTGCCCGATACTATCGCTCTGCGCAACTCGTCTATGGTTGGTCATTCTATCGGCAGGGTAGTAGTTGGGGCACATCGTCCGCAGATGAGTTTCTGGACGCTGCTTTAACTTGGTTCGGAGATCCAGATCCACGGACTGGAACAGCATGGGAGAAGGGCGAAAGATTGGCGAAGCTGGTGACGAATCGTCAAACCCTACTGGTTCTGGATGGCTTGGAGCCGCTCCAATACCCACCCGGCTCCCAAGAAGGACGGCTCCGTGAACCGGGCCTTCAGGCCCTTCTGCGAGATCTCGCGGCACTCAATAAAGGGCTTTGCGTAATCACCACGAGAATACCGATCGCCGATATTTCGGATCACGAGCCTACCTCAGCCCCTCGTCGGGACTTAGAACACATCACCAGCGATGCCGGTGCAAAGTTGCTCCGGGCGCTGGGCGTTAAGGGAGATGAGGTGGCTTTGCGAAGTGCAAGTGACGAATTGCACGGCCACTGTTTGGCTCTTACGCTGCTGGGCAGCTACCTGAGCGATGCGTATAATGGACAATATGCTTATCCCGCTGAATCAGGTTTCGCGCTTCTTCGGAGAAACATGAGGACGTTGGTTTCCAAAATTGCCTCGCCGGTCGTACGTTGGCTTTTGGAGCCGTGCAAGTCTTGCCAAAGATAGCTCACACACGTTCGCTC